>JAAWJI010000019.1 GCA_022796795.1 Lachnospiraceae bacterium | reverse complement strand
TGAGGGGTTCCGTTTTCACGATCATGCCGGGAACCAAAAGCCCTTCCTCGTACATTTCCCGTAAATATTCGTCAGAAAATTTTCCGACAGCCCGCCATAAGAAAAACAATGCAAGAAGGAGACAGATAACGGCGGGAATCCAGCTTTTAAACAAAGAAATTCCTGCCATGCACAGGAAGCACACACAGGTTATAGCGGAACTTCTCCGCTTTTTAACGATGCCTTTTATGATTTCATCCTTCTGCCGTATCCGGCTCACATCTGCATGGATGCCGGATTTTACACTTGCCTCAAATTGTGAATAATCGACCATTTTTTCCTCCGTTTCTAACGTTTTTGTAGATTGCTAATATTTTTTATAGATATATTAATACAAAAATCCAATAAAAACAATATACAATCCAGACTACCCAAATTATTTCCCACTTGCGTGATATTACAGATATCATCAAATAAAGAACAGTTATCATCTAATAGCTAAATAATTTTATTTCTTCCAGTACATCTTCCCATTTGTTGTTGTATTCAGTTTAGCATATTTATCTGTATGTTTACAGCATTCCGTGTATGAAAAGCAAAAAGAATGAATTCTTCACTTGACAATGTTGCAAAGAAATACCGAATCCTTCAAAAGCTCTCTATTCCAGCTATATGCAAAAATAAGACGCAAATATATAAAAATCTTACTTCTGGTGAATCCTGATATATTTTAGGCACATGGCTGGATTTACAGATATTTTCCCTGGAATTTATAATAGACTCATCAGCTTGTGGGAGATGCATAGAGGCAGAGTCCGGACGATTTTCTATACACTGCAGGCAAAATATAAAAAAGGAGAAGAGGAATATGAGAAATAAATCTCGTATCACTGCGATTGTTCTGTCTATGCTGCTGGTGCTATCTATGACTGGATGTAACTCTTCAGATGGCAAAATTCACCTGACCTTTCAGATTTGGGACGTGTATCAGCGGCCGGGTATGCAGGCTATGTGTGACGCCTACACGGCTCAGCATCCAGATGTAATCATAGACGTACAGGCTACCAGCTGGGGAGAATATTGGACAAAACTGGAGGCAGCGGCGGAGAGCAATACTTTGCCCGATATCTTTTGGATGCACACCAATCAGCTTCTGTACTATGCGGATTTTGGAATGCTGGCGGATGTAACCCATCTCTATGATGATGTGGATCCTGAATATTATGAAAAGCATTTTTCGGAAATTTCCCGAAACAATTATCGGGGCAGCGACGGAAATCTGTATGGGGTTCCCAAAGACAAGGATAACGGACACTTGATATACAACAAAGAAATGTTCGATCAGGCAGGTGTTGCATATCCTAATGACGACTGGACCTGGGACGACCTAATAACCGCCTCGGAAAAAATTTACAACGCCACCGGAAAATACGGATTTATGGCTTATAATGATGATCAGCTGGGATACTGGCCTTTTGTGTACCAGGCAGGGGGATACATTTTAAATGAGGACAAAACAAAGGCCGGGTATACACAGCCAGCATCTGTCAAGGGAATGGAATTTTATGTGGGGATGCGATTCCGGCCTATATGGGCACCGAGGAAACCTGGCGCAGCGCCTTCGATCCATATGAGGAGAAGCTGAATCTGGATGTTATTTTTGAGCAGTTTGATTATGCAGTCCAGGCAGTTTATAATTCTGCCAGTCCCAAATGGAAAAGCCAGGTTTTGGATCAACTGACTAAGGTTTACTCCAAGGAGCTGGATCTCATGACCGGGTTGGAGCGTATGCAGAGTATAGTAGATACAGAGACTGCCAAAAAGCTTGCAGATGATTGAAAGGGGGATTTTGTATGAGGAGCACAAAACGGTCCGCTGCGGCCAGAAGAGAGCAGAATTGGGGATACCTTATGGTTGCCCCCACAATTATCGGTTTGATTGTACTGAATGTTTGGCCCTTTATTCAAACCATTTACGCCAGCTTTTGTGAGCATTTGGGATTTGGACATTACAAGTTTATCGGGCTGGATAATTATATCAATATGTTTCAGAACGCGGATTTTTGGAGAGCTACAGGAAATACCCTGCTGTTCTGTATCCTGACGGTGCCGGTGGGTATCTTTTTAGCCCTGTTGGTCGCCATGCTGCTTAACGCAAGGGTGAAATTTAAGGGGGGCTTCCGGACGATCTTTTTTCTGCCTATGGTTTGTGCGCCTGCAGCCATCACCATGGTATGGCGCTGGATTTTTAACAGTGAGTACGGGATTCTCAATCAGATTCTGGGAACGCGCATAGCCTGGATCACGGATTCCCATGTGGCTTTGGTATCCTGCGCTATCGTGGCAATTTGGAGCGCCATTGGTTATGATGCGGTATTGCTGTTGTCTGGCCTGCAGAATATCTCAAAATCCTATTATGAAGCGGCGTTCATTGACGGAGCCAGTAAGCTTACCCAGTTTTTTAAAATTACACTGCCTATGGTATCCCCTACCCTGTTTGTGACCATGATTATGCGTCTCATGACCTCCCTGAAGGTATATGATCTGATTTATATGATGGTGGAGGAAACCAATCCTGCACTGACCAGCGTACAAAGCCTTATCTATCTGTTCTATCGGGAATCCTTTGTTGCCGGCAGCCGGGGATCCGGCTCTGCCATCGCTGTATGGACCGTATTAATCATTGGTATCGCCACAATTTTCCAGTTTATTGGCCAGAAGAAATGGGTCAATTATGAAATTTAAGGAGGAATCGCAATGCAGACTAAATCAATGAAAAGCTCAAAGCGTATCAGCCAGACGGTTATTTATGCCGCGCTCATTCTGGGCTCCCTCATTATGGTATTCCCCTTTGTGTGGGCTTCAGGAGCATATGCTCTTTAGCGGCTGTGGAACCCTGTATTCTCACGCGGTCAAATTCCAGCCAGACATATTTCCAGGGCTGTTGTTCGTCTGCCGTATAGAGATTGATCTGACTGGGACAGATGAGAAATCCCTGATTTGCACCCAGTTTGTATTCATGGATTTCCCCATTGACGGCATGCGCGCAAAGGAATTCCTCCTGAAGGCAGGCCTGGAACAGGATTGATATAATGGAACAGATAATGATTCCGGATGAACGGTCCAAAGGAATGCAGGGGCGCGCATGTCTCCCAGCCATACTGGTAGGGGCGTAGATCCAGATAATTGTCGTTAGGGAAAATCCCATGGAAATGATTTTTCATGATGGCCGTACCCTTTCGTGGAGAAGAGTTCTATTTATCATAATTTTACATCAAATGTCCGGGAAAGGAAATGACGAATTTTATGGAGTAGAAAAATATTCTCCCTTTGTGTTAGGATAGAGGAGGAAAAAGGACGACGCCTGTCCGTAAAAAATAAATTATTTCACAAATAGAATGTAACGAATGGCAGTTTTTTTTCACCTACTATCAGGAAAGGAGGAAAGACAGCCATGGAATCAATGGAGGAGATTTACCGAAAGCATGCGGGAACCGTGTACGCATTTCTGTTGAGCCGGACAAGGGACCCGGATTTGGCCGAGGAGCTGACGCAGGAAACCTTTTTTCAGGCCGTGGAGGGAATCGGAAAATTTCGGGGAGACAGCAGCGTGCTCACCTGGCTTTGCGGCATTGCCAAAAATCTCTGGCGCAGCTATGCCAGGGAACAGGGGCGTAAGGAGAGCCTGGCTCAGGCGGAGGAGCTTATGGATCCCAGACAGGTGGAGGATCAGGTAATGCTCCAATGGGACAGCGTCCGGATCTTGAAACTTCTCCACGGTTTAAAGGAGCCCCTGCGGGAGGTTTTGTATCTGCGTCTGATCGGAAATCTTTCCTTTGGACAGATCGGGGAGATCATGGGAAAGAGTGAAAACTGGGCCCGGGTGAATTTTTACCGGGGAAAAGAAAAGCTTGTGAAGGAGGTTCAGAAACATGAGTGAGAAAATTCCTTGTTCGATGGTTCGGGATTTGGCGCCGCTGTACGCGGAGAAGCTGATGTCTGCGGAAACCAGGGGCTGCATTGAGGCACATTTAGAAAGCTGTGAGGACTGCGCAGAGCATTATGCTGCGCTTACAAAAGAATTGGAGTGTGAGGACAGGGTGCAAAAAGAGCTGCAAAATACGGAAATTGATTATATGAAAAAAATTCACGACTTTCAGAGGAGCAATTTGATCCTAGGAGCTGTGGTAAGCTTTCTTTTGGGATCCTTTCTGCCGGCTGTACGGGTGGGCTTTCATGTGCTGCCTGACGGCAGAATCCCGGACTATTTTCTGGCAAGATTTCAGATTGCCTGGCCCTTCGCATTGCTGAAGATGCTGGAATACGGAGCGCTGGTGTGCGCAGTGTATCTTATGGTAAGCTTCATCTTGAAACGAAGGAAGATGAAATGAAAAGGAGAGCCGGGAAATAAAATGGCGATATCGTTGCATATTTTTGGAGAATTTATCCTAATACTTTACGGTCTTATAGGATATAATGTGATTGTAAATAATCCAATGCAAGGATGAAAATCGCTTGCTTCGGTTGTCTTCTGAAAGGAAAAGGCCCAGGATACTCTAAGGCGAAAGAGTAGGGGTCTTTTCTTTTTGCTTTTTGTCACAAATCTCTGCCACTCCCATTTCGACAAATTTCATTGACACCCTAATTTGTTGGCTTTATAATAAAAAAGTAACATAAATGAGAAGGGGGGAATCATTTATGGCTCATCAGGTAATCGACCTGAAATGTCCTGGCTGCGGTGCGCCGTCCAGCACAGGAGAAACTACCTGCCGCTACTGCGGAAGGCCGGTGATTATTTCAACATTCAACAGCGTCTATGTCATGCCCATGCCTCAGCTCAACCAATATGCGGGTGCATATCGGCAGGCTCTTGTAGAAAATCCGGAAAATGCAGAACTGAATCGCTCTATTGCCATGTGTTATCTGAAGCTGCGTCTTTATGATAAGGCAGGGGAAGCTTTTGCCAGGGCTGTGGAGACGGATTTTGATAATTCTGAGACTTTTTTCTACGCGGCGGTTTGTCTTCTTCGGGGACAGCGTCCCTTTATGGCGGTAAAACCGGTGATTGACAAAATCGAAGAGTATATCAATGCTGCGCTGATGATTGAGCCCAAAGGAATCTATTATTATTTTCTAACCTATGTGAAATATGACTATTATTTCTGTAAACGGCTGAATACGTCTCCAGGATATGAGGAGACCATGCAGTACGCCCTGCAGGCCGGGCTGTCTGGCTTTGATGTGGAGCAGCTCTATGCAATTTTGGGCACGCCCAAGCCAGCCTGTCTGTAATCATGTCAGAAAAGCTTTTAAACCGGATTTGCGGGAGAGAGGGCTTGAATGAAATACGAGATGGAGGAAGAGAGTTATGAATTGTACCAAATGTGGGGCGCCGCTGGAAAGCGACGCAAAGTTTTGTAATGTGTGTGGAAGCCCGGTAGAGATGGCTGTACCAGCTACGGCGGATCCCTATGTCCCGGGAGGACAAAGCGGCTATGCATCAGGAGGACAGGGGGGTTACACTCCGGGAAGCCAGGGAGGTTATGTTCCAGGAACTCAGAGCAGTTATGTTCCGGGGACCCAGAGCGGCTATGTTCCGGGAACTCAGGGCGGTTATGCATCAGGAGGACAAGGGGGTTACGTTCCGGGAAGCCAGGGAGGCTATACTCCGGGAGGTTCCGGCGGCAGAGGCGGCTATAGCTCCGGCGGGCGGGGAGGCGCCTTTGTGGAGAGCAGCGTGGTGCGGAAATATTTCCTTTCCAACCGCACCTGGCCCGCAATTTTGATTCTCATTGGAATTCCTCTGATCTGTGCCATGGGAATCGGTCTCATTTTAATTTTAATCGGTCTGTTTTTCCTGTTTAAGAATGACTACACCGGGGAAGCCAGCGTGGATCAGGCATGGGACAACCAGGTGGAGATCATGACCCAGCGAGGAATGGAAAAGCTTAATATGATCCAGGAGCAGGTAAGCCTGATTGATCCGGTGATCCTCACGGGTCTTGGCGCGGCTCCGGACAGCAGTTTTGAGGCTGCCAAGGCAGAGTCGGAGGCAAAGAAGAACAAGGGTTTATGGTCCAGTATTTTCAGATTGTTCCAGAGAAATTCTTCTGACGGCACGGAGCTGGATCCGGTGGTGGCCCTGCGAATCGGTTCGGACGACGCTCTTCGCTCCATGCTGATGGAGGTTTCCCTGTATGTGTTTACGGAAACCCAGGTGCTCATGTACCGGGGCGATGTGGATATTTCCACAGGTCTGGTATACCAGGAGTTTACCGGCGAGTGCTTCTACAAGGATATTGAGGGAATGCGGTTTGAGCAATCTCTGTACAAGGTATTTAACCGCAGAAGCAAAAAGTACATCAATAAGGTTACCGAGAGCTTTGTGTTGTATCTGGGCGGCTGCAGCTTCAGCGCCAACGTAAACACAGAGGTGGGAAAATCTGTAATGGATACCCAGTTTACAGCTATGCGTAACCTGATTCGGGATAAGAAGAATGCATAACCCAGGATAGATGGGGCGGTCAGATGGCAGGAGCGTGTCTGGGAGTAATTTGCCAGGAAACGCTTCGGCTGTCTGGCCGCTGTTTTTTGCGGCTGGGCGCGTGCTGGATGGAGAGCATATTCTCATGGGTCGTTCAGCTTCATGGGATGATAAAATTAGATTACGGAGTGTGTGGGAATGAATACAGAGGAGAAGATTTCGGTTGCCGGACTGGCCAGCGGGGAGCAGGCGGCCCTGAAAATATTGGAGATCTCTTCGGTTCCGGATGCATCAATTCTGCCGGACGGAGGAGACGAGGGGATTGAAGCACGCTATCAAAGAGAGATGGCAAGCCTTTTGGCGGAGATTTATCAGGATTACCGCCTGTCTGGGGCAGGGGAATATTCCCGGGATATTTCCCTGGAGCTTTTGTGGGTAACCAGGCGGGTGGAAAATCAGCCTTACCAGGCGTCCATTCACCTGTTCCTGCTGGTCCGGGCCATTGATTCCCTGGGAGAGCGGGCATGTGTGACCGTGCAGGAATTGTCCCGGGTCTGCCGGACCATGCTGGAGAACCAGCGCTATGAGTGCCGGGAGGCTTCTTATGAGGAGCTAACGCAGCGCATGGATCAGGTGCAGGAGCAGACGGTGCGGGCCCTGGTAAAGGAGGAACGCCTGGAAAATCTGCAGAACCGTATGCTTCCCTACTGCTATGAGTTTGACATTCTTCAGGGCAGTGGGGAGGATTTGAGCCGTCTGGTACACGCCCTCATGGAGGCACCGGGCTGCATGGTGTCCTTCCAGCTGATCCCCACCTATTATCAGGGAGATGAGCTTGCCACCTTAAGTTCTATGAGCCAGTCCCTGGACACCCTTTACAGCGGAGACGCCTTTGAAGGGGCCGGAAGCGTGATGCTGGCAGAGAAGCCGGCGGAGCTCTACAAATACTATGTAAACAACCAGAACCGGGCTCTGTTTCAGTATAACATCCTGGTATATGGGGATATGGGCTCGGTAAATCATATTTCCACCAGGCTGTACGGCCAGCTGAACAGCTCTGCCAGCGGAGGGACGGGTATGCGGTTTGTGGATCTGGCGCCGGAGGAGGCGGGCAGAACCGGAAACTTTTATCCACAGCCCTGGGCTCTGGGAGAGATTTTGCTGAACCGGAACCGGGACAGCTATATCTGGAACAGCGGAATCCAGAATATGGGGAATTTCTACCGTCTGGCCTATGTGATTACCGCGGAGGAGGCGTCAGAGTTTTTCCGTCTGCCTGTGGGGAGCAATAAGATTGCAGCGGGCCTGGAAATCCATTCCTCGGAGCGGGGGAGCAAAACCTTCGCGGAACATCTCATCAACGCAGGGGATCTGGATATCGGCGTGCTGAAATCCTCTCCCAGAGGAGACAGAATCGGGATCAGCCTAAAGGATTTAACCAAGCATATGCTGGTGGTGGGAACCCCTGGTTCCGGTAAAACCACCTTTTCCGTAAGCCTTCTGGACCGGCTGTGGAAGGAGCATGGAATTCCCTTCCTGGTCATTGAGCCGGCCAAAAATGAATATCGGGCTCTGGTGCAGAGCATCCCAGAGCTGCAGGTGTTTACACCGGGAAAGAATTTTATCTCTCCCTTTGTGTTCAATCCCTTTGTGCCGCCCAAAAATGTAAAGCTTGAAACCTATAAGTCTACCTTGAAGACGGCCTTTGCGGCAGCTGTATCCATGTCCACGCCTCTGGACAAGATTTTTGAGGAGAGTATTCACAACTGCTATTCCGATTTCCGCTGGCTGGACACCTATACCAGCGACAATATGGGCCGGATTTTCAATATCTCTGATTTTATCCGCTGTTTCCAGCAGACCTTTGACGAGATTGGCTATACAGGGGATGCCAGAAATATTGGAAGAGCAGGCGTGGTGCGCCTGAACAGCCTGGTGCACCTCTTTGACAATTATCACTCCATTCCCATAGAGGATCTGCTGCAGAAACCCACGGTGATCGAGCTGGCCGCTATTGAAAACAGCGACCAGAAGGCTTTGATTATCTCCCTTCTGCTCCTGTCTATCCTGGCCTATGTGAACAGCAATTATGTGGGGGAGGGAGAGCTGAAAAATGTGATCCTTTTGGAGGAGGCCCATGTGCTTCTGGATGCGGAGAGCAATGGGGGACAGGGAGAGGCCAATCCCAGCGCCATTGCCCAGGGTCTGGTGAAACGCATGCTGGCAGAGCTTCGCTCCTACGGGGTGGGCATGGTGATTGCAGACCAGTCCCCCCGGAAGGTGACCGCAGATGTGGTGGCTCTCACAGACATTAAGCTTGCTTTCCGCCTGGTGGAGGCCAGCGATAAGCAGATTCTTGCAGACAGCACCAATATGTCGGAGGTCCACACGGCCCGGCTGTCCCGGCTTCGTCCCGGAGAGGCCTTTCTCTTTTTCAATAAGCTTGAGGACCCGGAGGAGGTGGTTACGCCGGACTACCGCATGGAGCATGCCATCAGCATTTCCCTGTCAGATGAGGGCATCCGCCGCCTTTCCACCTACTGGAATGATAAGAGGGAGAAGCTGAGGCCCTACCCGGAGTGTGAAAAGACGCCCTACTGTCAGGAAAGCTGCGACTGGGAGCGGCGGATTCTGGCCCGGGAGATCGCGCGGCGGATCTTTGTGCGTCATTTTCGTTCCAACAGCACGGATTTCGAACAGGTAAAGCAGGTGTTTAAACGGATCAGCGCTCTGGTGCAGGCAGAGCTCAATGATGAGCCCTTTACCCCGGAGCTTCTGAGCTGCGTAAAGCTGCAGCTGTGGAGAAGAATCCGCTACGGAACCAAGATTCCAGTGCCGCCGAAGATTTTGCAGGCGTCCCTGGAAAGGGCATAGGAGGAGCAGAATATGGACGACGAATTTGAGGAGAGCTCCTTTGATGACAGCGGGTCGGAGGACTTTGACTTTGACGACAGCGGGTCGGAGGACTTTGACTTTGACGACAGCGGGTCGGAGGACTTTGATTTTGATGACAGCGGGTCGGAGGACTTTGACTTTGATGACAGTGGGTCGGAGGACTTTGACGACAGCGGATTTGAGGAAGACAGTGAGTTCGATGACTCGGATTTTGATGACAGCGAGTCGGAGGATTTTGATGACAGCGAGTCGGAGGATTTTGACGACAGCGAGTCGGAGGATTTTGACGACAGCGGATTCGAGGATGGGGACTTTGACGACAGTGAGTTTGATGACTCGGATTTTGATGACAGCGGGATTGAGGATGGGGACTCAGATGACTGGGTAGAGGAGGAAGAGTCCCAGGATTTTCAGGAAGAATCGGACTGGGAAGAGGATGGGGAAGCGGAGGATTTTCAGGAAGAATCGGACTGGGAAGAGGATGGGGAACCTGAGGATTTCCAGGAAGAATTGGATTGGGAAGAGGATGTTGAGGAAGAGCAGACGGAGGATACAGACGTAGAGTCGGAAGCTTGGGAGGATGCGGAGACTGAGCCGGACTGGGAGGAAGACAGCGAAGACGGAGAGTTTCTGGAAGAAGCTGAGACAGATATTCAGGAGGATGAAACCCAGTGGGAGGAGGACAGTGAGGAGCTGGAAGAGTCCCTGGAGGCGGGGGAGGAGACCGAGGAATCGGAGGCCGAGCAGCCAGAATCTGGTGAGATAGAGTCAGAGTCCGAAGAGGAGCCAGAGCTTGAAGAGACGGAGCCGGAAGCTGAATACGAAGAAGCGGAGCAATCAGAAACAGAAGAAGTAGAGCCAGAAACAGCCGAAGATCCGGAAATAGATGAAGCAGAGGCGGAAACGGAAGAAGTCGAAGCAGAGTCTGAGTATGGAGAAGCCGAAGATGGAGCGGAGGCTGAACTTGAGGAATCTGAGTCCGAGCAGCTAGAATCTGGTGAGATAGAGTCAGAAGCTGAACTTGGGGAATCAGAGACAGAGCAGTTAGAATCTGATGAGACGGAACCGGAAGCTGAGGAAGCGGAGCAAGAAGAGGCCAATCCAGAATCAGAATACGAAGAGGCGGATTCAGAGACAGGGGAAGCGGAGCTTGAGGAGGCAGAATCAGAGTTTGAGCAGTCAGAGACAGAAGAAGTAGAGTCAGAAACAGCCGAAGAGCCAGAAATGGATGAAGCAGAGGCGGAAACGGAAGAAGCCGAAGCAGAGTCTGAGTATGGAGAAGCCGAAGATGGAGTGGAAGCTGAATTTGAGGAATCTGAGTCCGAGCAGTTAGAATCTGATGAGACGGAGCCAGGAGCTGAACTTGAGGAATCGGAGTTAGAGCAATTAGAATCTGATGAGATGGAGCCGGAAGCTGAGGAAGCGGAGTTAGAAGAGGCAGAGGCGGAATCAGAATACGAAGAATCCGAGGAAGCAGAGCTTGAAGAAGCGAAACCAGAAGCTGAGCAGTCAGAAATAGAAGAAGTAGAGCCAGAAACAGCCGAAGATCCGGAAATAGATGAAGCAGAGGCGGAAACGGAAGAAGTCGAAGCAGAGTTTGAGTATGGAGAAGCCGAAGATGGAGCGGAGGCTGAACTTGAGGAATCTGAGTCCGAGCAGCTAGGATCTGAAGAGACGGAGCCGGAAGCTGAGGAAGCGGAGTTAGAAGAGGTGGAGTCAGAGCCAGGGGAAGCTGAGGAAGCGGAGCTAGAAGAGGCGGAGCCAGAATACGAAGAAGCGGAGTCAGAGACAGGGGAAGTTGAGGAAGCGGAGTTTGAGGAGGCAGAATCAGAGTTTGAGCAGTCAGAGACAGAAAAAGTAGAGTCAGAAACAGCCGAAGATCCAGAAATGGATGAAGACGAGGCGGAAATGGAAGAAGCCGAAGCAGAGTCTGAGTATGGAGAAGCCGAAGATGGAGTGGAGGCTGAATTTGAGGAATCGGAGGCCGAGCAGTTAGAATCTGAAGAGACGGAACCGGAAGCTGAGGAAGCGGAGCTAGAAGAGGTGGAGGCGGAATCAGAATACGAAGAGGCGGATTCAGAGCCAGGGGAAGCTGAGGAAGCGGAGCTAGAAGAGGCGGAGTCAGAATACGAGGAGGCGGAGGCCGAGCAGTCAGAGCCAGAAGAAGTAGAGTCAGAAACAACCGAAGAACCAGAAATGGATGAAGCAGAGGCGGAAACGGAAGAAGTCGAAGCAGAGTCTGAGTATGGAGAAGCCGAAGATGGAGCGGAAGCTGAACTTGAGGAAGCTGAGTTCGAGCAGCCAGAATCTGATGAACTAGAGTCGGAAACTGAGGAAGCGGAGCTAGAAGAAGCCGAGGCGGAATCAGAATCAGAATACGAAGAATCCGGGGAAGCAGAGCTTGAAGAAGCGAAACCAGAAGCTGAGCAGTCAGAAACAGAAGAAGTAGAGTCAGAAACAGCCTCAGATCCAGAAATGGATGAAGCAGAGCCAGAAATAAGTGAAGCCCAGGTGGAAACAGGAGAAGCCGAATCAGAATCAAAGATCAGCGCATTGGAAGGTGATGTCACCGGCTATGACGAAACCCGTCAGGCTGCCGCGTCAGAGAAGCTGGACCGCTATGGGGATACCAGTCTCAGACAGGAGAACCAGTATTCAGAACCGGGAGTGTCAAATTCTGAACCTCATGGGGGAAGCACTCAGCCAGGAACTTCAGGAAATAACAATACAGGCAATTCCTTACAGACCGACCCCGAGGAAGGGGCCATGGATCAGCAGGGGTTTGATCCGTTTTTTGACCAGGAGCTGGAGCAGGCTCTGGAGGAAGAGATTTCTCAGGATTTGAGCCTGACGGAGGAACAAAAGGAGAAGCTTAAGGACGTTCTGGATCGTGTCCGTGAGGCTGGGGAGGATCTAAAGGAGAGGCAGCAGAAGGAAGAGAAGCTGCAGGAAAGCAGTCCCCAGGAAGAGAGCGGGAAAGAGAGCGTAGAGCCGGCAGAGGTCCAGGAGAAGTCCCTAGGAGAACGGGTCAATGACTTTTATGCGGATGGGAGCAGTCAGGAGCTTTCCAACGATTATGCCGAACAGGCTTTGGATCGGGGCAGCGCGCTTGCCAGCCGGTATCAGAAGGTTCAGACCAACACAGCTCTGGCCAGGGATACCCAGGGATATCAGCTTGCCATGAACGAGCTGGGAAAGGATCTGGGAACGGAGATGCAGGCCCTGGATCAGGCTATTATCCAGAAAAACAGCGAGGTGGATCAGGCGGCTGCAGCCCTGCGGGAAAACTATGACGCCACCAATGGCCAGGCCAATGAGCAATACAGGCAGCTTGCCTCCAACCTGCAGGAGGCCCAGCAGTCTGTGCGGGATCTGAAAAAGCAGAGGGCCTATCTGGGAGACCTGCAGCAGGAGGCATACAGCAGCGTGCCGGAGGAGCTGAGAGGCTGTACCTTCCGAAGCGCGGGAGGAGGCACCTTTTCCGATACCTATGAGGGAATGATCACCCAGCAGGGGGCCGCTTATCCGGACCATATTCTCAATGACTGCGGCGTGTGCACCATGGCGAATCTGGCAAATCAGAAGGGAAGCCTGTACACAGAGGAGAGCGCCCTGGCGAAAGCAGTGGGGAATTATGAGTATATTCCCATTACAGAGGGCATGAGCAGGGAAGAGTATGCATACGCCCTGCAGCGAAACGGACTGACCAGCATCAGTGGGCAGGGCAGGATTTTGGAATCCATGGGCTATGAGGCGGAATTATTTTTCCAGGGGGCTGGGTTTGATGAGATTGTGGACCGGATTTCCAGGGGACATTCCATGAGCCTGAATCTGTATGGGGAGGACTTAAAAAGCGGGGAAACCATAGCTGCCCGGCAGCGCAGGGGATGGTTTTTGGGAGATATGGTCCATGCAGGTGCAAATCATGCGGTTACCATTGCAGGGCTGGCAGAGGATGCGGACGGCACCTGCAGGGGCTTCTTTGTAAATGATACCGGGGGATATGGAGGGGAAAACAATCCCAGCATTTACATATCCCGGGAAAAATATGAGCAGATGCTTTCCTATACGGACGGAATCAGCTCCGTGGCGTGCAGGGGAAGGAAGGGAGTATAGATGAGATCCTATGAATTTGCAATGAAATGTAACAGGGAGCTGTATCTGGGAGAGCGTCCCACGCCCCTGTTCTTTAAAAAGCTGGGAGATCAGTTTACTCCAGCTGTCCTCTGCCTGGAGGCAGAGCCTTTGCCGGAAGAGAGAAGGTCCGGGGATGCTTCCAGGGAGACAGTCTGGGAGGTAAGGGCAGTACCGGGACTCTTGTACTGGGACCCGGTACAGGGAGCTGTGGTGCGGGAACAGATCTCCTTTGCCCAACAAAAGGAGCTGGGCGTGCCCTTCTCCATAAGCTTTCCGGTTCAAGAGGAATCGGAAGCGACGGCAAGGGAACGGCAGAAGCAGTACTATGTGACGGCGGAAAAGGTATGCTGCGCTCTGGAAGCAGGGTGTCTGACCCGGGAAATGGCTGCCGGGTACAGAGCATATGTGCAGCCTCTGCCTTCCGGAGGGCTGCTTTTGGCGTACCGGCAGTTTTTCCCGGAGGCAGCTGAAAAATTATTTGGAATCTAGTGCGTTTCTTGGAAAGATATGCTACAATTTAGAGAAGCAGTTCATCCGCTCCCCTGGGCCTAGTCCCAAGAGGCGGCTGGACAAAAGGTTTGACAGGAGGGCAAGGGAGATGGCGTTATTTGCAAAAAATCCAAATGAGGTCAATTACGCGGGAGGAAAGAAGCATTTTACGGATGTGATTAAAAACACCTCCCCCATCAATACGCTGATCTGGCTCAATCTGGAGGAGGATTTTAATACCAATTCCACCTTGATTGTGGCCGAATCAGAGGAGGCGCTGTTCTTTAAGGACGGCATTATCGAGCAGGTGTTTATCGGCGGAAAGTATAAGCTGGATACCAATAATTATCCCTTTATCAGCCGCCTGAGAAATTCTCTGTCCGGGGGCATCAGCACCTTTAACTGCAAGGTGTATTTTGTGAACAAGGTGCACTCCATGGAAATTTTGTGGGGTACGGATTCCCCTATTCAGGTGCGGGACCCGGTGCAGGGCATTGCCACCAGCGTTATGGCCCGGGGCGCCTACCGGGTGCAGGTGCAGGATTCCAAGAAATTTCTGCTGAAAATGGTGGGAAACAGCACCCCCTATGTGCATGAGGACGAGCTGGTCCTATATTTCCGCAATCAGTTCAGCCAGCACATTAAGAGCGCTATCGGAAAATATATTAAGAATTCCAATGAGGAAATCTTAGGCATCTGCTCTGAGCAGGAAAGGCTGGCAGGAGAGATTTCCGCTTCTATTGAGGAAGCTTTTTCTGAGTACGGCATCCGCCTGGTGAATTTCTCCATTGCGGCCCTGGATATTCCGGAGAATGATCCGGGACGGGTTAAGCTGGAGGAGGCCTATGCCCGGCGCAAGGAGCAGGAAATTCTGGGGATTTCCTGGGCTCAGCAGGAGTCTGCGTCTATTCTCCGGGATGTAGCCCAGAATCCGGGAGCAGGGGGAGCGGCCGCCGCTGGCGCAGGGCTGGGAATGGGCATGGCCGCGGGCAGTGTATTCGGAACCATGGCCCAGCAGATGTTTGCACCCATGCAGAACAGTATGCAGCAGACAACCCAGACCGGACCCACAGGAGCGGCCGCTGCTCCCCCTGTGGGCAGCCGGTTTGTGCAGACTCATCCCCAGGCAGCTGCCGGCGTCAAATGTCCGGTCTGCGGCGGGGAGAATGGAGCAGGCTCCAAGTTCTGCAATCACTGTGGAAGTAAGCTTGAGCAGGAGAAGCCCAAGTGTCCCAGCTGCGGCATGGAAAATACTCCTGGCTCTAAATTCTGCAACAACTGCGGGGCGCCTCTTTCCGGTCCGGCCCCGGTTCCTGCCTGCTGCAGCAACTGCGGCAATAAGCTTGCTCCCGGAGCGAAATTCTGTAATAACTGCGGGACGCCTGTGCGGTAGAACCAGAAACTAGAAATCAGAAGGGATTTATGAGAGATGAAGAAAACGAGAATTTACTGGATTATTCTGGATTTAATATTTCTGATTGTGTTTAATATCCTGTTCTTTTCCATGGCAGGGGCAAAAGGACATCCGGCTTCTGTCTGGATTTCCTACGGGTTTATTCATGGAGCCTATGCTTTGCTGCTTTTGACGCCCTATTTTGTCACAAAGGGGAAAAGCGCGGATGTATACGGATACTCTCTGTATACCATTGCCAGCGGCTATTTCCTCATTGAGCTGGTGGCGGGAGTGATCTTTATTCTCCTGCATCCCCAAGACTGGAAGCCGGCTCTGATCGTGCAGATTGTGCTCATGGCCGCCTATGCCTTTGCCATGCTGACCAGCATGCTGGCCAATGAGAAGACGGCTTCCAATGAGGCGCGGATTCAAAACGACCTGAAATTTGTCCGCAATGCATCGGCGCAGCTGGAAAGTATCATGAACGGCACGGAGAAAAAGGAGATCAAAAAGCTGGTGGAAAAGGCCTATGACGCGGCCAAGAGCTGTCAGGTGAAATCCAGCCCTGCGGTGGCAGCCCTGGAGAGCGGCATGATGAACCAGATCGGCGCTATCCAGCGCGTCGTGTTCAGCGAGGAGACGGAGAGCGTGGAGAAAGAGGTGCAGCTTTTTGTGCGCATGGCACAGGAGCGGGAGCGCCAGCTTCGCATGAGCAACTAAGTGAGAAGGAACTAGAATGGCAGGAAGAATGAAGCGAACCGATATCCGGGAGGGGGAAATGAGATGAAAAGCAATAGCAGATGTGCTGCGCCGCTGAGTCTTTGTGTGGTGCTGCTTGTGTTAGGTGTGATTCAGGTTTTTGTTACAAAGACGGTAAACGGAATGCCAGCAAGCTATATTCCGCAGGGAATCCGGAATGTGTTGTTCGGGCTCCTTGTACCATTGGTTTTGGCTATGATAGCCTTGCTTGGGGGAATGGCTCACAGCTATGGGATTTTGATTCTGGCAAAGATTGGCGGGATTGCCATGCTGTTGGTTCAGCTGGTAAGCAATGTGGCGGTTGCCTTTTGGATGCTGAGATATTATGAGCTTTTAGGAATGGGAAATCTGGCGGCTATTGTTGCAAATATGCCGGGAATCGGACTTTTAAATCTGTTCCTGATGGTGGTGAAAAATCCTATGGGTATTATTACGTCAGGCATATTGACATGGGCGCATCTGTTTTTGGCCCTGGTCAGCAACCTGTTAGGCTTTGCCTTCACCTTTTCCCTGTTTTCTGTGAGAGAGTGAATATGAACATTGATCTGCACGGGCAGGCCGGTCTGCCATACATCAACCGTGGGGTGTACACGGGAAGCTTCAGCGGCATGCGCTACCGCATGAGCAAGGAAACCCGGGAGGAGGAGCAAAAAGCTCTGCAGGTAGTGATCTATCCGGAGCCCTTTAGCTTTGCCTGTACGCCGGAGGAGAAAAAGGAATACCGGGATTTTCCCTTTACCCCGGAGGGCTTTGAGGAGGCGGTGGCCTATCTCAACGAACAGTATGAGAGCCGCCGGGAGGAGTGGGAGGAGGCCCTGAAGAACCGGTGGAAATAAGGGAGATGCCCTTACCGGAGCAGGGGACGGCCTCTTCCCCAAAAAAGAGGAAGAAAATCGTACAAGAAAAGCACCTGACCGGGCGGCGAATGTATTGCTGCTGTCAGGTGCTTTTCATCCGAAACCGTTTTGGTTACTCTGTGAAATCCTCTTCTTCTTTCTTTGCCGTGTAAACCGTGCGCTTTCTGGCCATGGCATCGCTCTCCAGATACTCGTCGTAGGTGGTGATCTTGTCGATCATGGTGCCGTTTGGCAGAAGCTCAATGATCCGGTTGGCTGTGGTCTGGACAATCTGGTGATCCCGGGAGGAGAAGAGCAGCACACCGGGGAATTTGATCAGGCCGTTGTTCAGGGCCGTGATGGACTCCATGTCCAGGTGGTCCGTAGGCTCATCCAGCAAAAGAATGTTGGCGCCGGAAATCATAAGCTTGCTGAGCATGCAGCGGACCTTCTCTCCTCCGGAGAGGATTTTCACCTTTTTCACCCCGTCCTCCCCGGCGAAAAGCATACGGCCCAGGAAGCCCCGCACATAGGTGGCGTCCTTGATCTCCGAGTATTGGGTGAGCCAGTCCACAATGGTATCGTCGTTGTCAAATTCCGCCGAGTTATCCTTGGGGAAATAGGCCTGACTGGTGGTCACACCCCATTTATAGGTGCCCTCGTCCGGCTCCAGCTCTCCAGTGAGAATCTGGAAGAGGGTGGTCTTGGCGAACTCATTGCTGCCCACAAAGGCAACCTTGTCGTCGTGGCCCAGGATAAAGGAAATGTTGTCCAGAACCTTTACCCCGTCAATGGTCTTGGAGATGCCCTCCACGGTCAGCACCTCATTTCCGATTTCCCGGTTGGGACGGAAATCAATGTAGGGATATTTGCGGCTGGAGGGTTTAATCTCATCCAGCTGAATCTTTTCCAGGGCCCGCTTTCTGGAGGTGGCCTGCTTGGACTTGGAGGCATTAGCGCTGAAACGGGAGATAAACTCCTGCAGCTCCTTGATTTTCTCCTCCTTCTTCTTGTTGGCTTCCTTCATCTGACGGATCAAAAGCTGGCTGGACTCATACCAGAAATCGTAGTTTCCCGCGTACAGCTGAATCTTGCCGTAGTCAATGTCCGCCGTGTGGGTACAGACCTTGTTGAGAAAATAACGGTCATGGGAGACCACAATCACCGTATTGTTGAAATTGATGAGAAACTCCTCCAGCCAGGCAATGGCGTCCAGATCCAGATGGTTGGTGGGCTCATCCAGGAGCAGGATGTCCGGATTGCCGAACAGAGCCTGAGCCAGCAGCACCTTCACCTTCTGGGCGCCCAGAAGATCCTTCATCATGGTGTAGTGAAGCTCGCTTTCGATTCCCAGCCCGTTCAGCAGGGTGGCAGCGTCAGACTCCGCCTCCCAGCCGTTCATGTCGGCAAATTCCGCCTCCAGCTCGCTGGCCCGGATGCCGTCCTCCTCAGAGAAATCCTCCTTCATATAGATGGCGTCCTTCTCCTTCATGATCTGATAGAGACGGGCATTTCCCATAATCACCGTGTCCAGCACCGTGTACTCGTCATAGGCAAAATGATTCTGCTTCAAAAAGGAAAGCCGCTCCCCGGGGGTGATGGCAATCTCTCCCTTGGTGGGCTCCAGCTCTCCGGTGAGAATCCTCAGAAAGGTGGACTTTCCCGCGCCGTTGGCGCCGATAAGGCCGTAGCAGTTGCCCTGGGTAAACTTGATATTTACATCCTCAAACAGGGCGCGTTTTCCCAGCCGAAGGGTAATATTGTTTGCACTGATCATTGAAAAACTCCTTTAAATATAGAAAACTTATGGATATGCAATCCCCTTCTATTTTACAGAAAAATCCCTAATTTGCAAGTGTTTTTTCAAAATAAAAGGGTAAACTTTTTTGCAGGAATAGTGTTGAGAAAACTTCTGTTTAGGGTTATACTAATAAAAAGACGGGAATAAAGAAGCAATTTTCAATGGGAAGGAGAACCATGGTATGTCAACACTACAAAGTCAGGTAATACAATCCCTTAACGGTTTGTCAGATGATAATTTGCGTTTTTTGCTTGATATGATACAACGTTTTATGAGGCCTGCTGATTCAGCGTCAGTATTACCGGAAAAGAAAAGGCGTAGAATTGGAAGTTTAGAAGGCTTGAATCTTATTGATGCAGATTATGATATAGATGAATGTAATGATGAAATAGCAAGAATGTTTGAGGAATTTGATATATGAAAGTATTGTTAGATACGCATATTGCTGTTTGGTCCGTATTAAATGATCCCAGGCTGTCAGAAAAAGCAAGGAATATGATTCTAAATGAAGAAAATGAGATATTTTACAGCACAGCTTCTATTTGGGAGATTACAATAAAGTAAGTGTTCTACTGAAACCATATATTAGATGAAGTACCCTGTATAGGACAGGCCAAAGAGGGTGACACTAAACATAGCCTCCTTTGGCAGCGGATTGTCTCTTACAGCAGACAAAGTGGGAGGATTTTATGAGAAAGCAATATTGGTACAGGCCGGGAAAGCTTCCATCTGCGCTGGGATTTATCGTGGGGCTTTTGTTCTGCATTTTAGGAATCTTTGTGGTGATTCCGGGAGCCGGTCTCTTTGGAGTGTTCTGGACCTTGGTGTCCGCAGTTATTACTGTAAGCCACGGCATCAACCTCTTTTCCCAAAAGGGGCTGCCCATGGGACATGTGATCGTTAATGAGGAGGAACTGGAGGAGCTTCACGGGCAAGGAGGCCAGGAGAAGGGCACGGTGGAGGAGCGTCTGGAGCAGCTGAACCGGCTTTATGATCAGCGCCTCATTACCAAGGAAGAATTTGACGCCAAGAAGGCGGAGATTCTGGAGTCTCTGTAAAGGGATTACATAGCAAAACCTGCTGCATGAGGGGGAAACATGCAGATACATAGGAAATATAAGGAGGAGTTTCGTTATGAGAAAACAAGGAATTGTATTTGGTGCGCTTTTGATTGGAATGCTTTTTGTCCTGGCAGGCTGCGCAGGCGGAAACAAGGGACAGGCCGAGGTGGATGTAAGCGATATTCTGACTGCGGTTCAGGAGGCTTATGGAGAGGATTATCTGCCTGATACGGATCTGGATGAAAGCATGTTCAGCGACAGGTACGGGATCGATCTGACCCATGTGGAGGCCTATGTGGCTCAGATGCCTATGATCAGCGCTCATCCGGATCAGGTGGTGATTGTTAAGGCCAAGGAGGGCAAGGGAGAGGAGATTGAGACCCAGCTGAAATCCGTGCAGAAGGTTCTGCAGGAGGACAGCTTTCAGTATCCTGCCAATATGCCCAAGGTAAATGCCTCTCAGGTAGTGCGAAATGGGGATTATGTGGCTTTCCTGCTGGTGGGAGCAGTCAATGAGGACCTGGATTCCTCGGAGGAGGATCAGCTGGCCTTTGCCAAGGAGCAGACGCAAAAAGCAGTGGATGCTTTCCAGAGCTTCTTTGAGTAGACTGAATGCGTCCGAAAGTGAGTGATCCACCATCCGGGAAAGTCGTGAGGGCGCATTTGGAACACCTGAAGCAGAAGAACGGGGCATGGCCAGTTAAAGGCTGTGCCCTGAAAATGAAAAAGAATGAGGAATAGGAAAGAGCTATGGTATTTTCCAGCTTTACGTTTTTAATGGGATTTCTGCCCTTGTTTTTGGCGGTTTATTTCCTGCTTCCGGTCAGGCTTCACAATGGAATGTTATTCCTGGGAAGTCTGATTTTTTATGCCTGGGGGGAGCCGGTCTATGTGACTCTGCTGTTGTTTTCCACACTGGTGGATTATGTGCATGGGATTCTGGTAGACCGGTTTCGGGGGAGAAGGGCCGCGAAGGCAGCACTGCTTTCCTCTGTTTTGATCAATGCGGGACTTTTGTGCGTCTTTAAATACAGCGGCCTCCTGGTGGAGACCTGGAATTCCCTCACCGGGCTTGGGATTCCTGTGCCGGGTTTCAAGCTTCCCATTGGAATTTCCTTTTATACCTTTCAGACCATGTCCTATACCATTGATGTGTACCGGGGAAAGGCTCCGGTTCAGAAGAATATCATTGCCTTTGGCGCTTATGTGAGCATGTTTCCCCAGCTGATTGCCGGTCCCATTGTGCGGTATGTCAGCGTGCAAAAAGAGCTGGACCAGCGGTCTGTCTGCTCCTGGGATATCTACGAGGGTTTGCGCAGGTTTCTGGTGGGTCTGGGAAAAAAGGTGCTGTTGGCAAATCCCTTCGGAGCCCTGTGGAATCTGTATCTGGGAAGGCCGGATGTCAGCGGCTTTGGAAGCTGGCTGGGAATTCTGGCCTTTGGCCTGCAGATCTACTATGATTTTTCCGGCTATTCGGATATGGCTATTGGTCTGGGACGCATGCTGGGATTTTCCTTCCCGGAGAATTTTGCATATCCCTATATTTCCCGCAGCATTACGGAGTTCTGGCGGCGCTGGCATATGACCCTGGGAACCTGGTTCCGGGAGTACGTGTATATTCCCCTGGGGGGAAACCGCAAGGGACGTCTGTGTCAGCTGCGAAACCTTCTGATTGTGTGGGCTCTGACGGGAATCTGGCATGGAGCTTCCTGGAATTTTTTGCTGTGGGGCCTGTATTATGCCTCCTTTCTCATTCTGGAAAAGCTGTTTTTAGGGAAATGGCTGGAAAAGGCCCCGGGCGTTTTGTCGCATGGATATGCGCTCTTGGTGACGGCTGTGGGCTGGACCCTGTTTGCCTTTGAGGATCTGGGAGCCTGGGCGGCCTGGCTGGTCCGGATGACGGGCTTTGGGGGAATGGGAAATCCCTCGGGAAGTCTCTGGCTTTTTCCGGCAGGCTTTGATCTCTATCAGCTGATGAATTTTGCTCCCCTGCTGGTTCTGGGGCTTCTAGGGTGCACGGAGCTCCCCAGAAGGCTGGGAAAGGGCATGCTGGAACGGCATCCCTGGGCGGAGACAGGTTGTCTGCTGCTGCTTTTGGGGGCCTGCGTGGCCTGGCTGGCAGCGGACAGCTACAATCCGTTTCTGTATTTTCGGTTTTAGAGTCTGGGAAATGGGAGGGTGAGAAGCTTTGGATAACAAGGACAGGAAAGACAAAAAGAGATTTCAAAGAACAGGTCAGCTGGGGCTTCTGGCAGGAGCCTGGGCTCTGTTTTTGATCTTGTTTCTGGCAAAGCCTGCCGTGGTTTTTTCGGAGGCGGAGAACCGGTATCTTCAGGAAAAGCCTGCATTTACCTGGAACGCTCTTAAAAGCGGCGTCTATGGGGAGGAGCTGGAAAAGTGGTTTTCAGATCAGCTGCCTTATCGGGACAGCCTGGTCCAGGGAAAGACTCTGCTGTCCCGGGCCCTTGGGCGCACAGAGAATCAGGGCATTTATTTGGGAAAGAATTCCTATCTGCTGGAAGCCTTTCAGGAATATGATCCGGAGATCTTCCAGGAGAATCTGGAATCTGTGGGCCAATTCCTGGAGGCCATGGAAGAAAAGGGGATGGAAGGCCATCTGCTGTTGGCGCCCACAGCGGGGGAGGTGCTGCCCCATTACCTTCCGGCCTTTGCGCCGGAGCTGGATCAGGAGCAGCTGCTTTCCCAGGCGCAGGTTCAGGTGCCGGGAACCATTTTGGTGGAAGATGCCTTAAAATCCCACAGTCAGGAATACGTTTATTACCGGACCGATCATCACTGGACCAGTCTGGGAGCCTACTATGCCTATGAGGCGTTCCGGGAACAGACTGGCAGGGAAGCTCTGCCCCAGGAGGCCTATGAGGAGGAAATTCTGAGCCGAAATTTTTACGGAACCAGCTATTCCAGGGCCGGGAGCTATGACATTTCTCCGGACAGCATTATGGCCATGTATCTGCCGGGGATTGAGGGAGACGGGCTTGCGGTGGACTATGGCGACGGGAAGCTGTACCATTCCATCTATGATCGAAGCTTTCTGAAGAAACGGGATCAGTACCGGGTGTTCCTGAAAGGAAATTACCCGCTGGTTAAGATTCATACAGGAGTGGAGAACGGAAAAAAGCTTCTGCTGGTCAAGGATTCCTATGCCAATACCTTTGTACAGTTTCTTCTCACCGATTACCAGGAGATTCAGATGGTGGATCTGCGGCATTTTAAGGCGTCCCTGGCGGAATATGCGGCAGAGCAGGATTTTACCGAGGTGCTGGTGCTTTATCAGGTGAAAAAATTTGCCCAGGAACGGATCCTGTTTTAGAAAATTTTAGAAATGTTTTAGAATTGCTTCATTGATTCCCCCAGAATGGGAATGATATACTTATATCAGTTCAGACGAAATAAAGCTGTATGTGAAACAGCCCTGGACAGAGATTCTCAGGAAAACATAAGGGGGCGAAAAGGTGAAGGAAGTAAAACAACCGAGAAAACCGTTTTTATTTTATTACATGATCGTTATGATCGTCCTGCTGCTTTTGAATATTCTGGTGTTTCCCAGGTTTTTAGGCGCCAAGATCACAGATGTGGACTACAGTACCTTTCTTCAAATGCTGGAGGAAAACAAGATTCAGGAGGTGCAGATCAACGAAAACCAGCTGTTCTTTTCCGACGGGGAGGAGACAGCCGGATATTACCGTACCACACTTATTGAGGATGGGAATAAGCTGGCGGAGAGGCTGGACGGCTCTGACGTAAGCTTTGGCAAAGTCTACGAGGAGGAAATGTCTCCCTTCATGAGCATCCTAGTCAGCTGGGTCATCCCCATTCTGATTTTTATGGCTATCGGTCAGCTGCTTATGCGGTCTTTGACGAAGCGCATGGGCGGCGGCATGAATGCCATGACCTTTGGAAAGAGCAACGCCAAGATTTATGTGGAGTCCACCACGGGCATCCGTTTTTCTGATGTGGCCGGGGAGGACGAGGCCAAGGAGATTCTCACAGAGATTGTGGATTTCCTGCACAATCCCCAGAAATATACGGAGATTGGGGCTTCCATGCCTAAGGGAGCGCTTTTGGTGGGACCTCCGGGAACGGGAAAAACCCTGCTGGCAAAGGCTGTGGCAGGAGAGGCGGAGGTGCCCTTTTTCTCCATCTCTGGCTCTGAGTTTGTGGAAATGTTTGTGGGCATGGGGGCTGCCAAGGTCCGGGATCTCTTTAAGCAGGCCAATGAAAAGGCTCCCTGTATTGTGTTTATTGATGAGATTGACACCATCGGAAAAAAGCGAGACAACGGCGGCATGGGAGGCAATGACGAGAGGGAGCAGACTCTGAACCAGCTGCTCACGGAAATGGACGGCTTTGACGGAAAGAAGGGCGTAATGATCCTGGCCGCCACCAACCGTCCGGATTCTCTGGATCCGGCTCTTCTTCGTCCCGGCCGCTTTGACCGGCGAGTGCCGGTGGAGCTGCCGGACCTCCAGGGGCGCATAGATATTCTGAAGGTGCACGCCAAAAAGATCAAGATTGCCGAGGATGTGGACTTTGCCGCAGTGGCCCGAGCTGCCTCCGGGGCTTCCGGCGCAGAGCTTGCCAATATAATTAACGAGGCCGCTCTTCGGGCTGTGCGCCAGGGCCGGGGCTTTGTCCAGCAGGCGGACCTGGAGGAGAGCGTGGAGGTGGTGATCGCCGGATATCAGAAGAAAAACAAGATTCTCTCCAACAAGGAAAAGCTTATCGTGTCCTACCACGAAATCGGACATGCCCTGGTGGCTGCCCTGCAGAATAACTCTGCGCCGGTGCACAAAATTACCATTATTCCTAGAACCTCCGGAGCCCTGGGCTATACCATGCAGGTGGATGAGGAGGAGCATAACCTGATGTCCTATGAGCAGTTGGTGAATAAGATCGCCACCTACACAGGAGGACGGGTAGCAGAGGAGCTGGTGTTCCATTCCGTGACCACAGGAGCCTCCAATGACATTGAGCAGGTCACCAAGCTTGCCCGGTCCATGGTAACCCGGTTCGGCATGACCGAGGAATTTGACATGGTAGCCATGGAGACCGTCACCAATCAGTATTTGGGCGGGGACACCTCCCTGGCCTGTTCCCAGGAGACGGCAGCCTTTATCGACAAAAAGGTGGTGGAAATCGTCCGGGAGCAGCATAAGCGGGCAAGAGAGATTCTGGAGAAGAATATGGATAAGCTGCATGCCCTGGCAAAATATCTCTATGAGAAGGAGACCATAACTGGGGAGGAGTTTATGATTATTATGAAAGGGTGCCTGCCGGAGCCCAAGGAGTCCTAGCCTCCAGATTGTCAGAGAAAGGGAAGGAGATAAACCGGAAATCTCATAAAATACAAAGATTAGAAGAGGGCTGTGGCAAAACACAGTCCTTTTCTACGTGTCGATTGGAAAAGGGAAACAGAAGAATATTTCTGTATCCGCCGGTCAGGCAGTATAAAACGCGAAGATTTCCTTATAATAGGGGAAAAGTATAAAAAAGGAGTATGTTTTATGAAATATACAAACCACTTATCAGGGGAACCGTCTCCTTATCTCCGGCAGCATGTCCACAACCCTGTGGACTGGTATCCCTGGGGAGAGGAAGCCTTTGCCCGGGCGCGCCGGGAGGGAAAGCCGGTGTTTCTGAGCATTGGATATTCCACCTGCCACTGGTGTCATGTGATGGCGGCGGAATCCTTTGAGGACCGGGAGGTGGCGGAGCTTCTGAACCAACATTTCATCAGCGTGAAGGTGGACCGGGAGGAGCGTCCGGATGTGGATGCGGTTTATATGGATGTGTGCCAGGCTGTCACAGGCTTGGGGGGCTGGCCTCTGACAGCAGTGCTGGATGAGGAGCAAAACCCGATTTTTGTGGGGACTTACCTGCCTAAGCACTCTCATTACGGGAGAATGGGCCTTGTGGAATTGCTGCAGGAGATTGGGCGGAAATGGAGTCAGGATGCCCGGGGGCTTCGACAGTCGGGAAAGCAGCTGACAGAATATATGAGAGAACGGCAAGAGGGAGGAGAGGAGAATCCGGCTCCAGAGACAGGGTGGGAAAATGAAAGAAAAGCCAAGGAGCTCAGAGATTTTCCAGAATATCTTCTCACCCAGGCTGTACTTTGGTTTGAAAAACAATTTGATGCGAAAAATGGAGGCTTTGGAAGGGCGCCTAAATTTCCCCAGGCGCACCAGCTGGTATTTCTTCTGCGCTATGGAGCCTGGAAAAAGGAGAAGAGGCCTCAGGAAATGGCGGAGCGGACCCTTCACTGTATGTATCAGGGCGGGATTTTCGACCAGATCGGCGGGGGCTTTTCCCGGTATTCCACGGATGACCAGTGGCTGGTTCCCCATTTTGAGAAAATGCTTTACGATAACGCCCTGTTGGCGGCCGCGTATCTGGAGGCCTTTGACCAGACGGGCCGTCCAGAATACCGGGAGGCCGCAAAGCGCATATTTGCCTATGCGGAGCGGGAATTGCTGCAAAAGGAGGGCGGCTTTTCCTGCGGCCAGGATGCGGACAGCGGCCATGAGGAGGGAAAGTATTATCTCTTTGCCAAGGAAGAAATTTTGTATGTGCTGGGTGAGGAGAGGGGAAGGGAATTCTGTGGGTTTTATCAGATCACAGAGCAGGGAAACTTTGAGGGGAAAAATATTCCCAACCGGATCGGATGCACGCCGGAGGAGCGCCCCTTCTGGTGGCAGGAGGCTGTGGATTTATTGCTCTCTTACCGGAAGGAACGATATGAGCTGCATCTGGACGACAAGGTGCTGACCTCCTGGAACAGCCTTATGATTTTGGCCTATGCAAGGGGAGCCAGGATTCTTAAGGAGCCGGCTCTGGGAGAGCGGGCCAGGAGCTGTATGGAATTTCTGCGCCAAAATCTGCGGGATACAAAGGGGAGGCTTAAGATCCGTTGGAGAAAAGGGGAGGCAGCCTTTCCCGGCCAGCTGGAGGACTATGCCTTCTATGGGCTGGCCTGTTTAGAGCTTCATGAGACGCTGGGGGAAAAGGAGGAGTTTGTGGAAGCGGTGCGGGTGGCAAAGGAACTGGATTCCTTGTTTGGGGATGCCCAAAGGGGCGGGTATTTCCGCTATTCCCTGGAAAATGAAGCGTTGATTTTAAGACCCAAGGAGTCCTATGACGGGGCCCTCCCCTCGGGAAACGGGGCTGTGGCCCTTTTATTTGCCAGATTGTACAGAATGACCGGATCGCCGGCGTTTCGGGATCTTCTGGATGCACAGCTTTCTTTCTTGAGCGGGGAGGCAAAAGCTTTTCCGGCTGGGTATACCCTGGGACTTCTGGCATATCTGGAGGCCCAGAAGGGCGTAAAGGTATGCGCTCTGGGTGAGGATTCCCGGGAATGTAAGCTGCAAGGAGAGCGGTTTTTGTGGCTCATGGATATGGGATTTCCGTTGAAAGGAGAAGCTCATTGATGCAGCCAATGAGAAATGGATTTGCCAATGCCAATCATTTCTGTGAGCCTGGATGTATCTGCCCCTGAGTCATTCTTGCCAAGTACGCGGATTTTGAGTACAATATGGATATAGATGTTTCAGACAGCCTCTTACACTAAGAGGATTATGGGAATGTGCTGAAAAACCAAGGATCGAGGGATGGTCCAAGGAGAGAAGGAGAAGGTACTTGGAACGCTTAAGGTTGTATCTTGTAGATGATGAACCTATTATTTTAGAGGGACTGGTTCATACGTATGACTGGGAAAGTCTGGGATTTACGGTGGCGGGATCAACCGTAAATCCCAAGAAAGCCCTTTTGGAAATCCGTGAGACGAGGCCGGATGTGGTGATCACTGATGTGCGGATGAAGGGAATGACAGGCCTGGAGCTGATCCGCCGGCTGAAAGATGAGTGTGAGGATATTCTCTATCTTGTGATCAGCGCCTATCAGGATTTTACCTACGCCCAGCAGGCCTGCGAGCTGGGAGCTTTTACCTATCTTTTAAAGCCCCTGGAGGATGAGAAGCTTCTGGCAGCAGTGGCGTCGGCCGGGGATGTGTGCAGGCAGCAGAAAAAGATCCGAAAGCTGCTCCAGTCCTATGAGGGAAACAGCAGGCAGCAGGAGGAAGAGATCTGGAAGGAGGAGCTCTATCTTAAAAATATCCGCAACAACGCCAGAGAATATATCAGCGGCGCGGTCAGCTATATACAGGAGCATCTTTGGGAGGAGTCGCTGAATATCAAGGAGGTGGCGGAGGCGGTACATTTAAACGCCCTGTATTTTGGAAGAATTTTTAAGCAGTGTATGGACGCTTCTTTCAAGCAGTATTTACTGGAGGAGCGGATGAAAAAGGCCAGAGGGCTTCTTCGGGATTCCAGTTATACCATTACAGAGATCGGAGAACAGGTGGGAATTCCCAATCCCTCTTATTTTACCCAGCAGTTTAAGCGGATCATGGGAGTTCTGCCTACAGAATATCGGAGAGAACAGGGGCAATGAAAAAGAGACGGTTTTATGGAATCCAGAAAAAGCTGATTCTTTATACCCTGCTGGCGTCTATTTTGCCTTTGAGCATTACAGGCCTGATTTTGGGAAGCTCCATCAATGAGAGAGTCACAAAGCTGAATCTGGAGAATTATACATACAGCAATACCAGAATGCTGAGCAATTACCAGCTGATCCTGAAAGGCTTTGAGGAATTAACAGAGGGATACATTACAAATCCCTATATTCAGAGGTCCCTGGAACAGCAGCCCCTGCTTCCTCAGGAGCAGGCCTATGTGAACAGGAGCCTTTGGTTTACAAACAATCAGTATGCGGAATACTGTTTTTTTCTGGATAATAAAGAGAATGGATATTTTCTCAATCAGGTTATTCCGGGAATCCGTCCCCAGGATATTCTGTCAGAGGAAATGCAAAGAGCCCTGGAAGCAGATTACGCAAAGCCTCTGCTGCTGTACAGTGAAATCAAAATCGCAGGGGAAGCCCAGAAGGGGCTTTTTCTGGTGCGCAATATCCGTCATATGGAGCGGAATGTGCCGCCGGGAGTGCTGATTATTAAGGTGGAGGACCAGTTTTTTCAGGATATGTTTAACGGTATCCAAAAGCATGAGGATGCCTCCTATTTTATGTTGAGCCAAAACGGGGAGACTTGTTTTTGGCAGGGAGATGCAAGGATTGGGGAGGAGGAATGGAAGCTGATCCGGCAGAATCTGCCAGAGGAGGGAGCGGCTGCCTGTACAATGTTTCAGGATAATCAGGCTTATATTATCAGCAATGACAGGGAATGGGGGTTTGTTTTGGGCTCTGTGGTTCCCATGGCAGTGATTCGGGAGCCTGCCCATTTGTTTTTGCGAAGCGTACTGCTGATTATGGCAACGGCCATCTGCATCTGCGTGGGGATTTCTTATGTGGCTGCCCGCCCTTATCTTGTGAATATTCGAAAATTCAGCGATGTTATGAGCAATTTCAGCGCCAGAAGCTTAAGCCAATCCATTGAAATGGAAACCAATACGGAACTGGACCAGATGGCTGTGGCCTACAATCACATGCTAAGCCATATTGAAACGCTTATGGAGCAGGTAAAGGCAGAGCAGGAGGAGATCCGGATTAATGAATACAACTCTCTGGTCTATCAGATCAATCCGCACTTTCTCTATAATACGCTGGATAATATTCATATGCTGGCGCGGATGAATGGGGACCAGAGAATGATATGTCTGATCCAATCCCTGTCCAGGCTTCTTCGAATCAGCTTAAGCAAGGGAGAGAATGAGATCCCACTGAGGGATGAGCTGGAGCATGTACAGGCCTACTTGGAAATCGAGAAGATTCGCAGCACAGATCTTTTCACCTATGAGATCTGCGTGGACGAGTCCCTGCTGTCTGTAAAGGTTCCCAAGATTATTCTGCAGCCTATTGTGGAGAACTGTATAAAATATGGATTCCAGGATATCTATGAGGGCGGCAGAATTTATATTTCTGTAAAGAAACAGGGAGGATGGGCAAAGATCTGTATTCAAAATAACGGACGTTCTATAGACGGGGAGACCGCTAAGCTTTTGAATGGCATGCAGGAGAAAAGTCTGGAGGAGATCAAGAATATATTCCCCCAGAAATACGGCGGATATGGGATCTCCAATGTGGTGTGCCGTCTGTTGCTGCGCTATGGGGAGAATTTTAGGATTCACTATGAGAGGGAGATGGAAGGAACCAGCTGTGTGCTTTGGATTCTGGAATAGGGAACAGGAAAAGAGGGCGTCATGCCCTTTTTTGCGTTAGAGGAAGCTGGGATCTGGGAAGCAAAAGCCCACCAAAGGATGCATCCTCTTTTTATATAAATGTATTATAATTGACAAAGGAGGTATTCTTTTTTATACAGGATATACAAGAAGACTTGCTATAATAAACACATAACTAGAAAAAATGACAGAGAACAGATGAAATAATACCGGATTTTTCTCTGTTCTGTAGAAGAAAACGGAGGGATGCGTGATGTTGAAAAAGAGTGTAGCGGGAATCTTAAGTGTGTGCATGGTTCTGATGTTGACTGCATGCGGGAAAGGGCAGGAGCAAAAACCAGCGGTTGGGGAGAGCAGCGAAATCCAGGCTTCAGGAGAAGGAGTGGTGAAGATTCCCATTATCCTCACTACAGGGACAAATGACTCCCAGGATATTCAGATGCGTGCCATTGTGGAGGACTTTAACCGGGAATATGAGGGCGTCTATCAGATGGAGCCGGAATATCTGGCCGGTTCTTCTGATGATTACCGGTCCAAGCTTAAGATGCTGAACGCCTCCAATTCCATGCCGGCCCTGATTCAGGTGGGGCCAGAGCCTGCCTTTTACGAACTGCTGGTAGAAAATGACTGTCTGGTCAACGTGGCTCCTTATCTGGAGGCGGACGGGGAGTGGAAAAGCCGTCTGATGCCCCAGGGGCTCCAGGAGTTTTTAAGGGAGGATGGGAGCATGTATATGATTCCCAGCTCCGGAATGCAGCTGACGGGAATCTACTATAATAAAGAGCTGTTTGAGAAAGCCGGCATCGGAGAATTCCCCAAAACCTGGGATGCATTCTGGGAAGCCTGCGAAAAGCTTAAGGAAAACAATATTCCGGCTCTTTCCTTGCATACCACAGAGACCGCCTGGTGTCCCATGCTGCTTTCTACCGCTTATCTGGGAGCCAGCGAAGCAGGCCGGACTTTTATGGACCAGCAGTTTCCGGATGATTTTGAGACAGTGGAGGTGAAGGAGGCCATGGAGCTTCTGATCCGCCAGTTTCAATATACCACGCCGGACGCGGTGGGAGGAACCTATGCTTTGGCAGCCAACAACTTTTTTAGCGGAAATACGGCCATGATCGCCAATGGTCCCTGGATGATGCCAAGTCTCACCGATGAGGACTATGCGGAGGCAGGCTTTGCGGAAAAAGTAGGCTATGCTCCCTTCCCGGAAAATGTCATGGTTGGATCCATGGAGCAGACCAGCTGGTGTGTAACCACAGATCAGGGGGAGGCCGCGGCAGAAGGGGCCATTGCGTTTATGAAGTTTTACTCCAGAGAGGCGTATGCCCAGAAACGGGCGGTGGAGTCGGGAGAGTTTTCCTCTGTGGTGGAGATTCCCCAGGAGGACTATGATGCCATGAGCTCCACGATGAAGGAGTGTGTGGATGTGACAAGCGATGTGGACGTGGTACTTCCCAGCTATCAGACCAAATGGGATCCTGTGATCCAAAACGATGTGTTTGGGCGGGAAATCCCTAACCTGGTTTCCGGAGCTATTTCCGTGGATCAGTTTATAGAAATGCTCAACCAGGGCGCTGCCCAATACAAAGAAGATATTCAGTAAGGAAGAATGAGATGAGACAAAGGAATAAAGTATGGATCGCCAGCTTTTTGGCTCCTGCTCTTGTGCTGTTCATTCTGATCTACTTAGGCCCCCTGGTGCTTGCTTTTGTATCAAGCTTTACCAAATGGAACGGGATGCAGTCCATGCGGTTTATCGGACTGAAAAATTATGCGGATATTGTGAGGGATCCTGTTTTTCGCACAGCCCTGGGACATACCCTTTTATGGGCTCTTCTGGCAGTCTGCATCCATGTTCCCTTCGGGGTTTGGGTAGCTCTGGTGCTGAAACGGAAGCGCAAAGGCTGGCGTTTTACCAGAAGTGTATTTATGCTGCCCAACATCGTGTCCAGATCCGCCCTGTCCCTTATGTTTGTGTTTATCTATAAGCCGGATGTGGGAATCCTCAATACGGCTTTGAAGGCAGCGGGACTGGAGCATCTGTCCAGAAACTGGCTGGCGGAGCCGGAAACAGCACTGTTCAGTGTGACCAATATCTGGCTGTGGTATGCGGCGGTGATTACCCTGATTGTGTTTGCAGAGCTGAGCTCCATTTCCCATGAAATTGAGGAGTCGGCCAAGATAGACGGGGCCACGGCCCTGCAGGTGGACTGGTACATATACCTGCCTTTGCTTCGAAGAGCCATTGGCACAGGCGCCATCGTAGCGGTTACGGCAGTTTTCAAGGAATTTGAGTGTATTTATATGACTACCAACGGGGGGCCGGGGGATTCTACCATGACCATCTCGGTGATGATGGTAAACAAGATTATTCAGAGCAATCAGTATGGATATGCCAATACCCTGGGGATTTTGCTCCTGATACTGGGGATTGCAACCATGCTGCTGTGTAATAAATTATTCGGCATGAACCGGGCAGATTAGGGGGGAGAATGTGATGAAGACAAAGAAATACAGAGGACAAAAGCTCCTGGATTATATGGTCATGGCTGTGGTGGTTCTGATTTCTACCTTCCCCTTTCTGTGGGTGCTCCTGTCCTCTTTTAAGACGAACAATCAGATACTGTCCTCCAGCTTTTCCCTGCCCACCTCCCTGTATCTGGACGGGTACAAAATCGCCATGGAAAAGGTGGACATTTTTTCCCGGTTTCTCACTTCCTTAACCGTGGCCGGGATCAGCACCCTTCTGGCGGTGGTCATCTATTCCATGGCAGGGTATGTATTGGCCCGGTGCCGGTTTAGGGGGAAAAATGTAATGTTTCTACTGCTCATATCCTCCATGCTGATCCCCTCCAACGCCATGGTGCAGCCCGTGTACTTTGTGGTAAATAAACTGGGGCTGTATGACACAAAGGCAGGGTTGATCCTGGTATACACAGGTTTTGGCATGGCCATGAGCTTGTTTTTGATGAGAAACTTCTTCTTGTCCATCCCCCAGGAGCTGGAGGATGCGGCCTGTATTGACGGGGCCGGATTTGGTCGGACCTTTCTGCATGTAATGCTGCCGGTGAGCAAATCAGCCATGGCAAGCGCGGCCATTCTCACCTTTATATTTTCCTGGAATGAGTTTATGTACGCCATGCTTTTGACTTCCAGCGAGAAAAACAGGACCTTGCCCCTGACAATTAAATATTTTACTTCTGCCTTTAGCTTTAATTATTCCTCCATGTTTGCTGCTCTGGTTTTATGCATACTGCCTACCCTGGTGGTGTATGTGGTGCTGCAGGAACAGATCGCGGAGAGCATGGTGGCCGGATCGGTAAAGGGATAGCAGCGGTGCGGTGAAGGCATAAAGACAATCAAGGCGATCAAGGCGATCAAGGCGATCAAGGAAAAGGCATAATGGTATCATGGAGAAAAGTATAAAAAGAAGAAAAGGAGTGTGAAAAGTATGGAATACCCTGTTACGGAGGCTCCTGCGTTTTTGGAGCAGATGATTATTTATGAGATTGCCACAAAAGGGTTTACCTCACCGAAGGGGCCGGAGTCCGGAACCTTTGCTTCCCTGGCGGAGAAGATTCCTTATCTGGCGGAGCTTGGGATCACGGGAATCTGGCTTAGCGGGCACCAACAGTGCGATGCAAAGCATTTTTATAATATCTGGACCGAGTATGCCTGTATCCGGCCGGACCGGCTGGATGAGAGCTTGGGTTCCCCGGAAGATTTTCGGCAGATGATTGCCTGCGCCCATGAGTACGGGATCCGGGTATTTCTGGATGTAATCACTCACGGAGTCATGAAGGATAGTCCGTTGGTGGAGGAACATCCAGACTGGTTTCAGGGGGGATCCTGGGGCATGACGGATTTTGACTGGTATGGAGGCCATGAGGATCTGGACCAGTGGTGGGTTTCCACCTGGGTTTCCTATGTGACGGAGTACGGCATTGACGGCTATCGCCTGGATGTGGCCCATTACCGCAATGATCTGTGGGCTCTGATCCGGAAAAAGGCCAGGGAGGCGGGAAGAGCCATTGCCATTATTGCGGAATCTGGTCCTGCCATTCGGGGCGTTACGGATGTGATTCAGCACGGGGAGGCTTTGAGCCACAACTGGGGCAGAAATCCCTCCAGCCGGTTATATACCAATGTGGCGGATTACTGCAGGGACCGGCAGGAGCGGCGGGAAGAGCGGTATGATGTGGAAATCTGTTATATGGATGGAACCGTCCAGACGACCCAGGCAAACGCCGGGCTCTCCAAGACCAGGAATCTGCAGCTGACAGGGATAGAGTACGAAAGCGTACCCGTACAGGAGGAACGCTTAGGAATCGCCTATGTGAATCAGCTGGGAATCCTGAAAGTGGAACATGTGTATCAGAAAAAGGAGATTCAAAATGTAAAGATCAGAGACTGGGAGGGCACGACCTGGAACAGCAATGGGGAAGGGGTACTGGAGGCCGATTATCAGGTGGAATATGAGAGAAGAAAAACAGCCCTTTACGCAAAATTTCCTCTTCGAATACAGGATGGTCAGTATTTTGTGATTCAGATGAGCTGCCATGATAATGGCTGGGTGGGATTTCCGGAAGGGGAGAATCCCTATGGGATCCAGGGAAGCCGGTATGTGGCGGGCTACGCGTCCCTTTTGGCCCCGGGGATTCCCATCTTTATGGCGGGAGAGGAATTCAATGCGGATTACCGGCCTATTCCCTGGCATACCCCCGGTTTATTCGGGGAGGGAGAGCCGGGAGAGGGACGCTGGCTGTACGGCAGCTGGCTGAACTGGGAACAGCTGGAAATTCCGGAAAAGACAGCTATGCTGGAGGATATGAAGAAGCTTATCACTCTTCGGAAACGATTTTCTGATTTTATAAAGACCTGTAAAATGGGAGCCTCTCAGAGAAATTTTTGCAGTGTAGATTACCAGTCCCGGGAGGCGCTTCCCATTCCCTATGCGTATGAACAGGATGGAAGATTTCTTCTGGTGGCGGCAAATCCCTGGGAGGACCGGGAAGCAGAGGTGCGCTTTGAGCTGGAGACTCTTCTTCCAGAGGGAGAGCGTTATCACGTGTGTGTGTTGTTTGGAGCAGATGAAAGAAAAGAAGGGCTGAATCAGGAACCTTTAACGGAGAAGTTGACGGGGAAAGACGGGGAGCTTTTGTGTGGAAATGTCACAGGGGATCCCAGGGAGCTTTCTAGCCGCAGCTGGATCATTGGAAGAGATAAACAGCCGGAAGGCGGGCTATTAGTTTTGTACCTGGAGCCCATGGAGGAGAAACTATGAATTCCTATGAGCGCAGCATGGCTGCCATCCACATGAAACCTGTAGATCGGATGCCCACAGACCTGCACAATTTTCTCATGTGTGCGGAAGCCTCCGGAATGGGGTATGACCGGTTTGTGAAGGACGGAAAAGCCATGGCAGAGATGCAGATCAAGCTTTGGAAGGAGTTTGGTCAGGATATGCTGCTGGTGGAAAATGGCACGGCGGCTCTGGCAGAGGCATTGGGCTGCCCGGTAGTTTACCGGAAGGCAGGCCCGCCGGCAGTCCACGCGCCTTTGCTTACAGATCCAGGAGAGATCCGAAATTTACGGATTCCGGAGGATTTCTGGGAAAGTCCTATGGTAAAAGCCAATATAGAGGCGGTTAGAAGACTTGGGGAATATTTTGGAGATCAGGTATTCGTCATGGGAAGAGGCGATCAAGGCCCCTTTAGTCTTGCCTCTTTGCTTTATGGCATGGAGAAGCTGTTGATTGATCTTATGGATGAAGACCTGGAAGAGGATATTCAGGATCTGTTGGCGTTCTGCACAAGGGCCTGCATTTTATATGAAGAGAAATTATTGGAGGCAGGGGCCCACGGAACTTCCATGGGGGACAGTACGGCAGGGCCGGATGTGATTTCCCCGGCCATGTACGAGACCTTTGCTATGCCCTGGGAAAAACAGGTGATTGACGCTGTCCACAAGGCAGGGGGATTGATTTCTCTTCATATCTGCGGAAACGCCACCAGCATAATGCCTCAGATGTGCAGCCTGGGAGCGGATATTCTGGAGATTGATGAAAAGACGGATCTCAAGAAAGCGGTGGAGGAGGCCAGAGGCAAATGCGCGCTTCTGGGACAGATTTCTCCTCTGCTGCTGCGAAGGGGGACAAAGGAGCAGATCGAAAAAGCTCTAGCATGGACCGTTGCGGCAGCAGGAGGCAGGGAGGCCACCGGATTTATTCTGGGGCCTGGCTGCGGGCTGGCAGGGGATACGCCTGGGGAGAATGTGAGAATTTTGACCAGGGTGGGATAAAGCAGGGAAAACAGCCAGAAATTAAAATTAGGGCTTGTGAATTCATTAACAATATGCTATAATCAAAATCGCATAAAGAAACTTTCTGAACAATCGCCTTATCATACGGTTGGGAGGGAGTATGAAATTTTTATTTCAGGTTTGGGAATCAGGACTTTCATCAGGTATAAGCGCTCCCACGGATCTCAAAAGGAAACAGAGGTCCAGGGGAGTTCCCTGTATGTGGAAAGAAACAGGGATTCCCTTTCTTTCTATTTTTGTATGTTAAAAAATAGACAATATGTATCACACAAGGTTCTGGCTGTCTGCCAGGGGAAAGGAGCAGTATGAGCAGTAAAATTACCATCATTGGTGCAGGAAGCGTAGGTTCCACCATTGCCTATACGCTGACCAAGGAGGAGATTGCCTCCGAGATTGTCATGATCGACATCAATAAGGAAAAGGTGGAGGGGGAGGTTATGGATATCCTCCAGGGCACCTGTTTTCGGGATCCCATTAATATTGTAAATGGAGAGTACGAGGATGCCAAAGATTCGGATATTGTGATTATTACCTCCGGACTTCCCAGAAAGCCAGGACAGACCAGGATTGACCTGGCTCAGACCAATGTGAATATTTTGAAGGGTATTACGCCTGAGATTGTGAAGGCAGCCCCCCATGCCCTGTATATTATTGTCAGCAATCCGGTGGACATTATGACCTATGTGTTTACCAAGATTTCCGGTCTTCCGGAGAATCAGATTATCGGTTCCGGAACCATTTTGGATACGGCTCGTCTCAAATGCGGTCTGTCCGAGCACTTCCAGGTGGCGCAGAGAAATATCCATGCCTATGTGTTTGGAGAGCATGGGGATACCTCCTTTATTCCCTGGACCGGGGCTTACATATCCGGAACCAGTACAGACGAATACTATGAGCTGATGAAGAGCATGGGAAGAGACATTGAGCCGGTGGATAAGGATGGCATGCTGGAGTATGTACAGAAATCCGGCGGAGCTATCATTGCCAACAAAGGAGCTACCTTCTACGCTGTTTCTGCGGCTGTGTGCAAGCTTTGCAATATTGTGGTGGCCGCTTCGGATTCCATCGCCACAGTCTCTTCCATGATGCACGGAGAGTATGGCATTGAGGACGTGTGCTTAAGCACCCTGACGCTGGTTGGCCCCAATGGAATCCAGGGGAAGGTTCCCATGCGGATGAATAAGGAAGAGATCGCAAAGCTGCAGGCCAGCGCCAACGCCCTGAAAGCTGTGATCGCACAGATTGAGATTTAAACACCCGGGATGCGGGAGAGAGAAGGAGGTTCGCTAAATGGTATATAGCTATTATCCGGGCTGTACCTTAAAAAACAAGGCTCAAGAGCTGGACCGGTATGCCAGAATGTCGGCCCAGGCTCTGGGTTTTACCCTGGAGGAGATTGAGGAATGGCAGTGCTGCGGCGCTGTGTATCCCCAGGCCAGCGACGAGATTGCCACCAAGCTGTCTGCGGTGCGGGCCCTGAACAGCGCCAAGGAAAAGGGCCAGGAGCTGGTGACGCTTTGTTCTGCCTGTCATCATGTGATCAAGCGAGTCAACGATGACATGGAGCATGTGGAGGATATTCGTACCAGAGCAAACAATTATCTGAAGCTTGATACTCCCTATGAGGGAGAAACCAAGGTTTTGCATTTCCTGGAGGTACTCCGGGACCGGTTGGGCTTTGACGTCCTGAGGGAAAAAGTGGTTAAGCCTTTGACAGGACGAAAGATCGGGGCCTACTACGGTTGTATGCTGCTTCGCCCAAGCTCTGTCATGGCTTTTGACGATCCGGAAAATCCCAGGATCATGGAAGATTTTATTCGGGCGCTGGGGGGTGAGGCTGTGGTATATCCTTACCGAAATGAGTGCTGCGGTGGTTACGTTTCTTTGAAGGAGAAAGCTTTGGCAGGAAGTCTGGTGGACCAGGTGATGGAATCTGCGGCAGAGAAGGGAGCAGAGGAACTGATTACCGCCTGTCCCCTGTGCCTGTACAACCTGAAAAACACCGGCAGCAGGGAGGCGCTTCCGGTCCGCTATCTGACAGAGCTTCTGGCGGAGGCGCTGGGACTTAAGGAGGAACAGGAGGGCGAAGAGCATGCATAGAACAGAACAAGAGCAGGCCGTTCTCATCAGGGAAATCAGCGGCGTGGATACGAAAAAATGTATGAAATGCGGAAAGTGCTCCGCTTCCTGTCCGGCCTATGAGGAGATGGATATCCGTCCCCATCAGTTTGTGTCTTATGTACAGAACGGAAATGTACAGGCTCTTTTGGAGTCTGCCAGTATCTGGAAATGTCTTTCCTGCTTTGCCTGTGTGGAGCGGTGTCCCCGGGATGTGAAGCCGGCCAGATTGATCGAGGCTGTCCGGCTCATGGTGATCCGCCAGCGTGGGGAAAATGCCCTGACAGCAAACGAGATTCCGGAGCTTCTGAATGAAGAGCTGCCCCAGCAGCTTCTGGCAAGCGCATTTCGGAAATACAGCAAATAACAGAAAGGTTGGAGGTGAACCGAGTGCAAAGAATAGGAGTATTCGTCTGTCATTGCGGATCCAATATTGCGGCCACTGTGGACGTGGTTCGGGTAGTGGAGGCTGTGGCAAAGGAGCCGGGAGTCGTCCATGCAGAGGACTATCAGTATATGTGCTCTGAAGCTGGTCAGCTGAAAATCCGTCAGGCGATTGAAGAAAAAAATCTCACAGGCATCGTGGTGTGCTCCTGCTCGCCCCGAATGCATGAGAATACATTCCGCCAGGCAGCCCAGCGGGCAGGCCTCAACCCCTATATGGTTGAGATCGCCAATATTCGAGAGCACTGCTCCTGGATCCATAAGGATATGGAGGAGGGCACAGAAAAAGCCGTGATCCTGGCCCGGGCGGCCATTGCCAAGGTGATGCTGAACGCGCCGCTGCAGGCAGGAACCAGCCGGGTGGTAAAGCGGGCCCTGGTGATCGGAGGAGGCATTGCCGGAATCCAGACCGCATTGGACATTGCGGACGCAGGCTATGAAGTAGACATTGTGGAGAAGACGCCCAGTATCGGAGGCAGAATGTCCCAGCTGGATAAGACCTTCCCCACCCTGGACTGCTCCGCCTGTATTCTCACGCCCAAGATGGTGGAGGCGGCAGCCCATGAGAAGATTACCATCTATACATACAGCGAGGTGGAAAAGGTATCCGGCTTTGTGGGTGATTTTACCGTGGACATCCGCAAAAAAGCACGCAGCGTAGATATGAGCAAGTGTACCGGCTGCGGAGTCTGCCAGGAGAAATGTCCTTCCAAGAAGGCGCCCAGCGAATTTAACCGGGGCCTCAATACAAGAAGCGCCATTTACACCCCCTTTGCCCAGGCTATTCCCAATGTGCCGGTGATTGACCGGGAACACTGCACCAAGTTCAAGACGGGAAAATGCGGCGTCTGCTCCAAGGTCTGCCAGGCCGGAGCCATTGACTACGAGCAGAAAGATGAGATTGTAACACAGAATTACGGAGCCATTGTGGTGGCTACCGGTTTCGATACCATCAAGCTTGACAAATTTGAGGAATATTCCTACGCATCCAGCCCGGATGTCATCACCTCTTTGGAGCTGGAGCGGATCATGAATGCGGCAGGACCCACCAAGGGACATCTGGAGCGCATGTCGGATCACCGGGCGCCCAAATCCATGGTGTTCATCCAGTGCGTAGGCTCCCGCTGCGCAGACAAGAGAGGAAAGAGCTACTGCTCCAAGATCTGCTGCATGTACACGGCCAAGCACGCCATGCTGATCCGGGATAAATATCCGGATGTGGAAGTGACCGTATTCTACATTGACGTGCGTACCCCAGGAAAGAATTTCGACGAATTCTACCGCCGGGCCGTGGAGGAGTACGGCGTAAACTATATTAAGGGCCAGGTAGGAAAGGTTGTGGAGAAGGGGGATAAGCTGCTGGTACAGGGCGTGGATCTTATCGACAACCGGAGAATTCTCATGGAGACGGATATGGTGGTGTTGGCTACGGCCATTGAACCCAATCCGGATGTGCGGAAAATCGCAACCATGCTGACGGCCAGTATTGACACGAATAATTTCCTCACGGAATCCCATGCAAAGCTGCGTCCGGTGGAATCTCCCACAGCGGGAATCTTCCTCTCCGGCGTGTGCCAGGGACCCAAGGATATTCCGGAAACCGTAGCTCAGGCCGGTGCGGCTGCCGTAAAGGTGGTGGGACTTCTGGCCAAGGATCATCTGGTTACCAATCCCTGTGTGGCCAAGTCCGACGAGCTTTTGTGCAACGGCTGTTCCTCCTGTGAGAAGGTGTGCCCCTACGGAGCCATCTCTTATATAGAGAAGGAGGTCAATGATCACGGCATCCGGGAGAACCGGCGTGTGGCCCTGGTGAACAGCGCCCTCTGTCAGGGCTGCGGCGCCTGCACGGTGGCATGTCCCTCGGGAGCCATGGATTTGCAGGGCTTCTCAAACAGACAAATTCTTGCGGAGGTGGATGCGATATGCAGGTAGAAGAGAAGAAAGAATTCCGGCCCAAGATCGTGGCCTTTTGCTGCAACTGGTGCAGCTATGCAGGCGCAGACCTGGCGGGAAGCAGCAGGCTTTCGTATCCGGCAGATGTGAAAATCATCCGGGTGCCCTGTTCCTGCCGGGTAAATCCCATGTTTATCCTCAGAGCCTTCCAGCGGGGAGCCGACGGCGTGATCCTGTGCGGCTGCCATCCGGGAGACTGCCATTATACCACCGGCAACTATTATGCGAGAAGAAGAATGACCCTTCTGTTTTCCATGCTGGACTATCTGGGCGTGGAGAACGGGCGGACCCGGGTGGAATGGGTGTCCGCCGCTGAGGGAGTTAAGTTCTCCACCACCATGAATGAATTTGTGGCAAAGATTCATTCTCTGGGCGAAAATGTGAGATTGGAGGATCTGCGATGCAAGAGAGATTAGTAGAGAGAGCAAAAGAGCTCCTGGCAGACGGCAGCGTAGTCCGTGTCTTGGGATGGAAGCAGGGAGATCTGGGATATAATCCGGAACCAGCCTATTTCAACAGCCCGGAGGAGCTTTCTGATTTTGTGTATGACGGGTTCTGCGGCGCGAATCTGAGCAAATATATGATTCAGGCAGGAAAGCTGGAGGGAAAAACTCTGGTATTCTTAAAGCCCTGCGATACCTACAGCTTTAATCAGCTGATCAAGGAGCACCGGGTGAAACGGGAGAATACATACATCATCGGAGTGGGCTGCAAGGGAACTCTGGATGTGGAAAAGATGAAAGACGCAGGCATCAAGGGCATTGAGAGCGTCTGCCAGGAGGGGGACCTTTTAAAGGTACAGACCATCTATGGGGAAAAAGAGATGCCCTTTGGGGATGCTCTTTTGGAGCGCTGCACCGTATGCAAGGGAAAGACTCATCAGGTTTACGACGAGCTGATCGGCGCAGAGGAAGGCGAGGAGGCCGGTCCTGTGGGCAACCGTTTTGCCCAGGTGGAGGAGCTGGAGGCCATGAGTCCAGAGGAGCGCTTTGCCTTCTGGCAGGGAGAGCTTTCCCGGTGCATCCGCTGCAACGCCTGCCGGAACGTGTGTCCGGCCTGCAGCTGTCTCAAATGCGTCTTTGACAGCAACCAGTTTGACAGCGCCCAGAAGGCCAATGCAGATACCTTTGAGGAGCAGATGTTCCATATTATCCGGGCCTTCCACGTGGCAGGCCGCTGTACGGACTGCGGAGAGTGCAGCCGGGTATGTCCCCAGAGGATCCCTCTGCATCTTCTCAACCGGAAATTTATCAAGGATATCAATGAGCTCTATGGAACCTATCAGGCGGGAGAGGACACGGACAGTCGTGGGCCCCTGACCGACTTTACCTTTGAGGATGCGGAGCCCGGCGTGGTGGTGGAGCGTTCCTCCGGTGAAAGGGGGAAAAGATAGATGTATAAGATAGAGAAAAGCCAGCTGCCAGGGCTTCTGGCAGCAATCGCGGCCAGGGAAGATCTGTTTCTGCCCATTCAGAAAAGCGGCCAGGCCAATTTTGGGCTCTGGAGTGGAGATGCAGATGTAGATCTGAACACCTTAAAAACAGTAAAATCAGGAAAGGACTGCTTCTTTCCCCAAAGCGAAACCCTCTATAGCTGCAGGAAAGAGGAGGGCAAGCTTGCCATTGATCCGGCTAAACTTCAGGAGACTCCCTTTGTGGTCTTTGGCATGAGAGCCTGCGACGTGCAGGGATTAAAGGTGTTGGACAACGTATTTTTAAAGGATGCAGTGGACAGCTTTTATGCGGCCCGCCGGGAGCATGGAACCGTGGTGGCACTGGCCTGCCATGAGCCGGAAGAAACCTGTTTTTGCAAGGTGTTTGGCATCGACGCCGCAGCGCCTGGGGCAGATGTGGCCTGCTGGTTTATCGGGGAGGAGCTGTACTGGAAGGCTCTGACAGAAAAAGGAAAGGCTTTGACGGATCAGGTGAAGGAACTGCTTACAGAAGCAGAGGAAAAGGCTGTGGAGGAAGAGCAGGAGCATATCCGGGCTGTGATCGACAAGCTTCCCTATTCCCATTTGGACCTGTCCGTATTCCGGGAAAAGAGCACCATGGAGCTCTTTGACTCTCCCAGATGGGAGGAACTGTATCATCCTTGCTTGGCCTGCGGCACCTGTACTTTTGTGTGCCCTACCTGCCAGTGCTACGATATCAGGGATTTTAATACCAAAGAGGGCGTGCAGCGTTATCGCTGCTGGGATTCCTGCATGTATTCGGATTTTACCATGATGGCTCATGGAAACATGCGGACCAGCCAGATGCAGCGGTTCCGCCAGCGGTTTATGCACAAGCTTGTGTACTATCCGGACAATAACGAGGGAATGTTTTCCTGTGTGGGCTGCGGCCGCTGCGTCAGCAAGTGCCCTGCCTCGTTAAACATTGTAAAAGTAATCAAGAAGCTGGGAGGTGACGCGCAATGAGTACCTGTACATGCGGCGGAAATCACAGGCAGGAAATGCTGATTCCCATGATCGGCGTGATCACGGACATCCGCACGGAGACCCCGGACGTAAAAACATTCCGGGTAGTGGGAAGAGACGGGAAAAAGCTCTTTGAACACATGCCGGGCCAGTGCGCCATGGTGTCCGTGCCGGGAGTGGGAGAGGCCATGTTCTCCATCACCTCCTCCCCCACTAACAAGGAATACCAGGAGTTTTCCATCAAGCGCTGCGGCACCCTTACCGACTGCCTTCACGGTATGAGCGTAGGCGAGGAAATTACAGTCCGTGGACCCTATGGAAACGCGTTTCCGGTGGAAGAGGCCCTGAAGGGGCAGAACCTGTTGTTCATCGCCGGAGGAATCGGCCTTGCCCCCCTGCGCTCTGTAATCAACTATGTACTGGATAACCGGGAAAACTACGGCACTGTGGAAATCCTCTACGGATCCCGATCCGCCGATGATCTGGTTCAGCTGGAGGAGATTCAGCAAGTTTGGTGCAAGACCGAAGGGGTAGACGTGTATCTGACCATTGACCGGGAGCAGGAGGGCTGGGACGGCCACGTAGGCTTTGTTCCCTCCTACTTAAAAGAGCTGGAATTCTCCACAGACAAGACCGTATTGGTCTGCGGCCCGCCCATCATGATCAAATTCGTGCTGGCCGCCCTGATGGAAATGGGATTTTCCAAGACACAGGTTTACACCACGCTGGAGCTCCGCATGAAATGCGGCATCGGAAAATGCGGCCGCTGTAACATCGGATCCAAATACGTCTGCAAAGACGGACCGGTGTTCCGCTGTGACGAGATTGACGAATTGCCTCCGGAGTATTGATAGAAAGGACTGGTATATAATAATGCAGGAAATGGTAAATGTATACTTTTTTGGAAAACAGTATTCCGTGCCGGCGGAGCTTACGATCATGACTGCCATGGAATACGCAGGCTACAAGCTGGTGCGGGGCTGCGGCTGCCGCCACGGCTTTTGCGGAGCCTGTGCCACCATCTACCGGATTAAGGGAAATAATGAGCTGAAGACCTGCCTGGCCTGCCAGACTCAGGTGCAGGAGGGCATGTATGTGGCCACCCTTCCCTTCTTCCCCACAGATAAACGGAACTATGATATGGAGGAGATCAGCGCGAAGCAGCAGGTGATGATGGAGCTTTATCCGGAGATCTACAGCTGCATCGGCTGCAACGCCTGTACCAAGGGATGTCCTCAGAGTCTGAACGTAATGCAATACATTGCCTATGCACAGCGGGGAGATTTTGAGAAATGCGCGGAGGAGTCCTTTGACTGCATCGGCTGCGGCATCTGTACCTCCCGGTGCCCGGCAGGAATATCTCATCCTATGGTAGGCGTGCTGGCCAGACGCCTGACCGGCAAATATATTGCGCCCAAGTCCCAGCATCTGGCAGAGCGGGTGGAAGCCATAGGCAGCGGGGAATTTGACAGCCTGCTTGAGCAGATCATGCAGAAGCCGGTGGAGGAAATGAAGGAATTGTACAACAACCGGGATATTGAGAAATAGGAGGGGAGCGCGTATGTTTACAGCAGAAATGTTGGAATCTATTAAAAAGGTAGAGGCCACCCGGGCAGAGCGGATCGGCATGGAGCCCAGACGGATGACGGCTGAAGAAAAGGAAGAGCTGCTCCAGAAATTTCACCCGGATTACCGGCAGGAGGGCTTTCAGGAGCTGAAGATCGGCCCCAATAAGGGAGAAAAGGTGCCCTTTGAGCTGGGAACCCTGCTCCACTCCAACAGCCGCATCTTAGATGTGCCCATTAATCTGGAGAAGGTGGACTATGATGTGGATGTGCTGGTGATCGGAGGCGGCGGAGCCGGATCCTCCGCGGCCATTGAGGCCCATGAGGCAGGCGCCAATGTGATGATGGTCACTAAGCTTCGCATCGGAGACGCCAATACCATGATGGCCGAGGGAGGAATTCAGGCAGCGGATAAGGAGAATGACTCTCCCCAGCAGCATTACCTGGACGCCTTTGGAGGCGGACACTTTGCGGCACGGCCGGAGCTTCTGCGCCGCCTGGTCATGGAGGCGCCAGATGCTATTCAGTGGCTCAACAACCTGGGCGTCATGTTTGACAAGGATGCCCAGGGACGCATGGTCACCACCCACGGCGGCGGAACTTCCAGAAAGCGCATGCATGCCTGCAAGGATTATTCCGGAGCAGAGATCATGCGGGTGCTGCGGGACGAGGTGTGGAATCGTCAGATTCCTATTGCCGACTTTACCGCAGCCGTGGAGCTGATAAAAGACGACAAGAGCCAGGTGGCAGGAGCCGTGCTTCAGAATATGGAGACCGGCGAATATAAGGTGGCCCGGGCCAAAACCGTAATCATTGCCACTGGCGGAGCGGGACGCCTCCACTATCAGAACTTCCCCACCTCCAACCACTACGGAGCCACGGCAGACGGACTGGTTATGGGATATCGTGCGGGAGCGCCTCTTCTGTACCAGGATACCATTCAGTATCATCCCACGGGAGTTGCCTATCCGGCCCAGATTTTCGGCGCTCTGGTGACAGAGAAGGTGCGTTCCCTGGGAGCCATGCTGATCAATGCAGAGGGCGAGGCTTTTATGCATCCCTTGGAAACCCGGGATGTATCGGCGGCTTCCATCATTCGGGAGTGCCAGGAGCGGGGCAAGGGAGTACCCACCCCCACAGGCTATGGAATCTGGCTGGATACGCCTATGATCGAGATGATCCACGGAGCGGGAACCATTGAGAAGCGGATTCCGGCTATGCTGCGCATGTATCTCAACTACGGCATTGATATGAGAAAACAGCCCATTTTGATTTATCCCACCCTCCACTATCAAAACGGAGGTCTGGAGATCGGAGGAGAGGGCTTTACCAAGGCTATTCCCAATCTTCTGGTGGCCGGAGAGGCTGTGGGCGGAATCCACGGAAGAAACCGTCTCATGGGAAATTCTCTGCTGGATATCATTGTGTTTGGCCGTAATGCGGGCAAGGCTGCCGCAGCAAAATGCAAAGAAGTGTATTTGGGAACCCTGAATCTGGAGCATCTGAAAGACTATGCCCAGGAGCTTTCTGAGGCAGGGCTGGAGACCGGAGAGGTATCCCCCCTGCTGCTGCCCAAGTATACCTTCGGTATGCCAAAATAAGGTGGAGGATGTTCGCAGATGGGATTGATACAGTGGTTTCAGAATAGTATATTTTCCAATACCTTGATGCTGGTGTTTTTGATTGCCGTCATCGGGTATCTGGTAGGAAGTATCCGGATCTGCGGCCTGGAGCTGGGGACCGCCGGCATTTTGCTGGTGGCCCTGGTCTTCGGCCACTTCGGAGTGGAGATCCCGTCGCTGGTGCGGGAGCTGGGGCTTATCTGTTTTGTGACCTCCGTGGGATTTATTGCAGGCCCCAAGTTTTTCCGGAACTTTAAGCTTAACGCCACCTCCTATATTTTACTGGGGATTATTGTCATCGCCTCAGGCGCGCTGACCTGTGCGGCGGTGATTACGATTTTTCATGTGCCTGTGGATATCAGCGTAGGCATGATGACCGGAGCTTTAACCAGTACGCCGGGACTGGCAGCGGCCCTGGAGGCCACAGGCTCTGATGCGGCTTCCGTAGGCTACGGCATTGCCTATCCCTTCGGCGTGGTGGGCGTGGTGCTCTTTGTACAGCTGGTGCCAAAGCTTTTGAAAACCGATATGGCCGCAGAGCGGGCCAAATACGAGGCGGCCGCCAATGTGGAGATGGAGGAATACCACAAGACCAAAAAGGAAGAGCTGTTCTATGCGGACAGTATGGGATTCTTCCCCTTCTCCCTGGCGATTGTGCTGGGAATCGTGCTGGCAAAGATTGAGATTCCCCTTCCCGGGGGCGCTGTGTTTGCCCTAGGCACCTCCGGCGGTCCTTTGATTGCAGGTTTGCTTCTGGGCCATTTCGGCCATTTCGGAAAGCTTAGCGTCCAGGTGGAAAAACACGTGCTGGAGTGCCTGCGGGAGTTCGGTCTGGCGTTGTTTTTGCTGGGGGCAGGTGCACAGGCAGGAACAGGTTTTGTGGAGATCTTAAAGGAGCATGGAGCTTTGCTGTTCCTTTACGGAGCGCTGATGACACTGATTCCCATGCTGCTAGGCTATGTATTTGCGGCAAAGGTGTTGCGCCTGAGTGTATTTAACACCCTGGGTTCCATCTGCGGCGGCATGACCAGTACGCCGGCCCTGGGAACCCTGATCCGTGTCACAGAGACAGACGACGTGGCCTCCGCCTATGCGGCCACCTACCCCATTGCGCTGGTCATGGTGGTGCTGGCCAGCCAGTTTATCGGGATATTTTTGTAACAGTTCAGCCAGAACACAAATGACTGGAAAATTGGAATTTGACAGTTGCTCTGTGTTCTGAGGGAGCGCCCGCTCACGAGCAAAAAGAGCTGCCATAGCAGGGGGGAGCGCTGAAAGCGCGGTTTTGCCAATGGGCGCGTGCTGAACGGATGGTAGATCGTGTTTTAAAAGGAGATGATTGCTTATGCGTGAGATTCAGGCACAGCAGATTACAGAAGTAGTGGAGCGGTTATGCATTGAGGCAAACCAGTTCCTTCCAGAGGATGTGCAGGGAGCCATCCGCCGATGCCGGGCATGCGAAGACTGGGAGATTGCCCAGGGTGTGTTGGATAAAATCATTACAAACTTTGAGATTGCAGAGCAGGAGCAGGTTCCTATCTGCCAGGATACAGGTATGGCCTGCGTATTTCTGGAGATCGGCCAGGACGTGCATATTGCAGGAGGCGATCTGGCGGCAGCTGTGGACGAGGGCGTGCGCCGGGGGTATGACAAGGGATATCTGCGGAAATCTGTGGTAAAGGATCCAGTGCGTCGGGGCAATACGGGAGACAATACGCCGGCCATGCTCTACACGGAAATCGTGCCGGGAGAACAGATTAAGGTGACTGTAGGGCCCAAGGGCTTTGGAAGCGAGAACATGAGCGTTATCCGCATGTTTAAGCCCTCTGCGGGAATTGAGGGTATCAAGGACTTTATTTTGGAGGCCGTGGAGACGGCAGGCCCCAATCCCTGTCCGCCCATGGTGGTAGGCGTAGGTATCGGCGGAACCTTTGACAAATGCGCCCTGTTGGCCAAAAAGGCTCTGATGCGCAGCACCGACGTGCGGAACCCGGATCCCTACTATGCGGATCTGGAAGCAGAAATGCTGGAAAAGATCAACCGTCTGGGCATTGGGCCCCAGGGCTTTGGCGGAAAAACCACGGCTTTGGCCTTAAATATTGAGACGCTGCCCACCCACATTGCAGGCATGCCCTGTGCGGTGAACATCAACTGCCATGTGACACGCCATAAAACGGAGGTGATCTAGGATGGAAAAACACATTATCCTTCCCTTAACGGAAGAAGTGGCGAAAACTCTTCATGCCGGCGACAGTGTGTATCTCACCGGTATCATCTATACATCCCGGGACGCGGGACACAAACGCATGTGCGAAGCTTTAGCCAGAGGAGAGAAGCTGCCCTTTGATCCTGCGGACGCCACGATCTACTATGTGGGTCCCACGCCGGCAAAGCCGGGCCAGGTCATCGGCTCTGCGGGACCCACCACCAGCGGACGTATGGACGCCTATGCCCCCACCATGATGTCTGTGGGAGCCAGAGGCATGATCGGAAAAGGAGCACGGCTTCCTGAGGTGGTGGAGGCCATGAAGAAGTATCACGGCGTGTATTTCGGAGCCATTGGCGGAGCCGGCGCTTTGCTTGCCAAGTGTATAAAAAAGTGCGAGCTCATCGCCTATGAGGATCTGGGAGCCGAGGCCTTGCGCAAGCTCTATGTGGAGGAGATGCCTCTGGTTGTCATCATTGACAGTGAGGGCAAAAACCTTTATGAGGAGGGGAAGGCGGCTTATCTGGAGACGCAGAAATAATCTGGACATGCACAGATGACTGGAAAGGTAAAAGAATCCGGGAATACATAAAGATCTGATGAGTCAGCGGAGCGGGGAAGGCAGATGTCTGATCTCCCCGTCTTCGCTGATTATTTGCCTCTCATTCTATCTTGTATTCATGCGGATAATAATTTTGCAATTCGTCTATCGCTGTTTCTTTTTCCGCATACAAGAGTAATTCTTGTCGTTTGTCTTGTGTTCATAATTGCGGTAATCCTTTCTTCCATCGTATTTTTGCTGAAAGGATTGCAAAGCGGTGAGATCCCGCTTTTCTTTTCCTCCATACTGATAAACATTAACGAATAGGCCAATTTTGCTTTATAGCCAAATTGCCTGATCACGCTTCCATCTCATGCCAGTTCCATATCACGGTTGAGAAGCATGTACAGCCTGGGCTCATTTGCACTTGTAATCGAAAAGAAAATTCGCTATACTAAGGTACTGGGGAAGACAAAAGGAAGGGATACAGGAACATGAAATTTCAACTGGAAAAGGCATCGGAATCCTACCTGGTAGGCGTGCTGCTGGCCATTGCCGGAGGCTATCTGGATGTGTATACATATGTCTGCCGGGGCGGCGTATTCGCCAATGCCCAGACAGGAAATATCGTTCTTCTGGGAATCAATGTGGCGGATCAGAACTGGTCTAAGCTGCTTTTTTATATGTATCCGATTCTGGCTTTTATGGCAGGAATCCTGATCACGGAATTTGTGCGCCGGAAATATCGGTTTCACCAGGGACTTCACTGGCGCCAGATTGTTATCGTCCTGGAGTTTCTGGTGCTGTGGGTCATCGCCTTTGTGCCCTCCGGCGTTTCCGACGATGCGGTAAACTCCGCAGTGTCCTTTGTGTGCTCCATGCAGGTGGAAAGCTTTCGCCGCTTTAACGGCAGCGCCTACGCCACCACTATGTGTACGGGAAACTTAAGAAGCGCCACGGAACAGCTGTTTCTGTATAATACGACCAGAGACAAAACAGCCCGGAATAAGAGCCTGCAGTATTACGGAATCATTATATTCTTTATTCTGGGCGCTGTGCTGGGAACCATGATCACCCGGGTGTTTTTGGAGAGGTCGGTGCTGATTGTGTGTCTATTGCTGCTGGTTGTGTTTGTGATTCTATTTATTCCTCCCTCTCCGGAGGAGGCGGAGAAGAGCAGGAAGACCCTGTAGGGAAGACAGCCGGCTGCTTACGGCTGCTTCAAAGCCCTGGTTCCCTTCTCCAGAAACTGTGCATGCTCTGCCCGGTCCCGAGTAATATACTCATAGGTTACGTAATTCGGAGCAATGCGCAGAACCAGATTTTTTACCTCCGGGTCCGTAAAGGGCTCATGCTTATCTATGGCAAAAATATGGGTAAAGACCTGGCAGAAGCGTTTTTCCGGGTCTGTTTCCAGGGCAGGCGGCTGGGAGAGCCAGCGCTCCACATAGCCGCCGGTGAGGGACTGCTGGAGATGAATGCCCCGAATGTAGGGAATCAGTTCCTCATGGTCGTCCAGCATGGCATGCAAATAGGCAAGAGCCTCCCGCTGAGTCCGAAGCTTATGGTTTGTGTGGAGAAAATGGCCAGTGTCCAGCATCAGGCCCTTTTTTTCATAATTGACGCCATCCAGCAAAAGCCTGGTCACAGAGGAATCCAAAAGATTCAGGCCTGCCCACCAGAGATTTTCCATGAGAAAGAAAAAGGAGTAGGACTGTCCATCCAAAAGCTCATTGATCAAATGGCAGGCAGCCAAAACAACTTCCCGGTCCGTATGCCGGATCCGGTATGTAAAAGACTCCTCATCCGTCACCTGTGTCACATGAAACACCACATACTCTGCCTGGAACTGCCGGGCAAAATCCAGATCCCGGCGAAAATGCTCCAGAAGAAAGGAGCGGTCCTGGTACATCCAGTCGCCAAAACAGTTCAGATGCACGCCCACAATCATATCCGGAGTGAGAATCTGGGACAGAGGCTGTACATCCTTCCCCAACAGGGGCAGAAGCTCCAGGCCGTGGCAGCCAAAGGATGTATAGAAGCGGCGCAGATCCTGGGAGGAGGAAAAGCGGGCTAAATCCTCGGGAGAGGTGGTGAGATTCATCATGGTTTTCATCCGGACATTCTCCTTCTCATTCAGAGATACTGCATTTATGTCAGGGGCAGGCTAATGTTCCGCAGGCACTCCCGGGGACTGCGGGCCGAAGAAAATTCCGAGTCATCCTCCTGGAAGATGCGGTTTTTGATCCGCAGCATCCGGGTGTCTGTCTGGGAGATAATATCCGCACATTCCCGTAGCTCCTCCTGAATTTCCAGAGGATTCTCCACGTCCTTTTTGTACTTTAGCTGATGCTCCAGGGTGGCCCAGAAGTCCATGGCAATGGTGCGGATCTGTACTTCCACCCGCATGGGCTGTTTGCGGTCGGAAAAGAATACGGGGACCTCCACGATGAGATGGAGACTGCGGTATCCGTTTTCCTTGGGCTCCTGAATATAGTCCTTTTTCTTAATCAGGGTAATATCATCCTGCTTGGTGAGCATGTCCGCCACCGCGTAAATATCATCAATAAAGGAGCAGATGACCCGGATACCCGCCACGTCATTTAGGGTGGCTGTCATGGCCTCCACAGTCAGAGGCTGGCCGTTTCGGTTCAGCTTTTCCACAATGCTGAAGGGCTTCTTCACCCGGGAGGTGATAAACTCAATGGGATTGCGCTTATAGCGGATGGAGAGCTCGTCGTTGAGCACCTCCAGCTTCGTGCGGACCTCTTTGATGGCGCAGTTATACATCATCAGGGACTCCTGAAACTGACAGGCCTGATTGATAAAATATTCCTGGGCGTCCGGAAAGGAAATCTGTTCTACGAAATTTTTTTGTAATTCATTGCTCATAAAATACCTCAATTCTTATTCCCGCGGGCAACGAACCAAGCAGCCGCATTTGTGCAGATATTTGGCGACTGCCGCGAGGGTCAATATCCCGCTGCTTACAGCAGGGTTGTTGACTGAAAAATACATGCAGATAACCATCTGGCGGTTCGATATTATTATAGAGGAAATCCACATAGATTACAAGCTTGAATTAGGATAGCCCCGAGGGAAGAGAGATGCGAAAAACCCTGGCAAATCTTGACAGAGTTTCGAATTTGTAATATCTTATTATGGGGTTCAAATGTCCGGCCAGGAGGAAAGTAAGTATGATCAATGTTGTGATTGCATTGGAGTGTTTCGGCATATGTCTGACAGCGATAGCGTTATTTCTTTTGCTGAATGGCGACGGGGCCAGAGAGCAAAAGCTGCTGATCATGATTCTGTGCGGTTCGCTGGTGCAGAATGTGGGGTATCTGCTGGAATTGATTGCGCCCACCATGGAGGCGGCTATGACAGCGGTGACTATGGAAAAGGTGGGCTCTGCCTTTACCCCTCTGTGTTACTGCTGGTTTATCTATATCTATTGTTCTGTCAGGCCGCCCAAAATACTTTTGAGGACTCTTGCCATCGTAAGCTTCCTGTCGCTGCCTACGGTGATTTTTAGCTGGCGGGGTCTTTTTTATCGAGAGGTTCAGTGGGTGGCCAACGGGGACGGATTTTACCATGTCAGTCTCAGCTATGGTCCCCTGTATGTGTTTTTCACCATTGCACACATTATCATTCCCTATTTTCTCTGCATATTCACCCTTATGAGGGCTATCCGTGAGCGCTCAGACCGGCAGGTTAATCGTCAGTATTGGACGATTTTGGCCATTTCCGGCCTGCCTGTGATTATGCTGGTTCTCTATGTGTCTAAGCTGCTGAATGTATATGATTTTACACCGGTGACCCTGACGATTTCCATGTCCATGGTGGTCATTGTGATCTGGGGTCGGCGGAATTATGATTTCCGCCATCTGGCAGCGGAGAAGGTTCTGGAGAGTATGGGGGATGGTGTGATTGCTCTGGATGATCATGACCGGCTGGTCAGCTATAACCGGGCGGCGGCCAGTATTTTTACCGATCTGAACACCCATCAACGGGGCGAGAATATCCGGGTGGTGGAGGGCTTCCAGGAGGAAATGTTGAATGAGGATGTCCCACAGAGCTTTTCCATCAATGAACAGCACTATGAAAGCCACAGCAAGCATATTATAGATGAAAACGGTAAGATCCATGGCTGTGTGATTTTGATTCTGGATATGACGGATATCAAGGCATATATCAACGAGATTAAGCGGGTGCGGCGTCAGGCGGAGAAGGCCAGCATTGCAAAGAGTGAATTCCTTGCCAACATGTCTCACGAGATACGGACTCCCATGAACGCTATTATCGGGCTGAATGATATTATTATGGAGGAATGTGGAGATACGGAGATCTATTCCTATGCCAAGGATGTACAGTCTGCAGCCAAGAATCTATTGACCATTATTAATGACATTCTGGATTTGTCCAAGGTGGAAGCGGGCAAAATGGAATTGGTGAAGGAAAATTACTACATAAAGGTCATGGCGGACGAAATCATAGGCATGATGGATATGGCGGCTTCTCAGAAGGGATTGATTTTGAAATATGACTGTGATGAAACCATACCCTGCCGTTACAACGGTGACGACGGAAGAATCAAACAGATTCTGCTGAATATATTAAGCAATGCAATCAAATTTACAGATAAAGGCTATGTTCGGGCATATATTACCGGAAAGCCCGGGGGAAATCAGGAGGAGGTACTTATCTTTTGTGTGGAGGACACAGGCCGAGGGATTCGGGAGGAGGATCTGCACAAGATTTTCGAGGATTTCCGGCAGATAGACGCCAAGCGGAACCGGAGCGCAGATGGCACAGGACTGGGGCTTGCCATTGTAAAGAACCTGGTAGAGATGATGAACGGCACCATTCATGTGGACAGCATCTATGGGAAGGGAACCACGTTTACCATTACCATTCCTCAGAAGATTGTAGACAGGCGGCCCATTTCTGAGATGCCAGAGATTCCTCAGACAGAGCAGAAGCTTACGGATCTGTTTACGGCTCCCGGAGTGAAGGTGCTGATCGTGGATGATAATGTAATCAACCGCAAGGTAGCCAGAGGATTTCTGAAGAACTATGCCTTTGATTTGACAGAGGCGGAAAGCGGTCCGGAGGCCATTAAGCTGGTGCAAGAGGAGCGGTTTGATTTCATATTTATGGATCATATGATGCCTGATATGGACGGCGTTGAGGCGGCAGAGATTATTCACAGAGACTGCGGCGAAAATGGGGCTGCCCCGGTTATGATTGCGTTGACAGCTAATGCCATGGAGGGGATGCAGGAGTTCTTTCTGAAACATGGATTCCAGGACTTTATTGCGAAGCCTCTGGACCGGGTAGAGCTGAACAAGCTTTTGCTGCGTTGGATTCCGGAAAAGTACAGGAAGGCGGAAAACGCAGAAAAGGAATCCAACCCCATAGATCCGGAAAAGTTCCAGATTGACGGGGTGGATATGGAAGCCGTCATGCAGTATTATTCCGGTGATGAAGAAGGATTTCTGGAGCTGCTGGAGCTTTATTGCATAGATGGCAAGCGAAAGACAGAGCTTCTGTGCCAGCTTGTGGACACCGATATTCTGCATTATCAGATCGAGGTGCATGGTCTTAAGAGTGCGTCAGCCAATATTGGGGCGATGGAGGTTTCCGCCATGGCCCGTGCCCATGAAAATGCGGCGGCACAGGGGGACCAGGAGTTTATCAACCAAGAATTTCCGATATTTTTGGCAGAATATGAGATGCTGCAGGCCAATATCGGACAGTTTCTGGAACGGCGCAGACAGGAGAGCGGAGGGAAGGAAAAGCTTCCCGGCCTGACCAGAGAGGAGCTTCGGGAACAGACGGCAACAGCTCTGGAGGAACTGAAGCATTTTAAATCTCAGGACTGTGGGGAAAGAGTGGAGGCGCTGCTGACTCATGAGCTGCCGGAAAATGTGGAAAAGCGCCTTTCGGAAATACAGGAGCAGCTGAGATTATATGAGGATGACAATGCGGAGGAGCTGTTGGGTCAGCTGTTGGGCATACTTGAAAAGGAGGAAGAATAGCAATGAGTCAGACAGAGGAAACTTCGAAAAAGAAGATTTTGGCGGTGGATGACAGTGCCATTGTCCTAACACGGATTGCCAGTATTTTGCGGAAGGATTATGATCTGGTTACCGTAAATTCCGGGGTGCGGGCATTGCGGTATCTGGAGCTGGAGAAACCGGATCTGATTCTGCTGGATATTCGGATGATCCAGCAGGACGGCATCGAGACGTTGCGGCAAATACGTCAGATGGAAGAGTGTAAGGATATACCAGTCATCATGCTTACCGGTGTGGAGAGTAAGGATTCGGTAATGGAGAGCTCTAAGCTTGGAATCTGCGACTATTTGCTGAAGCCCTTTTATGCCGCAGAGCTGCTCAAACGGATTCGCCGGGTTTTTGATGGGGAAACAAGTGAAAATCAGGAGACGTAATAAAAGGAGGATCATAGGATGAATACTACTATGGCAAAAGAGGATCTTGAACAGATTCTGGATCAGGCAGTTCAGGATGTGACAGAGTGTACTGCAGGCGTGCGTCTGCATCAGGGGGATCAGTCGCCAGGGGAGGATCTCTGTACGGTTCAGATTACCTTTGACAAAGGGTTTCGTACCAGTCTCACGCTCTGTGCCGATACCAAGCTGCTGTGCCGTATGGCAAGTAATTCCTTTCATGAGGAATCAGTCAGTCCCGAGGATCTGGAGGAGTTCAGCAAGGAGTATTTCAACGTACTCTGCGGCAGGATTGCCGGAGCCATGTTTCAGGTCACCCAGGTCCCGGCCCATTTTGGCCCGCCGGCATTTTACCGGGGACGCTATGAACCTGAGGGGAGCGAGATACAATTCATGCTTACCTATTCCAATGAGCGCTATGGAGGCGCGCAGTTTATTCACCATGTGCCCTGTTCCCAAGAGGCTGGGGCTGCTTCGAATGAAGACTAAGAGGAGGGAGTATAGGAAATGAGTAAACGAATTATGGTGGTAGATGATTCCCGGCTGGTGCGGGTCCAGCTGGGCGATGTTCTGCAGGGTACGGATTATGAGATTGCAGCATACTGCCGAAGCGGAGAGGAGGCTATTGCCCAGTATGAGGAGGTAAAGCCGGATCTGGTGACCATGGATATTATTATGCAGGGAATGGACGGACTGGATGCTACGGAGATTATTCTGAAAAAGTATCCGGATGCCAGGATTGTCATGGTTTCCTCTCTGGCATACGACGATACCTTTGAGAGAGCAAAAGCCATCGGCGCAAAGGGCTTTGTGGATAAGCCCTTTCATCGGGAGCAGCTGCTCAGCGTGTTTGCACAGGCTCTCAGCTAAAGCGCGGGGTTTGCACAGGCTCTCATCCAAAGTGCGGGAAAGGTCAGCGAATCGGGGCGGCAGTGCGGACAGACTCAGGAATAAGGCTGGGATTTGCCGGCAATACTAGGGGTATCGAAGAGGTAAGGTTGGGATAGGATGATGGAAAAAGAGGTTTGGATCGGAATTCTGATCCCCTTTTTGGGGACATCTCTGGGTGCAGCCTGCGTGCTGTTTATGCGAAATACATGGAATGTTCTGCTGCAGAGAGCTCTCACCGGGTTTGCTGCGGGAGTCATGGTGGCGGCAGCTATCTGGAGTCTTTTGATCCCTGCCATGAATCAGTCGGAAGCCATGGGAAGGTGGGCCTTTGTGCCGGCAGCCATAGGATTCTGGGTAGGCATCTTATTTCTGCTGCTTTTGGACCGGGCGGTTCCCCATCTGCACATGAACAGCAGTAAGGCCGAAGGGCCCGAAAGCAGTCTTCAGAAAACCACGAAGCTGGTGCTGGCAGTAACGCTTCACAACCTGCCGGAGGGCATGGCAGTGGGCGTAGTCTATGCGGGATGGATGGCCGGGGATGCGGGGATTACGGCCATGGGAGCTCTGGCTCTTTCCTTTGGTATTGCCATACAGAATTTTCCCGAGGGCGCGATTATTTCCATGCCTCTGCGGGCAGAGCATGTGAGCCGGTCCAGAGCCTTTCTCTACGGCACTCTTTCCGGCGTGGTAGAGCCTGTGGGCGCCGGTCTTACCATTCTGGCAGCCAGCTATGTGGTTCCCCTTTTGCCCTATCTTCTAAGCTTTGCGGCAGGAGCCATGGTCTACGTGGTGGTGGAAGAGCTGATCCCAGAAATGTCCGAGGGCGGCCATTCCAATGTAGGGACGATTTTGTTTGCGGCAGGATTTACCGTTATGATGGCTTTGGACGTGGCTCTTGGATAGGGATCCCAAATAAAAGTTTAACCCGTCTATGTCAAGTATGACTTTTATGGATAAAAGTCATACTTGACATAGAAAATAGGTTGGTGTATATTAAAAACAGTTGTTTTAAAACGAAAGTTTTAGGACGGCTGTTTTTTCAGGAAGGAGGAAATTTGATGCCGCCAAGGGCGAAATTTACAAGGGAGGAAATCGTTCAGGCTGCTCTGTCCCTGGTAAGGGAAAACGGCATGGAGGCTTTGACCGCCCGATCGCTGGGAATCCGGCTGGCCAGCTCTGCCAGACCCATTTTTACCGTGTTTCAGAGTATGGAGGAGGTACAGCAGGCAGTACTGAATTCTGCAAAAAAGCTCTACAGGGAATACGTGGGGAGAGGCTTAGAGGAAAGGCTGGCCTTTAAGGGTGTGGGAAAACAGTATATCCTCTTTTCCGCTGAGGAGCCGAAGCTGTTTCAGCTTCTTTTCATGACAGAACAGGCCCAGATTCCGGATTTGGAGAATGTGCTGCCTCTGATTGATGAGAGCTATGGACAAATCCTCTCGTCCATTCAGGAGGAATATGGCGTGGAGAGAGGAGAGGCAGAACGGCTGTACCATCATCTCTGGATCTACACCCACGGCATTGCGGCTCTGTGTGCCACCGGAATGTGCCGTTTTACCAGGGAGGGGATCAGCAAGATGATGACGGAGGTCTTTGTGAGTCTCTTGAAAAACAGGTAGCAGGTTCGGTTGTACGAGCTTTTACAAAGCGAGCCTGCATGCGCCCGAAATCGGATGCAGCACCAAAGAGGATAGTCGTGAGGGCGCATTTGGAATACCCGAATGCATGCCGCCTGTTCGGCGGCGGACTTTAAAAGTAAGAAAGCAGGGGAAGATGATGATTCAGGTAAAAGAAGTTACAAAATCCTATGGAACCGATAAAAATAGGTTTCCGGTGTTAAAGGGTATCAGCCTTGTGCTAAAGGACGGGGACTTTGCGGTTATTCTGGGAGCGTCAGGTTCTGGAAAGTCCACGCTTTTACATGTGATTTCGGGGCTGGAACGGCCAGACAACGGCCAGGTGTGGTATGGGGAAACGGAGCTTACTTCCCTTTCCGACAAGGAGCTGACAGAATTTCGAAAAGAGAATACGGGTTTTATTTTTCAACAATATTATCTGCTGCCCCAAATGGACGTGGACAAAAATGTGAAAATGGGTGCGGATCTGGCAGGAAACCGGGAATACCGGACCGTTATAGAGGCTGTGGGGCTGGCAGAAAAATTACATAAGTATCCCAGCCAGCTTTCCGGCGGCGAGCAGCAACGTGTTTCCGTGGCAAGAGCCCTGGCGAAAAATCCCCGGGTGCTATTCCTGGACGAACCCACAGGAGCCCTGGATGAGGAGACAGGCAGGCAGGTGCTGGACTACATCTGCAGGCTTCAAAAGGAATACCGCTTTACCATTGTAATGGTAACCCATAATCAGAATATTGCAGAGATGGCGAACACGGTGATTCAGATGAACAGCGGGAAAATACGGGATATCTATGAAAATCAGGTACAAAAGACCGCTTATGAGATAGGATGGTGATGAGATGCTGGTAGGAATCAGGGATGCCGCAAAGCTTGTGGGAATCGCTGTCATCAGCTGCTGTGCAGTGCTGGTGTGCACCATGTTTCTGAATTTTTATCTGGATGTGATTCTCATTGAGAGCAAGATCACATCTGAATTATCCATGGCATTTTACCATGCCCAGGTGGCCTCGGCAAAGGTGGTCTGCCTGGTAGCCGGAGGGTGTCTCCTCCTTACCGCAGTGGTTATGCTCCTCTTTTATGTGAAGCATTATATAGACACTCATAAAAAGGAGCTGGGCATCTTAAAGGCTCTGGGCTATTCCAATCTGAAAATTGCAGAGAATTTCTGGGTGTTTGGACTGAGCGCCTTCTTTGGCACAGCCCTGGGCTTTGGGGGAGCCTTTCTCCTCATGCCCAAATTCTACAAGCTGCAGAATCAGGAGAAGCTGCTGCCGGAAATCGCCATGCATTTCCATCCCATGCTCTTCCTCTGCCTGGTGCTCCTGCCCACCCTAGCCTTTGCTCTGCTGGCCATAGGATATGCATGGAAGAAGCTGAGACAGCCTGTGCTGACGCTTTTGCGGGATACTCTGCAGAGCAGGGAAAAGATAAAAAGAGATCCAAAGTCTTCGGACCGGGAACGCTCCTTTCTGGAAGATCTGAGAGGGAGCATCGTGAGAACCAAAAAAGCGCTTGCCTTTTTTATCCTGTTCTCCTCCTTTTGCTTTTCCTCTATGCTGCAGATGTCCTTTAGCATGAAGGATCTGGCCAGCAAAATGATGGGAGCCATGATATTTCTCATTGGATTGACCCTGGCCTTTACCACTTTGCTTCTGGCAGTCACCACAGTTGTCAAGGGGAATACAAAGACCATTGCCATGATGCGCGTATTCGGCTATTCTCAGAAAGAGTGCTGCGGGGCCATCCTGGGAGGCTACAGAGCGCTGTCCTATGCGGGCTTTGCCCTGGGGACCGTTTACCAGTATGGATTGCTGCGGCTTATGGTGGATCTGGTCTTTCTGGAGATAGCGGGCGTACCGGACTATGCCTTTGATGTTCCGGTCATGCTTGTGACGCTTGGAGTGTTTGTGGCCCTCTATGAGATTCTTATGTATGTGTATTTGGAAAAGATTAAGAGGATTTCTGTTAAGGAGATTATGTTGGAGTGAGGGGCGGGAAGAAAAGGGACTTTTTCTTGCTGGGTTTTATATCACGTGATATAATAAAAATTACACGGATGAGCAAACAGTAGCCTTAGAGGATGTTAGCGTCTTGGAAATTCGAAGGGGAGGAGTTCTATGGGAATTTATGTAAATCCTGGGAATACTTTATTCAAAGAGGCGCTTAATTCCATGATATATGTGGATAAAAGCGGTCTGATTGCATACACCAACAGGGTTTTAAATACAAAGCAGAAAAATCTATGTGTGAGCCGTCCACGGAGATTTGGAAAGTCTATGGCTGCAGATATGCTGGTGGCATATTATAGTAAGGGATGTGATTCTAAAGAGGTGTTTGCAGGCTTGCACATTGAAAAAGAAGAGACTTATGGGAAACATCTGAATCAGCATCAGGTTATTCGATTGGATATACAACGTTTTTTGGAGACAAGACGGGATCTGGATACATTTATCTCTGTAATGGAAAACAAGGTGATTCTGGAGCTGATAAAAGAGTTTCCCCAATGTAGAAACATAGAATTGTGCGGTCGGCTGAAAGATGCCTTAGATCAGATCTTTATTCAGACAAAAAAAGGCTTTGTTATTATTATTGACGAGTGGGATTGTGTCTTTCGTATGGCAAAAGAGAGGGAGGATGTCCAAAAGGAGTATCTGGATTTTCTACGCGGACTTTTTAAGGGGGCAGAATATGTGGAACTGGCTTATATGACAGGCATTCTTCCCATTAAAAAATACGGAGAACATTCAGCGATTAATATTTTTGATGAATATTCCATGGTGGACCCCAAGAGCCTGGGGGAATATTTTGGATTTACAGAAGAAGAAGTGCAGGACAAGTGCAGACAGTATGGTTTGGATTATGAGGACATGGAAACCTGGTATGATGGGTATTGTCTGGGCAAGCTTCATATTTATAATCCAAAATCTGTTGTGGATGCACTTCTGTGGAAGGAGTTCCAGAGCTATTGGACAGGCACGGAAACCTATGAGGCATTGAAGCTTTATATTGATATGGATTTTGATGGTTTGAAAAAAGCCGTCGTGGAAATGCTTGGCGGAAGACATTGCAGGATTAATATACGGCAGTTTCAAAATGATATGACTACATTTAAAACAAAGGATGATGTGATTACACTTTTGATTCATCTGGGGTATTTGACTTATAATAAAGAGGAAGGCGCGGCATTTATTCCTAACCGGGAGATATCTCAGGAGTTTTTGAATGCGATGGATGGAAGCGGTTGGAATGGGCTTATTGTTGCATTGAACAGTTCGCAGGAGCTTCTTCAATGTACCTGGGCTCTGAATGGAAACGCTGTGGCAAAGGGGATAGCCGCCATTCACAATGAAACAGCCTCTATCTTGCGATACAATGACGAGAATTCTTTGACCTGTACGATTCTTATGGCATATTATAGTGCCAGGGTTTATTATATGAATCCGATTCTGGAATTCCCTTCTGGAAAGGGATTTGCTGATGTAGTATATCTTCCTAAACGGAATGTAAATAGACCAGCCCTGGTAGTAGAGCTGAAATGGAATAAATCTGCAGAGGGCGGGATCGCACAAATCAAGGAACGACAGTATGCGTCCTGGATTCAGGGATATACGGGAGATATCCTGCTGGTAGCAGTTAATTATGATGAAAAAAAGGGGCATACCTGTGTGATCGAAAAATATGTAGAGGAATCATCCTTTTGACAGGGCTCACCCCTTTAAAAACTCTATTACTCTGTCATGAAAATCCTTTGCCTCCTCGTAGGCAGCATGGCCCAGATTCTCATAAATCCAAAGCTTGCTGCCTCTGATCTTCTCCGCTAATGCCGGTGCGCAGGCGGGGCCCACAATCTTGTCACAGCCGCCTCCGAGAATCAGAACAGGACAGGAAATCTGATCCAGCTCTTCCGCTGCCCAATGCGTCAGACAGGACCTTGCCTGGATGAGGAACCGGGCAAAGCTTTTGGGCTTTCCCATTCTTCCCAGTAAGGGGTAGAGAAAGCGGTATTTTTTCAGGTAGGCCTCGGAGTAGGATTTCTCTGCCGTATCCATCATAAGCTCTTTATAATTTCCCTGCTGGGCCAGGCAGATCCAGGCCTCCAGAGTCTTCTGCAGGATTTTATTGGGCTTTGGACTTGTGACGGCCAGGATAAGCTTCCCCACAAGCTGAGGATGGTCAATGGCAAGATACTGGGCGATCATGCCGCCCTGGGAGATTCCTAAAATATGAGCCTTTGAGATGCCTAGAGTTTTCATGGCCCAGGCCTGATCCCTTGCCATGTCCCGCGTAGTATAGCCTTCGGGCAAATGATTTCTCCGGCTAAAGAGATAGACCGTATAGTCTTTGGCATACATGCGGTATAGCAGGGCAAAGGCCAGGGCCTTGCCCTTCACGGTTGTCAGTCCATCCCCCAGTCCGGGGATTAAAATAAGAGCTTCCTTTCCGGTTCCGAAGGATATGTAGTCCATGTCCGAATTTTCCATGGGTAAGTTTCCGTTTTTGGCGTGATAGAGCATTGGGATCAGTGCCTCCGTTTTATGGTATCAATGATTCAGTGTGCTGTGGTCAGCGTGTGTTAGTGGGCGTGTATAGAATTAAGAATAGTATACAGGAAAAGGGAGAGAAAGTATACATTTTTTACTTGGAGAAAGCTTTCTGGGGTGAAAATGGAAGAGGTGAGGTGAAAATCAGGAAGTTAAATTTTAACACAACTTTCGTAGAGTAAGCTACTCTACGAAAGAGATCTTAACTCAACAGATATTATTATAACCAGATTTCAGGAGATTTTCAATACGAATCGTAAATTTTTCCCGTTTTTTAGCGTTCTCTGTGCATTTTACCTCTGAAAAGCCAAGAAAATGCAAAAATAGAGAACTTTTGAACAATTAAATTGTACAACAATAAAAAATTATCCATTTAAATTATTCTAATTGTCTAAAATCTAAAAACATCTTTTTCGTAGAGTAGCTTACTCTACGAAAATCATCACAAAAATTTTTGAAAAAATGGAATCTATAGCACTTATTCTCCCTTTAACAAAGTAGAGAAAGGGAGTCTTGCAAAACCAGAGAAGATCACAGCCAGTCATGGAAATCTGGATTACAGAGGAGCGAAAGGAGGCTATTGCAATCAGGTACATGATTCATTGCAAAAATCAAAAAAGCCGGAAATTTCTTTCTGTATGCAGGAAATATGTGTGCAGTGATATTTTGCAGGATGCCTTTGAGCTCACCTATGACCGAATGCGGCGGTATGAAGGGAGGTGGCACCTGGAGCGGCAGCTTTGCTTTCCAGATTATGTGTTTTTGGAGAGCCAGGACGGAGAAAAACTGGCCCGGGAGCTGGCGAGAATCCCGGAGATCAGGGAACTTGTTACAAACAGGAATTTTTTGATTCCTCTGCCCCCAGAGGAAGAAGCATTTTTGTGGAATCTATGCGGAACCAGTCATCATCTGGGGATGTCCCGAGGCTATATCCAGGAGGGAAGAACATATGTGACAGAGGGGCCGCTTCGGGGAAAGGAGCAATTGATCCGGAGGATAGACCGGCATAAGCGGATCGCACAGCTGGAAATGCCTAGAGCCTGTGAATATACAGAATATCTGATAGCTGCAAAACGCAGCTATGGAGAAGGCGGACAAGGAGTAAAGGCTGCGGAAGGATTTCGTGGGTTACAGATAGGATTGGAAATTGTAGCCAAGAATTAGGGAGAACCGTTTTCAGACAAAGTACAAAACCTGCTTTACAGTATAGACTGCGAGGCAGGCTATAGTGCCAGATAAGGGGAAGTTGGATTTGCGTCGGAAAGCCGCAAAATGGCGGAGCTTACCCTTTTTCATTCCATACGGGAACGGAGCTTTTGCAAAAGCGGGCAGGATGAGAGAAGAGCGCCGCAAGGGACAAGCAAAATATAAGAGGGGAAAGCATAATGTGGTATGCCATACAGACCATTACAGGAAAGGAAGAAGCGGCCATAGAAACGATTCAAAAACTGATAGATCCCAAGATTTGTGAGAATTGTTTCTTATTAAAAAGAGAGGCCATATGGCGAATCCAGGGCAGATGCCAGGTTCACACAGAGCGGTTGTTTCCAGGCTATGTGTTTTTGTGCACTTGTAATCCAGAAGAGTTTTACAGACAGCTTAAGCAGGTTCCTCAGTACACGCGGATTCTGGGGAAGGAGGAGGAGAAATTTTATCCTATTTCTCAGGAAGAGGAACTGTTTTTAAAAGATCTGCTCCAGGAAGATCCGGAGTATACGGTGCGGCTGTCAAACGTGGAGGTGGATGAACAGGGAAATATTGTGGCCTGTAAGGAGCCTCTGAAAGCATATCTGAGCTGTGTGGTGAAAAAGCGAATCCGGCTGCAATATGTGGTGATTCGGGTACAGCTGTTTGGAAAAGAGAGGGAGATTTTGTTGGGGATACGGTTGAAAGGGGATTCGGATGAATTATTTAATCGTAGCAGCCCATCCAGATGATGAGGTGTTGGGAGCAGGGGCAACCATGTATAAGCTTGCCAGGGACAAGCAGGAGGTATCCGTATGTATCCTGTCCGGAAATGTACAGGCTCGGATGCTTCGCCCCAGGGATGAAGAATTAAAAGATGATATTGATACTTCTATGGGGATTTTGCAGGTGAAGAAATATTTCTTAGGGGAATTCCCAAATATCAGGCTTAATACGGTTCCCCATATTGAACTGGTACAGTTTGTAGAAAAAGCCATTGTTGAGACAAAGGCGGAAGTGATTATTACCCATCATCCGGGAGATCTGAATAACGATCACCTGCATACCTCTCTGGCATGCCAGGAGGCGGTACGGCTGTTTCAGAGAAGGACGGATGTTACGCCGATCCGGGAGCTTTTGTTTATGGAGGTTCTGTCTGCTACCGACTGGCGTCTGAATGAGGGAATGAACGCCTTTACGCCCAACACCTTTATTGAGATTGGTGAGGAAGCCTTAGAGAAAAAAATCGAGGCTTTATCGGGATATCGAGATGTGATGAGGCCCTACCCGCATCCGCGGAGCATAGAAGCATTGAGAGGCCTGGCAGCATGCCGGGGGGCACAGGCAGGGTTAAACTATGCGGAAGCGTTTCAGAGCGTATTCCGGAGAGGTTTTTAGGAATGATGTGTTTCACAGTCAGCCGTCAGGGGCTTAAAAGCAGAACCTTGGCTGTCTGTGAGGAAAAGACTATGGAAGAGACAGGAGAAAGCTATGGCAGGGAAACAAATAAGAGTGGCATTTGCCACCTGTGTCCAGCTGGGACTTAGCTGTATCGAGGAAATATATAAAATAGGCGGGCATCTGGATCTGATGATTACGCTGAAGGATGAGAAGGCAAAACATAAATCCGGGAGAATCTATCTGGATTCCATTGCGTCAGAGCAGGATGTTCCTCTGTTAAAGATCAATCATATTAATGACCTGGAGGTTTTGCAGGCGATCCGGGACTATCACATTGACTGGCTGTTTATTATTGGATGGTCCCAGATTGCAGGGAGAGAGATCCTGGAGGCGCCCACCTATGGATGTATCGGGATGCATCCCACTCTGCTGCCGGAAGGTCGGGGACGGGCGGCTGTTCCCTGGGCGATTTTGAAAGGGTTAAACCGCACCGGGGTTTCCATGTTTAAGCTAGACCAGGGGGTGGATACAGGAGACATCCTGGGACAGGGAGTCATTGAGATAGGTCCCAGGATGACGGCGACAGAATTGTACCAGAAGGTGGATGAGATGCATGTGGAACTGATCCGCCGGTACTGGAAGGATATTGTGGACGGATCGGTAAAGATGAAAAAGCAGGATCACAACAAAGCCACAGAATGGCCGGGGCGGAAGCCGGAGGATGGGAGAATTACGGCAGATATGACCGTAGAAGAGGCAGAGCGGTTGGTGCGGGCCGTGACGCATCCTTATCCTGGGGCTTTTTATGATCTGGGAGACGCCAGAATGATCATCTGGTCCGCAGATATTTCCCGGACAGATGCAGATCATGCAGTGGCATTAAAGGGTGGATATCTGATTCCTGTGGAATATGAGATTATACAAAAGGATTCCTGAGAATATGAAAGAGAAGAAACTACAACGGGGGATAAAAAGGCTTTTTGATCTTGTGGTATCCCTCATGATCCTGGTTCTGTTTTCTCCCTTATGGATTTTAACGGCACTTGCGGTCAAGCTGACCTCAAAAGGGCCCATTTTTTTTTCTGCAGAACCGTCCGGGGATTCACGGAACCATTTTTCGGGTGTATAAATTCCGGACCATGAAGCTGGGCTCCGAGAAGATGGTAAAGGGGAAAGAGGTGATGCGGGATGACGACCGGATCACGATGGTGGGCCGGTTTTTGCGCCGCAGTAAAATCGATGAGATTCCCCAGCTTCTCAATATTTTAAAGGGAGAAATGAGCCTGATTGGGCCCCGGCCGTAACGGGTGGAATCTCTGGAGGATTATGATGAGGAGATTGCAAAGAGACTTTTGGTACTGCCGGGCATGACAGGTCTTGCCCAGGTAAGCGGGAATATTTATCTGTCTTTGGCAGAGCGGTATCAGCTGGATGTCTATTATGTGGAGCATTTCAGTATTTGGCTAGATGTGAGGATTCTGGTGCGAACCGTGGGAGTGGTATTGTTTGGGGAGGAACGGTATCTGAATCGGGAATTGGTGAAGGTGGAGGAGAAGGACAATGAAACGTGTATTGGTAACAGGGGCAAATAGCTATATTGGAGAATCCTTTGCAACATGGGTAAAAAAGAAATATCCAAAGCAGATTCAGGTAGATACTGTGGATATGATTGATGGAAGCTGGAGGGAAAAGCAGTTTTCAGGCTATGACATTGTATTTCATGTAGCCGGAATCGCACATGCAGACGTAGAAAAGGTTTCCGAGGAACGGAAGGCCTTTTATTATAAAATCAACAGGGATTTAGCCATAGAAACAGCACAGAAGGCAAAGTCTGACGGCGTAAAGCTTTTTGTGTTTATGAGCAGCATTATTATATATGGAGAAAGTGCCAGAATTGGACATACGAAAAGAATTACGTATGACACAAAACCAAAACCGGCCAATTTTTACGGAGACAGTAAATGGCAGGCAGATCAGGGAGTCCGCTGCTTAGAGGATGAAAATTTTCAAGTGGCAGTACTGCGTCCTCCTATGATTTATGGAAAAGGGAGCAAAGGAAATTATCCTGTTCTAGCAAAATTGGCGAGGAAACTGCCGATATTTCCGGATATTCAGAATGAGAGAAGCATGCTGCATATTGATAATCTCTGTGAGTTTTTGTGTTTGCTCATGCAGCACGGGAAAGGCGGAATCTATTTTCCACAAAATGCAGAATATGTGCAGACCAGTGAGATGGTAAGAGAAATTGCGAAAATGCATGGGCATAAAATATGGGTATCAAAGGTATGGAATCCTATGGTATGGGTAGCAGAAAAACTTCCCGGGAAGCCGTCAAGATTAGTGGATAAAGCTTTTGGAAATTTGGTATATGAAAAGGATATGAGCGAAGATTTTGGAGGGGCCTATCAGATATTGGATTGGAAGAAATCCATTGAAAGAACGGAGTAAAGATGCATTTTGCAGAAAGGCGGATATTATTTATGAAAATATGGATTATAAATCATTCCTCTATTCCACCAAGTATGGGGGGATTGGTCAGGCATTATTATTTATCAAAATACCTGCAAAAAAATGGACATGGTATAAAAATTTTTACCAGCGGCATTATCCATAATACAGAAATTTGTATGGTGCCCTCTGGAAAGCTGTTTTATGAAGAGAATATAGAAGGTGTACCTTATGTTTTTGTTAAGGGAATAAAATACAAAAGCAATGGTTTAAAAAGAATATTAAATATTTTAGAATTTCCCTTTCGTGTATTTCAGAGTATTAGATGGTTTGAAAAGCCGGATATTATTTATACATCATCTCCGGATATTATCGGAGCCTGGTTCGCGATTATTTTAGCAAAAAGAATAAAGGTAAGATGTGTTCTTGAAATCAGAGATTTATATCCGGAAACATTAATTAAAATATTAGGATGGTCAAGAAAAAATCCAGTTGCCATGGTAATTTCTATGATTGAGACATGGATATATAAAAAAGCTGATACTATCGTTTTTACTATGGAAGGCGGATTAGATTATATTAAAAAGAATAAACCGTATAAAAATATAGATTTTTCTAAAATTCATCATTTAAATAACGGGATAGATTTAGAAGAACGTGTAGAAAATCTTAAAAGATTTAGAGTAGATGATGAGGACTTGAATGATGATAAGATCAATATAATTTATGCAGGTTCCATAAGAAGAGCTAATAATATGGATCGTTTAGTAAAATGTGCAGAATTGTTGTTGGAACATTCTGAAATCAGGTTCTTGATTTACGGTTCAGGAACAGATTTGGAAAATTTGAAAGCTTACTGCAAAACAAAAGGGATAGATAATATTAAATTTAAGGGATTTGTAGATAAGAAATATCTTCCGTTTATTTTGTCAAAAGGCTATTTAAACATTATGAATTATTCTCCCAATTTTGTCACAGAGTATGGATGCAGTCAAAATAAGCTCTTTGAATATATGGCTAGTGGAAAGCCAATCTTATCAAATATAAAGATGAATTATGATTTGATTGAAAGATATAAATGTGGGATTTCTGATAGTATAAAGGACGCGGAAGATTACAAAGATGCAGTTTTAAACTTTGTAAATATGGATAAAGAAACATATGAAAAGATGTGTGCAAATTGTTTAGAAGCGGTTCAACTGTATGATTATAAGATATTGGCTGAAAAATTAGAAGAAATTCTTCAAGATTGTATGTCTAAGTAAAAATAGTTGATATAGTAAAGGCTATTGATGAATTAAATGTATAAGAAATAAAGAGGAAAAAATGAAGAATCTGCAATATTTGGTAAAGAATAAAAATATATTTATAGATATACTTATTAATTTAATTGGAACAGGCTTACCGCTAATTGCATTACAACTTTTTATCTATCCGTTTGTTGCAAAATCTATTATTGCCGAAGAATATGGACAAATGCAATCAACAATGTCCATGATTTATCTCTTATCTGGAACATTTGGAGGGGCGCTTAGTACAACAAGATTAATCAGGAATACTATATATGAAGAAAATAATAGTATATCTGATTTTGCAATTTTAAATATATTTTGCATAATAGTTGTAATTGTTTTTACACCTATCTTTAACAGTGTCTTTTTAAGAGAAACTTCATTAAATGGTCTCATATTATCTATGCTGATATCAGTATTGAATTATTTAACTTTATATTATGAAGTTGGATTTAGATTAGAATTAGATTACAAATCAATTTTTTTTAACAAAGTATTAGGAAGCCTAGGTTATTTAGCTGGGTTCCTTTTTTTTATCTACTCTTTAAAATGGCAGTATATATTTATATGTTCATATTTTCTTCAGGCATTATATTGTGTTTCTAAAACAAAGCTCTTAAAAGAGCCTATTCGAAAGTCACAGTTTTTTGGAAAAACAATGCGTTCATTTGTGGATTTAGGAATAGCAGGTATGCTAAATAGGGCATTGACATATTTTGACAAATTATTATTATACCCATTGTTAGGTGGGACAGCGGTTTCTATTTATTTTGCTGCAAATATTTTTGGAAAACTTATTCTTCAAATTATAGAACCAATTACAAATGTGATCCTTTCATATTTATCAAAAGAGAAAGAAATAACAAAAGATCTTTGGAAACAAGTAATTCCATTGGGAGCGTTAATTTGTACATTAATATATTTTTTCTGTATTGTGATAAGCAGGCCAATTTTGATGTTTTTTTATCCACAATGGGCATCAGAAGCAATGAAGTATGTTCCAATTTCTACCTTTTGTTTGGCTATATCTTCTTATTTGAATATATTATATCCATTTACATTAAAGGCAATAAATAGCAATAGGCAAATCCTTTTTAACGGTACAGCACTAATCGTGTACATATCTTTGGCGTTATATTTGTATCAACCTGCAGGATTATGGGGATGCTGTTTTGCATTACTTATTAGTTATGTTGTTAAACTTGTTTTGGTATTCATATGTTGCTTTTTTAGAGGTGGAAAATGGAAAAGTTCAAAGATCGTCACGAAAAAATAAATAGCAAATTGATAGCTCTTTTTTTATATCAATATTCATTGCTAATTCCAATAATGAAATATTTGAATCCAACCATTTTGGTATCAATAAGTGGAATAATTATTGTTGTTATTCTATTTCTTTATAACAATAGGAGTCCGATAAATTTAAAGGTCATTTTTGCTTTGTGTATAATTACTTTATGCCTGGCTATGAACATATTACTTGCTCATGCGCGTTTATATGGCATCTTTACTTTTTTGGCAATTCTTTTTCCGGTTAGTTTGATGTTTGTTTTTCCATTCGATAACAGGATGTTTATACACACATGTTGCACACTTGCTACGCTGAATTTTTTTGTATTATGTTTTATCCCTTTTTTAGGGGAATATGAATATATGAGATTTGGCTATGGGATGTTGCTATCGGCTGTATTTTTTTATATACGGTTAGTATATGGCGATAAATTGCACATTAATAAGAAAAGACAGAACAAAGTAGGGGATGCTTTACTCTTATTAGCTTCTCTTTCTGAAATGGGAATATATGGAGCTCGAGGAGCGCTTCTCTCTTTTGGGTTATTGTTTATGATCGATTGGTTTATCATAAATAAGCATCGAATTTTTAGAAACGGTCTCTTTCTTATAACAGTAATTTTTATATATACACAAATAGGGAATATCTTAACAATTATTGAGTTAATGTTACAAAGATTAGGAATTTTTTCTTACGCAATCAAGAAATTTAGGATGCAGTTTGAGTCCGGGATTTTTGCAGCTTCATCAGGACGAACTAAATTGTATAAAGCTGCTATAGATAAAATTATTGATCATCCATGGTTAGGAAACGGATTAGATGTAGCAGAAAAAGATGGCCTTTATGTCCATAATCTTTTTCTGCAGGTTGGACAGGATTTTGGAATTCCTGCCATGTTATTTTTGATTATATTTTTAATTCTGATCTTATCTTATATTAATTCAAAAAAGGTTTCTTTGGAGGTAAAGATTGTATATGAGGTCCTTTTTGCGATTTCTATTGGAAGATTGATGGTAAGTTCTGTGTTATGGCGTAGACCAGAATTTTGGATGCTGGTGTTTTTATATCTCACTAAAAAGCGAACAGGAAGGATGGTCATAGAGGAACATAATAGGATTTTAGAATAAAGGGAAATAAGAGGTGGGCGTGAGAATCCGGCAAGCCGGATTCTTTTTATTATATAAAATATCTTATTTAGGAAAAGAAAGGAACAGATTTAAAATGAAATACGCACTAATCGGATGTGGAAGAATTGCTACAAACCACATAAAAGCAGTCATAAACAACCAGCTGGAGTTTGTTGCTGCCTGTGATTTAGAGACAACACAGATCGAAAAGCTGTTGAAAAAGCACGGCCTGGAACAGGAACCTAAGATCCGCTATTATACCGATTATAAAAAG
>JAAWJI010000018.1 GCA_022796795.1 Lachnospiraceae bacterium | reverse complement strand
AAGCAGATCTGAGTATAATGACTTTATCAAAGCCCTGCTTTCCGATGATCTGAAAGCCATGAATCATTATATGAACAAGGTGGCATTGGCTACATTCAGCAGCTTCGATACAGGAAATAAGCCCTCAGAGTCCGCGGAGCCGGAACGCTTTTATCACGGCTTTGTTTTAGGTTTGCTAGTGGAGCTTTCTGACCGGTATACCGTAACTTCAAACCGGGAGAGCGGCTTCGGAAGATATGATGTGATGCTGGAGCCAAAGCGAAGAGACGACGGAATCATACTGGAATTTAAGGTGCAGGATAAGGAGGAGGAACAGGAGCTTTCCGATACGGTGCAGGCAGCCCTTTTGCAGATTGAAAGAAAGAAGTATGAGGAGGCTTTGCTGGCAAAGGGAATTCCCCAGGAGAACATACGGAAGTATGGATTTGCTTTTTGTGGAAAGAAAGTTCTGATTGGAGGAGCATAGAGAAGAAATAGATGAGAAAAGAGAATTTGGTACAGGAGATATGCCAGAGCTTGCAATGCGATACTTTGCTGTGGTGAATTTTGTTTGTCTCCCTTATCATGAATTTCAAGAGAAAAAAGTTTGGTATGCTTATTTTCAAAATATTGACACAGAGGGGGAGGTGCTGTATGGATAAAGAATACTATGCTTTGTTGGCAAGAGTACGCATGGAACGTGCAAAAGAACTACTTGATGAGGCGAAGTCTTTATTAGAACAGGAAGCATACAAATCCGCCAATAATAGAACATTTTATGCAATAGAGAAATCCATAAAGGCACTGTTGGCATTAAAAGGGACGGATGTTATAACACACAATGGAGCTTTGAAACAATTCAACTTCCTTTTTGTTTTTCAGGGAGATGGGATATTTGGTGCGGAGGATTATCAGAAAATAGCCAGAGCAAATTAGGAACGCATCAGATTATGATGACCTTTACGTGGCAAATAAAACATTTGATTATTTGAAGCAAGAAGGAATCCTGATTGGTGAATATATAAACTAAAATTGCTAGTGTACGAACACCCTGACAGAGAAATCTGCCAGGGTATTTTTATGTCTGGAATGTACCGTCACACTGCTGACGCTGATCTGCATTGCCCTATGTTATAATTTCAGAGGAGGATGAAAGGAGGCCCGGTAACAAGCACATTACTAAGTAAAGAGCCTGGCGTTTTACAGCATAGAGGAGGAAAAGACATGCTGGATTTATGGAAATGGATTTATGCAGAGGACATTGCAGAATGGCTTTCCCACAGACCGCCCCTGAATATTCCGGAACAAATAGACTGTATTCTCTCAGCTCCTCACCGGACCTTTACGGAAAAGCTGGAGGGACTGCGGGAGCTTCAGGAGGAGGAGAAGGAGCCGAAGGCGCTAAAGGAGCTGGAGGAGTACCTGGATCTTGGAGAATATCTGGAGGAACAGCTTTGCTGTACAAAGAGGAGGCTTCATGAGCTCTACGAGACGGATATTTTTTACTGCGGACGCAGGGAGGAGCTGCTGAAGAAGCGGATTTTTCGGGCGCCAAGGTCGGGAATCCAATGTTTGCAGGGGCAGATTTTGGAGCGGGCGGCACAGTGTGACACAAGACCAGAGGAATATTTTGGGGTTCTCTATGGGTTCTGCGATCAGACCACCAAAAGGCTGGAGCACAGGTGGAGCTTTGTCACGAACTGCAAAGGGGAGGTTCTCTATTGCCTGTCAGAGCGACAGGAATACAGAGGAGGGGCAGTCCTCACCTTTGGAACCATGGGCGGTCGCTATATGAAGCTGCCCTATGCGTCCGGTACTCTGGTGGAGATGACAGAGAATCCCTTTTTTCCTTACATGAAGGGGGTTTTAGTCAATGAGGCGGAGCCCTGGGAGGAAGCCTTTGACAGAACGGATCAGTGGCTTTTGTACCCGGATTTCCTGCACAGCGGCTCCTCCACAGGAATCGGGGCGATTCCCCTGGATGATTATGCCGCCATAACCTTTGGAGCAGATTTGCTTCTTCCCTTCCGGCAGTTTTTGCAAAGATGCAAGGGGGAGCTTTCCAAGGAGGAGCAGTGGCTTTCTAAGCTTGGAAGGCTGGTGGAGAAGGATAAGGGCTGCGTTTCCCGGATTATGAAGGATTCACGGCCCAAGGGGAGCTCTGGCCTGTATGAGAAGGCACAGCGCTATGTAGAGAATTTGGCAGAGAGGCTGTGAGAATATGGGAAATGAGGAGGTATAAGTGAAGCGCGAGAAAGAGAGAAACGAAAACCTGGACATTTATTCCTGGATTCTGTCTCCGGAGATTCGCAAGGCTTGGAGGAAGGAGCCGCCCCTGCCTTTGCTGGAGCAGGCGGCTATCGTTCATCCGGCTTATCGCCCGGTGGAGGAGAAGCTTGAGGCTATTGCCAGCTTGTATGCCAGGGCAGTGACAAAGGAGGAGAAGGAGAAGCTTGGTCAGGCCAAGAGTTTTTATGAGACAGCGATCCGGTATATGAGAGGCGGGGACAGGGAGGAAGTCCCGGGAGAAAAGGAGCCGAAAGAGGTCTGGCTGATAATGTGCAGCGATTATGATATGGCCCAGGAGAGTCACCCTCTTCGTATGCATTATTATGAAGAACCCCATCTCGTCTATTCCTATGAGGCGGCCCGGGAATGGGCGTCTCAGTATGTGGAGTGCGGCTGGGAATCCTGCCTGATGCAAAAATGGATTTTGCAAAAGGAGAAGCCAAAGGATGTGTTTACATGCTCCGCAAGGCTGGTAAATGGCGCTTTTTGTACGACGCATGTGTATATGAATGAGCTTCGGTACGATTTTAGACTGGACCTATGGCATCTTCCCTATCCCCTTCCCTTCTCCACAGGAGATCTGGTGAAGCTGGAGGGGCCTGTATTCTCCAAAACAATATTTGGGGTATGGGATGGTGAGCTGGGTTTAGATGAAATCTGGTATAACTGGATGGGGTATATAGAAGAGAAAGAATTTGGGGAGGAGCCTTTTCTTACGGTTCAAAACATGGGGTATCACCGATTACAGGCCGATGAACTCAGCGTTTTGGATTGGCTCCGCCCGGCATCCCAGGAAGAACTGCCAAAGGAGCAGAGGATTCTGGGAAAAATAGCAAAAACCATTTCCCGGGTGCGGAAAACCCAGGGGGAGGAGGCTGCGGCCAGGCGATTCTGGGAGGTGTTTCAAATCAATCCACCGAAACGCCAAAAGACATAGCGCCTCCTGCGGCGTTTCCAAAGGGCTTCATCTGGGATCCGGAACCGAGAAGGTAATCCAACTCTCCATGTCAGAGAGATCTACTGCGGAGGGATCTTCTCGGAACTGATAAGAAAAACCCTCCAGATGGTCCCGGAGGTATTCCGCCTTCCGGCAGAGTGCGGCTGCATTCTGGCTATCTTGGATATCATCATCTCCTGTAAACAGAAAGCAGGAACGTAAATCAACACGATTTCGAATTTTTTCCCGGCATTGTTGTATTTGTTCCGGGCTGTTCCAGGACTTAGGCAGCAGACGATTCACCTCAGTTTCCAGCCCCTCCGGAACGTTTTCCAGCAGATGGTAGCGAAGCATATAGGACAGACGCCGGAGGATTTCCAGGATATAATCGGTCTGATTGGGAGAGGATTTGGTTTCTGTCATACAGATGGCCATGTCCCTGGCATGTGCCTCCAGATTGCTTTTTGAACCCTTCTTTTTATTGTGGCAAGCTTCCCTGTTGCATTTCAGCTCTATGATGGAGATAAACCAGGGGTCTGAGATCTTCCGGGTACAGGAAAAAGTAACAAGATCGCATTTGGGCCTTTTGGATGTTCCATTCTGAAATTCCAGGATGGAGGCTCCACGGCCATACCAGCTTTGGGGAATGGTCATCTCAAAATCACAGACCACAGTGAGGTATTCCCTGGGCGTGGGTTGTCCGCAGGCTGTGAAGGTTCTTTTATGGGCCTGGAAATCCCGGTGATTTCTGGCGATGGCGGTCTGGTTCCGGCGTTCTTTGGAGGGGCCGCTTCTCCCAGAGGGTTTACTTTTGGAAAATTTATCCTCCGTAGCCTTAAGCAGGAGACTGAGCCATGTTTCCTTCATGAGAAATGCAGATTTTTTTTCGTTTCTCCGTTTTATTGCTTCCCGGGATTTGCCCTTTATATGGGTAAAGTTTACCTCATCGTCTTCCTCCAAGGCCTCACGGACTTCCGGAGTCAGATAGTTTTTGAAAGAAGGAATGAGAATCTCAGCCTCCTGGGTAGTAGGAATTTTGCAGAGAACCCCGCCGTTTGCATACACGCGGAGGTGTGTTTCCGGTTTCTCATGGGTGCTGCCCCGGGAGGGACCGCAGATAAAGACCTCCGGATGGGAATTTAAAGCTCGGATAAGAGCGGTGGGATCAAAGGGATTCATAATGCTGCCTCCTGGGATATACTTATGATGAAAAACCCATGTTCTGTTGCTTACATTATATCCAAGGGCAGGCAGGATAGCAAGGGGCGCTTTACTGTAGTGTTACTGTTCCCCCCCCTGATTATGCATTGGAAGAGAGGAGATTTATCATGAATGTTTATGATTATATGAATTCAGAGGCCATAGCCAGACACTGTCAGGAGCTTAATTATTCCTTTACGCCCTTGCAGACCGCCTGGCTTATCAACCGAAGCAGAAGACATACCCTAAAGGAAAAGCACAGGGCTTATGGGTGGGTGATGGAGCATATGCCCGATGAGGAGGTGGATCTTAATCTTGAAGAGGCGGCAGGAGGCAAGGCCGTGAGTCTGCGCTGGTTTTTGAAGGAATACATGAGGCTGGAGGGCGCCTGCCCGGAGAACTGTTTTCAACCGGATTTTGACTGGGAGGGGCTATGTTTGGCGGGAATTGCAAAGCAGGAGGAGTCACCGTGTTAAAATACATAACAGTGCAGACTTATGCCTGGCGGGGCCCAAGAAACAGGAGGAAAAAGAATGAACACTTATGTGATCAGCGATATACACGGCTGCTATGAGGAATTTATAGCCATGCTGGACAAAATCGGCTTTTCCGGGGCAGACAGGCTGATTCTGGCAGGAGATTACGTAGACCGGGGAAAGGACAGCTTCCGGATGCTTAAGTGGTTGGAGCAGAGGCCTGAAAACGTGTATGCGATCCGGGGAAACCATGATGAGGCGTTTGCGGCTTCTATAAAGCTGATGGAGGGGCTGGATCAAAAGCTGGAGCTTCAATCAGACCTGGATTCTCCCCAGGAAGGGATTGCCCTGTACCAGTCTTTGCGATATGATATGAAGAGAAAAGGCCTGCCTGGTGGATATTTCGATCTTTACGGCACCATTCACACGCTTTTGAATAGAAAGGGGGCGGCTCTTCGGGATCTGTACCGATGGAGGGAGATGCTTTGGGAAATGCCTCTGTATTATGAGATGAGGGTGGAGGAACGGGCCTGTGTGGTAGTGCATGGGGGCTATGCAGAGAGCCTGGAGGACATTGCGGGGGCCGGGTATTCTTCCCTGGAGGAGTTTTATCTCCAGGCCAGGGAGGAAGCATATCTCCTGGGCGGAAAGCCCCATGGGATGGTGGTGGCAGGTCATACGCCTACCCTCATACCGGGAGAGTTTCCCTACAATGAGGGCTGGGTATTCCGGTATTACAATAAGGAAAAGGACTGCGTTTTCTACGATATCGACTGCGGATGTGTCTACCGAAGGAAGGATCCCTGGGGCCGCCTGGCCTGCATCCGGCTGGAGGATGAGAGGATTTTTTATGTGTGAGGGACCGTGTGAGGGAATCTTTTGGTTTACCTGCTCCTTTGAGGGGGAGGAGGAATGGTGCGACTTTTCGGAAACAGAGTTGCTGGCCCTTCCCGTGCCCGATCAGGAGGGCAGGGCAGGGAAGGAGGGGAGGCTGCCGGAGGGCTTTGACTTTAATTCCAGAAGGGGAGATGCTTTTACCCACAAAAAAACCTGGGCAATGCTTACGGAAAAGCGAAAGGATCTGCGCCGGTATGCCTGGAATTATTTTCCAAGAGGACGGGTGGAGATCCGCCATGGAAAAGCAGTGATTTATATGAATCCCTGTATTGTAGATTGTGAAGATTTTCAGGAGAGGCTTGTGAAAGTATTTCATCTGGAGAGAATGAAGGTGAGGGTGGTGGCAGACTGCTCCTGGCATTATCATTGCCATGGGGATGGAAGGTAAGGCTGCCAGGGGAGGTTCCTCTGACAGCCTTGAGGAAAAAGCAAAAGGCTGTTTTGGTCATAACATTCAGGTAGTGGATGAAGGATCTTCATGAAAACAAATCTCATCGGGATTTGTCAGATAACCGATCAGGTCGATAGAAGTAAGCCAGCTTTCCAGTCTTTTATCCAGTTCCCTGGGATCTGTTTCCGTTAGCTCTCCATTTATGAAAATCTCACCCTTTTCGCGGATCTCCATTCTGCCCAGAAATAAGTTGTCGGATTGATAGAAGGTAGGGATAGCCTGGGTGATCTGTCCTTTCTGATTCTTTTTTAGGCAGATCTGCATAAGGGGATCCAGAAACAGGTCGCCGTAAAGGTGCGTACTGGCGGCCATTTCCACCCAGATATTGTCCTCATCCTGCCCTGTGACATAGACGGACAGATCCCACTCATGAGCCTTTTTGATGATGGCTCCGGTGGGCCCCACGAGTTTCAGGATTTTTGCCATTTTCTTTCCGTTTTGCGTTTTGATGCTTGCCATAGATCTTACTCCTTTTCTGTGTGATTTGTGAAGACAGCAGGGGTTTATCTGTGCTGTCAAATGTTTCCAACAGGCGCGCTTTGGAGAAACGGGCCAGTATGAAACAGTGTGTCAGTACATGGAATGTCAGGAAAAGTATAACATAGAGAGGTTTCTATGGGCGTCACAAGAGTGACGTGTCAAATGAGACTTGTACGTTAGACTTTGGGACATAAAAGGCAGAGATTTTTGACGCGTCACACTGGTGACGCTTATAAGACCTGACTTGTGTTATAATCCTCTGGTAAGGATGCACATTGACAACAAAATAGTAGGAGGAGAAAGTATATGAACTATTTATGTATGGCAGTGCAAAGAGAAGTGACGAAAAAAGAGGGATTTGGCAGCAGGGAACAGGCACAGGAGTATTTCTGGGAGAATTTTGGGAGCTTGGTGACAGAAAGGCTGGAGGCAGAAAAAAAGAAGCTGGAGGGAAGGCTCCGGTATTATGACTGCAGGGAGAAAAAGAACAGAGAGGAGCAGTCGATGAAAGGCTCATATATGAACCGCAGGGAGCTGGTTCAGCAGGAGCTGGAGCGGACCTTAAGGCAGCTGCAGGGAGGACAGGAAAGGCTGGAGGCTTGTTATATTGAGGAAAAACAGGAGCTGGAGCGTGATTTCCAGGAAAGAGTGATTTCTGGGGAGAGACAGCTGCTTTTGCACCTTGCCGGCATTTACCAGGTGGGCAGCTGCTTTTGGGTTCAGGAGGAAAGCTATTTCTGCAGAGGGTGGAGGAGCGCCGGGGCCGAGGGAGTTCTGGAAGCCAGAAATCAGCTTCCGAAAGAGCTGATCACAGACAGCGTCTCCCTGGATATTTGTCCGGAAAGCGGGGAGGCCCTGGAGAGGTTTCAGGGGAAGATTAAAAAAACGGTGGCAGATGCAAGGCGAAATTTCCGCGCCAGCAGGGAAAGCTGAAAGAGGAGTCAGTCATTCAGGAGGAAGCTATGATGGAAGATAGGAAGAGGCTGCCGCGTATCCAGCGGCAGCTGCAGCTTTATGATTATGTGTGTCGGTATCAGATTGCCCAGTTTAGCGGTATCTGCGAGATCTTTCCCTATAATAAGCGCTTACTGCAGCGGGATCTGGCTGATTTAAGGGATGCAGGGCTGGTAGCCGTGAAATATTCGAAAAAGGCCAAAGGATATATAAAAACCGGAGTGTCCGCCTTTGACCAGACGGCGGCGCCCCGCAGGAAGGCCCATTTAGTCCAGCTGAATCGGATCGGAAGGCTCATGTCGGAGCTGGAGAATGAGGATATTCCCCAGGAGGATAAGAAGGAAAAGCGGGAGAATGGAGAGGAACAGGAATATTTTACTGCTAAGGATTCCTATAATCAGCTGTTTCCCGGGCTTTCCGAGCGTACCCGGCAGCGGGATTTTGAGGTGCTGCGCAATATTGGATATTGGATCAGATACAATGCCCAGGAGCATTATTTTGATCAGGAGGAGTTTAACTTTGCCTGGTGCGACGCGCCCAAGGAGATCGACAAGGATTATCTGGAGGGGAATTGGTAGGGAAGAAAAAAGCAGCGAAATACGGGGAAGGGAGAAACCGGGCAAAGGTGGCGATAGGCAGATAAAGAGGAGGAACAACAGATATGGCGACAGAAATCAAGGTGCTGAGAGGAAACCAGATTGGAGGCTGTGTGGTACTGATTTCTACCAGTCAGGCAAAAATCTGCATTGATTACGGAGAAAATCTTCCCGGACAGGAGGGGGAGGAGAAAACGGCTCCCCTGGACTGGGAGGCGGAAAAGGTGGGCGGTGTGTTTTTTACCCACTACCACGGGGATCACATGGGGGGATTTCTGAAGATCCCCGCCCATATTCCCCTGTATATGGGGGAGGTTACCAGACAGGTTATGCTCAATATCCGAAATGCGCTGCACAAGGATGAGGAGGTGGCGGCGCTTTCGGACCGGAGCCGGGTGCGGGAGCTTTCGGCAAAGCATCCCATAGAGGTGGGGGATATCCGGGTAACCCCCTATATGGTGGATCATTCTGCCTATGATGCCTATATGTTTTTGATCGAGACACCGGACAAGACCATTCTGCACACAGGAGATTACCGGAATCATGGATACCGGGGCAAGGCGCTGTTTGACATGATTGAGAAATATATTATCTGCCGGGGCAGACGCCCTGTGGATGTGCTGATCACAGAGGGAACCATGATGAGCAGAACAGGGGAGCGGGTTTATTCCGAGGCCGAGCTTCGGAATGAGGCAAAGGAGCTTTTCAGGGACCATCGTCATGTATTTTTGCTCTGTTCCTCCACCAATCTGGATTCTCTGGCCTCCTTTTATCAGGCGGGAAATTTTTATGGAATGGGTATGTACGGAAATTCTTATGTGTATTCCCAGCTTAAGGCCTTTCGGGAGACTGCGGGAAAAATTACACCCTGCTATGATTTTAAGTATGCCTATGAGGTGCGGTTTCATTTTAAGCTTCCGGGACTTTCCATAACCCAGGAACAGTTTATGCGGGAGCGTGGGTTTGTGACTGTGATTAAGGGAGAGCCGGCCTATGAGAAATGGATAGAGCGGTTCGCAGATTTGAATCCCATCGTGGTCTATTCCATGTGGAAAGGATACCTGGAGCCTTGGCGGAAGGCCTATGATAAGGGACTTCATGATTTCGTAGAGAAATATCACGCCATTCCCCTGCACACCAGCGGACACGCCCCGGCGGAGGTGATTGCGGAGGTGATCAATCGGGTTTCGCCCAGGGAGGCCATTATTCCGATCCATACAGAGAATGCGAAAGGGTTTCAGGAACTGGATATTCGGGAAGAATTAAAAGAGAAAATCCGATTGTGAGAGAAACAGAGAGACTGTTGGGAAAACAGGAAAGGGAGAATTGGAATTATGACAGAAAAAAGGGACCGGATTGCAGGAGGCCTCTATGGCCTTTTGATCGGGGATGCGTTGGGAGTTCCCTATGAGTTTTATGAGGCGCAGGAGCTGCCTCCTTATGAAGAGATAGAGATGACGCCTCCCTCGGGGTTTAAAAAGACTTACCCCCAGGTGGAGGCTGGAACCTGGTCGGATGATGGGGCCCAGTCCCTCTGTCTTTTAGACAGCCTTTTCAAACAGGGTGGGTTTTCTTTGAAGGAGTATTCGGATGAGCTCCTGGCATGGTATGAGGAGGGAGTTTGGGCGGTAGGCGGACAAGTATTTGATGTGGGCGTCCAGACCGGGCAAGCTTTACATGCGTATAAGGAAGGGGCGGCACCAGAGCAATGCGGCCTGTTAAACCCCCAGGGAAAGGGAAACGGCGCATTGATGCGGACACTTCCTCTGGCTTTGTGGCATTTTGCCGGAGGAGCCAAAGATCCGGAAAGCAGGGAACGGAATCTGGTCCGGGACGCCCATCATCAGTGCCTGATTACCCACGGACATGTCTGCAACCAGGTCTGCTCGGCTTTATATTGCCTTGTGGCCTGGGGGCTTTTGGAGGGCCTGGAGGTTTATGAGGCAATCCAAAAGGGAGTCCAAAGGCTTCGCAGGATCTATCGGGAGCAGCCGGAATATGAGCGGGAACTGGAGTGGAGCATCCGCCCGGATCTTCCCTGGGAGGGAAAAGGCACCGGGTATGTGGTGGACTGCCTGCGCAGCGCATTTATGATACTGGAGCGTGCATCTAATTATGAGGATGCGGTAAAACAGGCGGTTCAGCTGGGAAATGATACAGATACCACAGCCTGTGTGACCGGAGGGCTGGCTGGGATCCGGTATGGCTTGCAGGGGATTCCAAAGCGTTGGCTTCTGGCGCTTAGGGAGAGGGAGAAGGTGGAACAGATGATGGATTGTTTCTCAAAAATGTGGTAAAATGGATCATACGGATGTGCAGGCAGGGGATCCATATTCGTGGAAATTGGTCACAGGCGGCAAAGGAAAGTCAGGAAGTCGGGGAGGTGCGGAACATGGCCAGAACGGTAAGCATTGGTTGTCAGGATTTTGAGACCATTCGGAGAGAGAATTATTTTTATATTGATAAAACGTCTTTTCTTTCAGAATGGTGGGAAGGCGGGGATAGTGTAACCTTGATTACAAGGCCCAGACGGTTCGGGAAAACCCTGACTATGAGTATGACGGAGCAGTTTTTTTCTCAAAAATATGCTGGCCGGAGCGATTTGTTTCAGGGGCTTTTTATTTGGGAAAAGGAAAAATACAGGGACCTGCAAGGGACCTATCCCGTGATCAGCCTTTCCTTTGCCAATGTAAAAGAAAATGCTTATGAAAAAGTCCGCTATAGGATGTGCCAGATCCTGCGGGATTTATATGTGCAAAATCGCTTCCTTTTAGAGGGGGACTTGCTGGCGCCAGGGGAGAAGGCATATTTCAACCGGATATCAGAGACTATGAAAGAGGAAGACGCTACTATGAGCTTGCATTATCTGTCTTCCTTCTTAAACAGATATTATGGGAAGAAAGTGATTATTCTTCTGGATGAATATGACACTCCCATGCAGGAGGCTTATGTAAATGGATACTGGGAGGAACTGGTTTCCTTTACCAGAAGCCTGTTTAACTCCACCTTCAAGACAAATCCCTGTTTGGAACGGGCAATCATGACAGGGATTACAAGGGTGAGCCGGGAATCTATCTTTTCTGATTTGAATAACTTGAAGGTGGTAACAACTACCTCAGATGAATATGCGGATAGCTTCGGTTTTACAGAAGAAGAGGTCTTTGCATCTCTGGATGAGTTTGGAATGTCACACAGGAGGCAAGAGGTAAAGAATTGGTATGATGGTTTTTCTTTTGGAAAACAGATGGATATTTATAATCCCTGGTCTATTTTGAATTACCTGGATACAGGAAAGGTTGGAATCTATTGGGCCAACTCCAGCTCCAACAGCCTGGCGGGAAAGCTGATTCGAGAGGGGAGCATAGGTCTGAAGCAGGAATTTGAGAAGCTGATTACTGGTCAGTCTATTTTAACCCCCATTGATGAGCAGATTGTGTATGGAGAGCTGGATGGAAATGAGGAGGGAATCTGGAGCCTCCTGCTGGCCAGCGGTTATTTAAAGGTGCTTCAATATGAGGAATTTGATGAGGTGGATGAGGACTCTGATCCGGTTTATGAGCTGTGCCTGACGAACCGGGAGGTGAGGCAGATGTTCCGCACCATGGTAAAGGGGTGGTTCCGGAAAAGCAGATCTGAGTATAATGACTTTATCAAAGCCCTGCTTTCCGATGATCTGAAAGCCATGAATCATTATATGAACAAGGTGGCATTGGCTACCTTCAGCAGCTTTGATACAGGAAATAAGCCCTCGGAGTCCGCGGAGCCGGAACGATTCTATCACGGCTTTGTTTTAGGTTTGTTAGTGGAGCTTTCTGACCGGTATACCGTAACCTCCAACCGGGAAAGCGGTTTTGGAAGATATGATGTGATGCTGGAGCCAAAGCAGGGAGACGACGGAATCATACTGGAATTTAAGGTGCAGGATGAGGAGGAGGAACAGGAGCTGTCCGATACGGTGCAGGCGGCCCTTTTGCAGATTGAAAGGAAAAAGTATGAGGCGGCTTTGCTGGCAAAGGGAATTACCCAGGACAGAATCCGGAAGTATGGATTTGCTTTTTGCGGTAAGAAAGTTTTGATTGGAAGGTAAGGAATCCAATGCTCACATTGTCCATCTGCCAGGCCGCAATCTGCTTTTCCCCCTTATAATGCTCCACTAAGGCGCGTATGATTTTTTCAGAATACTGATACATTTCCGGACTGTTAAAGCAGTAGACATGGCGGCCTCCAAAGACACGTTTCTGCCCGTTTTCAAATTGAGAGAGGATACTGGGATGCTTTTTTGCCAGCCAGGCAGGGATGGTGGCGGTGGGGGTTCCCATAATGACCTTCAGCCCTTTTTCTTTTGCCTTGCTGATTACTTGGTCAAAGAAGGAAAAGTCGTACTGGCCCTCCGTCTTTTCCATCAAATGCCAGGAAAACTCGGCAATCCGGATCGCATTGCCTCCCATTTCTTTTATGGTATCCATATCCGTATCCATCAGGTTGGAATCCCATTGTTCGGGGTAATAGTCAACGCCTAACCACATGGTTTATTGCTCCTTTCTTGCCCGCAGATCGCAGATCATGTTCTCGTAAAATTCACCCGTAAGTTTGTAGCCTTTTTCCACCAAAGTCACAGTTTCTTCGGACATGTGCCGTCTGGCTGAACCTTTGGTGACTGCCTTTACTTTACAGTTTATCACGGCAATAACCGAACACACAATAAAAAACCATCTACAATTACATAGACTGTAATTACATAGACACCAGACAATGGAGAATGGAAACAGCCCGATTTTATCCGTAAGCGGTACGACTGCCATTTCATAAGTGGTGGCTGCAGTCCTTGGCGGTGCAATAAAAACCCCAGTACATAAAATGGCAGCAGTATTCAGCAAAAAACCTGGCAGCTTCCCTACAGAGGAAACCTGTTTTCCATGATACACCTCCTCGCATCCCTAAATATGGAGGGAATATTAATTTCCCCGTACCAAAAAACATTGCAAACAACGCAAGTCCGGAAATTATGGTGGCATGCTGTTCTGTATCTGACAGAGCACGATAAGCAATCCTCTAAGCTTTTTATTTCTGTTCCAATGCAATTTCTTTGATTTTGGCAATTAATTTCTCTAAACACGTTTTATCTGTAAATGGATTCATGATTGTTATACGCAGATAAAATTTTCCGTAAACCATTGTGCTGACTACATAATAAGATCCATCTGCAAGAAGCTTTTCTGCAATTTTCTTATTTACTTCATCAGCATCCGCTTTTTCTGGCATATACCGGAAACATACAATATTACTCTTAGGTTCCAAAGCCAGTTCCATATCTTTTTCAGCTTTTATCATTTCCGCAAATTGTTTTCCCATGTCGAACAGTGTATCCACATTTTGCTGATAAATTTCATCTCCGTAGAGGCGCATGATCGCGTAAGTATGAAGGATAGTAATGGGCTTTGTACACTCCAGCGTGTGCTTGGCTGAATTCCACCATTCTTCAGAAAGCTGATCCTGCCACAGATAAGCGGCTTTCGGTGAAAACTCATTTACTTTCCGGTTTCCTGCATTATAAATAATCGCGGTGGACAAAGGAGGCGTCATCATCATTTTATGGAAATCTACGATCAGAGAATCAGACCGTTGAATTCCATGGATCAGATACTTAGATTTCTCTGAAAAGATAACGGCTCCTCCATGAGCGCCATCTACATGGAACCAGATCTGGTGCTGCTCGGCAAAGTCTGCAATGGCCTCCAGGTCATCAAAGGCTCCTACGGACAGGCACACCCGACAACACAGAAGATGATCTTTCCTTCTGACACCGCCTGCTGATAGGTACGTTCCAATAATTCTGTCCGGATACCAAAATCGTCTCCAACTGGAACCTTAATAATATTTTCACTTTGGATTCCCATGATTTTTGCTTCACGCTCTACACTGTAGTGGGCTTCCCCGGAAACTATAACTGCAAGCCTGTGGTAGTCCTTCTCTTCAATTCCAGAAGATGTACGGGCCGTGACAAGCGCTGTCAGGTTTCCTATAGAACCTCCGGAAGCAACAAAGCCAGTGGCGCCTTTGTTGTAGCCGAATTTTTCAGCCAGATGGCTGATGACAACCTTCTCCATAGCGTTGCCCGCCATTCCCAGCTCGTAAACTGTGGTGCAGTTATTCATATAGGCCATCATGGCGGAAGTTAATACGGTAACTGGCAGCGTGACAGCTACCTGGTGCCCTACATAACCTTTGCTGTGGAAATTGATGGAATGGGACATTACCTTTTCCATAAGGGATGGCAGGTCAACCGGATCAGAAGAGGAAAAATCCTCCTGCCAGAAGCGCAGCTGTTCTTCTGGTGAATACCGATCTATGGTTTCCGGGATGGTCTGTGAAAGAGATGTTTTTAATTCCCTGGAGATCATATCGATCAATTTTGGAGCTTCCTTTTCAAATTCGTCTGGAGAATACGCTTTGCTGATAAGATTTTCCGCTGTTTTCATATGTTCCCTGCCTTTCTGTCATTGCTCTTTGTTTTCATTATTCTTCATTCACGAACCAGCCTTTGCATACATCAATCCAACATTCAGGCTGTGCAAATTTTTCTAATTCTTCCAGTGTCAGCTTTACGGTACTGTTCAAAATATTTTTTCACATTTTCATATGACATTTGTCTTTTCCTCCTGACCTGATTTTTGTATTTCTTTTTGCTTGACGTTATTATATCTCTCCATGTATAATAAGTAAAACAAATAATTCTAATACTATCATTAAGAAAGACGATTTATAATATGGAACGTTATCTCGCTCTTCAGAAGATTATTGAGATGAAAAGTTTTACGAAAGCCGCGGAAGCTCTGGGGTACACCCAGTCCTCTGTGAGCCAGATGATTGCATCTCTGGAAAATGAGTTGTCCATGAAACTGCTTGTCCGTTCACGTAACGGGATTAAGCTTACTTTGGAGGGGAAAGAATTGTACCCGTTTATTGAGAGAACCATCCTCCAATATCGGGCCATGCAGGAAAAAGCCATGGAAATCAAAGGGCTGGAAACAGGGATCATACGGGTTGGCACGATTACCAGCGTCACCTGCCACTGGATGCCTGCGCTTATCAAAGGGTTCCAGAAGCTTTATCCTAATGTCCAGTTTGTTTTTCATGATGGAGATTATACATCCATTCAGGAGTGGATAAAAACCGGCCTTGTGGATTTTGGGTTTATTTCCCCTGCCGCTGTCACTGGGCTTACAACGGTTAAAATAAAGGAGGGGGAAATGCTGGCAGTCCTTCCCAAGGACCATCCATTAACAGAAAATGCAGTCGTGCCTCTGGGCTCTCTCATAACGGAACCCTTTATCTTGTTGGAGGAGGGCCATTATAACGAACCGATGGAGGCGTTTCATGCGGCCGGGCTGGAACCCAATATTAAATATACAGTTCACGATGACTTCGCCATCATGACCATGGTAGAGGCCGGTCTTGGCGTGGGTATTCTGGCAAAGCTGATGCTCCGCCGCACAAATTATGACATTGTGTGCCTCCCAACCGATCCCCCCGTCTACCGGGAACTGGCAATCGGATTTAAAGATAAAGACAGCCTGCCGATTGCCAGTAAATACTTCATTCAATATTTAGTGGAAAATTCTTATATGCTGCCGTAAACGAAAACTACCGTCACTTGACAAAAGCGAGTGTGTTTGTCAAGCGCCAGTGGAACGGGAGGAGAAGTGTATAATGTCACAGAATTTTGTGAGACCGCAGCTTCAGATTGCGGTTTGTGATGATGAGCCTTATGCAAGGAAACGGATACAAAGGCTGCTGGAGAACTGCCTTGACAAGCGGGAGATTTCCTACACCATTACCCTCTATGGATCCGGAAGGGAATTCCTGGAAAAGCCGGAAAACCTTACTGGGTTTGATGTGGTTTTTCTGGATATCAATATGGAAGAAATAGACGGAATCCAAACGGCAGAACGGATCCGCAGCTTTCACTCAGATACCTATCTTGTGTTTATCACTTCCTATATTCATTATGCCCTGGAAGGTTATCGGGTCAATGCCGTCCGCTATATTTTAAAGGAGACGCTGGATACAGCTTTGGAGGAGTGCGTGGACGCCATTTTGGAGAAGATGCGTATTTCCTATGTGACCTTTTCCTTTATTCAGGGGGAGAGGAAGCTGTATACAGATAATCTGCTCTATGTGGAAAGCAGAAGTCATAAATCTGTTTTTTATTACCTGGAAAATGGACAGAATATATATGAGATTTATGAAAAGCTGGATCAGATTGAGGAACGGCTGGAAGGATTTGGATTTTTGCGTGTTCATAAGAGCTATCTGGTGAATCAAAAACATATCCGGCAGATCTGTAATTACCGGATCCTGCTGGATACAGGAGAGGAAATTCCTGTCCCCAGATCCAGATACCAGCAGACAAAGGAAGCGTTTGCTGCATACAAAGGGGGAAACTGATGGAAGTTATGGTAAGGGGTGCAGGACTTTCCCTGCTCATGGGGATATGCTGCCAGCTGTTTTTTGAGGCCTTGTTTCCCAAAAGGCTCTGGCGGCATGGCTGGATTGCAAATCTGGGGATTCCTGCATTTACCGTTGGATTTTTGGTCATTGCATGGACAGAAATACCTCCCTATATACTTCAGCCGATCCGGATGACAGCAGTTCTGTTGCTGACAGCCCGAATTTTTTTTCGGGCGGGAATTTTGAAGCAGCTTGCAGGAGCTGTGCTGTTTGTGAGCGTGTACTGGATCTGGGATATGCTGACGGTGTCTTTTCTATATGTTCTCCCCCTTTCCTGGCGGAACACAGTGATGGTCTGGGCAGAGCCCTTAAGTATCCTTCTGCAGCTTTTCGCGGTGCTGGCGCTTCGGCTGTGGAAGAAAGCACAGGGAGAAAATTGGGAGGGGAAATCATGGGTGCAATTTTCCTGGCTGCCTGTACTAAGCCTGTCTGTAACCATGATTCTTAGCTCCCTGTTCACGGAGTCCGGACAGGTGCAGGGGAATATGCTTTTGATCCTGGCGCTTATCCTTGGAATGTGGAATATATGCCTGTTTTGGTTTGTGAAGAGCCTCCTGGAGAAAGAGGCCAGGGTGCAAAGGCTGGAACTCTCCAAAGAGAAGGCGCGCAATCAGCTGGAGCTTTATGGGAGCATGGAAAAACATTATATCAGACAGAGACGCCTCCAGCATGACTACAAAAATCAGCTATTGTGTATCCAGGGGCTTTTAAAGGAAGCACAATATAAAGAAGCACAGGAATATCTCTTACAGCTGACGGGAAGCCTGAGCGTATATGGAAATGTGGTGGATACCGGCCATCCGGTGGTAAATGTAGTGCTGAATCAAAAGTACCAGGAAGCCAGGGAAAAAGGAATTGCCATAACCATGGCAGTCAATGACCTTTCTGGGCTCACACTGGCCCGGGAGGACTTGGTGACACTGCTGGTAAATCTTCTGGATAATGCCATAGAAGCCTGTGAGGGCCTGGATTCTGGCCCCGTGATCCGATTTAAAATGGTACAGGAGGACGGACAGCTCATTCTCTCTGTTCGAAATCCGGTGAAGGAACCAGTTTTTGTAAGGGGAAAGACATTACAGACTAGCAAAAGAGATAAGAGCGGCCACGGATTGGGCCTTCAGAACGTGGATGAAGTTGTGAGACGTAATAAGGGGACCAGCAGCCTTAAGTGCCAGGATGGATGGTTCCTGTTTTCTGTACTGTTTTCGGAACCGTCGTTTTTTGCATTGCCGCCGTCGATTCCTGCCTCCCCGGTTGCATCTGATAGGATCCGGGAGTAGGATAAAGAAAAAAGATGGAAGGGAGAAAGCAATGCACAGCAAAAGAAATAAAAAAGTTTCTCTTATACTGTTGATGTTCGGTATAATAGCAGTTTTTTGTGTTGGCTGCCAGAAAGAGCAGCCAGTGGAGGCGCAAACACCAGAGGAAGCGGCCGGGCTTGCCATGGAGGCGTTGCAGAAGTTAGATTTTCAGGTGTTTAACCATTATACGGACAACTATGTGTGTACCAAAAGAAATTGGCTGGGGATTCCTCTGGAGAGAGAATACCAGATGTTCCGGGAGCTACAGCAGCCAGGGCTTTTCCATGGAAAGCGATATAAGGCAAACCGGGAGTTTGCGGAAAACATAATGGAAAAGTTTTCTTGGGAGATTGTGGATACAGAAATTTCGGGGGAGGAGGCCAAGGTGTCTCTCAGGATTACCAACGCGGATTTTACAGATTTGATGGGATACTATGTACTTCATCTGATGGAGCACATGACGGAGAGTCAGGGAACAGGGATTGGGGAGCTGATCACGGCAGTTTCCCGGGTATCCCGGTTTGATATAGGGGAGCTGTCCGGTTACATGGATGAGCTTCAGCAGGAGGATAGCGTGTCCAGCGAGGTGCAGCTTAGGGCCGAGAAGAGAGACGGCGCATGGAGGCTCTGCCTCAATGAGGAATTTATCCATGCAGTGATGGGGAATATGGACTCGGATCAGTTTTCCCCTGACATAGAGGAACAGCTCCGGCAGCTAGAGGAACGATATGAGGAGAAGATGGAGCAGTGGGGGGAGGAGCTGGAGGAGAAAATAGAGAAGAAATTATCACATTGAAGAAATTGGGGAGAATTGCTATAATAAAATCAAATATTGGAAGGATGATGATGAAATAGTACTAAGAGAGGGGATCATGATTACCTGAATCTACATCTGTGCAAAAAAGACTATGCTCAATATCGTTTAGATAAATCTAAGGAGGATTTGGAAGCGGCTCATTTTCCGGTAGAATATAAGCGGCAGGATATTGTGTCATATCGCAAGAAAGAGGAAATGCGATGCAGGTTACTTTAAATATGGTGGCGGAGGCCTGTGGTGTATCCAGGGGCACTGTTGACCGGGTGCTTCACAACAGGGGCAGAGTCAGCGAGGAAACCAGAAAACTGGTACAGGAGAAAATTGAGGAGCTGGGCTATAAACACAATACGCTGGGGCAGGCCCTGGCGTCACGAAAAAAGCAGAGGAAGATAGGAATTATCCTTTGCTCTATAGATAATGTTTTTTTTGACGAGATGATCCGGGGGATTCAAGATGCCCTGCGGGACAGTTCTGCATATGCCATTGAGGCTGTCCTTCGGCAGATGAAGGGCTATGATGTGGCAGAGCAGCTGCGCTTGATGGAGGAGCTGCAGGGGGAAGTTGACTGCCTGATTCTGAATGCTGTGGATGATTTGCGGATTGCAGCAAAGATTGATGAATATATGGAAAAAGGGATTGGGGTGTTTACGGTTAATACAGATATCTCTTTTTCAAAACGAATTGCTTTTATTGGCGTAAATGTGATTGAATGTGGAGAAATTGCCTGCGGCCTCATTGGGCTGCTGTGCAATAAGAAGGCAAATGTGCTGATTGTTACCGGTTCTCTGTCTGTTTTGGAGCATCGGGATCGGATTCGGGGGTTCCGGAAAATGGCGGAGGAGCGGTATCCGCAGATCAAGCTGGCGGGGATTCTGGAATCCCAGGATGAGGATATGATTGTCTATCAGAAGATGGTGGAATTTTTAAAGAGTAACCCGGATATTCAGGCTATGTTTGTGGGCTCCTTAGAATCTGCAGGAGTTTTAAGGGCTTTGGAGGAGGCCGGGAGAGAGGACGTCCATATTGTGTGTTGCGATATGACTCCGGATGTCCAAAGGCAGGTGCAGCTGGGACGGATTGAAGCTGTTATTGACCAGCAGCCCTGGAGCCAGGGGTATGAGGCTGTGAATCAGGTGATTCAATATCTGATCTCAGGGGAATATGGAAATATACCGTTAATCAAGAATCAGATACGGATTTATGAGAATAGAATGGGATGAGGAGCGCGTGCATCAGGGAGTGCACGCGTCTTTTGTTTGTGAGAAGTTGAAAAGAGAGGGGAAACTAGGCCTTTCTTTTTTTGGAATAGTGCGTGCTTCTATGCGTGCACAAAGTTGCGGAAAACGGAAAAGTGCACATTGGAAATGAATAGAAAATTGCGCGCGAAGTTGAAAATAATATAAAAAAATAAATAATAATATATAATAAGCAGTAAAAATGAATAATAATATTGAAAAAACAGAAAACATATAGTATATTAATTTTATTAAATGCGTGACCGTGCACGCAAAGAATGAGAAACGTTCCATCTTTTGAAAGAGACACCTGCTACTGTCTGGGCATGGGAAAGAAATGAAAGGATGAAAATGGGGGAGAATGGATGAAAATGGATAAAAAGGAGGAAGTTTTACGGTTCAAACGGCTGGGAATCATGCTTGACTGTTCCAGAAATGCTGTTAAAAGTGTAGCAATGTTGAAAGTCTTTATCCGCATGATTAAAAAAATGGGATATACAACTCTGATGCTGTATACAGAAGATACCTATGAGGTGGATAATCAGCCCTACTTTGGCTATATGCGCGGCAGGTACTCTCAGGAGGAGCTAAAAGAGATAGACCGGTTTGCGGGAGAAAATGATATTGAGCTGATTCCCTGTATCCAGACATTGGCCCATTTAAATGCTATAGTACACTGGCCCGTTTACGAAAAAATTACGGATTGCAATGATATTTTGCTGGCAGAGGATGAAAGGACCTATGAGCTGATTGACCATATGTTTGCCACCCTGGAGAAATGTTATTCCACCCGTCTTGTGAATATTGGACTGGATGAGGCATTTATGGTGGGACTTGGGAAGTATCTGCGGATTCAAGGTTATGAGAACCAGCACGGGATCTTTGTGCGTCATCTGCATAAGGTACGTGAAATCGCCATGGCCCATGGATTCCAGGTGCTCATGTGGGGGGATATGCTGTTCCGCTCTTATAATGATGGAAAATATCAGTGTGAAGCTCCCGTTGTGGGGGAGCATGTACCGGATGAAATTCCTGAAGATGTGGGAGTGATTTACTGGGACTATTATGATTATCGGGAAAAGAACGAGATCCACTATCATGAAATGTTTAAGGCCCATAAGAAGCTGCGCAACGAGTTATGGTTTGCAAGCGGAGGGTGGACATGGTCTGGGTTTACACCCAGAAATTATATGGCTGAGATCGTGGATCATTTTACCTTTCCTCTCTGTGAGAAATATCAGGTGGAGAATATTATCCTGACCATGTGGGGGAATGACGGCTGTGTTTGTCCTGTGTTTTCGGCGCTTCCTGCAATCTTCCATGCGGCGGAGCTGGCCAGGGGAAATTATGACATGAATTTAGTGGCAAAACGCTTTGAAGAGCAGTTTGGCGTACCCTATGAGGCTTTTAAGCTGCTGGATCTGCCAGGTAAGATCGGATGTGATACAGGGAGGCTAAAAAATCCAGAGAAATATATGTTTTTTGCGGATCCGTTTCTGGGGTTTTATGATTCTACGGTAGTGGATGGAGAAGGCGGCAAATTTGAGGAGATTTCCGGGAAATTGTCACCCTGGGTTTCCCATGGGGAATGGGGGCATCTCTTTGACGCCGTAAAAAAGCTGTGCGATGTATTGAGTATCAAATATGAGTTGGGAGTCAGGCTCAGGAGAGCCTATCAGACAGGAAACCGTCCGGAGCTCAGACGCTGTGGAGAGGATTGCCGAAAAACGACGCAGAGGGTCGTATCTTTCCAGGAAGCGCTGCGGATTACTTGGATGAAGGAGAATAAAGCGTATGGTTATGAGACCTGGGAGCTGCGTTTTGGCGGGCTCATGTTGCGTCTGGAAAGCTGTGCCAAACGGGTAGAAGATTTCCTGGAGGGGCGGATCGGATGTGTGGAAGAGCTTGAGGAAGAGCTGCTGGATATGGAGGGAAATGGAAGAGAATTGCAGCACAGGCCAGAAGCCAGGGGCGTTTCGGTTGAAAGTCCGGGTTTCCCGGGACATCTGCAAAGCTTGAGGCCTTAGTATATGGGTAGCTTATAAACAAAATATCTGGGAGAGGGGCAAAGCCGGGGAAAAATTTCCCAATCTGCCATGATAGCGCGAGATTGTAGGGGAAACACCAAAGGGGTGTGCCAGGATGGCCCAAAAAGACGGGCAAAAAGGAGGAAAACATGGGAAAGACAAGGAAGAAGATGATCGTATTAATGCTTACTCTTGCATTGGTGTTTACGGGGATATGGGCATGCGGTTCCAAGGAAGACGGGAAAGCAGGTGCAGAGACGTCATCGGTTCCGGCGGCCAATGCAGAGGGGGAGACAGGACAGGAGGAGGGCGGGATTCAACCCACAAAGGTGGTGGTGTGGTATCCTTCCAGCGCGCCCACAAATGTTTCTAAAGATTTTGTGCAGAGGTGGACAGATGCCATACACGAAGTGCATCCGGAAATTGAAGTTGTTATGGAGGAATATGCGGAGTCTGGAATTTTGGAGAAGATTACAGTGGCCATGGCTACCGGAGCAACCCCAGATGTGTTCTGGGATGTGCAGTCCCGGATCAATCCCGCCATTAACGCAGGGTTGACAGCGGATCTTTCTGACCTTGCGGCGGATCTTTCCCCAGAATACAGAGGAAACTATCTGAAAGAGGGAGAGGTTGACGGGAAGACCTATTATATTCCGGTAGCTTCCAACAACTGTTATGTGGTGACTGTAAATATGGACTTGGCCAGGGAAATCGGCGTGGCGGATATGCTGCCAGAAGACAAGACCCACTGGTCCTATGATGATTTCCTGGAAATCGCAGCCATCTGTAAGGAAAAGGGATATTATATGACACAGCTCTGGGCAGGCGGGCCTACTGGAGATGCAGCCTACTATTCTCTGTTTATGACTGCAGGAGGGAAAATTGTAAGCGACGACGGAAATTCCATTGTGATTAACTCTCCGGAAAATCAGAAGGCTATGGAATTTATAAAAACACTGGTAGATAAGGGATATATTCCGGATGGCGCGGCAACAACAACGGATTATACGGAAGCGTTCTGGGCGGGAAAGTCTTTGGTCATGTTTGCAGACGCAGGCGCAGGCGGAATTATTGGAAGACATACCATGATCCGCAATGGAGATATTGATTCCACCTTTGATATGGATATCTATATGTATCCGTCGCCCATGGGAGATACGGAGCCAGTATCCGCTACTTACGGTACACAGGGATTTTGCGTATTCACCAATGATGGAGATGCGAACCGAATCGCAGCAGCAAAAGAAGTAGTACGCGCGTTTGCCTCAGATCCCTATTACAGCGAGCAGATGGCAGCTAATGTGGGGCTTTCCCCTGTATTGTCCAGCGCTCAGGTTAAACTTGAGGATGAAAAGCTGTCCGTGCTTAAGGAACGGGCGGATGAGAATAATGCAAATTATGCTACGACAGAGCTTGGTATTCTGGAAGCATGGTGGTCTGGCTGGAGAGAGCTGTTTTACCCTCAGATGCAGTTATTCTATACGGGACAGAAGAGTGGAGAGGATGTGCTGGCTACTCTGGAGACGGAAGGAACAGAACTGATTCAGACAACACAGGAAGAGGCTGAAAATTGACAGATAACAGGCTGTATCCTTTTGGAGATCTGTATTCGCTGGAGTGAAAGTTTATGATAAAAACGCAAAAAGAAAAAACGAAGAGCAGAAGAGAACGAAGAAAACTAAGGTTTGCGTACCTGCTTCTCATACCGTGGCTGGTATTTTTCCTGGTATTTAAGCTGTTTCCCTTTGTATTTGGGATCGGAGCGTCCTTCACCGATTACTCCCTGAAGGGAGCGAAGTTTATCGGATTAAAAAATTACGCTGGGATTTTTACGGATGACAAATTTTGGATCAGTCTTCGGGCAAATATTTTTTATCTGATTATTATTGTTCCGTGTACGATCCTGTTTTCTCTGTGGGTAGCGAAAATCCTTCAAAATAGGGGCAACGCTTTCAATGCGGTTACAAAAAGCGTGTTCTATATGCCGGCGTTGGTATGCTCGGTGGTAATTGCTACGATCTGGCGTTTCCTGTTCTCAAGCACAGCTGGAATTGTGCCGTGGATCATAAACAGTGCAGGATTGAGGAGCCCGTCATTTTTTGACGAACCTTTGTTTTCCATTCCATTGATGTCCATTATGGTAATTGTGGGCTCTGTGGGACAACCGATTATTCTCTATGTAGCTGCCATGGGAAATATTCCCATGGAGTACATAGAGGCGGCGGCAGTGGATGGAGCCACCCAGGGACAGATTTTCAGGAAGATTACATTGCCGCTGTTAAAACCAACCACAGTTTATATCCTGATTACCTCCATGATAGCGGTGCTGCAGATTTTTGCATATCCCTATCTGCTTACCAGCGGCGGGCCTTATCATGCCACCTCATCAATTCTTTTACAGCTTTATCAAAGCGCCTTTATTTCCGGAAAGTTTGGATATGCTTCGGCACTTGGTACGATCCTGTTTGTAATTACATCTGTTTTTGTGGCGCTGCAGCTAAAATTTGTGAATCGAGGCGGAGAGGATGGGTAAAAGGAAACAGAAGTTGGGAATGGTTACGGGAAAGACCTCAATCATTTCCATGGGTTTGCTGATTTTGGCACTTTTCGTCTGTGCCTTCCCCTTCTATGTAATGATTGTAGCGGCTATGGCTGGTTACAGCTTTGCCAAGTTTAAGCCCCGGATTTTGAGCCTGCTGTTCGGGGTGGTGCTGGCTACTATGGCGCTCCCCCAGACCATGCTTCTGGTACCTAATTTTTTGGTGGCCAAGACACTACACTTGAATAATACCATGATCGGGACCATTCTGACTTCTGTAGCGCCTCCCTTTGGCATCTTTTTGTGCAGGCAGTTTATGAAGGACATACCAGATGAGCTGCTGGAGGCCGCAGAGTTGGATGGATGCGGAGAGTTTTATAAGTTTATCCGGATTGTGATACCGCTTTCCCTGCCTGCTTTTGGCGCATTGTTTATATTTACCTTTCTGGGAGTCTGGAACGACTTCCTGTGGCAGTCCATTATGCTGAACTCACAGTCATTGACTACTTTAGCCATCGGTATTCAGAAGGTGACTGTCAGCAGCATGCTGGCCAGGTATTCTTATCAGTTTGCGCTCTCGTTTATTTCCACAATCCCCATATTTATTGTATTCTTTTCCTGCCAGAAGCTGTTTATCAAAGGCATTTCTTCCGGCGCTGTAAAGGGATAACCAGGGATCAATCCGGATCAGGGGGCTGTCAGAGAAGGGGAAAATCAGATCTGCATAGAGGATGGGATGTTTGTCAGGAGAGGAAAGAGGATGGAATACTTTTGCGGAATCGATTTGGGCGGCACCCACATTGCTGCAGGAATTGTGAATCAGAAATACAAAATAGTGGGCCGGTGCGCCTTGCCGGTACAGGGGAAGGGCGACCCTATGAAAATAGCCCATCTGATGACAACCGCCGTCTGCTCTGCGGCCCGGGAATGCCATGTGGATATGGGGCAAATACACAGCATAGGTATCGGCGTGCCTGGCGCGGTCTGCGGAGAAGCAAAGGAAATCCGTCTGTGCAACAATCTCAGGCTGGACGGGTTTCCGCTGAAGGCAACTATGGAGGGACTTACGGGAAAGAAGATCTATCTGGAGAATGACGCCAATGTGGCTGTCTATGGAGAAATGCTGGCCGGAGCAGGAGTGGGAATGGATAATATCCTGATGTTTACCCTGGGAACAGGAGTGGGGACAGGGATCTTGAAGGACGGCCAGATATTTGCAGGCAGCAGAGGCATGGGGGCGGAATTAGGCCATATGGTGATTGAGATGGACGGTTATCTTTGTACCTGCGGCAGAAGGGGATGCTTTGAGGCCTACGCTTCTGCCAGCGGCCTGATCCATATCTGTGAAGATTCCATGAAAAATGATTTAGCCAGCAGTCTCTGGCCGGTTCTAAAATCTGAAGGTAAGCTGGATGGAAAGCTGATTTTTCATGAGGCAGATAGGGGAGATCAGGCGGCATGTGAGGCTGTCTTACGGTATTACCGGTATTTGACGGCGGGGATTGCCAATGGAATCCGGGTGTGGGATCCGGATTGCGTGATTATTGGAGGCGGAATTAGTAACAGAGGCCAGGGACTTGCAGATGAATTGCACAAACGACTGCAAAAGGAGTTGGGTGAACAGGAAGAGATTCCCCCGGTGGTGATTGCAAGCCTGGGAAATGATGCTGGGATTATTGGAGCAGCCTGTCTGGGAAAAGAAGAAAATTGGTATGAAAGTATTGGTGGTATGCGCGCATCCGGATGATGCGGAAATCAGCTGTGGGGGAACTTTGGCAAAGTATGCCCGGCAGGGGCATAGGGTAAGCATCATGCATGTCTGCACGGGAGACAAAGGACATAAGGAAATCATGCCCGAAGAGCTGGGGCCTGTACGCTGCCGGGAGGCACAGCTGGCAGGAGCGGTAATCGGGGCAAAGGTAATCTCACTGGGATTTCCGGATGCCGGGATCTTCTATACAGAGGAGAATGTGAAGCGCTTCACAGAGGCAATCCGGCGGGAAGAGCCGGATCTGATCATCACGCATACTCCGGATGACTATCACCTGGACCATGCGGCAGTGTCAAAATTGGTCATAGACGCCAGCTTTCTGGTTTCTGTTCCCCATTATGCTATGGATGTGCCAGCCATGGAAGGGGTGCCCCAGATCTATTTTATGGAACCCTATACAGGGATTAATTTTGTGCCTTCAGAGTTTGTGGATATTACGGAAACGCTGGAGCTGAAGCTGGCCATGATGGGGAAGCATGAAAGCCAGACGGTGTGGATTAGGGAACACGATGATCTGGATATCCTGGATATGATACGGACAAGCGCCAAATTCCGGGGATATCAGTGCAAAAAGAAATACGCAGAGGGCTTTGTGCGGTATATAAATGCACTGCGGGCAGAGCCAGGTCGCTTTTTGCCATAATGTGTGATCCCTGCGGACAGAATGGTTGTCTGAGGGGGGCCAAGCCCCCCTGGTCCATAGCGACAGGTAAGCTTGCTGTGGAGGCTGTCTGGATAAAAGAAGGAAAACGGAGGATTCAAAATGAATGGCAGAGAACGGGTTTTGGCGGCTATAGAAGGAAGGGAGCGGGATCATGTGCCATTTTGGCCCTTTGTCATGGCATTTTCCGCAAAATATGCAGGGATTCCCTACAGCCAGTTTGCCACAGATTACAGGAAACTGGGAGAGGCCCAGATCAGGACAGCGGAGGCCTTTGATCTGGATGTGGTAACCATGGATTCCGACGCTTACCGGGAGGCGTCGGCCTTCGGGGCGGCGCTGGAATATCCAGAGGATGACCTTCCGGTGTTAAAGCAGAGAGCAGTTGTGGATAAGAAAAGCTTTTCCATGAAAAAACCGGAGATTACCAGCAGTGAGAGGCTGATAGACAAGATTGAGGGAGTCCGGTATCTAAAGGAACGATGCGGTCAGGAACGTGCGGTGTCTGGCTGGATTGAGGCGCCCTTTCAAAGCTGCGGGGTTCTGTGCCAGATGGACACCTTTTTGGTGGATGTGCTGGAGGAGGATGCGTTTGTCCGGGAGCTTTTGGAGCTGGTGACGGAATTTGAAATCGAGTTTGCTGTGGAACAGGCACGGGCCGGAGCAGATATTATCGGCATTGGAGACGCCATGGCATCCTTGGTTTCTGCCCAGGTTTATGGAGAACAGATTTATCCCTGGACCAAACGGGTCGTGGAAGGGATTCGGGAAAAAACCTCTGCAAAGCTGAAATACCACATCTGTGGATACAGCAGGCATATTCTGCCCTATGTGGAAAAACTGGGTGTGGATGTGGTGAATGTAGACTATAAAGTGGATGTAAAGGAGGCCTTTGCGCTGACAGGTGGAAAGCTGGCAGTGAAAGGCAATGTGGATCCGGTAGCGGTGCTGAAAAATGGTACAGAGGAGGAGATAAGGGCAGCGGTGCGGGAAATGGCCCCATTTGCCTCCAGGCCATATTTTAAGTCCCGGCTGTGAGGTGCCCAGGGATACGCCGCCGGAGAATTTAAGGGCCATGAGCCAGGAGGCTAAGCTTTTTTAATAGCTCATGGAGTGTGAAAACAGTCTTTTAACAACAAAGAGCGCTTTCAGGGATGAAACCTGGAGGCGTTCTTTTTTAGGGATAATAGAGTATTACCAGGTGGCCTGGACAGTGTGTGGCGAGGCGGCGCTGGAGCGGGAATTATCCTACAATGGAATCCGGCAGAAGTTTGTGCTGGACTGGCTGCTGTGTAAACGCTGTTTTTAGCTGCAGATTTTTGTAGAGATGCTGGATAGTATGCCGGAAGTATGTTAAGATAAGAGATAAAATAGAGATGTATGGGATAACCAAAATAGTGGGAATCGGAAAATACACAAAAAGATATTATGAATTTAAGTGAAGGAGGAAGCAACATGTATTACAAGGAATTTCAGGGACTTCAGCTGTCAGGACTGGGCTTTGGCGCTATGCGTCTGCCCCTGGTATCTCAGGAGGCGGATGCTCCGGTGGACGAGGCTATGGTGCAGGACATGGTGGATTATGCCATAGAGCACGGCGTAAATTATTTTGACACGGCCTATCCTTATCATGGAGGCACCTCAGAGCTGATTCTGGGAAGGGCTTTATCCCGGCATCCCAGGGAGTCCTATTATCTGGCTACAAAATATCCGGGCCATCAGATCAGCAGCAGCTATAACCCGGCGGAGGTTTTTGAGGATCAGCTGAAAAAGTGCGGCGTGGAATATTTTGATTTCTATCTGCTGCACAATATATGTGAGAATTCCATCCAGACCTATCTGGATCCCAGGTGGGGCATTGTGGACTATTTTATCCAGCAGAGAAAGCAGGGAAGGATCCGGCATCTGGGATTTTCCAGTCACGGGGAGATGGAGTGTCTGACCGGATTCCTGGACCAATATGGGGAAGAAATGGAGTTTTGCCAGATTCAGCTGAATTATATGGACTGGACCCTGCAGCGGGGAAAGGAAAAATATGATCTGCTGACTGAACGGGGCCTGGGCGTCTGGGTGATGGAGCCTCTGCGGGGCGGGAAGCTGGCCGCTCTGCCGGAAAAGGAGAGCCAGGCTCTCGGGAAGCTTCGGCCAGGAGAAAGCATGGCGTCCTGGGGTTTTCGGTTTTTGCAGGAACTGCCCAATGTGCGGATGATCCTGAGCGGCATGTCCAATATGGAGCAGATGAAGGAAAATGTGAAAACCTTTGAGGAGGCGGGAAGCCTGCAGGAAAAGGAGAGGGAGACGTTGCTGCAGATTGCGGAGGGAATGAAAAACTCCATTCCCTGCACAGGCTGCCGTTATTGCTGTGACGGCTGTCCCCAGGAGCTGAATATTCCGGTTCTGTTGTCCGTATACAATGAGCTTCGCTTTGCGCCGGCTATCAATGTGGGCATGCGGATAGAAGCGCTGCCTGAGGAAAAACGACCCTCGGCCTGTGTGGGCTGCGGAAAATGTGCGTCCGTCTGTCCTCAGAATATTGATGTACCCACGGAGCTGAAGAGCTTTGCGGAGGAGCTTGCCAAGATCCCCAGCTGGGAGTCTACCTGCAGGAAGCGGGAGGAGGAGCAGGCAAGGCTCAAGAGAAAGGAATAATCCCAGGTCCTGTTTCTTATCCCCCCAGGAAAAACCGCAGGCAGAGCACGCCCACAACCACAGCAAAGAGAATGACAGCTGCCCGAAACACGATTTTTTCGTTGCCGGTCTTCTTTTGCTTTCCGGGAACCAGCTGGCTGGCCCAGGGGCTGTAGCGCTGCAGGTTCAGGGAAAAGCGCCGGTTTTCTTCCTCTCCAATAGACTTCAGGAATTCTTTCCAGTTTCCCTCAATGAGCCTGAGGCCCCTCTGGAGATCTGCCTCCAGGGGCTGGCCCTGCTGCAGGGGATGGAAGAATCCGGCCTGCCGGGCATAGGCGGATTTGCTGCTCCCACCTGCACTTTGCTCCTTCTTTTCAGAAAAATGGCTGTAGGCATAGGCAAAGCCGTCCTCTATGGTTTTCTGGGGATTCTTCGTTTTTTCGTACACACCCACCATGTGATAATATACATCGGAGGCGTCCCTTGGGCGCAGAGAATGATCAATCATCTGATTGATGGCGTTTCTCAGGGGCGTTTCCACAGAGGAATTCCGCCCGGCGGATGCCGCATACACCTGGCCCTTCATAAAGGTAATGGCGCAGAGAAAACCTTGCAGCTCGTCATTTTTGGCCGGCAGCTCCGGACTTTGCAGGAGATTCCCCCGGCCCCGAAGATGGAGGGCGAACCGATTGGCGTTTACCAGCGCTTTGCCGGCAGCTAAATCGCCTCCTCTTGCGCTGTTCAGGGCCTTTTTCCGGGCGCTGATGTCCAGATCGCTGGATTTTCTCTGGGCATTGTAGGTCTGGTTGACCTGAATATTTCCTTTTTGGGAGCGCTTGTAGAAGACGCCCTCCTCTGCCTGGAAGGCGGTCTGAGAGCCAGCTTCGCCCCGTCCCGGTGCAGTCCGGGAATAGGGACTAGGTCCCGAACTATAGGTTTTGCCCCTGGAAAAAAACTGGTCCGCATTTCTGGGAGAAATAGACGCTCCCGTAGTCTGCCGGTAGAGGTTTGCCCTTAGATTCTGCAGGGCCTTGGTCTGCCCGGTCTCCTCAAATAAACCCTCTAACCCCTTAAAATTTTTCTCCAGTAAAAGATTCAGCTTCTGGGCCAGCACGGTATCCAGCCGGCCGATTTGTTCCGTCTGGGCAGCGCCCATGGTGTGAATGAGAATTTGTTCCAGAAGGGACAGATACATGCTGGAAAGCTTGGCCAGCTGACTGGCCAGGTTCTGCCCAGGCGCTGGGGTCCAGTACAGAAAGCTTTCCCACAGCTCCTGCTCCATCTCCAGCACCCATTTCAGATATTCAGGATCCAGACGCTTTCCCTCCACGCCAAACCATCGGCTCTGCCGGGAAAGTCTGGCTGTATCCTGAGGTTCTGTGCTTCGGACGTCTTCCTGGACCTTGGCCTGCTCCTCCTCCTGAGCCTGGGCCAACTGCTCTCTGGTCTTTTCCATCTGTTTGGAGGCTCCCTCCATGAGGATGCGTCCGGCCTCTGTTTTTATATTTAATTTGGCGGCCTGAACCTCTGCCTCCACTCTTGCATTTAGTTTGTCAGCCTGGACCTCAGCGTCTGCAGAAGCAGGGGCTGAGGGAGACTTGCTTACTTCTTTTATGCCTGCCATATCATATTCCCTTGTCCTCATCGGAGGATCCCTCTCTATCATTAAATATCGACTTGAGTGGAAACGGGATAATATACAAAACTTCCTGCCAGGCTGTTTTCAGGGCAATGCAGAGAGTTTTATTTGTATATTCGTTTTTCATGATACCGTATACTCTCCCATGCCCTCCGGGGGAATTTCTTTTGCAATCATTTCGTCCAACAGATCGCGGCTGGGAATGGAGTTCTGAACCCCCATGCGGCTCACGGAATAGGAGGCTGCCCAGCTTGCGGCGATTATGGAATGCTCGATGCTGTTTCTTTCCGAAAGCATGACGGCGAGACAGCTGATGAAGATATCGCTGGCTCCGGTGGAATCCACGCAGGGATAGGGATGGGCCGAAAAGTTTCTGATTAAGCCAGAACAGGACCAAAGGCAGCCGGAGGAACCTAGGGTAATGATAACATTCTGAACCCCTTTGCTTATAAGGTACTGGGCCTGCTCCTGAGGCGTATTTTTTCCGGGACAGAGAAAAGCGGCCTCATTTTCGTTGGGAATCAGCATGAAAAGGCCATCCAGCAGTTCATCCGGAAGCGGGCAGACCGGAGATGGCTTTAAGATGGCGTCAACATGATATTTTTTACAATAGTAAAGGGCTTGCTGTACGCCTTCAAAGGGAATCTCCATTTGGATCAGGCAGTATTTTGCGCTGCGGAGCAAAACGCTGTGGTGGCGGACATAGTTTTTGCCAACAAGGGCATTGGCACCGCTGTGGACCAGAATGGTGCTGTCGCCGTCCGGGCATACATGGATGTAGGCGGTGCCTGTGGGAAGATCCGCAGTGAGGGTTACTCCGGCTGTGTCTACATGGGCGGAAGAAAGCTCCTCGGAAATCTGACGGCCATATCGGTCGTTTCCAAGGCAGCCGATCATATAGGAGTTTCCCCCCAGGCGGCTTACGGCCAGAGCCTGATTGGCTCCCTTTCCTCCAGGCAAGGCGGTAAGCTTGGAAGTCATCAGCGTTTCTCCTGACTGGGGAAGATGGGGGACGTGAAGGATAACATCCATGTTCATACTGCCCAGGACGATGATGCGGGAAGAATAGCTCTGCTTTGTAGCCATACTTCCCCGCAGCTGCGCAGTGCTGAAAATCATCTTTGCCGTAAACTTCCAGGGCTTTCCCTCAAGCTGTGTGAAAAGAGCCTCCATGGCTGCGCTGGCCATAGCCTTGGGGCTTACAGAGCCTGTACTCAGAGGAGGCGTAAGCTGTTGAGACAGGGGGGCGTCCTCCAGTGCATTTACAGACAGATCCTCTGGAATCTTAATATTTTTTTTGGCTGCCGCAGCATAGATAAACCCGGCTGTTTCCGCATCCTGACAGACAATCCCGTCGATTCCCTCCTCAATCAGTGCGTCAAAAACCTGATCAAAGTCGGCTCCCGGATGCACCTCCAGACCAGGATTCAAGGTTACGTTGGCTTCCAGAAGAGCGTCCTTATAACCAGATCGGATGGTCTCGTCCGCGATACTGCCACAGTCTCTGCGAAGAGCCAGGGCTACGCTTCGGCAATCCTCCAGGAGCAGCTTTGTACCATGCTTGGCAATCCTTCGCATATCCCGGTAGACCTGGGGGAAAACGGCTGTGGGTGCAACATGATCCAGAACTACGGCACAATAGTTTTCGGCATGCATTTCTTCCAGGGCCTGGAGCCCTTCTCTGCTTCCCGGAAAAAAAAGGATTCCCTCTGTCTTGCTGCTGCGGAAGCTGTCTAAAGCCCCTGCTTCGCCCTCTGCAGTACCGTTTGTAATAGAAAGCAGAAGGGTATAACCGTTGTCACGGGCAAACTGCTGAGAACAGGATGCGAAAGAGGAGTAGAAGAAGGAGTTCAGCGTGGGAATAGCCAAACCAATGGTCTTGTTTCCGGCAAGCAGCCGGTCGCGGATTTTGGAGTAGGGAGTATAACCGTTCTCCTGAATGATCTGAAGCACCCGTTCCCGGGTCTCCTGGCTGATATTGTTGTCTTTGTGATTCATAATGCGAGATACGGTTGCTGTGGATACACCAGCGGCCTGGGCAATGTCTTTGATGGTCATGTTGTGCATACCTCCCAATGAAAAAAGGTTTTTGAAGCTTTCTTTTTCTATTTTATCATAGTTTTTTTGTTATTTTTAGACAAAATTTATACAAATCTAAATATGTAATTGACAAAAGCATATTTCGGCTGTAAAATTTCCGTAGAAAACAATTTTACTAAATAAGTTTACTATGATTTAAGCATAAATACAATCGTTTAGTAAAATAATTTTCTTAGACAAAATGACGAAGCTATATGGATGTCCCATTCATTTGTGGAACCGGGATGCAGGACATCCGGACTCACACAGAACACAAGGGAGGGTATGAAATGAAGAAGATTCCTGTAATCATCGACTGTGATCCTGGCCATGACGATATGATGGCCCTGGTTCTGGCCTATGGAAGCGGTAGGTTGGATATTCGGGCAGTCACTACTGTGGCCGGGAACAATGGGGTGGAAAATACGACGCGCAATGCCCTGAATGTACTCCATTACATTGGCGCAGATGAGGTGCCTGTTGCCAGGGGAGCCCATGACGGGATTGTCCGCACCCATAAGGAAACCATAGAGCGTCTGTTGGCAGCCCGCCGTCATATGCAGACAGAGGAGGAAAATCAGGAGCAGAGCAAGATTACCGGCGCTGCCGTGCACGGTGTGACCGGTCTGGACGGCTTTGATTTCCCCAGGGAGAATCCCAAACAGGTGGAAGATATAGGCGCAGTGGAGCTGATGGCCAGGATCCTGCGGGAGAGTGAGGAAAAAATCACTTTGATTCCCACCGGTCCTCTGACTAACGTAGGCTTATTGATCCGTGCATTCCCGGATCTCATACATAAGATTGAGCGCATTTCCATGATGGGAGGCACCTCGGAGTTTGTCTTAAGCCGTCCCTTTATGGAGTTTAATACCTTTGTTGATCCGGAGGCGACAAAGATTGTGTTTGAGAGCGGAATTCCCATTACCATGTTTGGCTATGATGTGACCTACCGGGTAATGTGCGGAATGGATACCATTGGGCGCATTGAGGACCTTGACAACCATACCGGAAAGATGGTGTCTTCCCTGCTTCGGTTCTTCATGGAGCGCCATAACGCGGGCCTGAAGCGTCTGGCGCTGAAAGATGTAACGCCTATCCACGACGCCTGCGCCGTGGCCGGAGTCATTGATCCTGGGCTGGTGATTGAGAGCCGGATGCTCCATGTTGATATTGAGACCAGCGGAAAATTTTTCGACGGGGCCACAATCTGCGATTACACAGGGAGCCTGGGGCTGCCGGCCAATGTAGAGGTGGTTTACGACATGGATACCCCCCGGTTTATGGATATGCTAGTGGAGGCCACAGGAAACTGCCGGTAAAGAGACGCGTGAGACTATAGCGGGGAGGGCGCTGCCACCTGTCCGCCCAGGCTATTATAGGAAAAGAGAAGGAGAATCGTAATGAAGAAAGAACGTAAAATGGACAAAATGACATTGCTGCTCATCCCCCTGGCTGTGGCGATCAACATGGTTTGCTATAATGTGATTTACCCCATTACCACCGTGATCCTGGGGGATTCCATCGGCACGATCCTGGTAGGAGGAATCTGCGGCCCTATCCCAGGCCTGATCGTAGGGCTTTTGTCTAACCTGGTCAACGTGGTTAAGAATCCGGTTATGATCGTCATGGCTCCTTTGAATATGGCCTTTGGCCTGGCTTCCGGTCTTCTTGCCAAGAAGGGAATTTACAAGAAGCTTTGGAAGACGCTGCTGACCACGCCCATCTATGGTTTTATCGGCGGATGGTGCAGCGGAACCATTATTTTCTTTGCCATGGGTGGTGATTTCTGGGGGAATATGGCCTCTGTGCTGATGGGAATACCCATGTACCAGGCAGGCGTTCCCAAATATCTGGCAATGGCCATCAGCTCCCTTTGCTTTGACTGTATTGATAAAATTGTATGTCTGCTGGTGGTGTTCCTGGTGATTAAGGCTCTGCCCGACCGTTTTCTCATCAAACTGCCCTACGGAAAGTATGTGACGGATATCAAAATAGAAGAAAATGAACTGGATATCTGATGCCGGCAGATCCATTTGGACAGCTGTGTGGAAGAAGATGAATTTTAAATCTGATGCCGGTATAAAATCCGGACAACTGTAAGGAGGAGATCGCCGTGAATGAAGCGGAATTTATCGACAGCTTTCGTCATGATCAAAAAAAGGGCCACTGGTGGTATGATTTTAATCCCCTGTGCAAATTAATTACCGTGCTTTGTCTGGGCTTCACGTCTATGATTGTGTTCCGCTGGCAGGTAGGATTGCCGATTTTTGTGCTGGCAACCCTGATAGCAGCCACCACGCCGGCCTTTAAAACGTATATAAAAACCATTGGAATTATGTTTGCCCTGAGCTGCATTCTCACAATCGGCGTGCGCCTTTATGTGCATATGGGAGACCCGGGTCCGGTTGCCTTCCATATATTCGGCAAGCCGGTTCCAGTTTCGGCAGTGATTAGCTGCCTGGACATGACATTTATGATTGAGGGATTTCTGGGAATTTTTATGGCCTTTTTCCTGACCACGGAAATGCGGGATCTGTGCTGTGACCTGGAGCGCCTGGGCATGTCCCCCACAGCCAGCTTCATGGTACTGTCCACCTTTGCCTGTATTGGATCTATTAAGGAGAAGCTGGGTACAGTGCGGGAGAGCCAGAGGGCCAGAGGCATTGAGACAGAGGGTGGATTTGCAGTCAAGGTTAAGTCTGTGCTGCCGGTACTGTTTCCTGTTATCATCAGTTCCATGACTGGCATTGAGGATAAAACTCTGGCCATGAACGCCCGGGCATTTGCGGCCAGGGGAAAGCATACCTCCATGCGCAAAATCGCACCGGCTTCCGGCATGGAAAAAGCCGTTACCATTGCAGTTTTTCTGCTCTGCATTGCCATCTGTGTGCTGGGGAAGCTGTACCTGTAGCAAAAGGACGCAAATTTGACGCCCCGTTGCTTGCGGCGGGGCATGGACCATAGGAGGAACCATCATGAGTGTATGTGTGGAATATCAAGATGTATCATATGCGTATCCCTTGACAAAAAAGGCTGCTGTCCGCCATCTGAACTGTAAACTGGAAACAGGCAAGTGCTACGGCGTGATCGGACCTAATGCGGGAGGCAAGACTACTTTCTGCAATCTGCTTATGGGACTTTGTCCCAATTTTTACGGCGGAACCCTCAAGGGAAATGTGATGATCAAAGGAAAGAGGATGCAGGACTGGGATGAGTCGGAGCTGGCTGTCCATATCGGATATGTGTTCCAGGATCCCTTTGCCCAGGTCAGCGGCATCAAGGAGACGGTGTTTGAGGAGATTGGCATGGGCCTGGAAAATCTGGGTGTGGAGCAGGAGGAGATGATCCAGCGCATTCTGAATATGGCCAGGCTGGTAAAGGTGGATCAGCTGTTGCAAAAGCATCCTTTGGCCTTGTCCGGAGGCCAGTGCCAGAGAGTAGCCTTTGCTTCTGTACTGGTCCTGAATTCCGACATTGTGGTGATTGACGAACCCACCAGTCAGCTGGATCCGGAAGGTACTCTGGATGTGTTTGAGATTATCAGAGGACTGAAGGAGATGGGAAAGACGGTTGTCATTGCAGAGCACAAGCTGGATCTTCTGGTGGAATACTGTGATGAGATCATTGCCATGGCAGGAGGAGAAATCATCATGCAGGGGCCTGCGCGGCAGGTACTCTCGAATCCGGTTCTGCCGGAACATGGCGTGCAGATTCCTCAGGTGGTGCAGCTGTTCTCTGCTATGGCGGAGGCCGGAAAACCCCTGAGCAGTATTCCCATTAACCCAAAAGAAGCCGTGGAATTGATCCGGCGACAGAAGGAGGTTTAGACCATGGCCATAGAAGTAAAGGATTTGTGCTTTTCTTACCCTGGAAGCCCTGTAACCGCAGTGGAGCATGTGTCGTTTACCATTGAAAAGGGGGAACGAGTTGCCATTATCGGTCAGAATGGAGCCGGAAAGTCCACCACAGTCAAGATTGTGGACAATATTTATAAGCCCACCAGCGGATCGGTTTTGATTGACGGTATTGACACAAAGGACAAGACCACGGCGCAGATTGCGCCCCATGTGGGCTATGTGTTCCAGAATCCCAACGATCAGATCTTTAATGATGACGTGACCAAGGAAATCGAGTATGTGCTGCGCTACTGGAAGCTGCCTGAAGAGGAGGTGGTGCGCCGCCGGGACGAGGCTCTGGATATTACGGGAATCCGGGATTTTATCCATACTCATCCCTTTGATATCCCCCTTCCCATTCGGAAATTCCTGACGGTGGCCGTGGTTTTGGCTGTTGGCCCGGACTATGTGATTCTGGACGAGCCTACGGCGGGACAGGATAATTGGGGACGGGCCCAGCTGAAGATTGTCATGGATTATCTTCAGAGCAAGGGAAAGGCCATTATCACCATATCTCATGATATGGAGTTCGTGGCTGAGAACTTTGACCGGGTCACTGTCATGGCCCACAAAAACGTAATTGCCGACGGCAGATGCCGCAATATTTTTTATGAGAATGATATTCTGGCGGACGCGCGGGTGAAGCCTCCGGTTTGTACAGAAATTGCTCAAAGCCTGGGGATTAAAGAGAAGATTTTGAATTTACAGGAGCTGGTGGCAGCCGTTTGATAGGACTGTGACAGCTGGAGACCACAGAGAATGAAAAAGACAAAATTTTTCTATGGCTGGGTCATTGTGCTGGCCTGCATGCTTTTGACAGCTGCAAGCACAGGGATTTTAAGCTATTTTGGAGCGCTGTTTGTGGAGCCGGTTACGGCCTCCCTGGGACTGGGGCGGACAGAGTTCACCATGTATACCACCTTTGCTACAGTTACATCCATGCTGATTATGCCGGTAATCGGGGATCTCTATCAACGGTTTCCGCCCAAGGCGCTGATTCTTACGGGAGCCCTCTGCGGCGCCTGCTCCATGCTTTTGTTTGCGGCGGCCTCTACTCTGCCCTTCTTTTATGGGGGCGCTGTTTTGGCGGGTATCTGTATCAGCTTCTGCGGTGGTATGCCGGTGGCGATTCTTCTAAATAACTGGTTTCATGAAAAGCGAGGTCTTGTGACAGGGATTGCGTTTATGGGGACAGGCCTCTTTTCAGCTGTGTTTTCCCCTGTAATTTCCAGAGTGATCGTAGTGTGGGGGTGGCGAAGAGCCTATTTTGTTCTGGCCTGCGCCATTCTGGCGATCCTGGTGCCTACAACGCTGTTCCTCATACGGATGCAACCTTCGGAAATGGGGATTAGTCCTTATGGGAAAGCGGCGGATGTCCGGGAGGAGCAGGCGGAAGCTGTGGGATTTACCCGAAGAGAAGCTTTCAGAATGCCTTCCTTCTGGCTTTTTGCCTTTGCCCTGTTTCTGGTTGGAATCATTACCTTTGGCACTCAGCAGCACCTGGTGGCCTACTGGACAGAGAGCGGCCCTGGGGCGGAAGGAGCCGCAAGAGCCTACTCTGCGGTGATGCTGACAGCGGGAATTGCAAAGATTGGTGTAGGCGCCCTCTTTGACCGGTTCAGCGTGGGGAAAACCTCCTTGTTCTGCGGTCTTGTGGCGTTGGGAGCCATGGCGGGACTGCCATTCTTCCGGGATGGCTGGTCTATTCTTCTTCTGGCATTGCTTTTCGGGGCTACGGTTCCCCTGCAGGTCATGCTGCCCACGTATCTTACCAGTAAGCTGTTCGGGCAAAGGGACTATGGGGCTCTTTACGGACTGTTTAGCTCCCTGCTGTTCTGGGGAGCCGGAGTGGGGGCTCCGCTGAATGCTCTGATCTATGATCGGACAGGGGGATATGAAGCTGTGTGGTTCCTATTCTCCCTTTTATCCATTGCCATGACGGCCGCCATGATCCTTTCGGATCTGCTGTCGCGGAAAGCCTTTTATGAAAAATTTGGAAAAGAAAGGAAACGGTAACCATGATATTTTATTTTTCCGGTACGGGAAACTCTCAGGGATTGGCAAAAATCATTGCAAAGCGGCTGGGAGATGAGGCGAAAAGCATTGTGGATTTAGATCCGGAGGCCTTTCACTTTTCGACCGCTGATAATCTGGGCTTTGTATTTCCTATTTACGCTTATGCAGCTCCGGAGATGATGATTGAATTTGCCAGAAGAGTGGACCCGGGAGAGGCCTTTACCTTTGCGGTCTGTACCTTCAGCAATGTGACTGGGGACGCGTTGGAGCATTTTAGTGAATATCTGCCGTTGAAGAGCGGGTATGGCATTAAAATGCCGGACAATTTTCCGGTTCTGGACAGGATTCTGGAGACCGAGGAAAGCGCATTTGAAAAGCTTTGTGCCGCCAAAATCCGGCTGGAGGAGATCCTTCCCCGGATACAGGCCAGGGAAGAGGGCGTATTTGACACTCTGCGTGGGGAGGACGGGCACAACCGCAGCTACAAGGGATACACCCTCTTTAATGAAACCATGCGAAAGACAGCCCCCTACTGGGTAGAACAGGACCTCTGTACAGGCTGCGGCCTGTGCGCAAAGCTGTGCCCGGCCCATGCCATAGAGATCCAGGAGGGGATTCCGGTTTGGGTGAAGGAGGACTGCTGCATGTGCATGTCCTGCCTGAACCGCTGTCCCAGGGAGGCTGTCCAGTTTGGAGAATATTCCAGGGGGAGGTTCCGATATTCCTTTCGAGGTTTCGATCTTGCGAATGGGCGCGGCTAAACGGACGGGTTAAGCTTTTTGAAAAGAAATTAGATTTAGGGCTGCTGCATGGGGATTTTTTGATTCCTGTGTAACAGCCTGCTGTTTTAGGTATTGCATTGCCTCAATCGTATTTGCTGTTTATCGCTTACATTGCATGGAAGCACTCTTCATTCAACTTTTTTTATCTGTTCCGCCTCATTGAGTACATTCAACTGATACTCTGCAATTTCTTTTAAAATCTGAAATCTTTCTTTTTTATTTCTTCCCATTTTCTCTCTCCCATACGGCACTTAGAATCCCTATTTTGGGGTTTCATTCAAATTCATAGAGAAACTGCAGCTCCAGATTCCCTAAGCTCTTGGAGCTGTTCAGCTTTTGAAAAAAGGCGTCCCTTCCCTTGAGAAGGATCTTTTCCTCCTGAAGCCTGCTCACTACGTTTTCCATGAGAGCCCGGGCCTCCCGCATGGAAGTAAGGCCCACCACAAAAAAGTCCGAGTGATCGCTTTCCCCCGGAGGAATATAGCTGATGGAATACTTGGACTTGTAAGTAAAGTGAAGCTCCAGGGGGGCAAAGGTATCGTAAACTTCCACTGGCTTGTTGAAAACCGTGCCGGTGAACCCGCTGTGCTTTACCACATAGCCGTTCTGGATGTTCTGCAGAATCCGGTTTTCCACATGTTCACAGATCTGTTTTGTAATTTGTTCCAGGCTCAGATAGCCTGTTTTTTCTTCCTTTGCCAGCTTCTCAAAGTAAAGCTTTTTCGCCAGCTCTGCCTGTTCTGTAAAAGAGCTCATAAAACCTCCGTGAAAGATCTGATTCTGCCAGGATAGAGGCGGTTTTGCATGCCTCTGCTACGAATTCATTATACAGAAAACCCCTGGCATTTACAATAAAATTTCCATCTATTTGAATGCTGTTTGATTGCTTACAGCTTTTCCGCAAGCATTTTATCCTTGCGAATCCACAGAGACGCCTTTATAATAGAAGGAAGCCAACAAGAAAGAGCTTACAGAAAGGACAGAACTATGTACGCATTTCAAAGCCGCGTCCGTTACAGTGAGGCGGGGGAGGATAAAAAGATAACTTTGCTTTCTATATTAAATTACTTTCAGGATTGCAGCACCTTCCAGTCCGAGGGGCTGGGTGTAGGGTTAAAGCAGCTGGAGCAGAGAAACCGGGTCTGGGTTTTGAATTCCTGGCAGATTGTGGTGAACCGATACGCGGATCTGTGCGAGGAGATTTCCACAGAAACCTGGCCCTATGAGTTCAACGGCTTCACAGGCTCCCGCAATTTTGCCATGCGAAGCAGGGAGGGAGAGCTTCTGGCCTATGCCAACAGTCTCTGGGCCTTTGTGGACACGGAGCGGGGGCGGCCGGTGAAGGCGCCAGAGGATGTGGTGCAGGCCTACACCCTGGAGGAGCGGCTGGATATGGACTACGCGCCCCGGAAGGTGCCGGTGCCGGAGGACGCCCGGCCCCAGGAATCCTTTCTGGTCCATGTTTCCCATCTGGACAGCAACCACCATGTGAACAATGGGCAGTATGTACAGATGGCAAAAGATTATCTGCCCCAGGGTTTTTCCATCCGGCAGATGCGGGCGGAGTACAAAAAATCCGCGGTGCTGGGAGATCGGATTTGTCCCCAGGTGAAACTGGAGTCGGGGATTTGTACGGTTGCGCTGTGTGATGAGGCAGGAAAACCCTACGCCACTGTGGAATTTCAGCGATAGAAGCCCGGAAATACAGGCGCTTGCAGGCAATCGGTTTTGATGAAGCGGCAGGTTGTAATTCCTGAGATGCCAGGAGAGGGAAAGGGGCGTATACAGAAGGGACGGAGGAAGGAGCCTGACAGAGCTTTCCCAAGCTGCTTCCAGATAGGAAAGGAACGAAAAATATGATTGAATTAGGAAAAAAGCAGAAGCTTACCATCATAAAGCGGGTGGATTTCGGCGTGTATCTGGCAGAAGACCGGGATGCCCAGGAACGGGTCTTGCTTCCCGGAAAGCAGGTGCCGCCGGAGAGCCGTGTGGGGGATGAGATGGAGGTCTTTGTGTACCGGGATTCTAAAGACCGGTTGATCTCCACCACCCAGACGCCCCTGGTGACCCTGGGGCAGGTGGCCCTGCTGTCTGTGGCCCAGGTGGGAAAGATCGGGGCCTTCTTAAGCTGGGGACTGGAAAAGGATTTGTTGCTGCCCTTCCGGGAGCAGACCTGTCGGGTGCGCCCGGGGGATCAGGTACTGGCAGCCCTGTATGTGGACAAGAGCAGCAGGCTTTGCTCTACCATGAAGGTTTACCACTATCTGCGCACAGACGCCCCCTATGAGAAGGACGACCTGGTAAAGGGACGGATCTATGAGATCAGCGACAATTTCGGGGCCTTTGTGGCCGTGGACGACCAATATTCCGGGCTCATCAACAAGCAGGAGTATTTTGGAAACCTGGCTGTGGGCCAGGTGGTGGAGGCCCGGGTCCGGAGCGTCAAGGAGGACGGCAAGCTGGATCTAAGCGTCCGGGAAAAGATTCCCAAGCAGATGGAAAAGGACGCGGAATTTGTGCTGCAGGTTATTGAGGAATACGACGGGGTTCTTCCATTTAATGACAAAGTTTCCCCGGAAATCATTGAGCGGGAGCTGCATCTTAGTAAAAATGCGTTTAAAAGAGCTGTGGGTCATCTGCTGAAAGAGGGCAAAATAGAGATAACAGAGAAGCGGATTCTCCGAAAATGAGAAAAATTTCATAAACTTTGAAAAAGTGCTAGAAAATGCTTGCAAATAAAGGGATTCCGGATATAATAGGGGGTGTAAAGAGGAAACAAGAAAACGCATCCCCGCCCTGAGGAGCAGGGCGATCTGAAGAAAGGAGCAAGTAAAATGAAGGTACAAAACATCACAGACATTGAGAAATTCTTTAAGGTAATCGACAGCTGCCAGGGTAAGGTAGAGCTGGTAACCGGCGAGGGAGACAGACTGAATCTGAAGTCTAAGCTTTCTCAGTATGTATCCATGGCAAACATTTTCTCCAACGGTGAGATTCCGGAGCTGGAGATTCTGGCCTATGAGAAAGAGGATATTGATAAGCTGGTTTCTTTTATGATCAACGGTTAATAGACAAAATAGAAAACAGACACCTTGAAACTCCCTTCTGGATCAGATAAAATGATGCGGAAGGGAGTTTTATTATGGAAAAGGGAATCATTCAGATCTAGCGTCCATATTCTGTTGCGCTCCTTTATGGGGGTAAAGAACAGGGGAAATGTGAACAAAAATCAGTGGATCTGGGAGGTCCCTCGGTATATTCATTTTCATGGGATTCTGGATGATTCCATGCGGGTATACCAGGAGGATTCCCAGGGAAATCCGGTGCTGTCCTTTATGCTGGTGGATAAGCTCTTGGACATTGTGCTTCGGGCAGGCCTGAAGCCCTATATAGAATTTACCTTCCCCGCCAGCTGGCCTCCTCCCTGAAATATGAATACAACGGCTATCACTGCAGGCCTAAGAGCCAGGAAAAATGGAACCGGCTTCTCACAGGCCTCTTGACCCACTGTATGGAGCGCTATTCCCCGGAGGAGGTGGAGACCTGGATGTTTCAGATCTGGGACAGCGCCTTTATAACCGGTTGGTGGACTGGATTTTGACAGACGAAAAAGAGGAGTATACAGCCAGCAGCCGCCCCTTCAACGGAGGCATGGGCCTGCTCTCCAATTTCGGCTTCAAAATGCCGGGATATCATGTGCTGGAGCTCCTGGCAAAAATGAAGGGGAAACTTCTTCACAGGCAGGAGGGGATCCACATTGCCTTTGACAATCTTGAGGAGGGGAATTACATGATCAGCGAATATGTGCTGGACCAGCAGAACGGCTCCTGTCTCGACACCTGGGAGGGCATGGGACGTCCGGAATTTTTGAGCCGGGTGCTGGAGCGGTTCAAGGTGTGTCCCATTGTTCTGAAACGTCAGAAATAGAGAAAAAAGCAAAAATATTTCCGGTTTTTTGTCGTAAAATCGGGAAACTTGAAAATAGAAGAGGGAATCCCCCGGTTTATCAGTAAAAATGTGTGGGAATGGAAGAGCGGGTTCCATTGCAGTTGAGTGCATGGAAAGGTGTAAAAAATGAAAGACAGAAAAAGCCGGACTCTGGCAGGGATGAATGACTGCTGGGGTTCGGCTTTCTTAGCGCTGATATTGACATATAGTTGGGGAAAGGATAAGATTTCATTAGAATAGTTTGAATGAGGTTAAGGGCTGTGTATTTATGAGGAATGATGGATAACAGTTTCAGGAAAAGGTGGGACACCTTGGATAGAAACGTGAATATTATTGTCGGCCTAAATGGTGAGAAGATTGTCCTCATTAACGATATCCGTTTTAAAGGCAAAAAGAGGGAAGACTGGAAAGAGGTAGAGAACTATCTCAAAGAGTATGTCGGGGAATTTTACGAGATTGCGGAAACGTCTGAAAAGATATTCATTTCCAGCATCTTTCCGGACGAATACGCCGGTTCAGAGAGCAGGATTGCCCTGAAAGGGGCTGCCGCGAAGGCCAAGTCCAATGCGGCACAAGGGATACCTGAGTTGATCTGGATCGCTACGAATGGGGAGTATTCGGAGAATACGAAAAAGGAGCATGAAAAGGACGCTAAGTACGGGTGGTATCGTTATGATGTGCGGTTTGCTTTGCCGGTATATGATGAGAAGAGCGGCGAAGTCTGCAGGTACAATATTTTTTATGCCCGGATGCTCGTGCGCCATGATGCGGACGGAAAGAAATATCTTTATGATCTGTTGGCAATAAAAAAAGAAACGAGCAACCCGCTTGAGTAAAAACTGTACGGTGAAAACCCATCTCTTTTACCAATGATTGTATCGGAAGGATGGGAATTTGTCAATAGAAAACAAGCAGAAAAAGCAAATCACCCAGTATTTTTCTCATAAAGAATCATGAGCCCCCGCAGCAGCAGTTCCTCATCCAGGGCAATCTCATGTCTGCAAAGCGGCGTAATGATATGGGCCAGCCCGCCGGTGGCGATAACGGTACAGGGCTCTCCCAATTCCGCTTCAATCCGGTCAATAATCCCATCCAGGGCCCCGGCATTGCCGTAGAGGATGCCCCCTTTGATGGAATCCACCGTGTTGCTGCCGATGAGCTTTTTCGGCGGCTCCAGGGATATCTTGGGCAGCTGGGAGGTGCGGCTGATGAGGGCGTCCAGGGAAACCTGGACGCCGGGCAGAATCATTTTCCCGATAAAAGTCTTCTCTGAATCTACCACGGACACGGTGGTGGCCGTGCCCATATCAATGATAATTAGGGGAACCGGGTAGGACGCGGCGCCAGCCACGGCGCCCACCACCAGGTCGCTGCCCAGCTGGGCAGGGTTGTCCGCCTGGATGCGGATGCCGGTCTTGATGCCGGGCCCTACCACCAAAACATGGGAGGCTGTGTATTTTTCCACAGCCTCCCGAACCGTATTGGTGATGGAGGGAACCACGGAGGAGAGGATTGCGCCAGTGATTTCCCTGCGGTCGATTCGGTGAATCTCCAGGGTGACCTTAAAAATGGCGGCGTATTCCAGGCTGGTGGCCCTGTGATTGGTCTGAAACCGCTCGCAGAACAATACCTGCCGGTCCTGAAATCCTCCGATGACAATATTGGTGTTTCCGATATCGATAGCCAGGATCATGGGGTTCCTCCTGATAAAGCTTCCTAATTTTTAATTTAACCCTTACAAATTTATTCCTTTGGGGTATATGGTAGTTTACTTTTTCGGAGCCTGCACAAATCCGGCCTTAAAGAGGGCATAGCCCACAGCGCCGGTGATGATGGTAGAGGCAGCCATCTCGCAGACCGCGTTGATGCCCACAAAGGTGCAGACAAATACGATAATATTGCGCCCGGCAATCAGCTCCTGCAGATAGGGGGTGTTTCCGAACAGCAGCACCAGGGCCCCCATAAACAGCACAGTGTTAAACAGGGCGGAGCAAAGGCCTGTGACAAAGCAGGCCACATGGGTGTTTGTGACCTTCCGCATGGCACGGAAAACATAGCCCAGCAGAAAACCGTCCAGCAGGCGAGGTACAAACCGCTGGATAAAGGCAAAAAAGGGATTGATGCCGAAGAGAATGACTCCCATGGCGCTGCTTCCGCCCACTCCTATGCACTGGAGAAAGCTGGTGAGTCCGAACACGGCTCCTATGACGGCTCCGCCTATAGGGCCAAGGGCAACAGCAGCCAGCGCTACCGGGATCACGTTGAAGGATATGGCCAGAGGTCCAATATTCAGGTATCCCAGGGGTGTGTACGCCATGAGCAGCAGGACGCCGGTGAGAAGACCCAGCAGAGCCAGCTGCTTTGTGTTACGTGTTTTTTCCATATTCAATTTTCCTCCTTGTTATTATTCTCCTTTTGGAGATACAATACAGTTACAGTTATAGCATACTTTGTGGGAAAATGGTAGAGAAATTTTGGGTTTCATGATATGATATTTGTAATGTCTATAAACAGGAGGACCCTTATGCAAAAAGGAAAAACCGTGGTACTGGCAGTCACGGGCAGCATTGCAGCATATAAAATGGCCAATGTAGCCCGGATGCTGAAAAAAATCAACTGCAATGTACAGGTGCTGATGACGAAAAATGCCACCCAGTTCATCAATCCCATTACCTTTGAGAGCCTTACGGGAAATAAATGCCTTATCGACACCTTTGACCGGAATTTTCAGTACAGTGTGGAGCACGTGGCCCTGGCCAAACAGGCGGACGTGGTGCTGGCAGCTCCTGCCTCGGCCAATGTCATCGGCAAGCTTGCAGGAGGTCTGGCGGACGATATGCTGACCACTACCATTCTGGCCTGTCCCTGTCCCAAGCTTATTGCACCGGCCATGAACCACCACATGTATCATAATCCCATTGTGCAGGACAACCTGCAGAAGCTGTCCCATTTCGGATACCAGATCATCCCGCCGGAAACGGGCATGTTGGCAAACGGAGACATGGGAGACGGGCGGATGCCGGAGGAGGCGGTGCTGGTGGACTATGTGCTGCGGGAGATCGCCTTTGAAAAGGATCTGGCAGGAAAACGGGTGCTGGTGACAGCAGGAGCCACCCGGGAGGCCCTGGACCCTGTGCGCTTTATTACCAATCATTCCAGCGGGAAAATGGGCTGTGCCCTGGCCCGGGCAGCCAGCTTAAGGGGAGCCCAGGTGACCCTGGTGGCTGCCCATATGGAGGTGGAGCCGCCCCGGTTTGTGGAGAATGTGCCGGTGGTTTCTGCAGAGGACATGTTTCAGGCTGTTACAGAGCGCTCATCCGAGGCGGATTTTATCATCAAGGCGGCTGCGGTTGCGGATTATACGCCGGAGACTGTGGCGGATGGCAAGATCAAAAAGGCGGACGGGGAATTCACGCTGCGCCTGAAGCGCACCCGGGATATTTTGAAGTACCTGGGAGAGCATAAAAGGCCGGGACAGGTTCTCTGCGGATTCTCTATGGAGACGGATCAAGTGCTGGAAAATTCCAGGAAAAAGCTGGCCTCCAAAAACTGTGACCTGATCTGCGCCAACAGCCTGCGCACAGCCGGGGCGGGCTTTGGGGTGGATACCAATGTGCTTACCCTGATTACGGTTGGGGAAGAGCAGGAGCTGGAGCTGATGAGCAAGGAAGAGGCGGCCCACCGGGTGCTGGATGTGATGAAGAAAATTGCCGTTCCCAGGCCGTCAGTTTGATGCACCGGGCAATAGACATGGGTCCTTCCGTTATTCGGAAAACGCTTTTCCAGGGCTATCGGCTTGACATATCAGGCAATGGACACTATTTTTGCTCCGATTCAGGCCATGCTTTCCCGCAAAGAGGATTTCGTCGGAGTAAATATTGCCGATGCCGGCAATGATGCGTTGTTCTAACAGACATTCCTTGATCGCCTTTTTTCTCCGTCTGATAAAAAGAAAAGGTATATCATAGGGACATGTCTTTTCTTTTTTATTCAAATATTCAGTAAAACGGCGATTTCTGGGTAAAACAATCTCAATGATAAAGTCTGGGGCGCCGTTACAGCGGTTTTCATCCAGCTTGTCTTTGTCACACACAATCATGATGTCGGGCTGTACGACGGTAAGGGGGCAGTCTGAAAGTTTACATCAAAGGGGGAGGGAAATACTTTGGAATCCCCTTTCTGGCTCTTTACATAGGAGTTAAGCAGGGCGCTCAGCTCCAAAAGTATGGACTGATGGATCTGTGACGGGCTGGCCATATCGTAGATTTGCCCGTCAAATACTTCTGCCCTGACATTTTTCGGGAAAGCTTCCTATTTAGTATTGCTATAAATATATAATAACTTCAATCTAAAAGTGTTCACATTCCCTTGGACAAACCTGAATGATTGTGCTATAATGCACCTATGCTTATTTCGGACTTTAAACCGATAAAGAGGCAGAAGTTTAAAGCAGAAAATAGCCAAAACCAAGGATAAGAAACGGTGAGGAGGGGACCCCATGAATGTGATTTTGGGAATGATTGCGGTTTACATGATCGGCATGCTTCTGATAGGATACCGCGCCAAGAAGAGTGTGAAAAATTCGGCGGATTTTTTTATCGGGGGCAGCAGCTTTGGCTCTGCGCTGACGGCCATTGCCCACCAGGCGGCCGGTTTGAGCGGCTGGCTGTTTATCGCCTGGTCGCAGCAGGTGGCAGGCTCGGGCCTGGGAGCCGTCTGGACTGCTTTTTCTTCCGGATTTGCACCCTTTATCAATTTCTTTGTTATGGCAAAACGGGTGGCAAAGTTTACGGTGATGACAAAGGCGAGAAGCTTTATAGACTTGATCGAGGCAAGGTATTATGATGAGGATAAGAAGATCCTCCGTATCATTTCCACGGTGATCATAGCTATCAGTATCACGGTGTATATGAGTTCCCAGCTTATGGCGGCGGGAACCACCTTCCAGGCCGTGCTGGGTCTGGACTACCGGGTATCTGTGCTCATCGGGGCTGTGGTGGTGATTGCCTACACCTCGGCCGGGGGACTGCTGGCTGTGGCCTGGACAGATTTTATCCAGGGTATGCTGATGATTTTTGCGGTGATTGTAGGACTTTTTGTGGCCTTTGCAAATACGGGAAGCTTAGGGTTTGTCATGGATGAGATTCGGGCCGTGAATCCGGCCATGGCTTCCCCCTGGATCAATCCCATTACCATTGCAGGCCTTTTGTCCGCCGGATGGCTGGGCTATATGGGACAGCCCCAGATTGTGCAGATGTTTATGGGGATGAAAGATCCCTCTTCCGCGAAGCGGGGAGCCATGATTGCGGGTACTACCGGCGTATTTCTGCTTTTCGGTTCCTTCCTTGTGAATCTGTGCTGTATGGTGCTATTTCCCCAGAGAGCAGATCCCAGCACCAATTTTATTCAGCTGATTACCCAGTATACGCCTCAGTGGCTGGTGGGCATTGTGACGGCAGCCATTCTGGCGGCGGTTATGTCCTCAGCGGACGCCCTGCTCCATGTGGCGACTACGGCGGTGACCCAGGATTTCTACAATAAAATTCTGAAAAAAGGGCAGGCCTCAGATAAGCAGGTGCTTTTGGTGGCGCGGATCGCTTCGATTGTAATCGGAGCGTTTGCCATTTATATTGCCTTCAATCCCTTTGACAGCATTCTGTGGGTGAACTGGTGGGCCTGGGGCGGCCTATCCGTGTTTGCGCCCATTCTGATTCTGGGCTTTTACTGGAAGAGGGCTACCCGGGAGGGCGCCATGGTCAGCATGGTGGTGGGCTTTGTGGCCGTGTACGCCTGGTATAAGGCAGGCCTGAATACCACACTCCACTATACCTTTGTGGCCTTTGTGGTGACGGCTGTGGTGCTGGTGGTGGTGAGCCTTTTGACCAAGGAGCCGCCCAAGCGTATTCAGGATATGGTGGCGGAGCTGAATAAGCCGGAGAAGTAAACATGCTTTCTGGTTTTTCATGGGGGACGCAGGACTGGACGGAAATAATTCCAACACAAAATTTCCGCCTGGTTCTGCTGTTTTCTGATAAAACGGTAGAAGATGACATTCCTGAGGATGGAATGAGTAGTAGCAAGATGACGTTACAATTCACACCCACGCCAGCTATCACAGGGCTTTTGCTTTATGCAGGTGCGAATTGTAACAGGGACTGCCCATTTAAAGTCGCCTTCAGTGAGGGGGCAGTCCCTTTGGCCCCATAACTGTATTGGCTCCACGCCAATCAGCGGGGTGATTGGCGTGGGTGTGAAAAGTAACAAGATGACAACAGTAACAGGCAAGCGGTAAATATATGCTTGCGGAAGACAGAAAAACGGAATAAAATAGACAGTGGAACAGAAAAAAGGAGGAGATATGCCGTGCCACAGGTATATGTGTTTAAGGATCGGGAGCCGGCGCAGATGGCTTATGACGCCATGGCACAGATTTTCCGGGAGGATCCCAGTAATCTGTCCGTGCTTTTAAAGGTGAATACGGGCTTTCGGGGTCCTGCGGCCAGCGGGCTCTGCACCCACCCGGAGGTGGTGCGGGGACTGGTGCGGTTTCTGAAGGATCAAGATACAAAGAAAATTTATGTGGGAGACAGCTCCATTGTGGGCGTGGACAGTGTGGAGGCCCTGAAATCCGCAGGAATCTGGCAGGTGTGCCAGGAGGAGGGCGTGGAGTGCCTGAACCTGGACGACAGCGGCATGGAGGAGCGGACGATTCCCGGCGGCGTCATGGTATCCAGCCTGAAAATGTCCTGTCTGCCCTTTCAGGTGGACCGGCTGGTGTCCGTGCCGGTGATGAAGACTCACATGTACGCAGGGGTAACCCTGAGTATTAAAAATCTCAAGGGCTGCCTGTATCAGAAGGACAAGACCAGGCTTCATCGGATCAAACAGGCGCCGCCGGATATTCGGAAGGGGAAATGTCTGGATTACGGCATTATGGACCTGACAAAGATCTGCTATCCGGACTATGTGGTGATTGACGGTGTGGTGGCTATGGAAGGCTTCGGTCCCTCCGGAGGAACCCCGGTAAATATGGGACTGGTGCTGGCCTCCCGGGACGCCCTGTCCGCAGACCTGACGGCGATCCAGCTTATGGGAATGGAGGCGGATGACATTCCCCATCTGAATCTGATCCGGGAAAACCGGGGGCTGGATTTAAAGGATATTCAGGTGTTTCCGGAGGATTACCGGAAATGGGCCCGCCGGTTTCAGCTGGCCTCGGAGCATGATCTGCATCTGAGCTTCCCAAATCCTAAGGTGGTGGACCGGGGGGCCTGCAGCGCCTGTCATGCGGCCATGGTGCAGTTTTTCCGCTATCATCACCAGGAATACCTGGAGGGGCCGGATGCCACGCTAATCTTCGGTGGGGACGCCACGGAGGCGGACTGCCAGGGCGAGGGCCGCATGGTGCTGGTGGGAAACTGCACGGCAAAGCTTCGGGGAGAGGGACGGGCCTTCTGCAAGGGTTGCCCGCCGGTGCCCTCCCAGATCGCCAGGACCATTGATGCGGGCGTGACGCTGGACGATTAAATGATACCAGGGTCAAAAGGTCATGTATGACATGTTTGCATGTCGATACATGACTTTGAGACCCGCAAAACACCTTTTGCCCCCCATATCATTGAATAGGAATATGGGTAAAACAGAAATTGTGGAAGGGAGTTTTACTGTATGAAAATTAAATTTTTAGGACACGCATGTTTTTTGCTGGATGACGGCGCCCACAAGGTGCTGACTGACCCGTTCCTCACGGGAAACGGCCTGGCGGCTGCCAAGGCAGAGGAGGTGGAGGCGGACTTCCTCTTTGTAACCCACGGGCACAGCGACCACACCGGGGACGCGGCGGAAATCGCAAAGCGCACAGGCGCCCCGGTTTGCTGTATGGTGGACCTGGCGGACGCCGTTTTTGGACCTGCCGGGCTTTCCGTCATGGTGGGAAATATCGGCGGCAGGATTCCCACGGCCTTTGGCTCTGCCAAAATGGTATCCGCCATTCACGGCAGCGGCGTGCCGGGAGGACTGGCCTGCGGCTTTGTGTTTGACATGGGAGGAAAGCGCATTTACCATGCAGGGGATACGGCCCTCACGTCAGACATGGCGTTTTTGGCTGAGGAAAATATCGATGTGGCCCTGCTTCCCATCGGAGATCTGTTTACCATGGGGCCCAAGGACGCCCTGCGGGCTGTGGAGATGATCAAGCCCAAGCTAGTGATTCCTATGCATTACAATACCTTCCCGCCCATTACCCAGGATGCGGATGCCTTTGTGGAGCAGGTAAGAAAGCTCGGCGTGGAAGCCCATGCCCTGAAGCCGGGGGAGGAGCTGGAGGTGTAGTCTGGGCTATGGAACCCGGTGACGAGCTGGGGTGTAGTCTGGGCAGTTTGTAAAAGTTGACAGATGGTATGTTTTTGTGGTAAATGGTTGGAAATTGCGTAAGAAAAAACAGAGCCAACAAGCTGTGAGGAATTCTCGCCGGCTAGTTGGCTCTGTTTTAGCGATTCGGTTTTATTTTGAATAAACAGCATCATTTCTTGAAAGAAGATACACACAATATTGATTCATACTGATGCCTTCTCTTTTGGAGTGTTCTGCCAATAAGCGGTGTAAACTACGAGGTATTCTTAATTTAAACTGGCCGGAATAGTCTTCCAAATTGTCTGGTTCATTGATTCTAATTCCTTCTTCCAGTGCGGCTTCTATCCATGCTCTCTTAGCATCCTCTGCATTTGCTATCGCTTGTTCTACTGTTTCACCACAAGTAATACATCCTGGCAGGTCAGGATAGGAAACCACAAAACCACCTTCAGTTTTATCCTCTATAATCTCCATCCGATAAGACATTGCCATATAATCATTCAGCGTTTTCATCGCTTCTTTCCTCACTTTCTACGATTTGTTTCACCATCTCAACATATACCTTCTTAATCGGCTCATGTTTTGGTATCGTAATTGGTTTACACCCCTTTTTTCTAAATGTATAATGACTGCTCCCGCTTCTGGGAGCGCTCATTCCATATCCATAGCTATCTAACACCTTACGCAATTCATCAAACCGAATATCTTTGGATAAAGAACAAATGTGTGTTAATAGTTTATCCCACTTTGACATCCTGAATCCCCTCTGCCTATATTATATATGGTATCACATTTGGTGTCAATCATTTTGCTATCAAGTTTCAGGAATTCAGGAATTCTTTTTAAAATCCCCTCTTTCACATTATTCCCCAATATAGTAAAATAGAAAATAGCAGGCGGTTCCCGAAAGCAGATGAAACCGCTAAAGAAAGCAGGAGATAAAAGCTATGGGTGGAAATACAGGAAAATCAGAGCAGGAGCTTTACCAAGAGGGCTGCGACTTCTTTTCGGCAGAGGATTACGGCCATGCGGTGGTGCGGCTTCTGGGACTGGCTGACCAGGGCCATTACGGGGCCCAGTATTGCATGGGCGTCATGTATCACAAGGGACTGGGCATGGAGCCCTCAGGGGAGGATCTGAAGCTTGCCAGGGAATATTTGATTCAGTCCGCCAGACAGGGATGCCAGGAGGCCAGGATCTATCTGGAGCAGTGTTTCCCGGAAGTAGCCAGTATGGACTGGTCGTCCGCAGGAGCCGGATGGTCAGAAGCCGGACAGTCTTTTACGGGAGGGCAGGAGAATCAAGCGCAGCCTGGGGAGGATTTATACAGACAGGGCGGCGGGGCCTATAAGAGCAGCCAGTTTCAGATGGCTGCCTGGTACTTCGATCAGGCGGCTCGTCAGGGACATGTCAGCGCCCAGTTTGAGCTGGCCGAGATGTATCAGAGAGGACTGGGTGTGGAGGCAAATGAGGAGAGCGCCTGTTATTGGTATGATCAGGCAGCCCGTCAGGGGCATGCCGGGGCAAAGGAGCGGCTGGAGAACAGAGAAGAGACAGGATTACAGGGTTCAGAAAATGAACAGGATGATTCTTTTTGGACGGAAGAGGATTATCTCCAGATGGGAATAGAGTACGCAAAGAGCGGGGATCAGGTTCAGGGAGCCTACTTTGTTCTCCAGGCAGCCGAAATGGGTCTTCTGGAGGCTCAGACTATGCTGGGCTCTCTCTACGAGTTTGGAAAGGGTGTGGAGGAGGACAAAGGAAAGGCTGCTCTCTGGTATGGAAAGGCGGCAGAGCGGGGAGACGCCCAGGCTCAATTCCGTCTGGGTTACCTGTATGAGATGGGAGAAGGCGTAGAGGAGGATGAAGCTCAGGCCGTGGAGTGGTTTGAGAAGGCGGCGGCCCAGGGAAGTGAGGATGCCAGACAGGCTCTGCAGATGATCCGATCCGGGGAGGATGAGGACTGGGAAACTGCCTCAGAACAGAACCAGAGCGGCAAGATCGGGGGAGATTGGCAGGAGACTGCCGGGAAGAACCGGACGGAATATCAGGAGAGCCCCGGCCAAAATTCCGGTGGTGGCAGGCCATGGCTTCCTATGAGAAAGCCGGAGCTTGATCCAACCTATATGAGCAATGGTATGATCGAGCTTCTGGAGAAGAATTCGGAGGACGAAGTGATTACTCTGGCCCATAAATATTTGTCCGCAGGCCTAGATCTCTTCGATGAGAACGACAAGGATTATCTGAAGTGTATCCGAATATCGGCGGAGCTGGGCTGTCCGGAGGCCCAGGATATGCTGGGGCTTCTGTATGCCCGGGGAGTGGACTTGGAAAGGGATCTTCACAGGGCCAGGGAATGGACCAGGAGAGCCATCCAGAACGGAAATGAGGAATCCCGAAAGAGCCTTGCGGAGAATATGGGGCCAGAGGGAAGGATGACAGAGAAGGAAATCTATGACGAGGCCATCAGCCGGGTAAATGCCGGCGATTACGAGACGGGGATTCCCTATATGCGGGAAGCCGCCTACATGGGATGCGCGCCGGCCTTGAATTTCCTGGGACTGATCATGCTGCAGCAGGAGAACCCCAATGTGGACCTGGCTATTGCCTATCTGGAAAAGGGAGCGGCCCAGGAGCCTGTGGCCCAGGATTTTCTTGGAAAATTCTATTTAGATGGAACCTATACAGAGAAAAATATCCCAAAATGCCTTTACTGGTCGGAAAAGGCGGCAAAGGGAGGGCAGACAGCCTCTATGGTCCGCCTTGCCACCCTGTACATGTCCGGAGAGGATGTGGAGGAGGACTGGGGAAAGGCAGCCTCACTTCTCCAAAAGGCAGCGGATGCCGGGGACGCCAATGCCCAGAGAGCCCTGGGAGGCATGTATCTGGTGGGCCAGTATGTAAGGCAGGATCAGAAGACAGGGCTCTTTTGGCTCAAAAAGGCGGCTGCTCAGGGAGATAAGCTTGCCCGGGAAATTTTGGACAAGTTTTAGAGAGCCAAAGGACAGAAGGAGTTTTCAATTATGTCATTTGCACATTTGCACACCCATACAGAGTACAGTCTGTTAGACGGGTCTAATAAAATCAACGAGTATGTGGCCCGGGTCAAGGAGCTGGGCATGGACGCGGCGGCTATCACGGATCATGGCGTCATGTTCGGGGTTATTGATTTTTACCGGGCGGCCCGGGAGGCGGGGATCAATCCTATTCTGGGCTGCGAGGTATACGTAGCACCTAATTCCCGTTTTGACAAGGAGACCACAGGCGGGGAGGACCGGTATTATCATCTGGTACTGCTGGCGGAAAACAATCAAGGCTATGCCAACCTGATGAAGATTGTGTCCAAGGGCTTTGTGGAGGGCTATTATTACCGCCCCCGGGTGGACATGGAGGTGCTGGAGCAGTACCACGAGGGGATCATTGCCCTAAGCGCCTGTCTGGCCGGAGAGGTGGCCCGGTACATTGTGAAGGGGCTTTATGAGGAGGCCAAACAGGCGGCCCGGAAATACCAGGCTGTTTTTGGAGAGGAGAACTATTTCCTGGAGCTGCAGGATCATGGGCTTCCGGGCCAGCAGACGGTAAATCAGGCTCTGCTGCGCATGAGCCGGGAGCTTCATATTCCTCTGGTGGCTACTAACGATATTCATTACACCTATGCGGAGGATGAAAAGCCCCATGATATTCTCCTGTGTATTCAGACAGGAAAGAAGCTGGAGGATGAAAACCGGCTGCGCTATGAGGGAGGCCAGTATTATGTGAAGTCCCCGGAGGAGATGGAGCGGCTTTTCCCCTATGCCAGGGAGGCACTGGAAAATACAGGGCGCATTGCGGCCCGCTGCCACGTGGACATTGAGTTCGGCGTGACCAAGCTTCCCAAGTATGATGTGCCGGAGGGCTTTACTTCCTGGGAGTACCTGAATCATCTCTGCAGCCAGGGCTTTGCCAGGCTTTATCCCCAGGACCAGGGGGAGATCCGGCAGCGGCTTAACTATGAGCTCTCTGTCATACAGAAAATGGGATATGTGGATTATTTTCTCATTGTGTGGGACTTTATTCACTATGCCAAGGAGCATGGCATTGCCGTGGGACCGGGCCGGGGCTCGGCTGCGGGAAGTATTGTGGCCTACACCCTGGATATTACCACCATTGATCCCATCCGCTATCAGCTGCTTTTTGAACGGTTTTTGAATCCGGAGCGGGTTTCTATGCCGGATATTGATATTGATTTTTGCTTTCGCCGGCGCCAGGAGGTCATCGACTATGTGGCGGAGAAATACGGCAAGGACCGGGTGGTGCAGATCGTTACCTTCGGAACCATGGCAGCCCGGGGCGTGCTGCGGGATGTGGGACGGGTCATGGATATGCCCTATGCTCTTGTGGATACTATTGCCAAGATGGTGCCCACAGAGAAGGATATTACACTGGAAAAGGCTCTGAAGATTAATCCGGAGCTGCGGGACAGCTATGAGAAGGACCCTAAGGTCCGGGATCTTATGGACATGGCCAGGCGTCTGGAGGGTCTGCCTAGGCATACCTCCATGCATGCGGCGGGGGTTGTGATCAGTCAGAAGTCCATGGACGAGTATGTGCCTTTGTCCAGGGCCTCCGACGGCTCCATCACCACCCAGTTTACCATGACCACCCTGGAGGAGCTGGGCCTTCTGAAAATGGATTTCCTGGGGCTGCGCACCCTGACGGTGATCCAGGATGCGGCCAGGCTGGCGGAAAAGGATACGGGAGTCCATCTGGATATGGACCGGATCGACTATGACGACAAGAAGGTGCTGGACAGCATTGGAACCGGCCGCACGGATGGGATTTTCCAGCTGGAAAGTCCGGGAATGAAAAATTTCATGAAGGAGCTGAAGCCCCAGAACCTGGAGGATATTATCGCCGGAGTAGCCCTGTACCGCCCGGGCCCCATGGATTTCATTCCCCAGTATATCCGGGGAAAGGACCATCCAGAGCTGATCACCTATGACTGTCCGGAGCTGGAGCCCATTCTGGAGTCCACCTACGGCTGTATTGTGTACCAGGAGCAGGTCATGCAGATCGTACAGAAGCTGGCCGGCTACACTCTGGGCCGAAGCGACCTGATCCGGCGGGCCATGTCCAAGAAAAAGGCCTCGGTGATGGAAAAGGAGCGGAAGAATTTCGTCTACGGCAACCCGGAAGAAGGCGTGCCGGGCTGCGTGGCTAATGGGGTGCCGGAAAAAGTGGCCCAGAAGATCTATGACGAGATGATGGATTTTGCCCAGTATGCTTTTAACAAGTCCCATGCGGCGGTGTACGCGGTGGTGGCTTATCAGACTGCGTATTTGAAATATTATTATCCCGTGGAGTATATGGCGGCTTTAATGACCTCTGTTATGGGAAACCCCGGAAAGGTGGCGGAATATATTCTCAGCTGCCGGCAGATGGATATCCGGATTCTGCCCCCGGATGTAAATGAGGGAGAGGGCGGCTTTTCCGTGTCCGGGGGAGCCATTCGCTTTGGATTGTCCGCTATCAAAAGCGTGGGAACCCCGGTCATCGACGCCCTTGTTCAGGAGCGTGAGCTGGGAGGACGCTTTGTGAGTCTGCAGGATTTTATCGAGCGCATGGCCGGCCGGGAGGTAAACCGCCGGGTGGTGGAGAATTTCATCAAAGCAGGAGCCTTTGACAGCCTGGATGGAAACAGGCAGCAGAAGATGCTGGTGTACGCCGGTATTATGGACAATGTTCTGCAGAATAAAAAGACCACCATGACCGGGCAGCTGTCCCTGTTTGACCTGGTATCCGAGGAGGAGCAGGAGCAGTTTATGATCCGTTTTCCTGATGTGCCGGAGTATGAGAAGGAGCTTCTGCTCTCCTTTGAGAAGGATGTGCTGGGAGTTTATATCAGCGGACATCCTCTGGAGGAGTATGAGGAGCGCTGGAAGAAGAATATTACGGCAGTCACCTCGGATTTCCAGCTGGATGAGGAGAAGGGCGAGACCAAGGTGAAGGATAATGAACGGGTGGTCGTGGGAGGCATGATCACAGGAAAGAACATTAAATACACGAAAAACAATAAGGTCATGGCCTTCCTGACCCTGGAGGATCTGGTGGGAACCGTAGAGGTGATTGTGTTTCCCAATGTGTATGAGCGTCAGAGCGGGCTTTTGAATGAGGATGCCAAAATATTTATCAGCGGACATGTGAGCGCGGAGGAGGAGAAGGCCAGCAAGCTTATCAGCGACAGGATTTACAGCTTTGACGAGGGAAAACGGGAGGTGTGGATCCAGTTTCCGGACCAGCAGTCCTGTATTGCCGGGGAGGAGAAGCTTCAGAAGCTTTTGCGGGAGGAGGAGGGACCGGATCAGCTGGTTCTCTTTGCAGCCCGGGAGAGGACAGCCAAGAGGCTGCCTGCGAAATGGAACATCCAGGGGGATAAAAATACCGTGGCGTTTCTCCGGGAACATTTTGGAGAAGAGAATGTAAAAGTCGTGGAGAAACGTATTGAAAATATGATAAGAATGAATTAAAATCAAGGGTAAGGAAATCCCATTCGCACAGGAAATTTTAATGGATTTGCGAATGTTGCAAAAGTCCAATACAGGAGGAATGACAGATGGGAAAGGAAATTAATACAATCGGAGTTTTGACCAGCGGCGGCGATGCACCCGGCATGAATGCGGCTATCCGTGCGGTAGTGAGAAAAGCTCTTGTGAACGGGAAAAAGGTGAAGGGAATCCGCAAGGGCTACAGAGGCCTGCTCAATGAGGAGATTGTGGACCTGACAGCCAACGATGTATCCAACACCATTGAGCGGGGCGGCACGATTCTGTTCACAGCCCGCTGCAGGGAGTTCATGACGGAGGAAGGACAAAAAAGAGGCGCTGAGATCTGCCGCAAGCACGGGATTGACGGCATTGTGGTAATCGGCGGAGACGGTTCCTTTAAGGGAGCCCAGAAGCTGGCCGGCCTTGGCATCAACACCATCGGCGTGCCGGGAACGATTGACCTGGATATCTCCTGTACGGAATATACCATTGGCTTTGACACAGCGATCAATACGGCCATGGAGGCCATAGACAAGGTTCGGGATACCTCTACCTCCCATGAGCGCTGCAGCATTATTGAGGTAATGGGAAGGAAAGCCGGCTATATTGCCCTGTGGTGCGGAATTGCTAACGGCGCGGAGGATATTTTGCTGCCGGAGCGGTTTGACTATGACGAGCAGAAGATTATCGATAATATTATTGCTAACCGCAAGAGAGGCAAGAAACACCATATTATTATCAACGCCGAGGGTGTGGGACATTCCACCAGTATGGCCCGCCGGATTGAGGCGGCCACAGGCGTGGAGACCCGGGCCACCATTTTGGGTCACATGCAGCGGGGCGGCTGTCCTTCCTGCAAAGACCGTGTGTATGCTTCCATGATGGGTTCCATGGCGGCAGACCTTCTGTGCGCCGGAAAGACCAACCGGGTGGTGGGATACCAGAACGGCCGGTTCCAGGATTTTGACATCAATGAGGCGCTTGCTATGGATAAGGGCATTGATAATTATATGTATCAGGTCGCCTATGACCTGTCCATGCACTAATTGTAAAAGAATATGATTACGAGTACATCAAACGCACAGGTAAAGCAGCTGATCCAACTGCAGAAGAAGGGGAAGCTTCGCGACCGGCAGGGCGTGTTTGTGGCGGAGGGCCTCAAGATGTTCCGGGAGGCCCCCATGGAACAAATTGTGAAGGTCTATGTGAGTCAAAGCCTTTATAAAAGGCTGGAGGATGTGGGAAGAACCGGGGGCAGCCAGGAGGGCGGAACAGACTGGGAGGGCCTGAACCGTGTATCCCACGAGGTGGTGGAGGATTCCGTATTCCGCGTCGTGTGCGACACCCAGACGCCCCAGGGGATTTTATGCATTCTGCGCCAGAGCCAGTATGATCTGGAAAAGCTTTTGCAGACTCCCGCGCCTCTTTTTCTGGTGCTGGAGAACCTGCAGGATCCGGGAAATCTGGGGACTATTCTGCGGACCGCGGAAGGGGCTGGGGTGACGGGAGTCCTGTTAAGCCGGGATTCCGTAGACATCTACAACCCCAAGGTGGTCCGCTCCACCATGGGATCCATATTCCGGGTGCCCTTTCTCTATGCGGAGGATCTGCGTGAGACCTTGGGAATCCTGAAGAGCTGCGGCATCCAAAGCTTCGCGGCTCATCTGGAGGGAACAAAAAACTACGATCAGGAGGAGTACCGCAAAGGCGCGGCTTTTCTCATCGGAAATGAGAGCAATGGGCTCAGCGAAGCGCTTGCAGCTCAGGCAGACACTTACATTCGGATCCCCATGGAGGGACAACTGGAATCTTTAAACGCGGCGGTTGCCGCTGCAATTTTAGTATATGAAGCCTACCGGCAGCGCCGGTAGGCTTTTCTGATTTTTGGGCCCCCTTGACAAAAGACGCCCCCTTTGATACAATAACTACGTAATAAAATCGTAATAATTGTAATAAGTGTGTTATAAAACGCTTATTACCGGGAGGTTGTTATGAATTTGGCGAGTAAGAAATGGCTGCTTTGTCTGGCTATGTGCCTGACATGGCTTTCGCTTTGCGGCTTTGAGGGCCTGGAGGTGGAAACCACAGCCGGCGTGGGTTCTTTGATGGACCAGCTTACGGGAGAAGACATTGAGGAGTTCAGAATACTGGAAGAATGGGAAGACCGTGTCATTGCCAATATTGACGATTATGTGAATGTCCGGGCGGAGGCAAATGCGGAGTCCAAGGTTGTGGGACGTCTGTTTAAGGGAGACGGCGGATATATCCTGGAGCGCGCAGAGGGATGGACACGGATCAAGTCCGGAAATGTGGAAGGTTATGTGAGTAACGATTATCTGCTCTTTGGAACGGATGCCTATGAGCGGGCGCAGGAGGAATTGACTCTGGTGGCTACGGCTACCACCAACGGGCTGCGGATTCGAAATGAGGCCAGCACGGAATCCAAGATCCTGAAGAATGTGGAGAAGGGAACTAAGCTTGTGGTGGTCAGCGTGGAGGAACCGGAGGAGGCGCCTGAGGAGCCGGAGGAAGAGCTTCTGGAGGCTTCCGGGGAAGCGGAGATTGCTGTGGAGCCTGTAGAAGACGGGGAGGCGGCTGCTCAGACAGAGAATGGGGAAGAAGCCGCCGCTCAGGAGTCTGGGGAAGAAGCAGAAGCGATGGAGGCAGAAGCCGGAAATGACGCTGTACTGACAGCACAGGCTATGTCTTATACAGTGCCGGAGGAGGAGACGCAGCCGGCACCGGATGCGGCAGAGTGGATCTGCGTGCAATATGCGGAAGAGAAAACCGGATATGTGTCGGCCGAGTATGTGACGGTTCAGTATGAGCTGGGCGAGGGCATGACCATAGAGGAGATCAAGCAAAAGGAAGCAGAGGAGAAGCGGGAGAAGCTTAGACAGCAGCTGGCGGCCTTCAAGGCCAACGGCAATGAGGTGGTGCTCCTGGCAGCTCTCATTCAGGCAGAGGCCGGCGGCCAGCCCTACGAGGGAAAGGTGGCTGTGGGAGCCGTTGTCATGAACCGGGTAAAGAGCGGCCGGTATCCCAATTCCATTGCGGATGTAATCTACGCGCCGGGACAGTTCGGCCCGGCCAGCAACGGAGCGCTGGCCCGCTATCTGGGAGGACCCTCCGCCAGCTGCATGCAGGCGGCCCAGGATGCCATCAACGGTTATACCACCATCGGAACCTATACCCATTTCCGCAGGGCGGGATCCGACGTGGGTGGAGACAGTATTGTGATCGGAAGCCATGTGTTTTATTAAAGCAGTTCTGTGATTCCCAGGAGATAGTATAGAGGGAAAAAATGTTCATGATGCACGGGGCTGTCGCAAAACAGCTGTTATATACAAGATAGAGCATTTAAGCTACAAAGGTTGCTCCTATATCTTGCGTATAAGCTGTATTTTGCGACAGCCCCTTTTTATAGTTACTGCCTGTCTTTCGTTCAGCCCATGCCCATTCGCAAAGGCGCTTTCAGAGCTTGCCCGCTGCTGCCGCAGCTAATTTTGCTCATATACGGGCCATCCCTCCTCCCACAGACCAACTGTCAAATTCCAGCGTACCCCAGGGCACTTCTGGATTTTCCGGCTATCTGTGGGCTGGCTGAACGTTCCACTATAAAATCTGCTGCATGTAACATTTTGTGATAATTCTGTGTATTCATGTTGTATTATTTTTTGAAATATAGTAAACTATTATCAAGGAAGAAGGAGGCTTAAGCATATGAACGCGATTTATTGGTTGATTTTGTTTATTGTGCTGCTGGGTGTTGAAATCGTTACCCTGGGGCTTACAACCATCTGGTTTGCCGGAGGAGCTCTGGCAGCGTTTGTTGCCGCGCTTCTGGGAGATAACCTGTGGCTGGAGCTGACTCTGTTCTGTGTGGTATCCTTTGCACTTTTGTTCTGCACCAGGCCGGTGGCTGTCAAATGGCTGAACCGGGACCGGGTCATGACAAATGTGGACAGCCTGATCGGCCAAACGGCCATTGTGACAAAAACCATCCGAAACCTGCAGGGGGAAGGAGAAGTAAAGTTAAACGGCATGACCTGGACGGCCAGGGCCGGGGAGGATTCCCGGGAGCTGGAGGAGGGAAAGGTGGTGCGTGTTTTGCAGGTCAGAGGGGTTAAGCTGATCGTGGAGGAGGCGCAGAAACAGGAGATTTCCAGTGAGGAGACGCCGAAGCCGTAGAGAGGCAGTGAAAAGGGCCTGAGCAGCAGGAAAAATAAAAAGCCTGCAGGAGTACAAAAAAGAACGGCCAGGTTGAGCAAGAGGAAACAAAAGGTTCTGCATAAGAGCAGAAAAAGAAGCAGAAGACTAGGACAGGAGGAATTATCATTATGGATAATGTTTTTGGAGCAGTTGCTGGAATTTTAATATTTATTGTGATTATCATTGCGTTGGCCGTTATGGCGTCCTGCATTAAAATAGTGCCCCAGGCACAGGCCATGGTTGTGGAGCGCCTGGGCGCCTATGAGACCACCTGGGGCGTGGGCATCCATTTCAAGACGCCTATTATCAAGCGCATTGCCAAAAGAGTGACACTGAAGGAGCAGGTGGTGGACTTTGCGCCCCAGCCTGTGATCACGAAGGATAATGTTACCATGCGGATTGACACAGTGGTGTTTTTCCAGATTACGGATCCCAAGCTTTTTGCTTACGGCGTGGAGAATCCTATTATGGCCATTGAAAACCTGACAGCCACTACCCTGAGAAATATCATTGGCGAGCTGGAGCTGGATCAGACTCTCACCTCCCGCGAGGTGATCAACACCAAGATGCGGGCGTCCCTGGATATTGCCACAGACCCCTGGGGAATCAAGGTGAACCGCGTGGAGCTGAAAAATATCATTCCTCCGGCAGCCATTCAGGATGCCATGGAGAAGCAGATGAAGGCAGAGCGGGAGCGCCGGGAAGCTATTCTGCGGGCAGAAGGTGAGAAGAAGTCCACCATCCTGGTAGCGGAAGGTAAGAAAGAATCTGCAATTCTGGATGCGGAGGCAGAGAAGCAGGCGGCAATCCTGCGGGCCGAGGCGGAAAAGGAGAAAAAGATCAAAGAGGCAGAAGGTCAGGCAGAGGCTATTCTCAAGGTACAGCAGGCAAATGCGGAAGGCCTTCGGATGCTGAAGGAGGCGCAGGCCGACGAGACTGTGATTCAGCTGAAGAGCCTGGAGGCCTTTGCAAAGGCAGCCGACGGCAAAGCTACCAAGATTATTATCCCCTCCGAGATTCAGAATTTTGCCGGCGTGGTGAAATCCATTGCAGAAGTGGCAAAGGATCAGTAAGCTTTGGGAAAGGATAAATACAGCGGTTACCCTCAGCGGGTAGGGCCGCTTGCTTGAAAAAGACAAAGAGCTGTCCTCTGACTGGCGGTAACCATACAGTCAGGGAGACAGCCCTTTGTCATTGCCTGCAACAATTATTTTTAATGCGGACAAACTGTTGTATGTTCCTGTGACCTGGCTGTGACCGCGAAGCAAAATAGACGTTCTGTCCGGATGGGGTGCAGGAAGGATATGGAATGAGGAAGGAGAGGATGGTATGACTCCAGTATTGGATCTGGACCGGGAATACGGCCTGGTGCTGGAGGGCGGCGGCGCCAAGGGAGCCTATCAAATCGGAGCCTGGAGAGCCTTGGAAGAAGCCGGGGTAAAGATTAAAGGGGTGGCGGGGACCTCAGTGGGAGCTCTGAATGGCGCCTTGATTTGTATGGGGGATCTGGAACGGGCGGAAAATCTGTGGAAAAATATTTCCTACTCCAAGGTTATGGATGTGGATGATGAGCGAATGGCTCATTTATTTGCCCGGGATCTGGAATCAGATATGCGTCGCGAGGTGCTGCGGGATACTCTGCGTGTCCTGGTGGAGGGCGGCACAGACATTACGCCTTTACGCCAGCTTATTGCGGAGAATGTGGATGAGGAGTTGATCCGAAATAGTCCCATGGATTTCTTCTCCTGTACCTATTCCGTCACGGATCGTAAAGAGCTGAATGTGGATATGAAGCAGGTGCCGGAGGGACAGCTGGGGGATATGCTGCTGGCCAGCTCCTACCTGCCTGTATTTAAAAATGAAAAGCTTCACGGAAAAACCTATATGGACGGCGGTCTCACCAATGTGCTGCCGGTGAATACCCTGCTGGAGCGGGGCTACCAGGATGTGATTCTGCTTCGAATCTTTGGCGTAGGCAGGGAAAAGAGGATCGAAATTCCAGAGGATGTGCGGATTTATGAGATCTCTCCCCGGGTGTCCCTGGGCAGCACTTTGCAGTTCGACGCCAATAAGAGCCGGCGGAATATGCGGACTGGGTATTATGATGCCATGCGTCTCATCTATGGGCTGGAGGGAAAAATATATTATATTGAAGAATCTCGGGAAGAGTGTTATTATTTAAAGAAGCTTCTGGGAACAGAACCGGAGATCCTGGAGGAGATTTTGATCCGATACAAGCTGAGCAAAGATCCAAAGCGGCAGCTGCGGAATCTGTTGGAGGTGATTCTGCCTTTGATGGCGGAAGAGCTGAAGCTGCCAAAGGGCTGGAACTACAAGGAGCTGTATTTATCCATGCTGGAGGCCACAGCCCGGCAGTTCCGTGTACCCAAATATGAAATTTATACCCCGGGATCTCTGCTGGCCTGTATTTATAAGCGGATGGGAGGCGCGGAGCTTCCACAGGAGACGCCTGATTTTATGCGTCTTATTTTGAACTGCGGCTGACAGGGCAGAGGATATTACGGGAAATGTCTGTCAAACTATTCTGTTTGACAGTGTTTGTTGTGAGGAGCACGAAAAATTCGAAAGAAGAGGAGAAAGCGATGAATTTAAAAGGACGTCATTTTCTGACACTGCGGGATTTTACATCTGAGGAAATCCTTTATCTGGTACAGCTGTCCGCCAAGCTGAAGGCGGAGAAAAAGGCGGGCAATGTAAGACGCAGCCTGATTGGAAGAAATGTGGCTCTGATTTTTGAGAAGACAAGCACACGGACTCGGTGCGCTTTTGAGGTAGCAGCCCATGATCTGGGGATGGGAACCACCTACCTGGATCCCTCCGGCTCCCAGATTGGAAAAAAGGAGAGCATTGCGGACACGGCCCGGGTGTTGGGGCGCATGTTTGACGGCATTGAATATCGGGGCTTTGGACAGGAGCTGGTGGAGGAATTGGCCCGGTATGCCGGTGTGCCAGTGTGGAATGGACTGACAGACGAGTACCATCCCACCCAGATGCTGGCTATGCTTCTGACCGTACAGGAGCATTTGGGCCATCTGAAGGGGGTTAAACTGGTTTATATGGGGGATGCCCGGTTTAACATGGGAAATTCCCTCATGATAGTCTGCGCCAAAATGGGCATGCATTTCACGGCCTGCGCGCCGAAAAAATATTTCCCGGAAGCAGAGCTTGTGAGCTGGTGCCAACAGGAGGCGGAGAAGACCGGAGGATCCATTACTCTTACAGAGGATGTGATGGAGGGAACCCGGGGAGCAGATGTGGTCTACACGGATGTGTGGGTGTCCATGGGAGAGCCGGACAGCGTGTGGGAGGAGCGGATTCGGGATCTGACCCCTTACCAGGTAAACAGCAAGGTTATGGAAAATGCAGGGCCCCAGGCTATATTTACCCATTGCCTGCCTGCCTTTCATGATCTGAAAACCAAGATCGGAAAAGAGATCAATGAGAAGTTTGGCATTACGGAGATGGAGGTCACGGATGAGGTCTTTGAATCTGCCCGCTCCGTAGTGTTTGATGAGGCGGAGAACCGGATGCATACCATAAAGGCTGTGATGGCTGCCACGCTGGGGGCGGACTGAAGCTTCACGCTGTCCCCCTTTGCCTGTAAACAGAAGTCAGGCAAAGGAAGCGGCTGGCGGTTTCTGAGGAGTGATAACCTGACCGGATAGCGTCCAAAAGGACTGAAAGGGCGGACAGGACCATGGAGGAACCATGCGGATGAGAAACAGGATTGAGGATCCCTATAAGGGCTGGAAATTGATGACCATAATTTTGGCGGCAGGAGTGCTGCTGTTGAGTTTGACGGCAATTTTTGCCCCGGAAAATGTGAGTATTTCTTTGACCGCGTTATTGCTGGGAACAGCCATGTGTGCGGCCTCCGGGATCCTGGCTTTGGCCAAGGATCGCAAGGTGGTGGGATATTCCTGTTCGGTGCTGGCCGGAATCTTTCTGGTATTGTTTCTGATTGGAATCGTCCGTTTGATTTGGTAGGAGCCGAAGTGGTCTCTGGGAGGAAAAGGCCGGAGAAGATCTGGGAGCAGAGCGCTTTGCCGGAGATGGCAGAGGGGGAATGGAGAAATCCACCCTGGTCGGATCCGGTCAGAATGGAGAGAACAAGTAATATGAAGAATCAGGTATTGGGACTTTTGCGCCAGTCCAAGGGATATGTATCGGGACAGGAGCTGTGTGAGAAATTGCAGGTGTCCCGCACGGCAGTGTGGAAGGCTGTGAATCAGCTGAAGGAGGAGGGATACGGCATTGAGGCTGTGAAAAACAGGGGATATTTCCTGCAGTCTGTGCCGGATCTGGTGACAGAGGCGGAAATCCGCAGCTGTCTTAGCACTGGCTTTATAGGGCAGAATATTGCCTATTTTCCGAAGACGGATTCCACCAACGACCAGATCCGCAGGCTGGCAGAGCAGGGAGCTCCGGACGGAACTCTGGCGGTTGCCGACAGCCAGACTGCCGGAAAGGGACGGAGGGGCCGGGGCTGGTCCTCTAAAGCCGGAGAGCACATTTTTATGAGTCTTTTGCTGCGGCCGGATATACAGCCGCTCCATGCTTCCATGCTGACCCTGGTTATGGGACTGTCAGCGGCTCGCGCCTGCGGGGAGATTCTGGAGGAACAAGGATGTGAGGAGCAGATTCAGATCAAATGGCCCAATGACCTGGTGTGGAAGGGGAGGAAGCTTTGCGGTATTCTCACGGAGATCAGCATGGAGATGGAGTCTATTCGCTACCTGGTGGTGGGAATCGGCATTAACGTGAATGGCACGGACTTCCCTCCGGAGCTGAAGGAAAGGGCCGTTTCTCTGTGCATGATCCTGGGCCGTCCTCTGCACCGGGCGGAGCTGATTGCCCGGACACTAAAGCATTTTGAGCAGGATTATCAGGTATTTCTGCAGACAGAGGACCTGAGCGGGCTGCTGGAGGATTACACCAGCCGTCTGGTAAACTATGGCCGTCAGGTACGGATTCTGGATCCGGGAAACGAATATACGGGGATAGCCCGGGGAATCAATGCCCGGGGAGAATTGCTGGTGGAGTGCGACGGAGTCTTGCGTCAGGTCTATGCGGGAGAGGTGTCGGTGCGGGGCGTCTATGGGTATACGTAGCAGATTGTCCCTTGGCAGCATAGCTTAAGGCTAAAGCGGCATGATTGAGGGATAACAACAGGGAGAAGGCGGGGATAGCCTGGGGAATCAACGCCGCGGGAGCTGCCGGTAGAAGGAGACAAACCCCTGGGACAGATAGAAATTGAGGAGAGAAATCCGGATGTATGAGGAGCGGGTGGTGCTGTGCGGCGCCAATTCCTATGAAGAAAAATACTATTTTAATGAAGATTTTGGCGCGCTGCCAGAGAACGTAAAAAATGAGTTGAAAATCCTCTGCGTTCTCTTTACCAGTGAGGTGGGCGGCGTGTTGACTCTGGAGTTTGAGGAGGACGGAACCCTGTGTTTTCAGGTGAGAAGCCAGGAGGATGACTTTTTCTTTGACGACATCGGCAGCGAGCTGAAAATTCGTCAGCTGCAAAAAGAAAAGGCGGAGTTTTTGCAGGCCCTGGAGCTGTTTTACCGGGTGTTCTTCTTAAATGAAGCGGTTGGGGAGGATATTACTTGAGAATAGGGAATGTAACACTGGAGAATCCGCTGGTGCTGGCTCCCATGGCAGGGGTAACTGACCTGCCATTTCGTTTGCTCTGTAAGGAGCAGGGAGCCGGGCTTTTATGTATGGAAATGGTCAGCGCCAAGGCTCTGGCTTATCATAATAAAAATACGGAAGGTCTGCTTCAGATTGATCCTGGGGAGCATCCGGTATCTCTTCAGCTGTTTGGATCCGATCCGGAGATTATCAGCAGAATGGCGGGAGAAATTGAGGAGCGTCCCTTTGATATTCTGGATCTGAATATGGGCTGTCCGGTGCCCAAGGTAGTGAACAACGGGGAGGGCTCCGCTCTGCTAAAGGATCCCAAGCGGGTGGAGGAAATCATCAGCAAAACGGTTCGGGCCATCAAAAAGCCGGTGACCGTGAAAATCCGGCGGGGATTTGACGAGAACCATGTAAATGCGGTGGAGATTGCCCGCATAGCGGAGAGCTCCGGCGCTGTGGCGATTGCAGTACACGGCAGGACAAGAGAGCAGTATTATTCCGGCCGGGCAGATTGGAAGATTATCCGCCAGGTGAAGGAAACAGTGAAGATTCCTGTTATAGGAAACGGAGATGTGGATTCCCCCCAGGCTGCCAAAAGGATGCTGGAGGAAACGGGCTGCGACGGAATCATGATCGGCCGCGGAACTCAGGGAAATCCCTGGATCTTCCGCCAGATTCTCACATTTCTGGACACCGGGAAAGAGCCGGAAAAGCCCTCCCTGGATCAGGTCTGTGATATGATGCTGCGCCATGCTCGTATGCAGCTGGATTACAAAGGAAACTATACAGGAATCCGGGAGATGCGCAAGCATATTTCCTGGTACACCACAGGGTATCCCCATTCCTCCCGGCTGCGGGCGCGGATCAACAGTGCGGAGAGCATGGAGGAGCTGGAGGAGCTGATTCAGTGTTTCCGCATCGGAAGCTATGGACCCTCTGCCAGCTGAGAGAGCGGGACCTGAAAGGATTGATATCCCATTGGCCCAGCGAATTTTAAAGGGATTTGCCCCTGTAACCGGGAACGGAGGGAACAGTAACGAATCTATGGATTTCTTTAGAAGTACGGGGAAAATAGAGTTGACAACCAGAATGCATTTATGTATAATGGGGTGATTATAGAGCGCTGTTCTTGAAAAGGTGTCGGAGGACGCATAGAGGGGATTTTACTGGGAACGAAGCGAACAGTAACAAGGAGAGGGAATGCGGCAGGCAAATAGCAGCAGGAACAGGAATATTACGCATGAAATCTGCTATAATGATAGAAAGAAACAGGAAGGGTGTAAAGCACAATGAGCGAGAAAAAATTACTTACTTATGAAGGGCTTAAGAAGCTGGAGGACGAGCTGCAGAATCTGAAGGTGTACAAACGTAAGGAAATTGCGGAAAAGATCAAGGAGGCCCGGGAGCAGGGGGATCTTTCCGAAAACGCGGAGTACGATGCTGCCAAGGACGAGCAAAGAGACATTGAGCTTCGAATTGAGCAGATTGAGAAAATCCTTAAAAACGCAGAGGTTGTGGTAGAGGATGAGGTGGATCTGGACAAGATCAGCGTAGGCTGTAAGGTCAAGGTATTGGATGTGGAGTTTGACGAGGAAGAGGAGTTCAAGATTGTGGGTTCCTCAGAGGCAAACAGCCTGAACGGAAAAATTTCCAATGAGTCGCCTGTGGGGAAAGCGCTGATTGGCGCCAGAGTGGGAGACAATATTCAGGTGGAAACCCAGGCGGGAATCATCGAGTACAAAGTGCTGGAGATTCAGCGTTCCAACTAAAAGATATAGGCAAGCCGGGAGTTCATCCTCCAGGCAGAAAGAATAGAAGAGCTGAAAAATGGGCATTGTTGCAGGTAACACAATAGAGATGGGAAACCAGCGTTTCAAGGAAGCATAGAAGAGAACTTGAGGGAGAAAAAAATGGGCGAACAGAGGAAGGAACAGGTACAGGAGCAGGATATTCACCAGCTCTTGAAGGTGCGGCGGGAAAAGCTGGCAGAGCTGCAGGAGCGGGGCCAGGATCCCTTTGCTATTACAAAATATGATGTAACCATTCACAGCCAGGACATCAAAGACGGCTTTGAGGAGCTGGAGGGAAAGGTGGTCCGGGTAGCGGGCCGTATGATGTCCAAGCGTATTATGGGAAAAGCTTCTTTTTGTAATGTGCAGGATTTAAAGGGAAGCATCCAGTCTTATGTGGCAAGAGACAGCATTGGCGAGGAAAGCTATAAGGATTTCAAGAAATTTGATATCGGTGATGTTATCGGCATAGAGGGAGAGGTATTCCGGACCAAAACCGGGGAAATTTCTGTTCATGCCGCTCAGGTGACGCTGTTGTCCAAGAGCCTGCAGATCCTTCCGGAAAAGTATCACGGACTGACAAATACAGACCTGCGCTACCGGCAACGCTACACGGATCTGATCATGAACGAGGAGGTCAGAGATACCTTTATTAAGCGTTCCCGTATCATCAGCGCGATTCGCCGTTACCTGGACAGCCAGGGCTTTATGGAGGTGGAAACCCCCATGCTGGTCTCCAATGCCGGAGGCGCCGCAGCCCGTCCCTTTGAAACCCATTTCAATGCCCTGGATGAGGATCTGAAGCTTCGCATTTCCCTGGAGCTGTATCTGAAGCGCCTGATTGTAGGCGGCCTAGAGCGGGTGTACGAGATTGGCCGCGTATTCCGCAATGAGGGACTGGACACCCGGCATAATCCGGAATTCACCCTCATGGAGCTCTACCAGGCCTACACAGATTATCATGGTATGATGGATCTCACCGAGAACCTGTACCGCTACGTGGCCCAGGAAGTGCTGGGAACCACAAAAATCGTGTACAACGGCGTGGAGATGGACCTGGGACAGCCCTTTGCCCGCATTACCATGGTAGAGGCTGTAAAGAAATACGCAGGCGTAGACTTTGATGAGATTCATACTCTGGAGGAGGCTCGCGCCATTGCTAAGGAAAAGGGAGTGGAGTTTGAGGACCGCCACAAGAAGGGCGAAATTTTAAGTCTGTTCTTCGAGGCCTTTGCCGAGGAGCATCTGATCCAGCCCACCTTTGTTATGGATCACCCCATTGAGATCTCTCCGTTGACCAAGAAAAAGCCGGACAACCCCGACTATGTGGAGCGCTTTGAGTTCTTCATGAACGGCTGGGAAATGGCCAATGCCTACTCGGAGCTTAACGACCCCATAGATCAGAGAGAACGCTTCCGGGCCCAGGAGGAGCAGCTGGCCCAGGGAGACGAGGAGGCCAATACCACAGACGAGGATTTCCTCAATGCGCTGGAGATCGGAATGCCGCCAACCGGTGGAATCGGATATGGGATAGACCGGATGTGTATGCTTTTGACAGACTCGGCGGCGATTCGGGATGTGTTGCTGTTCCCGACAATGAAGTCCTTAGATGGTGTAAATAAGAAAAATGATGTAAATAATACAGATTCTGAAGCACCTGAAAAAAATGTAAAAACTGAGTCTGAAAAGATTGATTTTTCTAAGGTAAAGGTAGAGCCTTTATTTGAGGAATTTGTTGATTTTGATACATTCAGCAAGTCAGATTTCCGTGCAGTAAAGGTTAAAGAGTGTGTTGCAGTACCGAAGTCAAAGAAACTGTTACAGTTTACTCTTGATGACGGAACAGGCACAGACAGAACCATTTTAAGCGGTATTCATAGCTTTTATGAGCCGGAAGAACTGGTTGGAAAGACTCTTATTGCTATCACAAATCTTCCACCGAGAGCTATGATGGGCATTGACTCTTGCGGTATGCTCCTCAGTGCTATTCATGAAGAAGAAGGCGAAGAAAAGCTTCATCTTCTGATGGTAGATGACAGAATTCCGGCAGGTGCCAAGCTCTATTAAGATGATGTAAAGATGTACCGTTTCACCAAATAGACGGGACGCACTTCATTTGATAAAAAACTGAAAAAACAGCGATTTACATCAAACTTACATCAATTGATGCAGAAATCGGTGCAAGCAAGAAAAAATCGCATAATTAGTGCAATGAGTGGGCAATTCCAATCGGAGTTGCCCATTTTTAAAACAAACAGAAATACAAAT
>JAAWJI010000017.1 GCA_022796795.1 Lachnospiraceae bacterium | reverse complement strand
TATATTTTCTGTAACGGATTTTGTTTGGCTGCTGGTTGTCATATTGCAGATATGTGCTAACATCTGTATCGTTATGTTTATTGTCTTTGCCCTCAAAAAGGTTACATCGGGAATAGCTGTAACGGTTGTGTTCAGCTTTGTGTCCTGCAATATCCTTAGAAACTTCATCGGCGAGAGTGTTTTCCGGCTGACCTGTTTTAGCCTTGCACAAATGAATGATAACAGAACACTTGCATTGTCGGCGGTGTTTGCAGTAACGGTGATTGTTATTTCACTGACAGCAACACACTTAGTTTTCAGAAAAGCCGAGATAAAGTAAAAGGAGGACTTCATGCCGCCTAACCGGCGGTGGGTTTTTCATAGTAAAAGAATGGAAGGCTCTGAAAGAAAAGTGTAAATGCTTCATATATAATTGTCGAAAAGTAAAATATATTTGACTTTATGTAATATATGTGGTAAGATACAAAAAAGCGAGGGGAGGGTAGAACATAAAATGCCAAAGAATATTGCCATAAAAGTGGCAAGGGCTGAAAAAGATATGACACAAAAGGCGTTAGCGGAGGCTGCGGGTGTTTCGAGACAAACCATGAACGCAATCGAAAAAGGAGAATATAACCCAACAATTAAGCTATGCCGTAAAATTTGCCGCATATTAAATAAGAGTTTGGATGATTTGTTTTGGGAGGATGAGGAAGAAAATGAAAAATAATCTGGATGAGCGACAGGAATTAAAGCTTCTAAAAATCGAACACAATGGATGCTGGATCGCTTTCTGGGGATTATTAATCGCCATGCTAATACAGATTTTAGGGAATGGCGGCATAAAAAATCTCATAGGAGAATGGATTGTATTTATGTGTCTTGCCATTTATTTGATGATCGGGTGTATGAAAAATGGAATCTGGGATAGAAAATTGAAGCCTGATTTCAAGACGAATGTCATGATAAGCAGTATTGCAGCTTCTGTTATGGGAATTATTTGGTTTTTTATTTCTTATCGAAATTATCATAAGCTTATTGGTTCCATTGCAACCGGTGTTTTTATGTTTCTTGCAATAGAAATTTTATGTATCGCTGCATTAATGGTGTCTTCTAAAATATACAAAAGTAGAGTACAGAAGCTAGAAGAAATCGAAGAAGATTCTATGGATGAGAATTAAAAAAGTTGCAGGAGTATCTTTTGGAGGAGCATTGACTTTCGAAAGCCCATGGCCTATAATGATGATTGAAAAGTTTCGTGATATACAAATCAACTTTTCAATAGGAGGGTGCCATGGATATAAAGCGGGATCGCTATCTTCATAAAATGATTTCTTACATGTGGGATGGCCAGGTAAAGGTGATTACCGGCATACGCAGGTGCGGGAAATCCTACCTGCTTCACAACATCTTTAAAAGGTATTTGCTGGAGCAAGGCGTCAGGGAGGAGCAGATTCTCTCTTTTGAGCTTGACCTGGTAAAGGATATGGCTTTCCGGAATCCCATTGCTCTGGCGGAGCATGTGCGGGAAATTGCAGAGAATGGGGAAAAGCAGTTTTATCTGTTTGTGGATGAGATTCAGATGTCGGATGTGGTTCCCAATCCTTACAACAAAACCGGGAAGAAGATCACGTTTTACGATGCACTCAATGACCTGCGCTCCCTGCCTAATCTGGATATTTATGTGACGGGAAGCAATTCCCATATGTTGTCCAGTGATATACTGACAGAATTTCGAGGGCGCAGTGACGAGATCCGGGTGCATCCGCTAAGCTTTGCGGAATACTATGCAGCTGTTGGAGGAGATCCATATGATGCCTTTGACAGCTTTGCATTTTTTGGCGGCATGCCCTTTGTTCTTTCCAGGCCAGACGATGCTGCAAAGATGGAGTATCTGAATTCCCTGTTTTCGGAAGTGTATCTGAAAGACATTGTGGATCGGAAAAAAGTGAAAAGGCCGGATGTTCTGGAGTCTATGGTGGATTTTTTGTGTTCTTCTATAGGCTCTCTTACCAATCCAACCAATATGGCCAACAGTTTGAATTCCAGGCAGAAACGTGCCGGAGAGAATACCGTGGCGAACAATACCGTCAAAAGCTATCTGGAGCATTTGGAGGACGCCTATCTGTTTCGGGAATGTCGAAGATTTGATGTGAAAGGGAAGGATTATTTTGATTTTCCAAGCAAATATTATTGCGAAGATCTGGGTCTGCGCAATGCCCGCATTGGCTTCCGCCAGCAGGAAATGACTCATATGATGGAAAACATGATTTATAATGAGCTGATCATCCGCGGATGCGCGGTAGATATCGGCATTGTGTATTCCAGCGAAAAGGACAGGAAAGGGCGCTCGGTACAGGTGGCGAGAGAGATTGATTTTGTCGCCGCTCTGGGCGGAAAGAAAACCTATATCCAATCGGCCTTTGCGCTGCCTGACGAAAAAAAGGCAGAAACGGAAAATAAGCCTTTTTCCCTGACGGGAGATTCCTTTCCCAAAATGATTGTGCGCCACGATATACGAAAACGATGGTATGATGAGAAGGGCATCCTGAATATTGGGATTCTGGATTTTTTGCTGGATGATTCTCTTACCTGACTCCCTGTGGAATTTTGTGATGAAATTTCTCTTATTTTAGTTGATTTCTTGTCAAAATGTATTAAAATAAAGGAGAGAACTTTATGATTATCATAAAGCATATATAAGGAGACGATACCATGATTATCACACAGAAAAAGCCCATCGAAGAATTGATGGCAATGCTTGAGGGGGCAACCAAGATTGGGCTCCTGGGCTGCGGAAGCTGCGCTACAGCCTGTGCCACGGGAGGCGAGAAGGAAATCAAGGAAATGACCGAATACCTGGAGGCCCACGGCAAGAAGGTGGTGGCCACGGCTATGAGCGATTACTGCTGTATGAACATGAGCACCAAGACCTGCATGAAGAAGCTGGCTGCAGCACAGCCGGACGCAGTGGTGTGCATGTCCTGCGGCGACGGCGTGCAGGTGGCTGCAAAGCACATAGGAGTACCCGTTTATCCCTCCAACAATACCATGTTTTTGGGAGAATCCGTCCGGCTTGGCCTGTTTGAGGAGGCCTGCCATCTGTGCGGAAACTGCGTGCTGGGCACTACCGGCGGCATCTGCCCCATTTCCAGATGCGCCAAGTCCCTGGTAAATGGTCCCTGCGGCGGTCAGAAGAACGGAAAGTGCGAGGTAAATCCGGAGAATGACTGTGCGTGGATTATGATTTACCACAAGCTTGAGGAGCTGGGCCAGCTGGATAAGCTTACACAGACCCGGCCGGATAAGGGATATGCGGATGTAAGCTATCCCAGAACGATTAACATTAGGGGGAAGAAATAATGAGACTGTTAGAGAATGCGCTGGAAAGCGGAAAATTTGGCGTTACTGTTGAGATGGCTCCTCCTAAAGGATATGATTTTTCTGAGCAAATGGAGGCGGCTGAGCTTCTGAAGGGAAAGGTGCACGGGGTCAATGTGACGGACATGCAGTCTGCCTGCCTGAAAGCTACCTCCCTGGGACTGTGTATTAAGCTTAAAGAAGCAGGGCTGGAGCCCATTATCCAGATGACCGGCCGTGACAGAAGCCGTATGGCGATTATGGGAGAGATGCTGTCGGCAGCAGCTTTTGGCATTGATACCATGCTGGCCCTTACCGGGGATCATCCGGTGGTGGGAGACTGCAGCCAGTCCAAGCCCGTATACGACCTGGATTCCGTGGGAATCCTGAACATGCTGTCTACCATGGAAGCCACCGGCATGGACTGCGGCGGCAATGAGATCACTGGGGGAGCGCCCTCCTTCTACAAGGGAGCTGTGGTGACTCCGGTGTATGAACCCCAGATTCTGCAGATCAACAAATTGCGTCAGAAGGTGGATGCAGGAGCCCAGTATATTCAGACCCAGGGTATTTTTGATCTGGAGAGCATGAAGCGGTTTATGGATGCTGTGGATAAGGCTAATATCAAGACCCATATAATGGCCGGCATCATTCCGCTGAAGGCGGCTGGTATGGCCAAATACATGAACGAGAACGTTCCGGGAATCGCGGTTCCCCAGGATATGATCGACAAGCTGGCGGCTGCAGCTGCTGAGGGCAAAGAAAAGGGCGTTAAGGGCCTGCCTTCTAAGCTTGGCATTGAGATGGCAGCAGAGCTTATCGCCAAGATCAAGGACGAGGGCATCTGCGACGGCGTACATATTATGGCAATCGGCGCGGAGAAGAATGTGCCTGCTATTCTGGAGAAAGCCGGACTGAGTATTTAAATGAAGAGATAGAACCGATACAGGTCAGGGAGAGGATATACCCTTTTTCTGACCTGTTTTGCGCATAGGCGCGGCTGAACGGACGATAAACGGTAACTAGTTCTGTGAAAGCTTAGACATACAGAGAGGACACGGACATGATTTTGGAACATGGAGACAAGAGACGGGAAAATATTTTGAAGAACGGAGAGGTGCTGCTGCGCATGCGCAGCACAGGCGGCGGAGCCAAGGGCTGCATGGCTGGGGGCATTATCCTGATTGTGATTGCAGCGCTTCTCATGGCTGTTTTTTTGGCTATGGATCTGGCTCTGGCGGGAACCCTGGTTTTCGGCGGCTTTTTTGGAATTCCAGGCATTCTTCTTCTGCTTTTGGGCGTCCTTTTTCAGAGACGCAAAAGGAAGAAATACCTGGATTATTATCAGGAGGAGACGGGCTTTGATAAGGAGGAGCTTGGTCTGCTGGAGCAGGAGATCATGGAACCGGATATGATTATGTTTGGAAATGTGCCGCTGGAGAAGAATATGGGGTATAGTGAGAAGAAGCCCCAGATCGCCTGTATGCTCACAAGGAATTATTTCGTTATGCCCCTGATCATGGGAAAGAGCTATATCCGCAGGGTTTCCGATATGATCCTGGCCACGTATTCTACGGAGATTCCGGGAATCAATGGCTATAAGCATGGACTTGTCTTTCTCTCCAGGAGAGACGATATTGCTTACATGAATGCCTTTTTGACCCGGGATGTCTGCCATGAAATCATGAAGGCTCTGTGGGAGAAGAATCCGGAGATTATCGACCAACAACGCTTTTCCTACGGAGAGCGGGTCTATGACGTGATCAAGGACAGCCCGGAGATCGTAAAGCTCTATGAAAACGTGGCGGACCGGGCAGTTTCCTTTAAGAGTCTGCTGATTTTGTGACAAACGGGACCTGTCTGGCAAAGGACAGGGGCTCCATGGGATTAGAATAAGGAGGATAACATGAAATTATTGATGATACGACACGGAGATCCCAATTATGAGATAGATTCCCTGACGGAAAAGGGATGGCGGGAAGCAGAGCTTTTGGCAGAACGTATGGAAAAGACAGAGGTTCAGGAATATTTTGTATCGCCTCTTGGCCGGGCAAAGGATACAGCGTCCTGTACCCTGAAACGGACCGGAAGGACTGCCGTGGAATGCGCCTGGCTCAGGGAGTTTGACGCCCCTATTTACAGGCCGCACAGACCTGAGATTAAGACGATTACCTGGGACTGGATGCCGGGAGACTGGACAAAAGAGGAGGAGTTTTTTCGGGATGACAGATGGTTTGAACCTCCGGTTATGGAAGAGGGAAAGGTAAAGGAAAAGTATGAGTGGGTGATCCGGAATCTGGACGGGCTATTGCAGGAGCACGGCTATGAGCGGCAGGGCAGGCTGTACCGGGCAGTCCGTCCTAACCAGGATACCCTGGCATTTTTCTGCCACTTCGGACTGGAATGTGTGCTGCTGAGCCATCTTCTGAATGTGTCGCCTATGGTGCTCTGGCACGGGCTTTGCGCGGCTCCCACCTCTGTCACAACCGTGGTGACAGAGGAGCGCCAGAAGGGAATCGCCTATTTCCGCATGCTGGCCTTTGGGGATACCGCCCATCTGTACTGCAAGGGAGAGCCGCCGGCTTTTGCCGCCCGGTTTTGCGAGTGTTTTGGGAAGGAGTAAAAAAACGTAAAACATGCGGAACAAAACACAGAACCCCATCCCGGGGATATTGACTTCCCATAAATGGAGTGGTAAAATCTGTTTAGTAGGTTTTTTACAAAAAACATCCAAGGAGGAACGAAAAAATGAGCGTTTTAACTGATTTGATTTATGGTGGTTCCAACGCGGTTGCAGGGTTGACAGAGGGTGCGGTCAAGGATGCGATTGCAAAATACGGAGAGGACAGGAAGGTGGCTTTTCCGGATACCGCCTATTTTCTGCCCACCATCTACGCGGCCACCGGAGTAAAGGTTTCCAAGCTGGGAGATCTGACAGCCTGCGTGGGCGTTCAGAAGAGCCTGATCACCAACGAGGAGGATCTGGGTGCGGCTCTCAATGCAGGTCTTGCCACAGCTGTTGGGGCAGAGATCATCGAAGCCCTGAAATATGTGGAAAGCGACGCCCCCTATGAGGGAGAGAGCGGCATTGGCTTTGTGCCGGATCCCATTATCCGTTCCCTGGGTGTGCCCCTGGTAACGGGAGATATCCCCGGCGTGGCTGTGGTTCTGGGCGAGGCCGAGGATCCTGCCGCCGTGGCTGCTGTGGTAAAGGATTATCAGAGCAAGGGTATCATGACCTTTCTGGTGGGCAATGTGATCGAGCAGTGTGCCGAGGCAGGCGTAAAGATGGGCCTGGAGCTGCGCGTGATTCCTCTGGGACATGAGGTGACCTCTGTGATCCATGTAGTAACCGTCGCCATTCGTGCGGCGCTGATCTTCGGAAATGTGACGCCGGGAGATCTGCCAGGACTTTTGGCCTACACCAAGGAGAGAGTGCCGGCCTTTGTCAATACCTTTGGAGCTCTCAATGAGGTGGTGGTTTCCGCAGGAGCAGGAGCCATTGCTTTAGGCTTCCCGGTTGTCGTGGATGTGGATCTGGGTGAGAATCAGGTGCCAGGCGCCCTGGAGTCGGTGACCGACCATACGGCCACAGTAAAGAAATCTCTGGATCTTCGGGGAATCAAGATTAAGGTGAAGGAGCTGCCCATTCCCGTGGCATTTGCCAATGCTTTTGAGGGCGAAATCATCCGAAAAGGCGATATGCAGGTGGAGTTCAGCTCTCACAAGATGCCTACCTGTGAGATCGTGCAGACTAGGGAGGAATCCCAGGTGGAGGATCACAAGATTACCATTGTGGGAGCAGATCTTAACGACCTGGAGCCGGGACAGACTTATGCTCTGGCTACTTTGGTGGAGGTTTCCGGCGCCAAGATGCAGTCGGACTTTGAGTCTGTAATCGAGCGCAAGATCCATGCCTGGTACAATTACATGGAAGGTGTGATGCACACCGGACAGAGAAATCAGATCCGTATTCGGGTGGGCAAGGAGGCCTTTGAGAAGGGGCTGCGTCTGAGCCACTTTGCGGAAGTGCTCTACGCCATGATTATGGATGAGTTTGATATCGTTGTAGATAAATGCCAGATTACCATTATCACAGACAAGGATCAGGTGCAGGAGATGCTGGACAAGGTGGCTATGCCGGCCTACAGTCAGAGAGATGAGCGTCTGGAGTCTCTGACGGACGAGAGTGTGGATGTATTCTACACCTGTACGCTGTGCCAGTCTTTTGCTCCTTCCCATTGCTGCGTGGTGACCCCGGAGCGTTTGGGCCTGTGCGGAGCTGTGTCCTGGCTGGATGCCAAGGCCACCAAGGAGCTGACGCCCACAGGTCCCTGCCAGCCCATTTCCAAGGAAGGCTGTGAGGATGAGGCCAAGGGCGTATATCCGGATGTAAACAGGATGGTGGAGGAAGCCACCCACGGCGCATTGTCCAAGGTAACCCTGTATTCTATCATGGAAGATCCCATGACCTCCTGCGGATGCTTTGAGTGCATCTGCGGCATTGAGCCCTTCTCCAACGGCGTCATTATCGCCAACCGGGAGTATGCGGGCATGACGCCTCTGGGCATGACTTTTGGCGAGCTGGCTTCCATGACCGGCGGCGGCGTACAGACCCCGGGTTTCATGGGACACGGACGTCACTTCATTGCCTCCAAGAAATTCATGAGCGCAGAGGGCGGCTTTGAGCGTATCGTATGGATGCCCAAAGAGCTGAAGGAGGATGTGGCAGAGCGCCTGAATAAATCCGCCAAGGAAAAATACGGCATTGACAACTTCTGCGACATGATTGCAGACGAGACCATTGCCACGGACGAGGAAGCGTTGATGACCTTCCTGAATGAGAAGGGCCATCCCGTACTGGGACTGGATCCGATTATGTAATGAAACAGATCAGCTAGAATACAGAATGACTGGCAAATGGCGCTTGCACGAATTTGCCAGTCATTCTGCGTTTAGGGGGAAGCCTCTTTTCAAAACTCAATCTGATATTTCAGCCGCAGTCTCCGATGCACCCACAGAAGGCAGCACACGTGCACGGCAATGGTTACAGTCCAGGAGATGGGATAGGAGCAGTACACCGTGGTGGGAGTATGAAACTTCTCCATATGAAATACGGTGCTGATCCAGGTGATCCGCACGCCGCAGATCCAGAACAGTGAGACGACAGTGGGCAAAATGGAGTATCCAAGTCCCCGCATGGTGCCCACCACAATATCCATCATGCCGCAGATCACATAGGTTCTGGCAAGAACCCGCAGGCGCACCATGCCCTCCGCCACCACCTCCGGGTTGGGAGAGTACAGACCCAGCAGGGAATTGCCCAAAAGAACCGCCAGGTTTCCCACAATCAATCCGGCTGCCAGCACATACAAAAGTCCGGTAATCATGATCCTGCGGATACGGAAATAGTTTTTGGCCCCTACATTCTGGCTGATAAAGGCCAGGGTGGACTGGTAGAAGGCGTTCATGGAATAATATACAAAGTTTTCCAGGTTGGCGGAGGCAGAGCTTCCGGCGATTACCACCGGGCCGAAGCTGTTGACCGCAGACTGGATCACCACGCAGGACAAGGCAAAGATAAAGCCCTCCAGGCCTGCGGGAAGTCCCACTTGGAGAATCTGGCGCAGTTTGTCCGGATAGATCTTAAGCTGTTTCCACACAAGCTTTATGGCGCTTGTCTCATGGAGCAGGCAGTATACCACCAAAACGGCGGAGATGGTCTCGGAGATCACGGTGGCAAGGGCCACGCCGGCCACATCCATGTGCAGTACAATCACAAAAAACAGGTTTAGAACCACGTTGATAACTCCGGCGGCCAGGAGAAAATACAGAGGTCTCTGGGAATCCCCCACGGCCCGCAGCACGGCGGCTCCAAAGTTATAGACCATCATGGCGGTAGTACCCACAAAATAAATTTTCAAATACACAGAGGCCAGGCTCATGACCTCCGGAGGCGTCTGCATCCAGATCAGGAGTATCCTTGCCCCCGCAATGCCCAGGACAGTCATGAGTACCCCGCAAAAGAGGCTCATAAACATGGCGGTATGTACGGTCTGACTTAAATCCGTCTGCTGCCGGGCGCCGTAAAAGTGTCCCACGGCCACGCTGACCCCCACGGACAGGCCGATAAACAGGCTGGTAATCAGGCTGATAAGCATGGCGTTGGAGCCCACGGCAGCCAGGGAATTTTCCCCGGCCCAACGACCTACCACCACCACGTCCGCTGCGTTAAAAAGCAGCTGCAACATACTGGAACACATGACCGGCAAAGCAAACAGCAGCATCTTCTTGGGAATGGACCCGCTGCACATGTCCATCTCGTGTTGTTTCACCCGTTTCTTTTCCATAGCTCTCCTTTGTCTCGTAGACAAACGCCGATGCGCAAAGCTGTGTAATTCTTTGTTCACCGACGTTAGGATGTGCGTCCTTACCCGCACAGGATTGTGTTCTTTTCAACTTAAACATACCATGACCCAAGCGGAAAATCAACGAAAATATCATCCTCATTTTTCATAAAAATAGAGCTTAAATTTCGTTGTTTTTTACCAATTTCTTTCGATATAGAAACAATATAATGCGATATTGAAAGATTATGGAAAGGGAAATCAAATAAAAATTAAAGGCTGACAAAAAATTGACAAGCAGACGCCCCCCTGTTATAATTGAAAATAGGAAAAGCTGCAAAACTATAGGATTTTGGAGGAAGATACGGATGGCAAATGTGGTATTTCATTTTGAAAATGGGGAAAAAGTGGTAGTATCCACGGTGTTGGGGGAGAATCTCTTAGAGACGGCGCGAAAATCCAATGTGGTCATCGACGCCCCCTGTTCCGGAAATGCGTCCTGTGGCAAATGTAAGGTGAAGTTTCTGAATGGCAAGCTGGACTCCAAGAAGACAAGGCATATCAGTGACAGCGAGTACGAGGAGGGCTGGCGTCTGGCCTGCGTAAGCCACATTGCCGGGGATGTGGAAGTGCTGGTGCCGGATATTGCATCCGCCTACCGCAGCCGCATGAAGGTGGCGGATTTAAGCTCCCCCCAGGAGGTGGCCATTTTTGAGGAGGCCAAGAGAGGACTGGAGGAGACCGGGCTTCCCATGGAGAATAACCTGCATGTGATAAAGATTAAGATGGATCCCCCAAGCCTGGAGGATACCATGCCGGATATTGAGCGGGTGATCCGGGCCCTGCAGGAGGCCACAGGAATCCAGTATATCCGAATTCCCTATTCTACTCTGCGGAAAATGCCGGACATTTTGCGGAGAAACAATTTTGACGTTCAGTGTATTGTGGGAAAGGCTCAGCGCCATGTATTTGTGTACGACATGCATGGAAATAATGAGGATCTGATTGTGGGAGGTTTGGCCGTAGATATTGGAACCACCACGGTTTCCGCCATTGTGGTCAATATGCTGAATGGAAAGATTCTGGCCAAGGCATCCACAGGAAACGGGCAGATTCGCTATGGGGCGGATGTGATCAACCGAATTATCGAGTCCACCAAGCAGGGAGGGAGGGGAAGGCTTCAGGACGCCATTGTGGCCGAGACCTTAAATCCCATGATTCAGCAGATGTGCCGGGCGGCAGGCATCAGCACCCGTCATGTTTATCGGGTGTCCATAGCGAGCAATACCACCATGAACCATCTGCTCATGGGCATCAACGCGGATCCTCTGCGCATGGAACCTTATATTCCGGCATTCTTTAAGACCAACTCCTTCTACGCGTCGGATATTAACCTGAAGGTAAACCCGGATGCCCATATTATTATGGCTCCCAATATCGGAAGCTATGTGGGCGGCGATATTACGGCAGGCACTCTGGTGAGCCGCCTGTGGGATCGTCCGGAATTTTCCCTGTTTATCGACCTGGGAACCAACGGCGAGCTGGTATTTGGAAATTCGGACTTTATGATGAGCTGCGCCTGTTCCGCGGGACCCGCCTTTGAGGGCGGTGATATTAGCTGCGGCATGCGGGCCACAGACGGAGCCATCGAGGCCTGCGTTATCGACAAGGAGACCATGGAGCCGGAGCTTACCATTATTGGAGATGCGGGCACTAAGCCGGTGGGAATCTGCGGTTCCGGAATCATTGATATTATCAGCGAACTGTTCCGTTGCGGCATTATCAGTCCCAAGGGAAAATTTATCCGAGAGGGAAAACGGGTAAAGCATGACGCCTACGGCATGGGAAGCTATGTGCTGGCTTTTGAGGAGACCAGCGGTTCAGTAAAGGATGTGGAGATCACAGAGGTGGATATCGACAACTTTATCCGGGCTAAGGGCGCCATTTTCTCCGCCATTCGCACCATGTTGAAATCTCTGGATTTCGACATCAGCATGATCGAGCAGATCTACGTGGCAGGAGGTATCGGCAGCGGGATCAACATGAAAAATGCCATTCAGATCGGCATGTTCCCGGATATTCCGGTGGAATGCTACCATTATATAGGAAACTCCTCCCTGTCCGGCGCCTATGCCATGCTCTTATCCACCAAGGCAGAGCGGAAGACCTATGAACTGGCCAAGAATATGACCTATCTGGAGCTCTCCACGGAGCCAGGCTATATGGATGAGTTTGTGGCCTGCTGCTTCCTGCCCCATACGGACAGCTCTTTGTTCCCCTCCGTAGAGCAAGGGTAACCGGGGCCGGCGGGGAATGGCCACAGTCCAGGAAGGACGGATCAGAGGAAACGGATGAACGGTGCCGGATGAAAGATTCCGGCGCTGTTTTTTCAAATAAGTTTGCAAAGACGCCAACGTCGCCAGCGGGAAAGGGGCTCTGCCAGGGGCATGAGGTCCATGACTATGAAACAGGACAGGCAGAAGCCGCCCGGGGACGCCGAACAGAAAGGAAACAGACATGGAGTTGCATTACGAAAAGGACAATAAGGAGCGAATTCCTTTTGAACATTATTTGGAGGAATATCAAAAGATTGATCCCAGGGAGGCGGCGGAGCGCTGCGGGGTTTCCTACGACCAGGAGGCCAGGCAGTTTCACATTCGGCTTATGGGATATTCCTACCTGGTGAGCTATCCGGATTTTACGGTAAAAAGGGAGCAGGAGGGAGAAGGTCCCTATCTTCTCCTAGACAGTATCCCGGCCAAGATCATTGTGCTTCGTTTTCTCATAAAGGGACAGCTGGTAAAGGGAACAGGCAGATTCCTCACTTACCGGGAGGTGCCCTGGGGAGAGGTGTATTACCGGCAGTTTGAGGGCCGGTGTCTCACCAGATTAAAATTCAGTTTTGGCTTTAAGCTGGATCAGTTTGCAGGGGCTATGGAAAAGCTGGGGGCAAAGAAGATTGAGATGGGAGATCGGGCCTATGAGTTTGAGTTTATCAACGGGCTTTTTGTTCGCTTTATACTGTGGGCTGGCGATGAGGAATTTCCGCCTTCCTCTCAGATTCTCTTTGCGGATAATTTCCTCTACGCCTATGAGGCCGAGGATCTGGCTGTGGTGGGGGATCTTTCCATCACCACATTAAAAATGCTGGCATAAGATGAAAGTGAAATTTGAAACTGTTTGAGATATATGGGAATATTTTACAGGAAAGTAGGGCTGCAAGGAGACAAGAAGGGGGATGACACAGAGATGCAGTATGATTTTACATCTATTCTGGATAGAAGGGGAAGAGACGCCATTGCGGTGGATCAGACCGGCTTTTCCCAAGAGGACGGGGAAGGGCAGGTGGCGGAGGGATTTTCCAGGATCCCCATGTGGGTGGCGGACATGAATTTCCCTGTGGCGCCCTCCATTACCCAGGCGCTAAAAGAACGGATTGCCCATCCGGCCTATGGATATTTCCTGCCCAGAGAGGAGTATTATGGGTCGATTATCCGCTGGCAGCAGGTTCGAAACAACGTAACTGGTTTGGAGAGAAAGCATATCGGTTATGAAAATGGGGTGTTGGGCGGTGTGCTAAGCGTATTGCGTGTGCTGTGCTCCCCGGGAGATGGAGTTTTGCTTCATACGCCTGCCTATGTGGGGTTTACCATGAGCTTGCAAAATAACGGGTTTCGCAGTATACACAGTCCCTTAAAACAGGACGAGAAGGGCATATGGCGTATGGACTTTGAGGATATGGAGGCAAAGATTCAAAAATACCATATTCACGCAGCTATTTTCTGCTCACCTCACAATCCCTGCGGCCGGGTGTGGGAGGAATGGGAGCTGGTCCGGGCCATGGAGATTTACAAGAGAAATCAGGTGTACGTGGTCTCTGACGAAATCTGGTCGGATCTCACTTTGGAGGGACACCGGCACATCCCCACCCAGTCCGTGTCCGAGGATGCCAGGATGCGCACGGCGGCCTTCTATGCGCCCTCCAAGACCTTCAACCTGGCAGGTCTGGTGGGAAGCTACCATATTATATACAACCCCTGGCTGCGGGAACGGGTCTTAAAGGAAGCGTCCCTAAGCCATTATAACGAGATGAATGTGCTTTCCATGCACGCCCTCATAGGCGCTTATAAGCCGGAGGGCATGGCTTGGGTGGAGGAGCTGCGCCAGGTGCTGGCCGCCAATGTGAAGTATGCCTGCGCTTATATTGGGGAGTATTTTCCGGGAGTGAGCGTATCGAAGCCCCAGGGAACCTACATGCTCTTTTTGGACTGCCAGGACTGGTGCCGGGAGCATGGAAAAACCATGGATGAGCTTTTGGCCGCCGGAATCCGGGTGGGCGTGATCTGGCAGGACGGCAGGCCCTTTTTCGGATCCGACCATATCCGTATGAACCTGGCGCTGCCCTTTTCCCTGGTGCAGGAGGCATTTGGGAGACTGAAGGAATATGTGTTTTAGCAGATAGAGAGACTGGTCATAGACATGGAAAACATGCCCTGGTATATTGACAATTTTTTGGCAAGCCGATATAATAAAAATCAGGTAGAAAAGGGGAAGCGTCCCCCTGAAAAGGGAACGAGGTAGCGAGATGGAAGAACGGGAAATTTCGAAAGCGGTAATCAAGCGGCTTCCCAGGTATTACCGGTATCTGGGAGAGATCCTGGAGAGTGGGGTTGAGAGGATTTCGTCCAGTGAGCTGAGCAGCCGCATGAAGGTGACGGCGTCCCAGATTCGGCAGGACCTGAACAATTTCGGCGGTTTCGGTCAGCAGGGATATGGGTACAATGTAAAATATCTCTATGAGGAGATCGGGAAAATCCTGGGGGTAGACAAGCAGCACAATATGATTATTGTAGGCGGCGGAAATTTAGGCCAGGCTCTGGCAAATTATGTGGCTTTTGAGAAGAATGGTTTTGTGATCAAGGGAATCTTTGACGTGAATCCGGTGCTGAAGGGATTAAGCGTCCGGGGAATCCAGATTCACATGCTGGAGGATCTGAGGGAATTTATTCAGAAGGAGGCCATTCAGATCGCGGCCCTGACCCTGCCAAAGTCCAAGGCCGAGGAGATGACAGAGCTTTTGGTCCGGTACGGGGTAAAGGCCATCTGGAATTTCGCCCACGTGGATCTGCAGGTGCCGGAGGATGTATTGGTGGAAAATGTGCATCTGTCGGAAAGCCTGATGCAGCTGTCCTATAATATTACGCGGTATGAGAAGGAGCATCTGGAATGATGCTCTTTTTTTCCTTTTTTGGAAAACCCAGATAAGAGAAAATGCCCGAAAGGGCAGGAAGCAAATGCAAAAGAACGTGGAACCAATCCATGAGAAATTCATAGAATATAGGGGGAAGAAAGCATGGGAGAAGGAAACAAAAGCAGCCGTGTCTTTGCAGCCATTGATCTGGATGCGGCAGAATATAATTATACACAGATCCGGCAAAGCGTAAAGCCGGGGACCAGAATCATCGCCGTGGTCAAGACGGACGGCTACGGCCATGGAGCCCTGCCCCTGGCCCGGCTTTTGGAGAGACAGGAGAGTCTGTGGGGCTTTGCGGTGGCTACGGTGGAAGAGGCTCTTGCCCTGCGGGAGGGCGGGATCAAAAGCCCGATTCTGATTCTGGGGTATACCTTTCCGGAGCATTATCCGGTGATTGTGGAGCAGGATCTGCGGCCTGCGGTTTTCCGCTACGACATGGCAGAGCTTTTGTCCCAGGAGGCCCAAAGACAGGGGAAGCCGGTGCGGTTCCACATAAAGGTGGACACGGGTATGGGACGTATTGGTTTCGGGGATCATGAGGAGAGCCTGAAAGAGATCGCGCGGATCAAAGACCTGCCCCAGGTGGAGCTGGAGGGGGTTTTTACCCATTTTGCCCGGGCAGACGAGTGGGATAAAACCTCTGTGAACAACCAGCTTCGCCGGTTTATAGATTTTGTCCAGAGCTGTGAGGGAAAGGGAATTCGCTTTGCCCTGCGCCACTGTTCCAACAGCGCCGGGATCATAGATTTCAGGGAGGCCAATATGGATGCGGTGCGGGCCGGGATTATTCTCTACGGTCTCTATCCTTCCGATGAGGTGAGCCGGGACTCGGTTTTGCTAAAGCCGCTGATGTCCATAAAGAGCCATCTGGTGTACGTGAAGACCGTGGAACCGGGAACCAGCATCAGCTATGGGGGCACCTACACGGCGGATTCGGTGCGCCGCATTGCCACCATTCCTGTGGGCTACGGGGACGGATATCCCCGGCAGCTGTCCAACAAAGGCTATGTGCTGATCCATGGCAAGAAAGCGCCCATTCGGGGAAGGGTCTGCATGGATCAGATGATGGTGGATGTGACGGAGATTCCGGAGGCCAGGGAAGGCATGGAGGTGACCCTGGTGGGAGAGGATCAGGGGGAGAAAATCTCTGTGGAGAAGCTTGGAGATCTGTCCGGCCGTTTTAATTATGAGTTTGTCTGCTGCATTACCAGGCGTGTGCCCCGGATCTATTACCAGGGAGGAAAACCTGTGGGCGAATAGAGTCTTCCGGTCGTTTTGTGGGGAAGCCGGGCGCTTTTAGGTTTTGGCAGAGGGCCGGTGGATCCGTGATTCGGAAAAAGTCTGTATGATCCGGAATACGATGCGATATTTTGGAAATACTTTCATTATTCTAAAATACGGAGAGTGAATCAGGTGATTATCAGACGCGGAGATATTTATTATGCGGATCTGCGGCCGGTGGTTGGATCCGAGCAGGGCGGGATCCGTCCGGTGCTGGTGGTGCAGAACGATACAGGAAACCGGCACAGCCCCACGGTGATTGTGGCGGCCATTACTTCCAAGATGAATAAGGCGAAGCTTCCCACCCATATTGAGCTGAGCACCCGGCAATGCAATATTATGAAGGATTCGGTGATCCTGCTGGAGCAGCTGCGCACCATCGACAAGCAGAGGCTGAAGGATAAGGTCTGTCATCTGGACGACAGGCTTTTGGCGCAGGTGAACCGGGGACTTCGGGTCAGTCTGGATTTGGAATGAATACATATTTGCTTGCCAATCCAGGGAAATGGTGCTAAAATAGATAAGAAATTCTGTCATAAAAGGGCAGATGAGAAGGAACAGACGGTTCGCTTTCAGGAACGGGGAGCCGTAAGCAGAGAAAAGGAGTGTTTTTTCAGATGTCAGGACATTCAAAGTTTGCCAATATCAAGCATAAAAAAGAGAAGAATGATGCGGCTAAGGGCAAGATTTTTACCATTATCGGACGTGAGATCGCGGTGGCTGTGAAGGAGGGCGGAGCAGATCCGGCCAACAACAGCAAGCTTCGGGACGTGATCGCCAAGGCCAAGGCCAACAATATGCCCAATGATACCATTGACCGGGGCATTAAGCGGGCGGCAGGGGATGCCAACGCCGTAAATTACGAGTATGTAACCTATGAGGGCTATGGTCCCAGCGGAACCGCCATTATTGTGGATGCCCTGACGGATAACCGAAACCGGACGGCGGCCAATGTGCGAAGCGCTTTTACCAAGGGAGGCGGAAGCGTGGGAACCACAGGCTGCGTGTCCTATATGTTTGACAAAAAGGGGCAGATCGTCATTGACAAGGAAGAATGCGACATGGAGGCGGACGATCTGATGATGCTGGCCCTGGATGCGGGGGCGGAGGATTTCTCCGAGGAGGAGGACTGCTTTGAGGTGATCACGGATCCGGATGAATTCAGCGCTGTGCGTCAGGCCCTGGAGGATCAGGGGATTCCCATGGCTGAGGCAGAGGTGACCATGATTCCCCAGACCTATGTGACTCTGACAGAGGAAGCGGATCTGAAGAATTTGCAGCGGACCTTGGATCTGCTGGAGGATGACGACGACGTGCAGGCCGTATACCATAACTGGGAGGAATAGGACTTGTCGTATGAATGTACGAAAGGAGTAACAGGGCGGCTTATCTGAACTGTTATGGAAAGGAGGAACGTACATGGACGCCACAGCTTATGAAGAGGCCAGTAAGCAGGCGCTGGAAGGGCTTGAGAGTATGCTTTTCGGGGTGGAGAATCCCATGGTCCAGTTTAAGCGCGCCAGCTATCCGGAACTGTTTCAGAGCTATTACCAGAAGCACGAGCCGGTGATCGCAGCCATGGAGAATGTTTACCAGTCGGGAGAGGATCAGCAGGGCTGGTGCCAGCAGCTGGCAGTCCGCCTAGCAGACCTGGCGGAGGGCCCCTTGAAGGCGATTGAGAAAAAATCCAAGCGGGAGGATCAGCAGCTGAATTTCAATATGGTGCTGGCTACCTATTTGTTTCCGGCTATTCTGGAATACCGGGGCCGGTGCTCCGGGCCTGTGACGGACGCTATGGTTGAGGTATGGAATAAACGATATAAGGTGAATGTGGGGAAGGCCACCTATGAGAAGATCGAGGAGGGCTTTCACCGGAAATTCTGCTATATTACTACGGCTGTCTGCGAGAGCCTGGGGAAAGAAGACGACTGCTATGAGCTGGAGCTGCTTCGCCATTATCGGGATACCTACCTGATGGGCACCCGGGAGGGCAGGGCTTTGGTGGAGGAATACTATGATATTGCTCCTACCATTGTCACGCGGATCAACCGGCAGGAAAACCGGGCCCAGGTATATCAGCAGATCTGGAATGAGTATTTAAAGCCCTGTATCCGTTATATAGAAGGACAGAATCTGCAGGAATGTGAGAGCTGCTATACGGATATGGTGCTGGAGCTGAAAGGAAGGTACATAGCATGAGAACGGATACCATTTGTGTACAGTCCGGCTGGAAGCCGAAGAAAGGCGAGCCCAGAGTGCTCCCCATTTATCAGAGCACCACGTTTAAATATGATAACACGGAGGAGATGGGACGCCTCTTTGACTTGGAGGACAGCGGATATTTTTATACGCGCCTGCAAAATCCCACCAATGACTGCGTGGCGGCAAAGATCGCGGAGCTGGAGGGAGGCGTGGCAGCCATCCTGACCTCCTCGGGGCAGGCGGCCAACTTTTACGCCATTGCCAACATCTGTCAGGCGGGGGATCACATTGTCTGTTCCTCCACCCTGTATGGCGGAACCTTTAACCTGTGTGCGGCAACCATCAAAAAGCTGGGCATTGCCTGCACCTTTGTGGATCCGGACGCCGCCGAGGAGGAACTGGAACAGGCGTTTCTGCCCAATACCAAGGCGGTGCTGGGAGAGAGCGTAGCCAATCCGGCTCTGGTGGTGCTGGACATTGAGAAATTTGCCCGGCTGGCCCATAAGCATGGATGTCCACTGATTATTGACAATACCTTTCCCACCCCCATCAACTGCAGGCCCTTTGCGTGGGGAGCGGATATTGTAACCCATTCCACCACCAAATACATGGACGGCCACGCCATGGCTGTGGGAGGTTGCGTGGTGGACAGCGGCAATTTCGACTGGGATGCCTGGAAGGAGAAGTTTCCCGGACTTACCACACCGGATGAGACCTACCATGGCATTGTGTACACGGAGAAATTTGGAAAACTGGCCTATATTACCAAGATGACGGCCCAGCTTATGCGGGACCTGGGCAGTATTCCCTCTCCCATGAATGCGTTTCTGCTGAACGTAGGATTGGAGACCCTGGCTCTGCGTGTGCCCAGGCACTGCAGCAATGCCCAGAAGGCGGCGGAGTTTTTGGCAGCCCATGAAAAGGTGGAGTTCGTGAATTTTGCGGGACTTCCCGGGGATAAATATTATGATCTGGCAAAGAAATATATGCCAAAGGGAACCTGCGGCGTCATTTCTTTTGGCCTGAAGGGCGGAAGAGAAGAGGCTGTGCGTTTCATGGACAGTCTGAAGCTGGCCCAGATTGTAACCCATGTGGCGGACGCCCGCACCTGCGTGCTGCATCCTGCCAGCCATACCCACCGGCAGATGAACGACGAGCAGCTGCGGGAGGCTGGGGTGACGCCTGGTATGATTCGGTTTTCCGTGGGGATCGAGGATCCACAGGATATTATAGAGGATCTGGAGCAGGCGTTGGCCCAGGTATAGAAGGAAGAGAATAGGAAAGTGCAAAAAGGCAGTGCGGCCCTGGGAAACAGGGGTGTGCTGTCTTTTCTATTGTGTCACGGTAAAAATACCTCCTGATCTGCAGGGGGAGGGAATTTTGTTACTTTTCACACCCGCGCCAATACAGTTATGGGGCTGATGGGACTGCCCCTCACCGAAGGCGACTTTAAATGGGCAGTCCCTGTTACAATTCGCACCCTTATCAAATAAAACCTTTTCAAAAACTGGCGTGGGTGTGAATTGTAACGGAATTTTACAGGAAATGGCCTCATTTCTCGACTGTATATTGACAATATCGATATTCGACAATATAATGGAATCAGAATTGTCGATATTCGATATTGGGAGGTGGATAAGGTGCCGAGAGTGAAATTTCAAACCCTGACGGAGCAAATGTATTATGTGCTGCTCTGTCTCCATGAGGAGTGCTATGGCATGGATATTATGGAGAAGGTTCGTCTCATGACTGGGGAGAGGGTCTTAGTGGGCTCCGGAACCCTTTATAACCTGCTGGAGCAGTTTGCGGCCGTGGGCATGATCCGGGAGACCAAGGCGGAGGGGCGTAAGCGCTGCTATATTCTGACAGAGAAGGGGAAAGAGGCGCTGGAGGTGGAATATAGACGCTTGCTTTTGCAGGCGGAGGATTTTCAGCGCATATGGGGAAGGGGGAAAGGGCATGAAAATGGAAAAGCGTCGGTTTGAAAGATTTATGATCTATGACGCCACGGGGATTGAGGAGCATCTGGAGCGAATGGCAGCCCAGGGATGGATGCTTAAAAAGATCGGGAAGGGGGGCTGGGTTTATAGCCGGGTGGAGCCGGTGAAGCTAAAGTTTTCCGTGGTCTATTACCCTGCCGCCTCGGAATTTGACCCCTATCCGTCGGATGAGCAGAAAACACTTTGGGATTTCTGTGAGAAGGATGGCTGGCGACTGGCGGCTTCCTGGGTCCAGATGCAGATTTTTTATCATGAGGGGGAAAATCCCCGTCTCATAGAAACAGACGCCCTGCTGCAGCTGGAAAATATTCAGAGGAGTATGAAGAGGAGTTTCCTTCCCTCCTCCGGGATTTTGCTGGTCCTTAGTATTCTCCAGTGTTCCATGCTGGGGAGAAACATATGGCGGGATCCGGCAGAGACGCTGTCCTACGGTCTGACCCTGCATATGGTTTCTGCCTGGTGTCTTCTGTTTGTGCTCTGTGTGAAGAATATAGGAGAATATCTGTGCTGGTACAAAAAGGCGAAAAAGACGGCGGAGGAAGGAGGCGGCTTTCTCAGGATTCGTGTGAACCGGCGGCTGGAAGGAGCGGCGCTTGTCTATATCCTGGGCGGGACTGTCCTGTGGGTGATTTTTATGATCCAGAGCAGGCAGCTTGTGTTTGCTCTTTGTGGAATTTTTCACGTAGGTGTGTTATTCCTGTGGGTGTCCTGGGTAAAAAAACGGGTGAAGCAATGGAAGGTTTCTGTGCTGACAAAGTGGAGCGTCACTCTGTTGTCTGCTTTACTTTGCTCTGGGGCTGTCATGGCTGTGCTTGTCTGGCTGTGCATTTCCCATGACTTTGGCGCCCATCCTGCAGGGACCTATGAGTACATGGGAATGGAATTTGAGATTTATGAGGATCCCCTGCCTCTTACGGTGGAGGATTTGACAGGGAAGACCTATGCGGGCTATCTCTATAAGTGCAAAACCCAGAGCACTTTTTTGTGCAGTCAGACCACCTGCGGGCAGAGACCCCGGCTGGATGCGCCCTCCCATCCTACATTGGCCTATACGATTACAGAGGTACGGGCTCCCTTCCTCTACGAGTTCCTGCTGGAGGGAATCAAAAGAGAATACGCCAGGTGGGAGGAGTTTTATCCCTCTGGAGAGGGAGAAGTTCTGACACAGAGCGATGCCAAGCCCTGGGGCGCCAGGGAGGCCTATGCGTTTAGTTTTCCAGAGAGATTTCCTGTGGAGTATGTGGTCTGCTACGAGGATCGGATCGTAGAGATTCAGTTTGGCTGGGAGCCGTCCCAGGAGGAGATCCGCATGGCTGGGGATGTACTGAGAGCCTGGACTAAGAGGGGCGGAAGTTACAATTCACACCCACGCCAATCACTCCGTTGATTGGCGTGGAAACTGGCGTGGGTGTGAATTGTAACGGGCGGAAAATAGTTCACGGGAATGAAGGGGGAAGCTCTTGTATAAAAACGGAAAAAAGAATATAATATGAAAAGGAGAAAACACAGCGGAAGTGACGGAGGAGAAGGATGGCGGTTAAGGAACGCATACAGGAACAGACGGGAAGCCGGGTAAAGGTTCCCAGACAGTACCAGGTATTGATTTACAACGATGATTTTACGCCGATGGATTTTGTGGTGGATGTGCTGATGCAGATTTTCGATAAGGAAGAGAAGGAAGCCGTGGATTTGATGCTGTGTGTTCACAAGGGAAGCTATGCGGTGGCCGGGGTTTATCCCAGGGATTTGGCCCAGACCAAAGCAGCCCAGGCGGTGCGTTGGGCGCGTCGGGAGGGTCATCCGCTGAAGGTGGAGGCTGTCTGCCAGCCCTAAGAGCTTCCAGATCAGAGTGCAGAAAGGCAGAATGCCCATCTGCTGGCTGTAAGGAAAGAGACATCCCCTGGCAGGCGGCGGAGAAGGAGCCTGTATAGGCTTGGAATCGGATTGGAATAGACAGGGAAGAAGGACAGGATAGAGAGATGGAATTGACCAGGGAAATGCATCGGGTGATGGAGCGGGGAATTCGCCTGGCCCAGGAGGGGCGTCACCGCTATTTTATGCCGGAGCATATGCTGTATGGGATGACCTTTGATGAGGGATTTTCCCAGGAATATGAGGCGGGCGGCGGCAGCGTGGAAAAGCTGCGGCTGGATTTGAAAGGTTTTCTGGATAAACAGGCTGGCACTGCCCGGGAGGGATCCGCTTTGCAGGTAACCTCTGACGCTGAGCAGGTGTTTGCCATGATGGGAGCCCAGGCCCGGTCCAGCGGACGCAAAGCCATGGATGTAAGCCATCTTCTGGCTGCCGTCATGGAGCTGGAGGACTGCTACGGACTTTACTTTCTGGCAGTTCAGGAGGTAGATCTGATCGAGGTGATTGGAGAGCTGTCCCGGTTAAGTCTGTCTTCAGAGCGGGACCGGGATCCGTCCCGTCCAGGGCTGGCGTCAAAGGGGGATCCGGACGATTCCCGGTTAAGCCTGTCTTCAAAGCGAAAGCGGGGCATGGAGGAGCAGATTTTGCACCTGGGAGATGAGGCGGACGTTATTCATTTTAGCACGGACAGCGACCAGGAGGAGTTCTCCTTTGCCCAAGATTTTGAGGAGGATCCGGAATTTTATGAGGAGGACTGGGAGGAGCAGTCCGGTGGAAAGAGCCGCTGGAAACGATTTCTGGAGGATATGAATGAGGCCTGTGAGAGGCGGAATCCCCTGATCGGACGGCAGGAGGAGATGGAGCGTACCCTACAGATTCTCTGCCGGAAGGACAAAAATAATGTGCTTCATATTGGAGATCCGGGAGTGGGAAAGACTGCCCTGGCCTATGGCCTGGCCAGGCTTATCCGCAGCGGGCAGGTGCCGGAGCCTCTTTTAGGAGCTCATGTCTACAGCCTGGATATGGGAAGCCTTCTGGCTGGCACTCAGTACCGGGGAGATTTTGAGAAGCGGTTTAAAGAGGTCATGGAGGGGCTGGAAACAGAGAAGAAGCCCATTCTCTATGTGGATGAGATTCACACGGTGGTGGGGGCAGGGGCGGTCAGCGGCGGAAGCCTGGACGCGGCCAATATGCTAAAGCCCTATCTGGAGGCCGGACATATCCGTTTCATCGGGTCTACCACATTTGAGGAATATAAGAAGCATTTTTCCTCCAGCAAGAGCCTGGTGCGGCGGTTTGGAAATGTGGAAATACAGGAGCCCTCCCAGGAGGAGGCGGTGGAGATTTTAAAGGGCCTGAAAGCAGGCTATGAAAGCTTCCACGGGGTGAAATACCGTCCCGGGGTCCTGGAGCACGCGGTGGAGGTCAGCAGCCGCCACATGCAGGAGCGGTTTCTGCCGGATAAGGCCATTGACCTTATCGATGAGGCAGGGGCATACCGCAGACTTCATCCTCTGGAGCAGAAAAGCCAGACTGTGAACAAAGCTTTGATCGATCAGGTACTGGCCAGGATCTGCAGTATTCCTGTTCAGACCGTGGAAAAGGGAGAGACGGAAAAGCTGGCGGCTCTGGAAGGCAGGATTAAGAAGGTTATTTTCGGCCAGGATGAGGCCGTAAGCCAGGTGGTCAACGCGGTGAAGTTTTCCCGGGCAGGACTTAACGAGGAGCGGCAGCCGATTGCCTCCTTCCTGTTTGTGGGAGCCACCGGCGTGGGAAAGACAGAGCTTGCCAGGGCTTTGGCTTCGGAGCTTGGAATTTCCTTCCTGCGCTATGACATGAGCGAATACGCGGAGAGACATGCGGTGGCAAAGCTTATCGGCGCCCCGGCAGGCTATGTGGGTTATGAGGAGGGCGGTATTCTTACAGAGGAGATTCGAAGACACCCTCACGCTGTGTTACTGCTGGATGAGATCGAAAAAGCCCACAGCGATATCTACAATGTGCTTTTGCAGGTTATGGACTATGCTACTCTTACGGATAACCAGGGGAGAAAGGCGGATTTCCGGAATATTATTCTCATCATGACCTCCAATGCGGGTGCGGCCCAGGTGGGAAAGAGCCAGATCGGCTTCGGCAGCGCAGCGGTGAATCTGGACGCCCTGAAGGAGGCGGTGAAGCGGACCTTTCAGCCGGAGTTCCGCAATCGCTTAAGCCGTATGGTGCTGTTTCGCAGCATGGATGAGGAGATGGCAGGCAGGATCACGGAAAAGAAGCTTGGGGAGTTGAAAAAAAAGCTGGAGGCCCGGAAGGTGGAGCTTACGGTGACACAGGAAGCGGCAGAATATATCCGTACAGCTGGGATTACCCGGGAATATGGGGCCCGGGAGATTGACCGGGTGATTTCCGCCAGGGTAAAGCCTCTGTTAGCAGAGGTGCTGTTGTTCGGACGACTGAAGAAGGGCGGAGCCTGCGTACTGGATCTGGAACAGGGAGGGCTTGTGCTGCGGTGACGGATTCTGCCGGAATGTGAGATAGAGTTAGGCGAATGGAACAGAGAAAGGAGAAAGGGTACAATGAAAAAATACAAGAGGATATTTACCATCGTGGTGGACTCTCTGGGAATGGGAGCCATGGAGGATGCGGCGAATTACGGGGATGAGGGAACCGATACCCTGGGACATATTTCAGAGCGCATGGAGGAGTTTCGCATCCCCAACCTGCAGAAACTGGGAATTGCGAACCTGCATCCCCTGAAGCAGGTGCCCCCGGCAGAGAAGCCTTTGGCATATTATATGACCCTTCGGGAGGCCAGTGTGGGAAAGGACACCATGACCGGCCACTGGGAAATGATGGGCCTGCACATTACCACCCCCTTCCGAACCTTTACGGACACCGGGTTCCCTCAGGAGCTGCTGGATGAACTGACCCGGCGCACAGGCCATGAGATTATCGGAAATAAGAGCGCCAGCGGCACGGAAATCCTGGATGAGCTGGCGGAAGAGGAGATTGCCACCGGTCATATGATCGTCTACACTTCTGCGGACTCTGTGCTGCAGATCTGCGGAAACGAGGAGACCTTTGATCTTGCGGAGCTTTACCGCTGCTGTGAGATTGCCCGGGAGCTGACCATGAAGGACGAGTGGAAGGTAGGACGGGTCATCGCAAGGCCCTATGTGGGAAAGAGGCGGGGAGAATTTAAGCGCACCAGCAACCGCCACGATTATGCGTTGAAGCCTTATGGCAGAACGGCTCTGAATGCCCTGAAGGATGGAGGGCTGGATGTGATTTCCGTGGGCAAGATTTTTGATATCTTCGACGGGGAAGGGCTTACGGAATCCAACAAATCCAAGAGCTCTGTTCACGGCATGGAGCAGACCATTGAGATTGCAAAGCGGGATTTCACAGGCCTTTGTTTTGTGAATCTGGTGGATTTTGACGCCCTGTGGGGTCACCGCCGGAACGTGGCCGGTTACGGAGCGGAGCTGGAGCGCTTTGACCAGAAGCTTGGTGAGCTTCTGCCTCTGCTGGGGGAGGAGGACCTTCTGCTGATCACAGCGGATCACGGAAATGATCCCACCCATACGGGTACGGACCATACCCGGGAAAAGGTTCCCTTCCTGGCTTATTCACCATCTATGAAGGGCAGCGGCAGTCTGGGAGTAAGCGATACCTTTGCCATGATCGGCGCCACCATTGCGGACAATTTCGGGGTGCAGATGCCGGAGGGAACTATCGGAAACTCTATTCTGGAAAAGTTGGTGTAGACAGAAAACGGTACGTGAGAAAAGGAGAAGCATATGGACAGAGAAACATTGCTGGGCATGGTGGATCACACCCTGCTGGTGCAGACGGCAGGGTGGGAGCAGATAAAGGAGATTTTGGACGACGGGATTGTTTATCACACGGCCTCGGCCTGTATTCCCGCGTCTTATGTGAAGCGGGCCTTTGATTATGTGGAGGGAAGACTGCCCATCTGCACGGTGATCGGGTTTCCCAACGGTTATACCACCAGGGCGGCCAAGATTTTTGAGGCCAAAGACGCGGTAAAAAACGGGGCGGCCGAGGTGGATATGGTCATCAACCTGGGAGATGTAAAGGACGGCCGGTTTGATGTGGTGCAAGAGGAGATCCGACAGATCCATGAGGCTTGTGAGGGACGGATTCTCAAAGTGATTATTGAGACCTGCCTTTTGACACAGGAGGAAAAGATTCGCATGTGTCAGGTGGTGACAGATGGGGGAGCCCAGTTCATCAAGACCTCCACCGGTTTTTCCACCGGGGGAGCCACCTTTGAGGACGTGGAGCTTATGAAACAGCACGTGGGACCACAGGTGCGGATTAAGGCAGCAGGGGGAATCTCCTCCTTTGACGATGCCGAGAGGTTTGTGCAGCTTGGGGCTTCCCGTCTGGGAACCAGCCGTCTGGTGAAGCTGATGAAGCAGTAAAACCAGAAAAAGGGTGAGACACAGGGAAAAGAAACGGGCAAAAGACAGAGAGAAGGAAGGGGATCGGAGGATGCAGGAGAAACAAGTGACAACGCCAAGGACAGAGGTAAAGCGGATACCAAAGGAACAGGAGAGCAAAGGGCAGGTGGAGAAGCTTATTCTCCCCCGTACCATTCATCTGGTGCCTATGGACCGCCTGTGCGGCTATGACGTGAGACCGGGTTTTTATGAGATCAACGGGGCCACCGCCATTCCCGGCGGCGTGAATTTTACCGTGTCCTCTGTGGGAGCCACTTCCATTGAGCTTTTGCTGTTTCACCGGGGGGAGGAGGAGCCCTATGCGGAGCTGCCCTTTCCCAAGCATTACCGCATCGGCCATGTATACTCCATGATCGTGTTTAAGCTGAACATTGAGGAGTTTGAGTATGCGTACCGGGTGGATGGACCCTATGAGCCGGAGCGTGGGCTCATCTTTGACCGCAGCAAATATCTGCTGGATCCCTATGCGAAAGCGGTAACAGGACAGAGCGAATGGGGAGTGTCCGCTGGAGGCGGACAGCAATACCGGGCACGGGTGGTGAAGGACGATTTCGAGTGGGGAACCTTAAGGCAGCCACTGCTGCCCATGGAGGATCTGATTATCTATGAGCTTCATGTGCGGGGATTTACCATGGATCCCTCCTCCAGGGTGGTTCATCCTGGCACCTTTGCGGGACTTCGGGAGAAGCTTCCCTATTTGCTGGAGCTGGGAGTCAATGTGGTGGAGCTCATGCCCATTTTTGAGTTTAACGAAATGCAGGACTACCGGCAGGTGGAAGGGGAGGCCCTCTGCAATTACTGGGGCTACAATACGGTCAGCTTTTTTGCTCCCAATACCAGCTATTCCGCCAGTGAGGAATACAACAAGGAAGGAAATGAGCTAAAGAGCCTGATCCAGGATTTCAACAGCCATGGCATTGAGGTGTATCTGGATGTGGTGTTTAACCACACAGCGGAGGGAAATGAAGACGGCCCCTTCTTTTCCTTTAAGGGATTTGACAACAACATCTACTACTTGCTCACGCCGGAAGGAAAATACTATAATTTCAGCGGCTGCGGCAATTCCCTGAACTGCAATCATCCCATAGTGCATCAGATGATCCTGGACTGCCTGCGCTACTGGGTGACCACCTACCGGATCAACGGTTTCCGCTTCGATTTGGCATCTATTTTGGGGCGGAACGAGGACGGCATGCCCATGAATAAGCCGCCTCTTCTCCAGTCCCTGGCCTTTGATCCCATTTTGGGGGATGTGAAGCTGATTGCAGAGGCTTGGGATGCGGCCGGACTTTACCAGGTGGGAACCTTCCCGGCCTGGAACCGCTGGGCAGAGTGGAACGGCCGATACCGGGATGATATGCGCCGGTACCTGAAGGGGGACGGAGGCCTGGCCCAGGCAGCGGCCCAGCGGATTGTGGGTTCCCGGGATATCTACGAGGAGCATTCCCGGGAAAATGCCTCGGTAAATTTCATTACCTGCCACGACGGCTTTACCCTCTACGATCTCTATTCCTACAATGAAAAGCACAATGAGAAAAACGGCTGGAACAATACGGACGGAGCCAACGACAACAACAGCTGGAATTGCGGGGTGGAAGGGGAGACGAAGAACGAAGAGGTGCTTTCCCTGCGCCACCGGATGATGCGCAATGCCTTTGCCCTTCTCATGTGCAGCCGGGGGATTCCCATGTTTTTGGCTGGGGATGAATTCTGTAATACCCAGTTTGGCAACAACAACGCCTACTGCCAGGATAACGCTATTTCCTGGCTGAATTGGGAGCTTCTGGAGAAAAATAGGGATATGTTCCGGTTCTTCCAGCACATGATCCGCCTGAGAAAGGAATACCGGGTGCTGCGGGCTAATGTAAGCGGCGGAGCGTGTGGGTTTCCCGATGTAAGCTTTCATGGCGTGGAGCCCTGGAAGGGATCCTTTGGGGACAGCGACCGCTATGTGGGAGTGTTGTTCGCAGGGCAGGAAAAGGGCATGCGGCCCCAGCTGGTCTATGTGGCCTCCAATGCCTACTGGGAGGAGCTTTTGGTTAAGCTTCCCCCGCTTCCCGGCGGCATGGGCTGGGAGTGCGCGGCTGATACCTGGGAGGAGGGCCGCAAGCCCTGGCGGGCAAAGCAAAATGAGATCCGCATCAGGCCCAGAAGCGTCATGGTTTTTGTGGGCCGCCAGTGACCGGGAATGAGATTTGCGAATGTTACCCTCAGTGGATAAGGGTACAGGAAACGGAGTGAACAGGAACCGAAACACCAGGGAAACGGCAGGGCTGTAAACGGACGCCTTGTCTTTTCCCCGGGATGGTGTTAGAATAGAGGGCAGAGTGTGAGAATATGAAGTTATATTTAATTCGCCATGGGGAAACCCAGTGGAACAAGCAGCGCCTGCTGCAGGGTAGGACAGACATGCCTTTAAATGAAAACGGCCGGCAGGTGGCCAGCATGACAGCAGAAGGTCTGCGGGACATAACCTTCCACAAAGTGTATTCCAGCCCGCTTTCCAGAGCCTATGAGACGGCCCGTCTTGTGACCGAAGGACGGTACCCGATTCAGACGGACCAGCGGCTGACGGAAATTAGCTTTGGAATTTACGAAGGCCTTTGCTGCGGTCGGGATGGATATAATATTCCGGATCCGGATTTTATCAATTTCTTTCAGGATCCAGGTAAGTATGTTCCTCCAGAGGGCGGGGAATCGGTGCAGGAGCTCTGTCACAGGACTATGAGCTTTCTCACAGAGCTGGCGGAAGATCCGGAAAATCAGGGAAAAACCATCTTGATTTCTACCCATGGAGCATCTCTTCGCAGCATGCTGGTGGGGATTCAGAAAAAGCCTCTCTCAGAGTTTTGGCAGGGGGGCGTGCACCGCAACTGTGGGGTGACGATCTTGTCTCTGGAACAGGGAGTGTATTCCATCCAGCAGGAAAATGTGATCTATTATGATGAGGCATTGAGTACCAACTATGACTAACAGAGAAAAGCCGTGAGAGGCTGCGGCCGAAAGCGGCGGAAAACAGGAAGGCCGTCTGACACCGGGAGTAGAGAGGGTGCTGCGCGGGGCTTCCTTTCTTTCTGCTAAGCTTTGTCATAAGGCTGTATGGTTTAAGACTCACTACTTACTTTGTTTACATGCCAGATAAGGGAGAAAAGTCAAGAGAAATGTATAAGGAAATGAATTTAGATTTGATAGACGTAAATGCAGAGCCTCCCATAGAAGAACCTTCCAGGCAATACTATTTTATGGCCAAGTGCCGGCAGTGGGTGAGAGACTTTGAGCAAAAAAGCGGGCGCTTACCAAAAGCATGTATTGTCAATATGGGATGTCAGATGAATGCCAGGGATTCGGAGAAGCTGACAGGGATTCTGGAGCAGATGGGGTATGCGCCCACAGAGGAAGAGCAGGCGGATTTCGTCATCTACAATACCTGTACGGTGCGGGAGAATGCCAATCTGAAGGTATACGGCCGGTTGGGAAAGGTTCATCACTATAAAAAGGAAAATCCTCATATGCGCATTGCCCTGTGCGGCTGCATGATGCAGGAGGAGCAGGTGGTGGAAAAGCTGAAATCCAGTTATTCCTTTGTGGACATTATCTTTGGAACCCACAATGTGTACAAGCTTGCAGAGCTTTTATTCCTTCGCAATGAGACGGGCTCCCAGGTAGTAGATGTGTGGAAAGAGGCCAGGGGGATCGTGGAGGAGCTGCCCAGCCAGCGTAAATTCTTCTTTAAGTCTGGGGTGAATATAAGCTTTGGCTGCAACAATTTCTGCAGCTACTGTATCGTCCCCTATGTGCGGGGACGGGAGCGGAGCCGGAAACCAGAGGATATTCTGGAGGAAATTGAAAGGCTTGCCAGGGAGGGCGTGGTGGAGATCATGCTGCTGGGGCAGAATGTGAACTCCTACGGCAAGGATCTAAAGGAGCCCATAACCTTTGCCCGGCTTCTCCGCCAGGTTGAGCAGATACCGGGAATTGAGAGAATCCGGTTTATGACTTCTCATCCTAAGGATCTGTCAGAGGAACTGATCCAGGCCATGAAGGAGTCCTCAAAGGTCTGCCGCCATCTGCATCTGCCCGTTCAGTCTGGCAGCACGGCTGTCTTAAAGGCCATGAACCGCAGGTATACCAAGGAGCAGTACCTGGCTCTGGTGGACATGCTTCGGAGAAAGATTCCGGACATTTCTCTGACCACGGATATTATTGTGGGATTTCCGGGGGAGACGGAAGAAGACTTTCAGGAGACGCTGGATGTGGTGAGACGGGCCCGGTATGACAGCGCCTTTACCTTTTTGTATTCCAGGCGCACAGGCACTCCTGCGGCTGTCATGGAAAACCAGGTGCCTCCTGAGGTCATGAAAGAGCGATTTGACCGTCTGCTGGAGCAGGTGCAGCGGGTGGGACGGGAAATGTCCGGGCGTTTTGTGGGAACTGTACAGAAAGTGTTGGTGGAGGAGGTGAATGTCCGGGATGATTCTCTGGTAACAGGGCGTCTGGACAGCAATCTTCTGGTCCACTTTCCCGGAGATGCCTCCCTGATCGGAAAGCTTGTCCGGGTACGGCTGGAGGAATCCAGGGGCTTCTATTATATGGGAAGCCGTGTTTTAGGAGAGGAGGATAAAGGTTGAAGCATGGGGAAGGGTTAAGGCATGCGTATGTGTCTGTGGAGGGCTCCTACGGGGGCAGTCAGAACTGGTCGGACAGGCGGATTATGAGTCAGAGCGGTTGCGGAGTGGTGGCTGCGGGAGACGTGCTCCTCTACCTGGGACTGCACCACAGAGGCTGCAGGACAGAGCGGACGCACGGTCTGTTTTACAGTGACGGCAGGATTTCCCGGGCCCGCTATAAGCAGTATATGAAGGGGCTTTTATGGTATTTTCCAGTGCTGCCCTATTTGGGCATGCCTTTTTGGGTGCTGACCACAGGGCTTAACCGGTATTTCCGGAAAAATGGCATTCATCTTCGAGCCCGCTGGGGAGTTCTGCCATGGAATCTGAAAAAGCGCATGGAAGAAATGTTCCGACAGGATCTGCCGGTCATTCTGTCCATTGGTCCCAATTTCCCGCCCTTTTTCCGGAAAGAGAAACTGAAGCTCTATGAGAAAAACGAAAACGGCGGCTATGTCCAGGGAACCCAGACTCGGGCTCATTTTGTGGTGGCCACAGGGTTTGAGGGAGGGATGCTGCGGATTTCTTCCTGGGGGAAATGCTATTATATAGACTGGAAGGAATACGTGGAATATCTCTGGAAGAAGAGCAATGCCTGTATGACCAATATCTGCGTGCTGCGCCCATGTGCCCGGTGATCCGGGAGCAGATTTCTACAGGGCTTTTGCAGGAATCATGGAAAGGAATCACAGAAAAAAATTGGAGGATATTACAATGTGGAAGGAATTTAAACAATTTGCACTGAAAGGAAACATGCTGGACCTGGCAGTGGGCGTGATTATTGGCGGAGGCTTCAATGGACTGATCACCTCCCTGGTCAACGACATGATTATGCCTTTTATCAGTCTGTTTACCGGAAAGCTTGACTTTACCAATATGTTTATCGCCCTGGATGGGAACAAGTACGCTACCCTGGCGGACGCCCAGGCTGTCACGTCCACCATTGCATACGGAAGCTTTATTACGGGGCTTATTAACTTTTTACTGACAGCCTTTGTGGTATTTCTTCTGGTAAAGCAGCTGAACAAGCTGCACAAAAAGGAAGCGCCTGCCCCTGCTCCGGCTCCTACTACCAAGGTATGCCCTTACTGCAAGTCCGAGATTCATATTGACGCGGTGAAGTGTCCGCACTGCGCTTCGGAACTTGCCCAGAGTGGGAGTCATTAAATGCTGGTAAAAATATACACGGACGGAGCAGCCCGGGGAAACCCTAATGGTCCCGGAGGTTACGGCACGATTCTGACCTGTGTGGACGGCCAGGGCGCTCTTCATGAGCGGGAGTACAGTCAGGGCTATGTGCGCACCACCAACAACCGCATGGAGCTTATGGCGGTGATTGTGGGATTGGAGGCTCTGAACCGGCCCTGCCAGGTGGAGATTTACTCAGATTCCAAATACGTGGTGGATGCCTTTGAGAAGCGGTGGGTGGACAGCTGGCTTAAAAAGAACTGGAAGGGCAGCAGCGGACCCGTGAAAAATGTGGATCTCTGGAAACGTCTCTTGCAGGCAAAGGAGCCACATAAGGTGAAATTTATCTGGGTAAAGGGACACGACGGCCACGCCTACAATGAGCGTTGTGACAAGCTGGCAACGGGGGCGGCTGACGGAGAAAACCGGATTGTGGATACAGGTCTGGAAGAATGAGGGCCGTTTGCAGAAAGCATGAAAGGAAAAGTTGAGAGAAAGGATGGGAGCGCAGGCGATGGATGAAAAGGAATGGCTGGGGGAAAAGAATCAGCTGGGGATTGATATCTGGCAGAATAAATACCGGTATGAGGGGGAGGACTTTCCTCAGTGGCTGGATCGGATCAGCGGGGGAAACCCAGAGATCTGCCGGATGATCCAGGAGAAGAAATTTTTGTTTGGAGGGAGAATTCTCTCCAACCGAGGACTGCAAAACAAGGGAAAGAAAATCAGCTTTTCCAACTGTTATGTGGTTACTCCGCCCAAGGATAATATCGAGAGTATCTTTGAGTGCGCCACAAAGCTGGCAAGAACCTACAGCTATGGGGGAGGCTGCGGCATTGATATCTCGGGCTTAAGTCCCCGGGGAGCCGCCATCAGCAATGCGGCCAAGGAGACCAGCGGCGCCGTGTCTTTCATGGAGCTTTATTCCCTGGTGACCAGCCTTATAGGGCAGAATGGCCGCCGGGGCGCTCTGATGATTTCTATAGACTGCGCTCACCCGGATGTGGAAGAGTTTATTGATCTGAAAACAGACCTGGAAAAGGTAACAAAGGCAAATATTTCCGTGCGGGTCAGCGATGAATTCATGGAGGCTGTAAAGGAGAACGGGAATTTCCGCCTTCACTATCGCAGAGAGGAGACGGGCCAGCTGATTGAGAAAACCGTCCGGGCCCGGGATCTCTTTCATCACATTGCAGAGACCAACTGGGACTATGCGGAGCCGGGAGCCCTGTTCTGGGATCGGATTCAGAGCTGGAATCTACTGTCCAACACTAGGGATTTTTCCTACGCAGGAGTAAATCCCTGCGCGGAGGAGCCGCTGCCTGCTGGAGGCAGCTGCCTTTTGGGCAGCATCAACCTGGCGGAATTTGTGCTGAATCCCTTTACGGAGAATGCCTCCTTTGATTTTTCCACTTTTAAGGAGGGCGTGGGCATTTCCGTGCGCGCTCTAAATGAGGTGTTGGAGGAGGGGCTGCCCCTTCATCCTCTGCCAGAGCAGCAAGAAAGCGTGGCCCAGTGGCGGCAGATCGGCCTGGGAATCATGGGCCTGGGGGATATGCTGATTAAACTGGGACTCACCTATGGGGATGAGGATGCGGTGGAGCTCTGCGATAAGATCGGCTTTGCCATGGCAGATGCGGCCATAGCGGCCTCTGCCAGGCTTGCCAGGGAGCAGGGGGCGTTTCCCCGCTGCGACATCGAGGAGATTATGGCCACGCCCTTTTTCCAGGCCAATACCACAGAGGCCACCCGGGATCTGGTGAAAAAATACGGCCTGCGCAATTCCCAGCTTCTGACCATTGCGCCTACGGGCACCCTGTCCACTATGCTGGGGATTTCTGGGGGGATCGAGCCCATTTACGCCAATTATTATGAGCGGAAAACCGAGTCCCTTCACGGTATGGATGTGTATTACCGGGTGTATACGCCCATTGTGGAGACCTACATGGAGCGGCAGGGACTCCAGGATGACAGTCAGCTGCCGGAATATTTCGTGACGGCCATGTCCCTGGATTACCGTCAGCGGATTGGCATGCAGGCGGTCTGGCAGCAGCACATTGACGCATCCATCAGCTCCACGGTAAACGTGCCCAACCAGTTTACCGTGGAGGAGACGGAGAGTCTTTATCTCTATGCCTATGAAAGAGGCCTTAAGGGAATCACCATATTCCGGGACGGCTGCAAGCGGACAGGAATCTTGTCCACCAAGGTAAAAAAAGGCGTTACCGCAGGAGAAGGCCTGGGGCGGGGCGAGATCATTCGGGTCAATGACGATGTGGTGGGAAAGAAGCGCAAGCTTATCACAGGATGCGGAAGTCTTCACTGTATCGCTCTCTTTGATCCCCACACGGGAGCGCTTCTGGAGATTTACCTGAGCAAGGGCTCCACAGGAGGATGTAACAATTTCATGATCGGCCTGTCCCGCATGATTTCCATCAGCGCCCGGGGCGGAGTGGATATTTACACCATTATTGACCAGTTGAATTCCACTGGTTCCTGTCCCTCCTATACGGTGCGCAGGGCCACCAAGGGGGATACCAGCAAGGGCTCCTGCTGCCCCATGGCCGTGGGAAACGCCCTTTTGGATATGTACAATGAGGTTCAGGAGGAGATCGCCCTGCGAAACGAGACTACCACGGACCGGCCGCTGCCCAAAAAGCCCAAGCCCAAGGCTGTGGCGCCAAAAGCGCAGGGCTTCCAGGAGGCCAAGGCCGTGATTCCCGGGGAGGAGGCGCCGGGAGTAAACTGCCCTCAGTGCGGAGAGCCCCTGGTCTTTGAGGGCGGCTGCAATATCTGCAAGAGCTGCGGATGGAGCAGATGCCATTGACACAGGCGTCAGGGCAGCAGCATTTGGCAGAGAAAATACCCGGGAAAAATCGGGGAAAAACAGAAGAGGAAAAGGAGCGCCATATATGAAAAAACAGTTGCGGTTTCTGCTGGTCTTTCTGCTGGTCTTTTTGCTGGCAGCCTGCAAAAAGGAAGCGGGGAAGGAGGAGACAGGGCCTGGAGCAGAGGCACAGGTGCAGTCTTCAGAAGAGCAGACCTTAGGAGAGCAGGTCTTAGAGGGGGAAACGAAAAGCCAGGAGGAGCTTGGGGAAGAGAAGTCCGGGGAGTCAACCCTTGCCGAGGACGGCTCCTATACCTCCAAGGAGGATGTGGCCCTCTATATTCACCTCTATGGACATCTGCCGGACAATTTTATCACGAAAAAAGAGGCGGAAAAGCTGGGCTGGGAGGGCGGTTTTCTGGAACCCTTTGCTCCTGGCAAGTGCATTGGCGGCAGCAGGTTCGGCAACTATGAGGGACTTCTGCCGGAAAAGGATGGACGGACCTACACAGAGTGCGACATTGACACCCTGGGTGCAAAAAAACGGGGGGCCAAGCGCATTGTATTCTCCAATGACGGTCTGGTTTACTATACGGAGGATCACTACGAATCCTTTGAGCTGCTGTATGGGGAGGAATGACCATGAAAAGCTGTATATTGGACGGGAATTTGATCTGGGATAAGGAAATGCTTCATCAGGAGCTACGGGAAGCCCTGGGGTTTCCCGCCTGGTACGGTGGAAATCTGGATGCGCTATACGACTGTCTGACAGATCTGCAGGAGGAAACGGTAATCTGTCTGGCTCATGAGGAGGAGCTGGAGGAGCGCCTGGGCGGGTATGTCCGGATGTTGAAACGGGCGCTCACAGAGGCGGCTGCAAAGAACCCACTGGTCAGATGGGAAGATTGTGAGAGGATATAGAAATCCGAGAGGCACGGTTTTTATCTGGAAATCGCAGAGCCGGACTTGACTTGAAATTTTGTCTCTGGAATCATGGAAAGGAGCCTAGAATATGATTGTCTACGAAATGGTATTTAGCCCCACCGGAGGAACCAAAAAGGTTTCTGACTGCTTCACAAGGGCCCTGGGATACGAGAGCACATTTCTGGATCTGACGGATCCGGACAAAGATTTTGCAGCTTTTTCTTTTGGGCCGGAGGATATCTGCATAGCAGCCGTTCCCTCTTACGGCGGCCGGGCTCCCCAGCCGGCTTTGTCCAGGCTTGCAGGCATGAAGGGAAACGGCGCCAGGGCAATTCTGGTGGTAGTCTACGGAAACCGGGCCTATGAGGATACCTTTGTGGAGCTTAAGGATACATTGGAGAAGGCAGGCTTTTCCTGTGTGGCAGGGATTGCGGCCATTGCGGAACATTCCATAATGCGTCAGTTTGCCGCCGGACGGCCGGATGAACAGGACGAGAAGGAGCTTTCCCGGTTTGCGTCCCATATCCGTTCCAGATTGGAGGAGGGATGGAAGGAAGGGGATTTAAAGCTTCCCGGAAACCGCCCCTATCGGGAATACGGCGGCGTTCCCATGAAGCCTCAGGCAGGAAAAGCTTGTATACGTTGCGGACTATGCGCACGGAAATGCCCTGTTCACGCTATTCACCTGGATGCTCCGGATCAGACGGACACAAAGGCCTGCATATCCTGCATGCGCTGTGTTTCTGTCTGTCCCCGAAAGGCGCGCAGCGTCAGCAAAATGCTTCTTGCCGCAGGGAGCATGAAGCTTAAGAAGGCCTCCAGCGAATATAAAAGAAATGAGCTGTATTTGCCTTAGTCCCCTGCTGGCTCTGGTCTCTTGCAGGTATTTGTGACAGCGCAGGAGCTGTTCAGATGGGAAAGACTTTTGAGGGGATCGTGAATATTTCCCGAAAACCTCAAGTTTACCAGTTGCTATTTTCCAAAATTTGTGGTAAACTTAACCTTGTTCGACTATAGGAGGTGTAAACGTGGGTATATTAAGAACGGTGCTTACTGTTATATTTGTATTAGATGCACTTGCGCTGACAGTGATTGTGCTGCTTCAGGAGGGCAAGTCCGCAGGATTGGGGACCATTGCCGGAGGCAATTCATACTGGGAGCAGAATAAAGGACGCTCAGCGGAAGGAAAAAAGATTTTGTGGACCAAGATTGCGGCGATTGCTTTTATCATCCTGGCCCTCATATTAAATCTGAATGTATTCTAACAGATTCGGAAGCACTCTTGTATCACAGCGAGGGTGCTTTTTTGCTGATGATGTTTACCAGTCTTCTGTGATCTGGTGGAACGTTTGAAATTTCATAAACAGAATTCGGAGATTTTATATGGAAGAAACACAATTTGAAAACCGAAAAGAGACGGTATACCGCCTGATTTGCGATGCCAGATATGAGCCTATGAAGCTTAAGGAGCTGGCTGTGCTTCTGGAAATTCCCAGGGAGCGCAGGCAGGAGCTATTGGAAATTTTGGAGGCTTTGCTGTCAGAGGGCAAGATTCAGCTTTCCAAGCGGGGACGCTATCATAAGGCTCAGACGCAGACCTATACGGGTACTTTTTTGGCCCATGCAAAGGGCTTTGGCTTTGTACAGGTGGAGGGGCTGGATTCGGATTTCTTTATTGGACAGGAGTATACCAAGGGCGCTTTTCACGGAGACTTTGTGGAAGTCTGTGTAAAGAGCTTGGGGGATCATCTCAGGGAGGGACAGCGGCCGGAAGGAGTGATTACCCGGATCCTGGGACACAGCGTCACAGAAGTGGTGGGCACCTTTGAGAGAAACAAGGGCTTTGGCTTTGTGTTGCCGGATAATCCAAGGATTTCCACGGATATTTTTGTGCCGGAGGAGCGGACCAGAGGAGCAGTGACTGGCCACAAGGTGGTGGTGCGCATTGGGGATTACGGTAAGGAGGGAAAAAAGCCAGAGGGTGAGATCACGGAGATTCTGGGCCATATTCATGATCCGGGCAGTGATATTCTGGCTATGTGCCGGGCCTATGAACTGCCCATGGAGTTTCCGCAGCGGGTACTCTTCCAGGCGGAGCGTATTTCCGAGACTATAAGTCTGGCGGACCAGGCGGGACGCCGGGATCTGCGGGACTGGGTCATGGTGACTATTGACGGGGAGGACGCCAAGGACCTGGATGACGCGGTTTCTATTTCCAGGGAAGAAGACGGGTATCTTTTGGGGGTGCACATTGCGGATGTGAGCAATTATGTGCAGGAGGGCAGCGCCCTGGACCGGGAGGCTTATGCCAGAGGCACCAGCGTATATTTGGCGGACCGGGTGATTCCCATGCTGCCTCACAGGCTGTCCAACGGCATTTGTTCCCTGAATGAAGGGGAGGATCGTCTGGCTTTGAGCTGTCTCATGCGATTGGATGCCAGGGGGAGGATCGTGGATCATGAGATTTTGGAGACTGTGATCCGGGTCCATGCCAGGCTTAGCTACACTGGGGTGCAGCATGCCCTGGAGCATCCCGGGGAGGCAGAGGCGCCATACCAGGAGCTGCTTCCTCTGTTATCGACTATGGATGAGGCTGCGGGGCTTTTGCGCCGAAACAGGCACAAACGGGGGGCTATTGATTTTGATTTTCCTGAGTCCAAGATTGTGCTGGATGACCAGGGGATCCCTGTGGAGATTCATCCCTATGAGCGCAGCACAGCTACCCGTCTTATTGAGGATTTCATGCTGGCTGCCAATGAAACCATTGCAGAAGATTTTTACTGGAGGGAAATCCCCTTTTTATACCGGATTCATGAGGCGCCGGATAGAGATCAGATGAAAAAGCTGGGTCTCTTTATCCGGAATTTCGGCTATGCCATCCACCAGACCGGGGAGGAAATTCATCCAGGGGAGCTTCAGAAGCTTTTGGAGCACATTGCGGATACCCCCGAGGAGGCTCTCATCAGCCGCCTGACCCTGCGGGCCATGAAGCAGGCAAAATATGCGGCGGAGAACAGCGGACACTTCGGGCTGGCTTCTCCTTGCTATTGCCATTTCACATCCCCGATCCGCCGGTATCCGGATCTGCAGATTCACCGCATCATCAAGGACGTGCTGCGAGGGCGCATGGACGAGAAACGGCTGGCTTCCTATAGGGAACGTCTTCCGGAGGTGGCCAGAGAGACCAGCCGGCTGGAGCGACGGGCCGACGAGGCAGAGAGGGAGACGGAGAAGCTTAAAAAGGTTCAGTATATGGAGCGGCATGTGGGAGAATGTTTCCAGGGTGTGATTTCTGGCGTCACAGGCTATGGATTTTACGTGGAGCTTCCCAACACCGTGGAGGGATTGGTTCACGTGCAGAGTCTGCGGGGAGAATACTATGAGTACCGGGAGGAGGGCTGTGAGCTGGTGGGAACCGGCAGCGGACGCAGCTTTTCTCTGGGGCAGCGGGTAAAAATCCGGGTTTCTCATACGGACCGGTTGAGCCGGACCATTGATTTTGTGCTCTGTGAGGAGGAGGAAGATGAGTAAAGAAGCGGTGAAATTGATCGCCAACAATAAAAAGGCATACCATGATTATTTTATTGAGGATACCTGGGAGGCCGGGATCGCCCTGGCAGGCACAGAGGTGAAATCTGTGCGCATGGGAAAATGCAGCGTAAAGGAGGCCTTTATTAAGGTGGAAAAGGGGGAGGTGTATGTATACGGCATGCACATTAGTCCCTATGAAAAAGGAAATATTTTCAACAAGGATCCTCTGCGGGTGCGGAAGCTCTTGCTGCACCGGTCCGAGATCAACAAGATCAACGGTAAGATCGCGGAAAAGGGCTTTACCATGGTGCCCTTAAAGGTTTATCTCAAGGGGAGCCTGGTGAAGGTGGAGATCGGTCTGGCCCGGGGCAAGAAGCTCTATGACAAGCGCCAGGATATTGCCAAGAAGGATCAGCGCAGGGAGGCGGAAAAGGACTTTAAGGTGAAGAATCTGTACTGACAAAAAGTACTTGAGTATTTTTAAAAATATGGTAGAATCTTCATGGGGACTGGTTCTATCTTCTGGTACTGTGTTAATGTAAATTTTGGATTGACGTTGTCCGGAGATTCCTGGAATATGGTAACAGAGGACAGATCAGGGAAATGAAGAAAAAGCTGTTTTTGTTCCGGAGGAAAACAGGAACAGCCATGAGTATGAGGAGGACACAAGACCTATGAAGACAGAAAAAGGAAGAATGACAAAAAGGCTGCTTTCTCTGCTGATGGTCTGGGCGCTGGCTGCCATGATGCTGCAAGGATGCGGATCTAAAAAGGCAGATGAGGGCGAGACCAAGGTTCAGGAGGCGGACGAGACACAGCCGGAAGAGCAGCCAGCAGAGACCCAGGAGGAAGAGCCGGCAGAGGAGCTCAGCGATACGATCCGCTGGTTCAACGCATCCTATGCGGTTCTCACAGAGCTGAACCACTGGGATTACAACCGGTTTGGGGGCATGGAGCCCAGTGAGATGAACAGAATGGTAGTACAGCAGCTTCTGGATGAGTGGTGGGGCGTCACTGACCGCCAGACTGCGGACGAGACCCTGGAATGGATTGTGACAGAAGGGCATCGGGTTGATTTTGCTGAGACCATGGGTATGCTGGAAGAGGACGGCATGGGAGAGGTAGCTCCGGAGGACCGGGTGGCATATCTTTTGGAGTATTATGACGTGACAGAGGAGGAGGCGCAGATTTATGCGGACGGTTACGGCGCTTATGAGCAGTACGGCGCCAATGCCATTGCCGGCTGGGATTACTGCCGCGCGCTGAATCTGATGGGATATTATTACATTGCCGAATATTATACGCTGGAAGAGGCCCTGGACTGGTCTTTGCAGATGGCAGAGGCGATTCAGCCTCAGTTTGAGTCCTGGGATCAGCTTATTGACAGTTACATGTACGGCTATGAGTACTGGCAGGAGGCCAGCAGTGCAGAGCGCCGCGCTGTTTATGAGGAGCTGAAAAGCCGGGACGACAATCCCTATGCAGTGGACTTTAAGACGTCTTTGGAAAAGACCTGGTAAGTTTTCTCTAACAGTGCAGAAAACAAGTACATCGATAATAAAAGCATTTGGAGATCAAAAAATCCAAGTGCTTTTTATTATTCATCCACCAAAACCAGACGGTTTCATGCTATTTTTTATAGAAATAGTATTGAATTTTCAAGGTGCATAGGCACTTATCCAAGTGCGAAGTTTGCGTTATTGGAAAAGGATGCAATATTCATAATTTATTCATTCATGGGTTTGTCGTGAGCAAAAGACTAATAGCGTTGTAATCTCCGGGAAAATTCGTTATACTAGAATAATAATAGAGTTATCTTTTGAGGGAAGTATATTTGGATGGGAGGGACTCAATGAGCTTATACCGTATTATGCTGGTGGATGACGAGGAAGAGGTGCGCAAGGCCATGATCCGCAAAATGGATTGGGAAGAGCTTGGCTTTACCGTGGTGGGGGATGCGGAGAACGGGGAGGACGCTCTGGAAAAGCTGGAGCAGTTGGAGCCGGATGTGATTATGACGGATATCCGCATGCCCTATATGGACGGCCTGACCCTGATTTCCCGGATCCGGGAGCAGTATCCCTTTATGAAGATTCTGATTTTTTCCGGCTATGATGATTTTGAGTATGCCAAGCAGGCCATTAAGCTTCACGTGACCGAGTATATTTTGAAGCCGGTGAACGGGCAGGAGCTGGCGGAGATACTGAAACGGGTTCGGATCAGCCTGGACGAGGAGATTGAGCAGCGCCGCAATATCAGCACTTTACAGGAAAGCTATCAAAACAGTCTGCCTATTTTGCGGGAGCTGTTTCTCAATGATCTGGTGAGCCGCACCGCAGATGTGCCCGGAATGGCGCCTAAGCTTAAGGAGTATGGCATTGACATTCTGGATGCCTGCCGGTGGCTGGTGGCAGTGATTCATGTGGAGCATGTGGAGCAGACGGAGAAAGGGGTGCTTTCCCAGCACCAGGAGCTGATTCCCATTTCTGTGCGCAGTCTGGTGGAAGATCATTTGAGGGATTACTGCCGCTTTGCGGTCTTTAATTCCCCGGAGGGTATTACAGTGATCGGGGCTGTGGACAAGGAAAACAAGGAGACAGGACTTATCAATCTTTTTGGGGATATCTGTAAGGAGAGTATGAGGCTGCTGGAGGTGGCGATTACCGTGGGCGTGGGTCACAGATGTCACACCCTGGGGGAGATCGGCCGTTCCTACCAGTCTGCAGTGGATGCATTGGGATACCGGGCTATTGTGGGAGTCGGCAGGGCCATTTATATCAATGATGTGGAGCCTGTAAGCAGGGGAAAGCTGCAGCTGGATGCCAAAGGAGAGGCCCAGCTTACTGCTGCCATTAAGTTTGGGCCTGAGGAGCTCATCGGAAACGTGCTCCGGGAGCTGGCTGGGCGCATGGATGATGCGAAGGCTCATGCCAGCCAGCATCAGGTGTATATGCTGACCATTGTCAACTGCCTGATCCGGCTGATGCAGCAGTATGACCTGGATATGGGGGAGATGTTTGGCTCCCAGGAGCGCTATGAGGAGCGAATGCGGGGGATCTGCCAGAAGGAAAGCTTTGCCGAGGAGCTGATTCCCGTTGCCTGCCGCATGAATGAGGCCCTGAACCGGGAACGGGACAACACCACCCGCAAGGTGATTCTGGAGGCAAAGGACTTTATTCAGAAGAATTATGCGGATCCGGAACTGTCTGTGGATACGCTTTGCCGGCAGCTGCATATGAGCCCGGCCTATTTCTCCACCGTATTCAAGAAGGAGACAGGCCAGACCTATGTGAATTACCTTACAGAGGTGCGCCTGCAGAAGGCGGAGGAGCTATTGCAGGAAACGGACGATAAGACCTATGAGATCGCCCAGAAGGTAGGGTATCAGGAGCAGAATTATTTCAGCTACGTGTTTAAGAAGCGGTACGGCGTATCGCCTACCAAATACAGAGGGGCTAAGGGAAATGGGTAGGCGCAGATGGAGGGAATTCTGGAAAAAGCTTCGGATCCGTTACACCATTTTTATTTATTTCACAGTCAGCGCTTTAGTAGCCATGCTGCTTAGCGGCCAGGCCCTGTATTTGCAGATGTCCCGGCAGCTGTCGGCGGTGGTGCAGGAGGAGAGCCGTGCCGTGCTTGGCCAGGTGAACCGTTCTGTGGACTCCTATTTGCGGACGATCATGAAGCTGTCGGACAGCCTCTACTATGACGTGATTAAAAATGCGAATCTGTCGGCGGAGTCTATAAACGGACAGATTACGCTCCTCTATGATAACAACAAAGACAGCATTGCAAATATTGCCCTTCTCTCCAAGGAGGGAGAGCTTTTGGAGGCTGTGCCTGCGGCCAGGCTGAAGACAGGACTTGACGTGACTGGGGAGGAGTGGTTTGGAGATACCCTGGAACGGACGGACAACCTGCATTTTACCACGCCCCATGTGCAGTATATTTTTGATAACAGCGAGCAGCAGTACCGGTGGGTGATTACCCTGACCCGGGCCGTGGAGATCACCCACGGGACTTCCACAGACCAGGGAATCCTCCTCATTGATATCCGCTACAGCAGTCTGCAGCGGATTCTGGAGGATATTACTCTGGGCAACCAGGGATACCTGTATATGGTGGGCAGCGAAGGAGAATTGATTTACCACCCCAAGATGCAGCTTATTGAGACCGGACAGCTGGAGGAAAATCTTAAGGCTGCCGAAGGTTACAAGGACGGAAATTACAGGGAGGAATACCGGGGAGAAAGCCGCAATATCAGCGTCAAGTCTGTGGGATATACGGGCTGGAAGCTTCTAAGCGTGACCCCGGAGAAGGGGCTGCCCTTGAGTACTCTGAAAATGCGCCTTTTTGTGGTGTTTGTGGCGGCTTCTTTTCTGCTGGTGCTCATGCTGATTAACGCGTTTATTTCCTCCCGTATTACCAATCCCATTCAGGAGCTGGAAAAATCGGTGAACGCCATTGAAGCAGGAGAGCTGGACACAGAGGTGTATGCCAAAGGAGCCTATGAGATTCAACATCTGGGCCGGTCCATCGGAGATATGGCAAAGCGGATCCAGGCCCTGATGCAGGACATTGTGGTGGAACATGAATCCAAGCGAAAGAGTGAATTTGACACCCTGCAGTCTCAGATTAATCCTCATTTCCTCTATAATACCCTGGATATTATTGTGTGGATGATTGAGAATGAACAGAAGCAGGAGGCCGTGAAGGTGGTGACGGCACTGGCGCGGTTTTTCCGCATCAGCCTCAGCAGGGGAAAGAGCATTATTCCCGTGAAGGATGAGCTGGAGCATGTGCGCAATTATCTTATGATTCAGCAGATGCGGTTTAAAAATAAATTTGTGTACGAGATTCAGGCAGAAGATGAGGTGATGGAGCTGGGAAGCCTTAAGCTTATGCTGCAGCCTCTGGTGGAAAATGCCATATATCACGGCATGGAATTTATGGACGGGGACGGGGAGATCCATGTGCAGGTGCGGCGGGACGGAGAGGATTTGTGGTTTGAGGTTCGGGATAACGGCCTTGGCATGACCCGGGAACAGGCGGAAAGCCTGCTCAGCGAGAAGAACCATGTGTCCTCCCGCCGGGGCTCAGGGATCGGCGTGAAAAATGTAAACGAGAGGATTCGTCTGTATTTTGGGGAAGCTTACGGCCTTTCCATAGAATCAGAACCCGACGAGGGGACACGGATTCTCCTTCGTCTGCCGGCGGAAATCTATACGGAAGCCATGGAGAGGGAAAAAAGATGATTGGGAAGAAGAGCAGAATATTGATCCTTTTCTATATCCTGGTTCTTGTGGTGTTGTTCCTTATGTGTTCCACAGATCTGATCATCCGGGAACCGGAGAAAGGCGTCTATGAGGTGGCTGTGATTATTGAGGATGTAAGAGACGATAATTACGGCAATTTCCGCAAGGGAATGGATCGGGCAGCCGTGGAGTTTAACGCGGACGTGCGGTTTATCACCCTCTATGAGAGGCTGGATGGAGGGCAGCAGATGGAGCTTTTGCTCCGGGAGCAGCAGGACGGGGCTGAGGCTCTTATTGTGGCGCCTGTGGATGAGGAAAGCATTTCTCAAGCAATGTCCAAAAAGCAGGTGACCATTCCTGTGGTGCTTCTGGGCACAGAATCCCGGGAAGAAAAGGCCGGGTCTGGGGTAGTCATTGATTATGAGCACATGGGCAGACAGCTGGCATGGGAGATGCAAGAGCGCATCCCAGAACATTGCCCGGTGGTGATCCTGAAGGATCCGGCAGACAAAAGCGCCATGAGCGAGGATTTTCTCCAGGGAGCAAGGGCAGTGCTTTCGGATCATGGGCACGACTGCCTTTTGGCAGGGCCCAGCGGAAAGGACGGATATAAGGAAATGCTGGGGGAGATGACGGAGGAGCCTGCGGTGATTCTGGCTGGGAGTCCCCAGGTGCTGGAGGAGGCAGCGGGAGCTCTCAGGGAGGATTCGGTTCTGTCTGGACGGGTCTGGGGACTTTATGGACGGGGAAATACCATGGAGATTCTCAATGATTTGGATCAGGGGCGGATTACCGGCATCTGCGTCACCGACGAATTCAGCAGGGGATATCTCAGCGTGCGCATGGCCATCCAGGCTCTGGAGGGGACAAAGGACCAGGAGCTGTTGGAGATGGATTCCTATTATATCGAAAAGGAAAATTTACGGGAACCAAAATTTGAGAAAATGCTGTTTCCCATGGAGTGACGGCAGGAGGATATAGGGGATGTCAGGAAGAAAAATAGCATGGCTGCTTCTTGTGTGCCTGTTCTTGACAGGATGTCAGAGGGCCCAGAAGGAGGAGGAGAAAACGTCCATCCGCATTGGAATCAGCCTGTATAGAGGCGACGATACATTTATCAACAATATCCGCAGCGTGATAGAGGAAAAGGCAAAAGAATATGAACGGGAGAGCGGCATCAAGGTGACCCTGGACATTCAGGACGCGAAGGGAAGCCAAAATACCCAAAATAATCAGGTGGAGCGATTTATCTCCCTGGGCTGTGATGTGCTGTGTATCAACCCGGTGGACCGCATGGATGTGTCCGTGATTATTGACCGGGCTATGACCGCTGGGGTGCCGGTGGTGTTTTTCAACCGGCAGCCTGTGGAGGAGGATATGAACCGCTGGGACAAGCTTTACTATATTGGGGTGGACGCCAGGGAAACGGCCATTCTCCAGGGACAGATGGTGGTGGATCTCTATGGGGAACAGCCCTGGGCGGTGGACAGAAACGAAGACGGAGTGGTGAGTTATGTGCTGCTGGAGGGGGAGAGCAGCCACCAGGACTCCCTGATCCGCACGGAGTGGTCCATTCAGACGCTGAAGGACGGCGGAGTGCCCATTGAAAAAATCACAGGAGGCATCGCCAACTGGGAGAGGAGCCAGGCCTCAGCCCTTATGGAGCAGTGGCTGGACGCATACCCGGACACCATTGAGCTGGTGGTCAGCAATAACGATGACATGGCTCTGGGCGCCATCGACGCCCTGGAGCGAGCCAAGGTCACCGGGGTAAACGTGGTGGGCATCGACGGCACCACGCCGGGAATCGAGGCGCTGGAAAGCGGGAAGCTTCTGGGAACCGTGTCTGCCAACAAGGAGATCTACGGCAGCGCCATTGTGGATCTGGCCGCCAGCTGCGCCCTGGGAGAGGAGTGCCCGGAGGAATATCCTTTGACAGACGGAGTTTATTATTGGACGCCCCAGGAAATTTTAATTCAATAGCTAACCATGGCAGTTTGTTCATCCTGGGTTCATTGGCAGAGTAGAAATAACTGGATGAAAATGGGAAAAACAAAAAAATTTATAGAAAATCGAAAAAAATCTTATTGAAAATAGTGAGAAAATCCTCTATAATAGGCTCGTAAGTAGTCAGAACATACAAAAAAACGTATGGTTCTACTGCTATATTTTAAAAAATGCTCAAAAGCTGAGCAAAAGAATGGGAGGATTTCAGATTATGAGATCAAAGAAACTTATGGCATTGGCACTGGCATCTGTGATGGTATTTTCCATGGCAGCATGCGGCAGCAAGGAAGAGCCGGCTACCACAGAGGCACCTGCAGCAGAAGCTCCGGCAGAGACTCCGGAGGAGACTCCTGCGGCTGAGCCGGAAGAGGCAGCAAAAGAGGATGCTGATGCAGCAGCTGCTGAGGCGCCTGCAGGCGGAAACATTGGTGTCTGCATCTACAAATTTGACGATGCATTCATGACCACCTACCGGAACGCGCTTCAGGAGATCCTGGAAGGCAAAGGCTACACCGTTACCTTTATGGACGGCAAGAATGACCAGGCAGAGCAGAACAACCAGATCAACAACTTCATCGCTCAGAAGGTTGACGCTCTGATCATCAACCCGGTTATGACTTCCGCGGCAGATCAGATCATCGCTACGGTAAAGGATGCAGGAATCCCCACCGTACTCATTAACCGTGAGCCCACTGCAGATCAGATGAGCGCATATGACAAGCTGGTTTATGTAGGATGTGACGCACGTCAGTCCGGAACCATGCAGGGCGAGCTGATCCTGGATACCCCCAACAAGGGTGATATCAACGGAGACGGCAAGGTTTCCTACATTATGATCCAGGGAGACCCGGAGAACGTAGACGCTCAGTATCGTACCGAGTTCTCTGTAAAGGCTCTGACAGACGCTGGTATGGAAGTAGAGGAGCTTGACCTGCAGCGTGGTGACTGGGACCGCAACAAGGGCCAGGAGATCGCTCAGACTGACCTTGCAAAATTCGGTGATGAGATCGAGGTTGTATTCTGCAACAACGACGATATGGCTATCGGAGCTCTGCAGGCAATCCAGGCAGCAGGCCGCACCGTGAACGAGGATATCTACCTGGTAGGCGTTGACGCTCTGGACGCTGCTCTCAACGAGGTAGAGAACGGAAACATGACCGGTACAGTTCTGAATGACGCAAAGGGTCAGGCAGAGGGCGCTGTACAGGCTATGGAGGATCTGCTGGGCGGCAAGACCTATGCGGCTGGCGAGCAGTCCATCTATGTTGACTATGTAAAGGTTACTCCGGACAATGTAGCTGATTTCAAGTAATTCATAAAGAGTAAAAAAGGGAAGTGCGTGTGCCTTGGCGCATGCACTTCCTTGATCTCATGGAGAAATTCATGGAGATCAAAAACGCCTGTCTTCAGGATCAGGTACCTGTTGGCAGGATTATAAAAAATGATGAAGGGGGACAGCAAATTGTCAGAGTATCGTTTGGAAATGCACAATGTGGTAAAAACGTTTCCGGGCGTCAGGGCACTGGACGGCGCGCAGCTGAATCTGCGTCCGGGTACGGTCCACGCTCTCATGGGCGAGAACGGCGCTGGAAAATCCACCCTCATGAAATGCATGTTTGGTATCTACCACATGGATGAGGGAGAAGTGATCTATGAGGGGGAGAAGGTTCAGATCAAGGGACCTTTGGATGCCCTGAACCGGGGAATCGCCATGGTGCACCAGGAGCTTCAGCCGATTCCGGAGCGCAGTATTGGCGAGAATATCTATGTGGGCCGGTACCCTACCAAAAAGGCGGGGCCGATTACTGTGATTGATCACGATAAGATGTATGAGGACGCCGCCAGAGTTTTAGAGGAGGTTCACCTGAATTTTGATCCCAGAGCACGTCTGGGAAGTCTTTCTGTGTCACAGATGCAGCTTGTGGAGATTGCCAAGGCTGTGTCCGCAGACTGTAAGGTGCTGATTCTGGATGAGCCCACTTCCTCTCTGACTGCCGCAGAGGTGGAGGCCCTCTTTACCATTATCAATGAGCTGAGAGCAAAAGGTGTTTCCATTGTCTACATCAGCCACAAGATGGATGAGATTCTGCGGATCAGTGATGAAGTGACCATCATGCGGGATGGACAGTACATAGGTACCTGGGAATCCAAAAATTTGACTACGGATTTCATTATCACCAAGATGGTGGGCCGAGAGCTTTCCGAGCTGTACCCCAGACGGGAGAATACGCCGGGTGAGGTGGTATTCCAGGTGGAGGACTTTACCTCCATCAATCCCAAGAGCTTCCGTCATGTTTCCTTTGAGCTGAAAAAGGGCGAAATCCTGGGTGTGGCGGGACTGGTAGGCGCCCAGCGTACCGAGCTTATGGAGGGTCTGTTTGGACTGCGGGCGCATAACGCAGGTAAGATTACCTACAAAGGGCAGGAGCTGAAGATTAACCAGCCCAGAGACGCCATCAACAACAGCATTGCCATGCTGACAGAGGATCGCCGGGCTACGGGAATCCTGGGGGTGCTGTCTATTGCTGACAATGTTTCCATCGCTTCTCTGAATCAGTATCTGATCGGGGGCGTAATGCTGGATGACGCCAAGATCGAACAGCTGGTGCAGGATAATGTGGCCAAGCTTTCCATCAAGACCCCGTCCTCCAAGACGCAGATTCAGTCTCTCTCCGGCGGTAACCAGCAGAAGGTGCTGATCAGTCGCTGGCTGGCAAACAATCCGGATGTGTTTATCATGGATGAGCCTACCAGAGGTATTGACGTAGGCGCCAAATATGAGATTTACTGCATCATTGCCGAGATGGCAAGACAGGGCAAGAGCATTATCATGATTTCTTCTGAGATGAGCGAGCTGATCGGTATGTCCGACCGGATTATGGTTATGTGCGACGGCCGGGTGACCGGTTTTATCGACGGCAAAGAGGCGAACCAGGAGAATATCATGGCGCTGGCAACCCAGTTTGAATAAGGAGGGAGAAGAGAATCATGCAAAAATCATTTGATTTGAAAAAGTTTTTATCCAATAATGCAATTATTATTCTGATCATATTGCTGGCAGTTTTGACCGGAATCACGACAAAGAACTTTTTTACCCTGACCAATTTTGGAAACCTGGTATTAAATGTATCCCCGCGTTTCATCATTGCCTGCGGCGTGTCAGGGTGTCTGATCACCAAGGGTACGGATCTGTCTGCCGGACGTGCGGTTGGCCTGGCGGCTTGTCTGTCTGCTATGATGCTGCAGAGCATTGACTATACGGCCCGCATGCTGCCCTGGATGCCGGATATTCCCTGGCCGCTTGCCCTCATTATTGTAATGATTATTATGGGATGCTTTGGCGCTGTGAACGGCGTGGTGATCTCCATACTGAAGGTTCCACCCTTCATCGCAACTCTGGGTATGCAGACCATCATCTACGGACTCTGCTCCCTGATCACAAACAATCAGCCCATGGGAGGTTACAAGAAGAGCTATCTGGCAATCGCAAACGGATCTGTAGGGCCTATTCCCTATCTGATGATCTTTGCGGTAATCGTAGGCGCTTATTTCTGGTTCCTGTACAACAAAACACGTCACGGCAAATATATGTATGCCATCGGTGGAAATGAAAATGCAGCGCAGGTGGCAGGCGTTAATGTACAGGCTTCCCTGATCCGGATCTATGTGCTTGCAGGCTGCATGTACGCACTGGCAGGCTTCTTGGTAGGAGCCAAGGCCGGCGGCGCTTCCACGGCAACCGGTATGGGCTACGAGCTGGAGGCCATCGCGGCATGTACCATCGGCGGCGTATCCGCAAACGGTGGTGTTGGTAAGGTAGGCGGCATCCTAATCGGTGTGCTGGTGTTCGAGATCCTGAAGATCTGTCTCCAGTTCCTGGGTGTGGACCCGGCTTATACATACATTGCACAGGGTCTTGTCATCGTTATCGCAGTTGCGCTGGATTTGCGGAAATATCTGCAGAAGAAATAAATAGCGGTGAAACTGGCAGATGCATAAAAATGGCAGGCAGCGCCTTTCTTGATGGAGAGGACGCTGCCTGCCTTCTTGATTTCTTTTTAGTAAATCTTTTCTGCTTCCTCCAGCATGGCTTTGATGTTTTCCGGGGGGACGTCATCCAGGAACACACCCTGGCTGGGAGAGATCACCAGGCCTGTGGGGAAGGTCTCACGCAGCTCCCGTACTTTATCCTGCACCTCCTTTGGTGTTCCGGTGGGCAGAAGATGTTGGATATCTACGCCGCCGCAGAAGGCGACACGGTCTCCAAAGTCGGCCTTTAATCTGCCAGGATCCATACCTGTGGCTGTGGCCTGGATGGGATGAATGGCGTCCACGCCAATGGCGATCAGTTCTTCTATGGCATCATAAATGGCTCCACAGGAGTGATAAATGACCTTCAGGCCATAGCTGTGAGCCTGCTCCACAAGCTTGCGTGCCCCTGGCATGACAAATTCGTGAATCATTTCTCTGGAAATCAGAAGTCCCAGCTGGCTGCCGAAGTCGTTGGCGATAATGATGGAATCCAGATATCCCTTGGTAGCCTCATAGATAATTTCATTTGCCTTCAGATAGAAATCCAGAATTTTAGCATCCACTGCTTTGTAGATTTCCGGATTTGAGACCATATTCATAAGTGCTGTTTCCATACCAAAGGCAGCGCAGGTATCCTGGAAATGGGCGCTCCATACCTGGGCCAGGGTAGCGCGATCCCTGGGAGCGCGCTGACAGCGTCTCCGGCATTCCTCCACATCAATATAGAGTGCGGGATCTGGCCATTCGAAGAAATCCAGATCAGACAATTCCTCTGCATCCTTAAAGCAGCCGTCCGCAGTGAGGGTACGATGCTGGGGGTCCACATTGGTTCCCTTCTCATACCAGTTAAATGCAACGGCAATGCTTGTGGCATAACCGGAATCGTAAGGAATATCAAAGGCGTAAAGGTCATCCCCGGCCTTTATCTGCAGGTCATGCCAGTTATCTACCCTATAGAGAGAATAAATGCCTTTTTCGGCAGAGGGAGCAGGGGCGCTCATCCAGACAGCGGGTCGGTCCGTGGCTTTGCGTTCTATGGTTGCATAAAAACGTTCTTTTCCTGTCATATCCGTAACCTCCTCGTATAGAAAATCCATAAGTAATTTATACCGGTATATGAATATCATAATCAGAAAAGGGAGCAGTTTCAAGACATTAAAATCCTGGAAAATAGTATGAAAATCTTTTAGCAGGATTGACATATGAAGGGAATCCTTTTACTATAAAGAAAAAGGAGGCAAAGGATGGATTACATATGGGATGCACCCTTTGCAGATGTTTTTATCTGCAACGGAGAGCTGGATTGGCATGATTATTATTATATTTCTCCCCGGCCTTACAGCGAGGACAGTCTGGTATACCAGCTGAATCGGACCGGAATTGAGAGTCGGACCCCTGAGGTATTCCATGTAGAGCGGGGAGAGCATACGCCCTATTGTCAGATCTTTTGTGTAATGTCCGGAAAAGGACAAGTATTTTATGAGGGCAAACGATATTCTCTCCATGAAAATCAGATGGTGCTTTTAAATGGGGGAAAGGCTCATACATACGAGAGTAACCCAAAGGAGCCTTTTGGGATTGTCTGGATGGAGTTTTATGGGGCGGACTCCAGAAAGCTTATGGAGCATATTATTGAGAACCAAACCCCAGTGCTGGAGGGGCCTGTGGTGGCTCAGATATCTGCGCTGATCGGAAGCATGCAGCAGAGGATTATGCTGAATGAGTGGTATCAGCCTGCTCTCGATATCTATGAGATTCTTCTGGAGCTCTTAAAAAATGAGAGTTCTGAGAATATGCGCCGAGGAAAAAATACAAAGCAGGAGTGGGAATACATGTTGGATGTCTATATTGACGCTCATATTGGAGAGGAAATATCCAATCAGCAGATGGCCCAGGTTTGCGGGTTAAGTCTTTCCTATTTCAGCAAGCAGTTTAAAAAGGTATGCCGTGTAACGCCTCAGGAATATGTAATGAACCGGCGGATTACAAAGGCAAAATATCTGCTGACTCAGACAAAGCTGCCCATTGAGCAGGTGGCAGAACGGCTGTGCTTTTGTAATGCCAGCCATTTGGTACGGCGATTTAAGGAGCAGGAGGGGATCACGCCGGCAAAGTATCGGAAATATTACAGCGTAGTGTAAGAGTGCCGCTGTTTATATGGGAGATGTCCGGGGCAGGAGCATGAACTGGACCTGCGTTTCCTCTGCCTGGATGAGAAAGATTATTGAGATTTGTAAAAATAGCATAATAATAAAGGGAAAGAAATAAAAAAATACGTGATATTTACCGAGATCTTTTCATTGATTTCCCCTGTCCAACGTGCTATTGTAAGGATGAAAAGAACGTGTTATCTTCGGGAAAGGCTTATGGGTCCTGTATTCCGGGAGACAGACACGCTGGGAAAGGACGTCGGTGTGCGAAGAAACAAAAAGTCTTTGGGCATCGGCGTTTCTGTACGGGGGAAAAGGTTCCCATGTACCCGGATAATCCGGCATATGCCAGGGGAGAGAAAACAATGGAAAAGAAAAAGGCGAGACGGTATGAGATGGATATGTGCAGCGGTTCTATATTGAAAAAGATGCTGCTGTTTGCCCTGCCGCTCATGTGCTCCAGCATTTTGCAGCTTCTATTTAATGCGGCGGATATTGTGGTGGTGGGCCGGTTTGCCGGAGACAATTCCCTGGCTGCCGTGGGTTCCAATTCGGCTCTCATAAGCCTGATGACCAACCTGTTTGTGGGCCTGTCCGTAGGCGCCAATGTGACTGCCGGCCACTACTATGGAGCAAAGCAGGAGGGGGAACTGAGCCAAAACGTACATACGGCTATGCTGTTAAGCCTGATCAGCGGGATTGTCCTTACCCTGGCAGGTCTTTTGGGAGCCCGCCAGATCCTGATCTGGATGCAGACTCCGCAGGAGGTTTTGGGGCTGGCTTCCCTGTATCTGCGGATTTATTTTCTGGGTATGACGGCTGTCATGGTATACAATTTCGGCGCTTCCTTGCTGCGGGCAGTGGGGGATACCCAGAGGCCCTTGTATTTTCTCATGCTGGCCGGTGTGGTTAATGTGGTTCTGAATCTGATTTTTGTCATAGGTCTGAAGATGGATGTGGCTGGCGTGGCTTTGGCTACGGTGATTTCCCAGTGCATTTCCGCGGCATTGGTAGTGCGCTGCCTGCTGGGTGAGGAGGGCGGCATACATCTCATCTTAGGAGAGCTGCACATACACCAGGATAAGCTTGGAAGGATTCTCCAGGTGGGGCTGCCTGCTGGATTTCAGGGCATGGTTTTTTCTCTGTCCAATGTGCTGATCCAGTCTGCGGTCAACGGCTTTGGTTCTGTGGTGGTGGCCGGAAGTTCTGCATCAGGAAATATTGAGAGCTTTGTGTATTTTGCCATGAACGCCTTTTATCAGGCGACCCTTTCCTTTACCAGTCAGAATATGGGCGCGGGAAATTTCGCCCGGATCCGGCGGAGTCTTCTGGCCGGTCAGTTTTGCGTGGTGATCACGGGAATGGTGCTGGGAGGCGTGGTAGTGCTTTTGGGAGACAAGCTTCTTGGGATCTATACTCCCAGCCCGGCTGTGATTGAAGCGGGGCTTAGACGTCTGCGGATTATTGCCTCCACCTATGCGGTCTGCGGTATGATGGATGTGATGGTAGGGGTGCTGCGGGGCGTGGGCCACTCGGTTCTTCCCATGGTGGTATCCCTGGTGGGAGCCTGCGGGGTACGGGTTTTGTGGCTGGCTACGATTTTTCGGATCGAGCGTTTCCATAACATTGATGTGGTCTATTGGTCTTATCCGGTTTCCTGGCTGGTAACATTGGCAGCTCATGTGGCCTGCTATCTGTGGGTATGCAGGAGACTGCGGATAAGGCATGGCATTGTGATCTGACACAAAACACCACGCCATGGAAATAGCAATTTACCGTAGGATATTCTCCTGACGGGGGATACACGGTCAAAAGGAGGATATAGAGGAATGGAAAAAATCAAGTGGGGCGTTTTAGGTACTGCATATATCTTTGAGCGCGACATGGCCAGGGGCATGAGTCTGGCCCACAACTGTGAGCAGGTTGCAATCGCAGGCCGCAGCCTGGAGAAGGCAAAAGAATTTCAGGAAAAATACGGCTTTCTCCGGGCCTATGGAAGTTACCAGGAGCTTTTGGAGGATGAGGAGATCGAGGCAGTATACATCCCTCTTCCCAACACCATGCATTATGAATGGACCATAAAAGCTCTTCAAAAGGGAAAACATGTCCTGTGCGAAAAGCCTCTGGCTCCAAGCGCCGCACAGGCCCGGGAAATGTTTCAGGCGGCACAGGAAAATCATGTGTTTTTAATGGAGGCCTTTGCCTATCAGCACAGTCCCTACATCAAGGAAATCCGCCGGGTGATTGAGGAGGGGCAGATCGGGGAGGTCCGGTATGCGGAAGCGGCTCTTATTACCTCGGATTATGATCACAGCAATATCCGTATGCGAAAGGGAACACTGGGAGGCTGTACCTATGATTTGGGCGTTTACGCTCTAAGCTTTCTCCAGCGCATGATGGGAACAGCCCCTGCGAACATACATGCCCTATCCAGTATTTCGGAAGAGGGAATCGATACCTATACGACAGCCATTCTGGAATATGAGCATGGAACAAAAGGCCATATAGACTGTGGTATGGTGCTGGAGACAGAAAAGAATGCGGCCCTGGATCGTTTTCAGATTCATGGGTCCAGGGGCTCTGTGACCTCGGTGGACTTTGGCTTCAATATGCCGGGCACTCTCAGCTATCGCCTGCGCACCTTCCAGGGTATGGATGAGCTGAGAAAAGTGGAGGTGCCCAACAATTACTGTCTGGAGGTAGAGCAGCTGGGACGCTGTATCCGCAATGGAGAGACGCCTTATGTGTCAGCAGAGTTTAGCGTAGCCCTGGCGGAAACCGTGGATCGGGTTTTGGAGACCATAGGGTATTAAAGGATAGCAGGAGGCTCCCTTATAATGAAAAAGAAAGTGGATAAACTGATTAAAAACAGGAAATAGCCCTTGACTTTCCCCCTGGTGGAAGGTGTAAGGTAAAGGCAGTTGGAAGGGAGGTGCAGCATGAAAATCAATGAGGTGGAGCAGGCTGTAGGGATTACCAAAAAGAATATTCGCTTCTATGAGAAGGAAGGGCTTTTGCATCCGGCACGGAACATGGAAAACGGATATCGGGAGTACAGCGTACAGGATGTGGAGGAGCTGAAGAAGATCAAGCTTCTGCGCAAGCTGGCAATCCCTCTGGAGGAAATCCGCCACCTGCAGAGCGGTCAGCTGCTCTTGGAGGACGGCCTTCGCAGACACCTGATTACTCTGGAGCGGGAAAGGAAAAATCTGGAACAGATCTGGAAGTTTTGCCAACATATGCAGGATGGGAACAGTCAGATGGATACCCTGGATGCAGCCCGTTATCTGGAGGAGATGGAACAGATGGAACAGGAGGGGATGCGGTTTATGGACGTAAAACAGATGGATCAGAAAAAGAAGAAGTGGAAGGGAGCTATACTTGCAGCTGTGGCAGGCGTGGCATTTTGCCTTTGGTTTATGGCAATGATGGTATTGGCGCTCATGGAAGAGCCCCTTACTTTTCCGGAGATATGGTTACTTTTAACTTTTGTAATAGCTCCGGTAGTGGTGGCAGCCTGCATTGTATATGCATTGCTGCAGAGAAAAAGAGAGATTCAGGAGGGAGAAGAAGATGCTGCTGCTAAATATTGATCATGTACCAGGAAAGGAATTTGAGGCTTTGGGACTGGTAAAGGGAAATGTGGTACAGTCCAAGAACTTTGGCAAGGATTTTATGGCCGGAATCAAAACTATCGTGGGAGGAGAGATTAGCGATTATACAGAAATGCTGAATCAGGCCCGCCAGATCGCTGTGAAGCGCATGGTAGATGAAGCGGAAAAACTGGGGGCGGACGCGGTGATAAATATCCGCTATGCATCGGCCTCTGTCATGCAGGGAGCCGCAGAGGTAATCGCTTACGGCACAGCTGTGCGGTTTGTCTGACAGCAGGACAGAACAGATTTCTAAAATAGAAAAAAATAGAAGAGAGGCCGTGAACGCATTAAGTGTTCACGGCCTCTGCTGGATTTCAGGAAAAAGGAGCGGCGTTTGGTTACACCTTATGTCCCTTGGCAATATAGAAGGGGAAGCTGTCGGTTCCCTTCATTTCTTTTCCTTCGGAAATGGTGACCCGTTTGTCGGTAATCAGATATTCCACCTTGGCGTCAGCTTCAATCACCGTATCCTGCATGAGGATGCAGTTTTTCACCACAGCGCCCTTTGCCACCTTGACTCCACGGAACAGAATGCTGTTCTCCACAGTTCCCTCGATAATGCAGCCGTCGGCGACCATAACATTTTGTACCTGGGCGCCTGGGATGTAGCGGGTGGGATTGTCGTCGCGGATCTTGGTGTAAATGGGAGCAGCGGAAAAAAGAGCGTCCAGATTTTCATCCTCCAGAAGCTTCATATTCTCGTCAAAGTAGCTCTTCATGCCGCTGATCCGGGCCAGATATCCCTCATATTTGTAAGCGTGTACATGAAGACGATCCAGCTGAGGCAGCATAATATCCCGTTCAAAATAGGAATGGCCCCGGACAAAGGCAGTGTTGACCAGATCAATGAGAAGCTCCCGGTCAATGATATGAATGTTCATGCCAAAGTTATGGATTCCCGGCTCCCGGGCGTTTACATAGATCTTGGTAACGCGTCCCTGATCAATGCTGAAGGTGTAGTAAAATCCCTTGTCATTGGATGTATTGCGCATAAGGCTCTCCGGGAATTCCTGTTCGTTGTAGGCGGAGGTAATATCTGCGCCGCTCTCCATATGGGCTTTGAGCATGTCATTAAAGTCAAAATTCACAGCAATATTGGTATCGGAGATGACCACATATTTTTCCTTCTGGGAGCGCAGGAAATCCAGGATGCTTGCCATGGCGCCCACACGTCCTGTGTAAGGCTTGGAGGTTTTCTCGGCAAAGGGCGGGAAAATATTGAGACCGCCGTTTTTCCGGGCCAGATCCCATTCCCGGCCGGAGCCCAGATGATCCATGAGAGAATGGTAGTTGTTGTTTACCATAATGGAAATATTGTCAATGCCGCAGTTTGCCATGCTGGACAGGATAAAATCGATCATACGGTAACGGCTTGCAAAAGGAATGGAAGCCATGAGCCGCAGATTTACCAGCTCCGGAACCAGAGGATCGTAGCTGTTGGGGAAAATAATCCCCAGCGCGTTTAAATTGGAATTTACCATTGTTCTTCACCGCCTTCCACATTTTTGCTGACCATGGCCTTGGGACCAATCTTGGCATCCGGGCCGATGGTAACACCGGCTCCAATGGTGGCGACGCCGCTTTCCTCGCCGGAAGGCATGGCGCCTACCACGGCGTTTTCACAGATGGTCACATTTTCCGCCACAATACAGTGCTTCACAGCAGCGCCGGCCTTGATCACCGTGCCGCCCATAATCACCGCGTCTTCCACTAGGGCTCCTTCTTCCACCTTCACGCCGGAGAAGAGAATGGAGTGGCGCACGGTTCCCTTGATGCGGCAGCCGTCGGTGATCATGGAATTTTCCACAGTGGCCCCCGGGCTTACCTTGTGGCCGGTCATACCGCTGTTGCGGCTGTAAATCTTCCAGTCATCGTCAAACAGGTTGATGCCGCTGTGCTCCGGATCCAGCACCTCCATATTGGCTTCCCAGAGGGAGGAGATGGTTCCCACATCCTTCCAGTATCCGCTGAAATGATAAGCGTACATTTTCCGGTGATCCCGGAGCAGGTTGGGGATAATATTATTTCCGAAGTCATTTTCGGAGTTGGGATCCGCCTCATCCTCCTCCAGATATTTTTTCAGGATGTCCCAGTTAAAGATGTAGATTCCCATGGAGGCCAGATTGGACTTGGGATCCTTGGGCTTTTCCTGGAATTCCATAATGCGGTCGTCCTCATCGGCCACCATGAGCCCAAAGCGGGAAGCCTCCTCCCAGGGAACCTCCATGACGGCCACGCTGAATTCCGCGCCCTTTTCCTTGTGGAATTTGAGGAAATCACTGTAATCTTGTTTGCAAATCTGATCTCCGGAAAGAATAATCACATACTGGGGATCATAGCGCTCAATAAAGGAAAGATTCTGATAGATTGCGTTTGCGGTTCCTTTGTACCAGTCGGAACCGGAAGCCTGCTGATAAGGAGGCAGCACATGAACGCCGCCGTAGAGCCGGTCCAGGTCCCAGGGCTGTCCGTTTCCAATGTATTCATTCAGCACCAGAGGCTGGTACTGGGTCAGAATTCCGACGGTATCGATTCCGGAATTGACACAGTTGGACAGGGGAAAGTCGATGATGCGGTATTTCCCGCCGAAGGGAACCGCAGGTTTTGCAAGCTTCTGGGTCAAAGCATACAGGCGTGAGCCCTGGCCGCCGGCAAGAAGCATTGCAATCATTTCTTTTGCCATAACAAATCCTCCTAATTGTAAAATCTCATGTTGAAATTGTACCATAAAGTGTAAGAAAATGGTAGTTCTTTTAGTAAAAAAGTTCAGCCAGAACACAGACGGCTGGCGCCACCTGGAATGAAAAAAGCTGTCACCCAAAGATTTGTGTGGATGACAGCTTTTTTCTCATACAGGAATCTAAGAGGCGCTTTTACTTGCCGGCCATCTGCTGCTCCTGTGCCTCAATCATTTTCTTAACCATATAACCGCCAACGGAACCATTCTGCTTGGATGTGAGGTTTCCGTTATAGCCATCAGTCAAAGGTACGCCGAGCTCGCTGGCCACTTCGTACTTGAACTTGTCAAGGGCGCCCTTTGCCTCGGGTACGGCTGCGGTATTCGATGATCTGGACATAAGAAATTCCTCCTTACTTGCAGATTCAATTTTCGGATCTGCCTTGCATTGTTTTCGGGTTACAATGCTAGTATGTGAGAAAAAATTTTTAATACACTGGCATTTGATAGCTTTTCTGGAAGATTTTTTATAGCAAAAACAGGGCCGGCTTAATCCACCCGCTCATAAAACAGCTCGTGCTGCCGCTTCACCCGCTGCCAGATCTGGTCCAGAACGTTTTCCGGCCCCAGAATTCGAATCACAGGGCCAAAGGAGAGAAGTTCAATGAGAAGCTCTGTCTCATCAGAGGGATCATAGTAGATGGAGCAGAGATAGGTGTCTGTATCGGGCTCATAGACCGTCTGCTTTTCGTAGCTGGCAAAATGGAGCATACAGCGCTCCAGGGCATTGCGTTCCCGGCTGATGCGGATCTTAACTGGCTGGGAAGCGTTTTTTTGGTAACGGGTAAAATCCCAGTCAAAGCGTGGTGGAACCGGGGTTTTGGAGACATGGCAAGCCAGGATTCGGTTCACATTCAGCTGATAAAATCTGCCGGTCTTTCCCCGCTCCAGGGAAACGGCCAGAAGACGGAACTTATCGTTTTTGGCGGAATATTGAAGCCTGCAGGGCAAAAGCTCTAAGGTGTGAGAATTTCCCGGGGATTTGGCGCTTTCGTAGGAAACGAAAAGCGGGCAGCGGCAAAGGGCTGTCAAAATGGTCTGAAAATGGCAGCGGTATAAGGGATCCTCATAGGGATCCTGGTCGGAAAAACGGTCATAATAATGAAAGTCCTCCGGAAGATACAGAGGCTCTTCCTGGGAAAGCTCCCGGGCAAGGCTGGTAAGCTCTTCTTCTGAAAAGAAAAGCCGAAACCGGGGATCTGAAAGCAGCGCCTTAATCCAGGATTTTTGAAGCCTGGTCAGAGGAGCTTTCAAAAGCTCCTGGGGGCGGCTGCTTACAGAGGAGAGGGCGCAGCTCCAGTATTTCTCTTTGGAGGGAGTGAGAAGAGAGCTCCAGGAGCCTTCTGTTAGTTTGGGGATAATGGATAGAAAGCTTTCCTCAAAGGCATAAGATTGGGAGATCTGTTTCATTTCCCCGGTGGTCAGGGGAGATTTTGCGGATTCCAGCAGGATTTTCCGCACTACCTGAAAGTAGGCGCTGTATATTTCGTGAAAAAATTCCATGGGTGTTTCTCCTGTTTTTTAACGTGGATTCCTTTTGTTCCGTATGCGCATCTCTCTTTGCTTTTAGGCAGGCGCTTAGCATAAGCTTCCCTTATGCGTTTTCATTGGCTCCACGGTCTGCGTACATCCGATAGAGTATATCCAGATCTGCGGTAAGCTTATTCTGGGCCTCTACATTGCTGCACTGCACATCCAGGATCCGTCCGGTAAAGGTTTTTACCCAGTTCAGCATTTCATTGGCGTCATAGAAGGTGCCTGTATATAGGAAGGTATTTTCGCAGATCCTTAAAATTTCTCCACCCCGTCCTTCTCTCTTCAGTCGGTTCAGCAGGTAGGATTCTGTCTTCTCATCAATCTGCAGCTTCAGGCACAGAGTCTCCATCCGGCTCCTGCCTCCAAAGGAGACGCCCCAGCAGTTTGGAAGATTTTTTGAGAGTTTTTTTTGCAGATCTTCATAACCGGGACAGAATTCCAAAGCTTCTACCTGGGAGATGCAGTCCAGCCGCAGACAGTTAAACCGGCGGCGGGGCTCAAAGTAGAGACACAGATACCGGCGCCCTGTACGGGTGCTGACGAAAATTTTTAAAGGCAGGCCAAAGAGGGTAGTCTGAAGGCCGGAACGGCTGCTGTGATTGACAAAACGGATGTACCGGCGCTCCCGCATGGCAGAGAGAATCCGCAGCAATATTTCATCCTCCAGAGTATGTACCAGAAAGCCGTGCTTGAAGCAGAAGCGGTCATTGTGTAAAAATTCCCGGTCCAGCAGGGTATTTCCCACAAAGCCAAAGGGCATGGCCTCGGAGCAGAATTTTACGGCTGTCAGAAGATGTTCCCGAAGGGGGCCTGGTTTCTCAAAGGCAAGGGGACTGGCCAGCTTATAGGAGAGGGATTTTCCTTCTTTTACAGAGCAGAGGATTCCAAGCTTTTCATATTCCCGGCATTTAAGCCTTACCGTCTGCACATCCAGGGTTTCCCCGTATTTTAGAGAAATCTGGTCGCAAAGCTTTGAGGGGCTGAGTACCTGTCCCTCAAAGAGCAGATCCAGGAGGAAAAAGTGAAGCAGCAGGTCCCGGTCCGTAAAGCTTTTGGATTTCCAGGCCGCGTACAGGGGATTGGAGAAAATGTGCTTGGGGTTTATGCGGATGGATACCTGCTTGCCCTTTGCGGTATATTCCCCATGAATATAGGGGGCCAGATAATTTTCGATCCTTCGCCTCTCATTGTCATAGGTGCGGGGACTTTTGTCCTGAAATTCGGTTCGGACCTTGAAGCCATAGAGAAAAAACTGGCGCATATAATCCCGGATTTTATCAAAGTTTTTAATGGATTCCTGAAAACCGGACATGGGGGTAACGCCTGCCTTTCAAGTTTTTCTTATTTTATCACAGAGAAAAAGAGGTTCGCAACTTTTTTTACATGATCTGCCATTTCGGATCTGGTAAGATAAAGCGCGTAACAGGGAACGGAATGTTTGGAAAAAGGATGTGAGAATATGTTTGTATTACAGAATGAGGAAGGACGTTATCCCTTAAAGGTATGGCTAAAGCAGGAGAGTGATCTGGAGGATACCTGCCGGGAACAGGCAAGTCATTTGATGCAGCTTCCTTTTCTATATAAATGGGTCTGCCTCATGCCGGACACTCACGCGGGAATGGGCATGCCCATCGGCGGGGTGATTGCGGCCAAAAATGTGGTGATTCCCAATGCGGTAGGGGTGGATATTGGCTGCGGCATGGCCTATGTGGGAACCAATATTCCGGTGGAGGTGTTGAAAAACACCATGACGGGAAACGGAAATCTGATCCAGGGCATGGTGGGAGATATTCTGCGGAATATTCCGGTGGGCTTTGCTCACCACAAGACGGCCATGCCCTGCTATACCATGGATCGGGCCATGGATGAGCTGTCTCTCTACGAGGAAAACGGGGAGCTTTTGGGTCAGCTGGAGGCCGGATATTTCCAGGTGGGAACTCTGGGAGGCGGAAACCATTTCATTGAGCTCCAGGAGGATGAAGAGGGATTGCTTTCCATCATGCTCCACTCGGGCAGCCGCCATGTGGGAAAATCCGTCTGCGACTACTTCCACCAGAAGGCCCGGGAGCTGAATCAGCGTTGGTATAGCCAGGTGCCAGATGCTTTCCGGCTGGCGTTTCTGCCTGTGGATACGAAAGAGGGAAAACAGTATTTAAACTGGATGAACCTGTCCATGGATTTTGCCCGGGAAAATCGGGAGAAAATGCTGCTGGCCGTGAAAGCCGTGGTGGAAAAGTGGATCGGAAAATATACGGATCTGAGTCTTTCCTACCGGGAGGAAATCAACTGTCATCACAACTACGCGGCTCTGGAGCATCACGGCAATGAAAATGTATGGGTGCACCGAAAGGGCGCGGTTCGGGCCAGGGAGGGAGAACTGACCGTAATCCCCGGAGCCATGGGATCCTACAGCTATGTGGTCCGGGGAAAGGGAAATCCGGAAAGCTTTTACTCCTCCTCCCACGGCGCCGGCCGGGCTTACTCCCGCAAGGGAGCCATGGGGGCCTTTACCTGTGAGCAGGTCATGGTGGATCTAAAGGATCAGGGCGTGGTTCTGGGCAAGAAAAACAAGCAGGATGTGGCGGAGGAGAGCCGCTTTGCCTACAAGGATATTGACCAGGTCATGGAGAACCAGCAGGATCTGGTAACGCCCATTCGGCGGCTGCGCACAGTGGGCGTAGTCAAGGGCTGAGACCAGACGCCGGAAAGCATGGCCTGCTGAAAGAAAAGGCCATGGTTGGGGCAAGAATGATATCTTCCGGCTGCGAGCCGGTTCAGATAGAGGACAGCTGCTTTTTTGCATCAGGCTTCCCGCTGCATTCCCATGCACGGGGCCTGGGCGGTGCCCTGGTCTGGTAGACCGGCGGTATGCCAAAGCAGATGTTCAAAGGAACGATCATACGGAGGTTCGAATCCTCCCCTGTAAGGAGACAGGTAGCTAAGTGGTATAGCAATCGTAAAAGATTTGTGAATCGGAAGATTCACCACCAGAAAAAAGGAAGAATTGCGTTCGCTGCTTTTCCCGGTCCCGGAAGGAAATCCGGAAGGGACAGCCGCAAAAAGGCAGCATGGATTTGGATACCGGAGGATTACAGGGCAGGACAGCTCTTGGCAGCAAGGCAAAGAGTCCTCCTGTCCGGAAAGCCTTCTGAAAAATCCATCCCCGTTTTCCGGTGGGAAAGGCGGGCGTACTTCCGTAAGGAGAGGAGACAAGGAAACATGAAGTATACAATTCGGGAACAACAATGCGGATATCTGTTGAAGGACGGAGTACTGCAGAAGCTTTTGTTTGCAGGGAAGCATTCCGTGGCAGCTTGGCGTGGTTATGAGCTGAAAGTTGTGGATATGATGGGAAAAGTGGAAACTCATGAACTGCCGGTGGAAATCCTTATGGCGCAGCCGGAATTTAAGAGCCGGGTAGTGCGGGTGCGTATTCCGGACAGCTGTATTGGCCTTCACCTGGTAAACGGAATCTATCAGGAGGTGCTTCTGGACGGAGACGCCCTTTACTGGAATGTGTTTGAGGAGCATGAGGTTCGCCTGGTGGATGTGACTGGCACGGAGATGAGGGCGGAGCAGGTGCCGCCCATGTACCGGCACCTGATTCCCACCCGGATGTACCGGCGTATGGTGGTGGGAGAGGGAGAACTGGGACTGCTGTACATAGACAACCGGTTCGAGAAGCAGCTGAATGCCGGTACCTATTATTACTGGATCTATGCCCATGAGGTAAGCTGCAAGGTGTTTAACCTTAAGCTTCAACAGCTGGAAATCTCCGGACAGGAAATCCTGACGGCTGATAAGGTGGGAATCCGCCTGAATATCCTGTGCAGCTACCGGATTACGGATCCCCTTCGTCTGTCCAGAACTGTGGAAAATGTAGGAAATCTCCTGTATGCCAGGCTGCAGCTTCTGGCCAGGGAGCAGGTGGGCCGGTATCGTCTGGATGAGCTGCTGGCACAAAAGGAGGAGCTGGGACGAATGCTGCACCAGCAGATGACTGAGCTGCAGGAGGAGTACTGCGTGGAAGTGCAGAGCGTAGGCGTCAAGGATATTATCCTGCCCGGGGAAATCCGGGAGATCATGAACACGGTGCTGGTTGCAGAGAAAAAGGCCCAGGCCAACGTGATTATGCGCCGGGAGGAGGTGGCCTCCACCAGAAGTCTGCTGAACACGGCCAGGCTTATGGAGGAGAACCAGATTCTCTATCATCTGAAGGAGCTGGAATATCTGGAGCGCATCTGCGACAAGGTGGGCAGCATTTCCCTAGGCGGCGGGGGAAATGTGCTGGAGCAGCTTAAAGGCCTGGCGCTGCCAAAGAAGGAGGGGTGAGAAGGCGTACCTAAATGGATTGTCAGTAAATATAGAAGAAGCAGTGGATTGTTTTGCGTGGCATACAATCTACTGCTTTTTTATTCCCGCAGGCAACGAGCCAAAGTCATGCTAGCTTCTATTTTGTCATGCTATTTAGATCAGAGAGAAATAGAAGGTGCCAGGGAATGGAAAAACAGCAAACTTACCGGTAAAGGAAAATAAGGTAAACTTTGTAAAGGCTTTCCGGAGATGCCATACTGAAAGCATCTGCATTTACAGGGAATAGAATCCCTTTGGGAAAGCGGTAAAGCTGACCAAAATCAACAAGCATTGCGGATGACTGTGAAGCAGACAGAAGGGAGAGAACGAGATGAAAGCAGTGATGTACGGAGCCGGCAATATCGGGCGTGGGTTTATCGGGATGTTATTTTCCGCATCCGGTTATGAAGTGACATTTGTGGATGTGGCAAAGCCTGTCATAGAGGCCTTGAATCAGAGAGGAACCTATCCGGTCCGCATGGTTTCTAATGAGGGAAAGGAGGATCAGGAGGTGCGGCATGTGCGCGCCGTGGATGGAAATGATCAGGAGGCTGTAGCGGAAGCGATTAGGGAGGCGGATTTGGCAGCTACAGCAGTTGGAGTCAAGGCTTTGAAATTTGTTATTCCCAACCTGGCAGCAGGAATCAAAAAGAGGATGAGAAAGGGAGGAGCGCCCTTGAATATCATCATCTGTGAGAATCTGATGGATGCCCATAAGGTGGTAGAAAAAATGCTGAAGGCGGAGCTTTCGGATGAAGAAATACGCTGGTTTGACAGGAATGTGGGGCTGGTGGAGGCCTCAATCGGGCGTATGGTTCCGGTGCAGACAGAGGAGATGAGGGATGGAGATCCTCTGCGTGTCTGTGTGGAGCGTTATGGATTTCTGCCTGTGGACCAGGCGGCGTTTAAGGGGGAGATCCCAAAGATTGAGCACATGGTTCCTTTTGAGCCTTTTGATTTTTATATTAAGAGAAAGCTCTATGTCCACAATATGGGACATGCCGCATGCGGGTACCTGGGCCTCTATTCCCACCGGGAATATATCTATGAATCCATAGAGGATGCTGTGATTCAGGGGATGGTCCAGAACGCCATGGAGGAAAGCTGTCTGGCGCTTTCCCAAAAGTACAAGGTGCCGGCGGAGCAGTTGGTAAAGCATATGCAGGACCTTCTGTTCCGCTTTACAAACCGGGCGTTAAAGGATACCTGCAGACGGGTGGGGGCGGATCCGGAGCGGAAGCTGGCGCGGACCGATCGGATGATCGGCGCTTCCCTTCTGTGCATGGAGCAGGGGATTCTGCCGGTGTTCATCAGCGTGGGCACGGCTGGGGCAGTATACGCCTATCTGCAGGAGCAGGGCCAGAAGCAGAGCATGGAGCAGGCAGAAATGGCGCTGAGAACCGTTTCGGGACTGGAGGAGGGACATCCTCTGTACGGATGGATCCTGCCATTTTATAAGCTCTACAGAGATGGAGCCAGCATCTGGGAAATCCGCCGTGCTGCAGAAGAGATGCGCAGCCGGCAGCTGACCGGGATCATTTGAAAGGACAGGAGGAAAAAAATATGTTAAAGAAAGGTGTCGCTTTATTGTTGGCGCTGACCATGGCGTTGGGTCTTGCTGCATGTGGAAACTCAAAGAGTGGGACAAATGCTCCGGCAGATCCCCAGCCTGCACAGGAAGCAAATGCAGGAGAGGATGCTTTGGCTGCTGAACAGCCTGCTCCAGACGGAGCAGTGATTTACCAGGGAGACCAGGAACCAGTGAAGGTTGGTTTCATTGGCTGGGGATATACAGATGGTCTGGGAATGGGCTATCAGAGAGCCTTGGATTATGCGGCTCCCATTTGCGGTTTTGAGGTGGAGTATGCAACCTACAGTACCTATGATGAGATTATTACCAGTGCGGAGAATTTGATTCAGGCTGGCTGCAAGGTAGTGATGACTACGAAGGCCTCTACAAGCCTCATGGATCTCTGTGAGCAGAATGAGGTATATATGGCTCAGTGGGGTTCTCCCATTGATGACCCGGAGCTGGCAGAGTATCTGGCAAAATCTCCCTATTGGGTAGGCTGCTCGACAGTTGATGATTACGATGCAGGGTATCAGTGTGTAGAGAATCTATATGAAAACGGATGCCGGAATATTGCCTTAATCGGTACCGGAGCCGGAAACTATTGTCATGACCTGCGGTTTACCGGCATGTATGACGCGGCAAAGACTCACGATGACCTGAAAATACTAGGGGAGTTCCGCTCTGCCTCTCTGCAGTCTGAGGGTGCCGCTGCTGTTCAGAACTTCTGTGCTCTGTATCCGGAGCTGGATGGTATTGTAGCGTCTGGAGCTTCCAATGGCATTCTTGAGCTGGTAATCCAGACCTTGGATACAGAGGGACGCTCTGATGTGAAGTTCGCTACCCTGGATATTCAGCCTGGTACAGACGAATACCTGGAGGAGGGCTCCTTAAGCTTTATCGGAGGCGGCCAGTATCTGGAGGTTATGTTCCTGGCTATTGATGCAGTAAAAATCGTAGATGGGGCATATGAGGGAAATACCCAACTGGATACCAAGTTTATCTATATCACAGGCGCTGACGATTATGACCTCTATGTACAATACATTGACAATGAGGGCGTGTATCCCTACAGCCCGGAGGAGCTGCAGAGTGTAACGTATCGCTGCAATCCGGAGATGAAGTTTGAGGATCTGTATGGAATGTGGAACAGCTATACGTTAGATTCTATTGTTGCTAAAAATCAGTAAAAAACAGGACAAAGGTATCGCTCAATCATGGCACTCATGATTGGGCGGACCCTACTCCGTCATAACCTGCATGCGCCCGAAAGCGGGTGCATCACCAAACAGGAAAGTCTTGAAGGCGCATTTGGAATCCCTGAATGCATGCCGCCTAACCGGCGGCGGGACTTTCATAGTAAAGAGAGGTGTAGCAATTCAATGAAGGCCAGAAGATTTATTACAAACGCACTAAAATCATTAATACTTCCTGTTATTGTGTATCTGATCTTTGCAATCGGTTCCGGATTTCGGTTTGGAAATATAAATTCCCTTTCCGCAGTGATTCGTCAGTCGGTATATCCTGTGATTATTGCCTGGGCAATCTGTAATAATCAGACCATGGGTGTGTGGGATTTTACGCCTGGTTCCATTGTTGTCTTATCCGGCATTTTAGGGGGACAGTGGGCACAGAGTCTGAACGTAGGCCCCTGGGGAATGTTCCTTCTGATTACAGCAGCCGCCTGTATCTGTACCCAGATCACCTGTACGGTATTTACCTTCTGCAGGATTCCGTCCATGGTTACAGGCCTTGGGATGCTGATGATTTTTGAGTCCCTCTGTAATACCATATATGGAGGCGGCGGAACCAAGATTCCCAGAGGATGGACATTTTTCGCAAAGACCCCCTATATTTTTATGATACTATTGATTAGCTTTTTCATTATCTATTTTTTGAACAATTATACAAAATTCGGCTATGATGTGCGTTCCCTGGGAAATGGCACTGTGATAGCGAAAAATATTGGTGTGAATCAGATTAAGACCCGGTATTTAAGTTTTCTGCTGGAGGGCGTCTTCCTGGGCATTGCCTCTGTGGTAAATATCTGCTATAACGGCGCCTCAAAGCCGGTGGCAGGCAGTATGGCCACCACCTCCGTTGCATTCTCCGCCATTATGGCTGTTATGGTAGGCGCCTTCCTGTCTAAGTATTGCGATCTGCTTATTGGAACCATGTTTGGAGCTTTGGCCCTGAAAATGCTGGCTTCTGGTATGTTAGCTATGGGCCTGGCCTCCGAAACCCAACAGATCGGCAACGGTGTATTTTTAATTTTATTCCTGGCATTTGCAAATAACCAGCATTTAATTTTTGACATTCGAGAAAGAAACCGCCTGCGGAAGGAAGTTATGGCCAAGGCGGAATAGGAGGATGAATATGAGTACAAAATTAACAGACCGCTCCAGCATCCCGGCGCTGCTGGAGGAGATGACAGTGGAAGAAAAGGCTGCCCTTATAACAGGTTACAGCTCCTTTAAAACCCGGGGCTTTGAAAAATATGGAATTCCTTCCTGCAGAGTGCTGGATGGCGGGACTGGGGTAAACCTGTTCCAATACTATGGAGATGTGCTGGTACGGGCCATCTGGGAAAAGACCAGCGTCAAGACTGCTTCTCTTTCCGGAGTCAGCAATTCTGTGTTGATGATGCAGATTCTGGAAAAGCTGGATCAGGGAGAGGAATTGACAGAAGACGAAAAAACGGTCATGGAGGTTATAGAGGAGGAAATGAAAAAAATCGTTCCCTCTGGTCAGCTGCCAGGCTGTTTTCCTCCGGGAATGTTGCTGGGAGCTACCTGGAACCCGGAGGTGGTAAAGCTGTGTGGAAATGCTGTGGCAAAGGAGATGGATGTTTACCAGGTAGACATGGTATTGGGAAGCCCAAATGTAAATATTCATCGGGATCCCCTAAACGGACGTGTTTTTGAGGGATATTCGGAGGACCCCTGTCTGGTGGCCAAGCTTGCGCCCGAGTTTGTGAAAGGAATCCAGGAGGAGGGGCTCATTGCTAATGTAAAGCATTATGCGGCAAATAATCAGGAGACCCACCGGCAGAATATCAATGAAACCATTCCTGTCCGGGCGCTCTATGAAATTTATTTCCCAGGGTTTGAGGCCTGTGTCCGGGAGGGCAAGGTGAAGAGCCTGATGGATGCTTATAATAAGGTGAACGGAACAGCCTGCGCCATGAATAAGTGGCTTTTGACGGAGGTGCTGCGGGAGGAATGGGGCTTTGAGGGCCTTGTGGTTTCTGACTGGGGAGCTGTATATGACCAGGTAAAGGGGATTGCAGCAGGCAATGATTTAGATATGCCGGGGCCCCGGGATGTGAAGCCCATTGTAGACGCAGTGGAAAATGGGACGCTTTCCATGGAGGACCTGAACCGGGCAGTCACGAAAATGCTGGAAATGCTGTTGGATATGCCGGTGATGAAGGGACGGCGTACCTCGGTGATAGACCGGGAGTATTTGCTCAGATGTGATAAAGAAGCAATAGAAGTGTAAAAAATTTTGCCATCCCCTATCCGGCACTTATTTCATGCGCCGGACAGGTCAGGCTCTCATTCAGGCAAGTCAACCTTGCCGACAAAACTGTAATAAATCTCTATTTCCTGCCGCCTTAAATTCCCATGCATCCGCCCATCGGCGGCTGTTGCCTCATGGACAACGATTTTCTCTACAAACTCCCGCAGCAGGGTGGGAGTGAGTTCCTCAAAGGCTGTATGCTTGCGGATCACGTTCATAAACTTTTCGGCGTTGGCTGTTGCCTCCCTTGTCTTTGCAAGCTCCTTTTGCAGTTCCGCTACACGTTCCTTCAGCTTTTTCTGTTCTGCTTCATAATCTGCCGACAGCTCCATGAAACGCTCATCGGAAATGCGCCCGCTCACGCTGTCCTCATACAGCCTTTTGAAGATGTTTGACAGTTCCGCAATCCGCTTTTCAGCCGCATCCAGCTCTTTCCGTTTCGCCGCATCCCTGCGTTTGCCGCCGTCCTCATTCTGCTCAACCAAGAGCTTCATGAAGCGTGTTTCATGCTTTGCCGCATAGTTTGTCACCTTGCGCAGATTTTCGGTCACTCCGGCGACTAAGAGGTCTGTACGGATAAAATGCGCCGTACACTCCTTTGTACGCTTTTTATAACTGCCACAGATGTAACAGTCCTGTTTCCGTTTCTCTGTCTGATAACGCTGCTGGTACATGACGCTCCCACAGTCGGCACAGAACAGTATGCCGGAGAACAAGCCCACCTCGTCCTGCCTGTTCGGGCGTTTGCGCTGTTTCCTAAGTTCCTGCACACGCTCCCATGTTTCAGTGTCAAGTATCGGCTCATGCGTGTTCTCAAACACCATCTGCTTTTCTTCGGGATTGTCCACGCTTGACTTTACCTTGTAGGACACTTTTTCTGTCTTGAAGTTCACCGTATGCCCTATATACTCCTTGCGTTCCAAGATGTGGCATACCGTATTTGTTGCCCATTTGCATGGATAATCAGGATAATAGCGGCGTGTGCTGCCCGTCCTCCGGTACTCAAGCGTTCCCGGCGTTGGTATGCCCTGCTCCGTCAGCATACGGGCAATCTTAGTTGGTCCGTTACCCGCAAGGCACAGGCTGTATATCTGCCTTACGACAGGTGCGGCTTCCTCGTCAATGATGAAATGCCCGTCCTCGCCTTTCAGATAGCCATAGACGGGCTGGCTTGTGATAGGCTTGCCGCTCATGCCCTTGCTGCGGAAAACCGCCTTAATCTTCTTGCTCGTGTCCCTCACCATCCATTCGTTGAAAATGTTGCGCAGCGGTGCGAAGTCATTCTCACCCTGTGCGCTGTCCACCCCGTCATTGATAGCGATGAAGCGGACACCCTTCTGCGGGAATATCATGTCCGTATACATTCCCACCTGTAAATAATTCCGCCCTAACCTTGACATATCCTTTACGATCACCGTACCGACAATGCCCGCCTCAATGTCGGCAAGCATGGCTTGAAAGCCCGGTCTTTGGAAGTTTGCGCCGGAATACCCGTCATCCGTGTACCAGCGGATATTGGCGAAACCGTTCTGCTTTGCATAGCTTTCAAGGATACGTTTCTGGTTGCTTATGGAGTTTGACTCCCCCTGCAGCTCATCTTCGTGTGACAGCCTCGGATAAAGGGCAGTGATAAGGTTCTGCGCTGTCTGTCTTGCCATAGTTCTCTCCATTTCCGACAGCCAAACCCACTATTCCGTATGGCTATCATAACATATTTCAAGCTGTATGTACAGTTCTTTTTGCTACTTTATGTGCATTAGATTATATACAAATTTTATTGTAAGGCATATCGCATCATGCAGTGTATTCCGGTCTGTTCCCTGCCATGCTTTCCGCCTCCAGCACACGCATCATCTTGTCAGCGGCAGTGGAAACGGCATCTTCCTTGAAAAAGCCGGACACGACAAGCACAGTGTTCCCCATGCGTGTTTCCGTCACACAGTCAGGGCGGCGGGCAGTAGTGCGGTTATCTTTCTCTCTTTCCATAGGCTCTCCTTTCACTCCATCAGCTTTTTAAGGCGTTCCATTTTCTGCTGTGCTGCCACTTTACGGAAATCGCCGCCCGTAAAGCGGACAGGCACACACATTTCAAGAAGCCTGCCATAAATGCGTGCGTGCGGCACGTCTTCCGGATTCCTAAGCTGCTCCGGCGTGAGGTTCGTCGTTGCGATTAAAGGTTTTTTGCTGATATACCGGCTGTCTATCACGTTGTAGACCTGCTCAAGCCCGTATTCCGTCCCCCTCTCCATGCCGAAATCATCAAGGATAAGCAGGGGATAGGAGCAAAGCCTTATGATGTACTCATTCCTGTTTTCCGAACCGTAGAAAAGGTTGTTCAGTATCGTTGCAAAGTTTGTCATGCAGACGGATATTTCCTTCTCCATGAGGGCATTTGCGATACAGCCTGCAAAATAGCTTTTCCCCGATCCGACATTCCCCCACAGGACAAGCCCGTGGTTCTCCGCTTTCATCTGCTCCCACAGCTCCACATAAGAGTATGCTTTTTCCATCTGCGGGCATTTCCCGTTGTCATTCTCAAAAGTCCACTGCCGCATGGCAGGATTGGAAAAGCCCTCCCGTTTCAGGCGTTCCACTTCGGCATTGTGCTTTTCGTCCGCATCCTTTTTCTCCTGCTTTTCACGTTCTGCCCTGCGGCAGTCGCACTCTGACGGGTGGCGGTCACGCCCGAATAAAGCCATGCCTTTGGGGAAATAGGCTTCTTTCGGCTTGCGGCATTTCCCACAATACAGTAACCCGTCCTCCCCTCTGTAATCCTCCGGCTCCTGCGTGGTGTCCATCATCTGTAAAATCGTGTCGGTCAAACCGTTCATAAGCTGTCCTCCTCACTGTATGAATAATCAGGCATCCCTTTCTTTGGCGTTGTTTTGCCAGCGTCCTCCTGTGACCATTTGTAAATTGTGGCGGCATTGTTACGGTACTGTTTCCCACTTGAAGCGATATGTACGGATAAGCGGTCAATGTAATATTCCCATTTGTCGGGCAGTTCCGCTTTCAGGCTGTCAAGCTCCGCATCAGAGAGGAAAACATTATTAAATTTCCCATAAGCGGCGGGGGTGGGTATTTCTTTCTCTTTCTCTCCCTCTCCCTCTAACTCTTTATCTCTCTCTATCTCTTTCTCTCTCTCTACGCTACAAATCTGTTTCAGATTGTTACAGCCCGTTTCAGTTGTGTTACATTGTAACAGCCTGTTCTCTTTTTTCCGTTCCCTATGCTCCCTCACACGCATAGCCGAAGCCGTTTCCGAACCAATGATTGTCGGCACTTCCGTAAGCTGGTACTCGTCATCATCGCCAATCTCTATCAGCCCATGCCGCTGTAAAAATGCAAGCGTCAGCTTTACATTCTCTGCATCCTCGTCAAGCGCAAGTGCAATCTCCGAAGCGAAGTTGTCCTCCACGCCCTCAAAGTAAAGTTTCCCCTCGTCCTTTAGTGACAGCAGCATCATTTTCAGATAGATAATCGTATGCGTATCGCCGCCCGCTATGGAGCGTAACTTCTTGATCCGCTTGTCTGAAAACCAGTCCGCTTTCAGTTTCAGCCAGTAATACCTCTTTGCCATAAATGCCTCCTTAAACGCACAAAAAGGACAGCCCAGACTTTTCCCATAAGTCTGTGACTGCCCTTGCGCTGTGTTAATGAAAAATAATTCAAAATCCCTTGAAA
>JAAWJI010000002.1 GCA_022796795.1 Lachnospiraceae bacterium | reverse complement strand
TTCACACCCACGCCAATCACTCCGCTGATTGGCGTGGAGCCAATACAGTTATGGGGCCGAAGGGACTGCCCCTCGCCGAAGGCGACTTTAAATGGGCAGTCCCTGTTACAATTCGCACCTTTATCAAATAAAAGCTCTTCAAAAACTGGCGTGGGTGTGAATTGTAACGCGCCGCAGAGAAAGAGGAATAGGAATGGAACGCAGCAGAGAAAAATGGAAACAGGCATTGGTGCCCCTTTTGACAGCCCTGGTTCTGATGGCCTGTGTGTTGGGGCCGGAGCAGCTGGCACGCTGCAGGGACAGGTCCATGCTTAATGAGATTACCGTGGAGGCGGCGGAAGGGGCGAGCCAGGGCTACCGCTATTCCCTGAACAGCAATGAAAAGCTTTTTTTGTTGGCGGAATGTCTGAACCATCAGGTTCTGCCAGAGAGTGAACAGAGCGCCAAGACCCGGGTGGAGAATGAGCATATGGACTATGAGGAGCTCATGGGAACCTATGCCTTTGTGGTAAACCGGCAGGGGCCTTCCGGCCAGGAAATTACCGATGACAAGATTTTTGACACCTGCAACCAGGAGATAGAAACGCTGAAAGAGCTGGGGGTATTGCCAAAGGATGTGCGGACTGTGGAGCCGGAAGCTTACAGCGCCGTGCTCTATTCCGCCATCGATGTGCTGGAGCCCCAGAATCATATGTCTGTGTGGAGAGTAAGTCTTTCCACCCGGCAACAGAACCGGGATAAGGCTCACCGGCTCATTGACGCCTATATTGACGCAGCCACAGGCAGGATCTACGGCTTCTATGTCCGCACGGAGCGCACCTGGGCAGAGCTTTCCCCGGAGGACATGGTGGAGGCCTGGAGCGGATATCTGGGATTGACCGGCAGGGAGGCCTATGAGGGGGAGAATCCTCTGTTGGAAACCACGCCAGATTTTGTGAAATACCGGTTTCCCGGGATCGATGAGGGAAGTACGATTGTGACAATCGGATTCTATGAGGGGATTAACGAGCTGTTTATCAAATAGTTGGGCATGGATGGTTTATGTTTCTAAAAAAGATGCAAAAATGATGCCGGAAATATGAAAATTTGACGGGGTTCCTGGGTATGCTTAGAGAGAAGAAGAGAAAAGCTAAGCAGCCCGGGAGTTTTTTATACGGACTGCTCTCGATAGAAGAAGGGGCGGATACAAATGCGAAGAGAGGATCTGTATATTGCAAGCAACGGCACAGGATACATAGGGAGCTATCGGGCCCGGAGGAGATGGAAGGAGCGTCGGAATAAAGCGGCAAAAATCATGGCGATATTCCTGGCCTCCATGCTGGGAGTTGTGACCGTGAGCCGGGGAGCCGGGGAGCTGGCCAGAGTCAGACTGCAGGAGGATCTTCAGGAGCAATATCTTCCCGCAGGCCTGATCCGGGCGGAGAAGCTTACCATCCCCCAGGAGCTTTTGCAGCCGGAGACAGAGGAGCTGGAGGAGGAACCTGCAATGCCTTACGGAGCTGTGCCGGGGGCGACCTGGAAGGAGGCGGGAGATCTTCTGGTGGTGCTGGATCCGGGACATGGAGGTATGGACGGAGGCTGCTTCCGGGATGGCGTTCTGGAAAAACATGTGAACATGGAGATTGCCCGGGCTGTGGAGAGCAAGCTTAAGGAGCTGGGGTATCAGGTGCGTATGACCCGGCACTATGACACGGACCGGACTCTTGAGGAGCGGGTGGAATATGCAAATAAAATAGGGGCGGACCTGTATGTGAGCATTCATCAAAACGACAGTGATGTGGCAGGGGTAAACGGCATGGAAATCTGGTACAACGGGCAGCAGGCAGGAGCAGAGAGTGAACGTCTGGCAAGCCTTCTGCAAAAATATGTGCTGGAGAGCACCGGGGCAAAGGAGCGGGAGATTGTGGAGGAGAATACTCTCTATGTGACCCGGGAGTGTACCATGGCCTCCTGTCTCATAGAGACCGGCTTTCTATCAGACCGGAAGGAACGCCGGAATCTGGTGGATTCCCAGTATCAGGAACAAATCGCTCAGGGCATTGCCAATGGCATTGAGCTGTATTTTCACCCCAAGACCATGTACCTGACCTTTGACGACGGCCCCTCTGTGGAGAATACGGAGAAGGTGCTGGATGTGCTGAAGGACCGGGGAATTCTGGCTACCTTTTTCCTGATCGGGGAAAATGTAGAGAGATATCCGGAAATCGCCAGACGGATTGCGGCGGAGGGACATACCATTGGGATTCACTGCAACCAGCACGTTTATGGGGAGCTTTACAAGGACGTGGACAGCTACTTAAGAGACTTTCAGGAGGCCCACCGGATTATCAAGGAGATAACCGGAGTGGATGCCAAACTTTTCCGTTTTCCGGGAGGCAGCGTGAACACCTACAACAAAACAGTCCACGGGGAGATTGCCCGGCAGCTTACGGCCCAGGGATATATTTATTATGACTGGAATGCCAGCCTGGAGGATGCGGTGAAAAATCCCAGAGAGGATCAGCTTATAGAAAACGCAGTGTCCAGTACCCTTGGGCGCAAATCCGTAGTCATGCTGGCTCATGATGTGATTGATGAGACGGCGTCCTGCCTGGACAGACTTCTGGATCAATTTCCGGAGTATCAGATGGAGCCGCTGACTCCGGAGTCGGAGCCGGTGCAGTTTTCATAAAGAGGTCCGCCTTTCCTGTACAGGGGGCTGCTGCGCGTATGTTTTCCTGTGATACAGGACTGTACAATCTGTCAAAAAACAGCTCCTGGATTCCAACATTTTGTAGGAAAGAAAACTGCGCAAATGACTTGCGAATTTTGTGAAAAAAGGCTAAAATGAATGTAACATGAATTTGTTTCATGGTGGTTGTGAACAAAACATAAGGAGGACTGGAAAATGTCGAAAATTCAGGAAGTTGCAGAAGCCGTTGAAAAAGGAAAAGCAAAGCTGGTAGGAGGACTTGTGCAGGAAGCCCTCGATGAAGGCTGTGATCCCGTTGAGATTCTCAATAGCGGTATGATCGACGCTATGGGCGTTGTAGGCGAGAAGTTTAAGAATAACGAGATCTTCGTGCCGGAGATGCTGGTGGCAGCACGTGCTATGAAGAAGGGCGTGGAGGTTCTGAAACCCCATCTGGCCAGCGGCGGAACCGCTTCTGCAGGCAAGATGATCCTGGGAACCGTTGCAGGCGATCTGCATGACATCGGAAAGAACCTGGTTGGCATGATGATCGAGAGCGCTGGCTTTGAAGTTATCGACCTGGGTATCGACGTACCCATTGAGAAATTCATCGAGGCAGTAAACGAGAATCCGGATGCAACTCTGGTTGGATGCTCCGCACTTCTGACCACCACGATGCCGGCTCTGCGCGACACCGTTGCAGCTCTCAATGAGCAGCCCTTCCGCGACAGAATCAAGATCATGGTAGGCGGCGCGCCCATTACCCAGGCATTTGCAGATGAGATCGGCGCTGACGGCTACAGCGAGGATGCAGCAAGTGCAGCACAGCTGGCAAAGCAGCTGGCAAACGCATAAGCCATTCCGCCTGTATGATATAGGATCAATTAAAATACATAGAAAGAGTCCGGACTGTGGCCGGACTCTTTTTTCGATGTAAGAGTTCATCCAGAACCCTTTATGCAAAAAGCCGATAAAGCTCCTGCTGGCCCTCCTTCAGGGCCTGTTCAATGGGAAGACCGTCCTCCCAGATCCGGTGAAAGGCCTGACAGAAAACCGTCTCCACCTGATAGGGGGGAATATTCCGGTCTCTGCTTCGGATGGGATAGATCCGGGAATGGGACAGACGGATTCCCTCATCGGTCAGATCCAGCCAGGGATAAAGCTTCAACAGCTCATGATTCTGGTAGGGGTACTTCATGACGGCCTGCCCATCCAGAATGGTGAGATAATAGCTGGTGTGCTTGGTACACACCCATTTAAAAAATTCCTGAATCAGTTCCCAGTTTTTGGTGGATTTGCTGACGCCCATCTGCCATCCCACGTTGGCGGGAGTACCGCCTGGCATGGTGCAGTAGCCGATATTGGAGAGCATATCATTGGGCACGCAGTTTTTCAGGTCTCCGGCGTATTCCGTGAAGGAAACCAGCATGGCGGTTTTGCCCTGGCCGAAATCCTGGAAGGATTTCTGATGATTGTGGCTGATGAAGTTAGGAGAAACATAGGAACAGGTTTCCAGAAGGCTCTGATACCCCCGGATATTCTGGGACGTGTGGAGAGCCAGGCGGTTATTATGGTCGAAAAGGCCTCCCCCATAGCTCCACAGGCGGATGAGGATTTCCAGGGCCAGCTCTTCGCTCATATAGGCAGGCAGAGAGGTGCCAAAAACCGAGGGGGATTCCGGGTTAAAGGATCGGGTAAAAAACCGGGCGATGCCGTTAAACTCGGTCCAGGTTTTGGGAGGACGCAGGGAAATATGATGCTGGGCTTTAAAGGCCTTCTGCAGTCTGGTGCTGGTAAAGAAATCCTTGCGGTAAAACAGCAAATGGGAGCCTCCGATAATCGGAAGCCCATAGTAGCGGCCCTTATAATAGCAGTTTTCCAGATTTTTCTGTACAATGTGGGAGGTATCCACGGCCCGGGACTGAATAAAGCCTGTCAGATCCCTCAGACAGTTCTCATGAATCAGATAGCGGAGCCAGGACACATCTACGATGTAGATGTCGTAGAGGCTCTTTTCTCTTTTGGAATCCTCACAGACCGCGTGGAAAAGTTCCCGGATGGGCAGGTAATCCACCTGCACCTGAGCTCCGTACAGACAGGAAAATTCCTGGGCCACAGAGGAAAGGGCGCGGATTGTGGGCAGATCCAGGGACAGAATCCGAAGCTTTTTTTTGTTGGCAGGGAAGGAAAAGGGCTTGGGAGGAGCGGGCAGAACCAGGGATTCCGCCAGATGCCGTTCCTGGCGCAGCATGAATTCCGTCTCAAAGAGATGAGGCGACAAAATATTGCGGAGGAGGAGTTTACAGCAATCCTTGCCCAAGGTGAAAGCCCTGCGGGAGGTGTGGATCACATGGGGATGGTAGTTGGAATTATTCCAGCACTCAATACCAAGTGTAATGACGCAGATGTCTTCTGGAATGCGGATATGACACAGATTCAGCGCTTCCACAATGCCCTTGGTCATGTCCTCGGAGGAGGAGATAATAGCCTGGGGGATTCCGCTTTTTAGAGAGCTCATAAAAATGCGGAAGGAGCCCTCCTTGGTCATATCGCAGGACTGAATCAGATCCGGGTAATAGACTTTCTTGTGTTCAATATGGGCGTCGGTGAAGGCGTAGATACAGTCGGATTCCCCCAGCAGCTCTTCCGGTCCTGTCATAAGGCCAATTTTGTCGTACCCCCTGGAGAGAAGCTGCCCGGTAAGGTAGTGAACGGTGGTATAATTGTCAAAAGCCTGAAAATTCACGTCCAGTCCTTTGGGAATCCGATCAATAAATACGCAGGGAATTCCATAGCGGATCACACTGTTTCGGAAAAATTCTGTGTTGGAGGGCTGGCAGGTAAGAATGGCAAGGCCGCTTACATTGCGGCTGATAAAATCCTGTATGATTTTACATTCTTGCTTGGGCATGCGGTAGGTAAAGGCAATGTTCAGGGCATAGTTTGCGTTTTCGGCCTCATAAACCAGGCCTTTGAGAATCTCAGAGTAGTAGTGATCTTCAATATCGGGCAGAACAATGCCGATTTCATGGGAGTCCGGATCCCGCAGATTTTTGGCGGAACGGTTGGGGATATAGTTCAGCTCCTCAATGGCCTGCATGATCTTCAGACGCGTCTCTGGTTTTATATTCTTGGTCCCGTTAATGCAGTAGGAGACGGTGGCGATGGAGACGCCGGCCAGCTGCGCCACTTCTTTTAATGTCGTCATACAGAAAACCTCCCTAGTCACAGTAAAATTTCAGCAGAGTTTCTGAAAATAGAAGTGCTAAAATATAGAAAATATAGATATATTATCAGATAAAATTGGATAACCTGTCAAGTTAAATTTAACCAGTCAGGTGAAATTTAACTAAATTTTCTGGGAAATGGATTTATGTCGAAAAGGAGCCTTGATTTTTCATTATAAAACTGATAGAATATATAAAAATGTGTCGGTTTCTTTATTTGAAATTATTCAAAATGACAAGAAGGAAATAAAAGAAAAAGGGTGAAAAGGGAAATCTGTTTAACCAATATGGTTAAACGATTAAATTTAAAAATAAAATCTTGTTGGAATTGCCGAAAAAAGCGTTATAATAGAATCAGAAATTCACAGAAATGGTAAGGTGAACAAAGAGAAAGGAGCCTATTTTATGAATAGTATCGAAAGATTCTACGCGACCATTGAGAGAAAGCCGGTTGACAGGCCTGCGTGCTGGATGGGAGATCCCACTCCCGAGGCAGTGGAGCGGTTGTGCGCTCATTACAAAGTACCGGATGTGAAAGAGCTGAAAAAGGTTTGTGGAGATGACTTTTACGCAGTGGAGATTCCCTATCACTCAGAGACGTGTAACGCGATTTTTGCAGCTTTTGACTGGTATATGAATGGAACCAATGTGGATGTGGAACACCGTACCCTGACTGCGGACGGATGCTTTGCCACTTGTGAGGATCTGGATGATGTGAAAGCAGTGAATTTCCCGTGGCCGGATCCGGAGAAATACATAGATCCAGAGCTTTGCAAGAAGCTTGTGGATGAAGCGCCTGGGGATAAGACGGTGATGGGTATGCTCTGGGCCTGCCATTTCCAGGATACCTGCGCCGCGTTCGGTATGCAGACCGCTCTGATGAATATGGTGGCGGAGCCGGAGATGGTGCATTATGTGGACGACCATATTGTAGCGTTCTATGAGAAGGCTTTAAAGATTTTCCTGGAGGCCACCAAGGGAAAAGTACATGCTATTCTGATCGGAGATGATATGGGAAGTCAGAGAGGCCTGATGCTGAGCCCGGCCCTTGTTTCTGAGTTTATCATTCCGGGAGCGAAGAGACTGATTGATATTGCCCACAGCTACGGGGTAAAGATCGTATATCATTCCTGCGGTTCTATTGTGGATGCTATTCCTCTTCTCATTGAGGCCGGCGTAGACGCAATCCATCCGATTCAGGCCCTGGCAGCAGGCATGCAGCCGGCAAATCTGAAAGAGAAATTCGAGGGTAAGGTCTCTTTCTGCGGCGGCGTGGATACCCAGGATCTTCTGCCCAACGGAACTCCGGAGCAGGTAAAGGAGAAGGTAAAAGAGCTGAGAGGATATTTCCCCACAGGATTGATTATCTCTCCCAGCCATGAAGCGCTTCAGGGCGATGTGCCTCCTGCCAACGTACAGGCATTGTTTGAGGAAGCCAATAAAATCTACTAAGATTTCAGAAAGGCGGTCTTTGATATGATGAGAATCGGACAAATGATTCAGGTAAAGCCGGAGGGGCTGGAGGCATATAAGCGTTATCATGCTGATCCGCTGCCCGGCGTCAATGAGATGATCAAAGCTTGTAATATCCAAAATTACAGCATTTACAGCAGAGGCGATTATCTCTTCTCCTATTTTGAATATGTAGGGGATGATTATGAAGCCGATATGGCAAAAATGGCTGCGGATCCCACGACTCAGAAGTGGTGGGACCTGGTAAAACCCTTGATGCAGCCCCTGCCGGATAAGGCGGAAGGGGAGTTCTGGTCTGATATGGAGGAGGTTTACCATCTGGACTAGAATGAGACAAGGGAACTGCCTGCTTTCCAAAGAGAGGAGAGCTTTAGGCGGATTCCCCACATAATTTATGGTAGTTTCCGCTTTTTGCGGAAGTTATAAAAACATTATTTTTAGGAGGAAAAACAATGAAAAGGATCCTTGCATTAGCGTTAGTGGCAGCAATGACTGTAGGTCTGGTAGCCTGTGGTTCAAAACCCGCAGAGCAGCCTGCAGCACCTGCATCGACAGAAGAGCCCGCAGAAGCGCCTGCAGAGGCAGAAGAGCCTGCAGAAGCGCCTGCAGAGGCAGAGGCGCCCAAGGGCGACACACCGACCATCGCTTTCGTACCCAAGGTAGAAGGCCAGGCATGGTGGGAGCATGTACGCGGCGGCGTAACCGAGTGGTCTGAGGCAAATGGTATTGAAGTTATTTACAAGGGACCGGCTGAGGTTGACGCAGCAGCTCAGGTTCAGATCATGACAGACCTGGTAAACCAGGGTGTTGACATCCTTTGCTTCTCCCCCAACGACCCGGCAGCCTGCGAGGCGATCTGCAAGACCGCTCTGGACAAGGGCATTATTGTAATCGCTACCGAGGCATCCGGTATGGAGAACATTACCTTTGACGTAGAGGCTTTTGATGAGGCAGGTCTTGGCGCATTCCTGATGGACCAGCTGGCAGCTCAGATGGGTGAGGAAGGCGAGTACATCACCATGGTTGGTTCCTTCACCATGGAGTCCCAGAATAACTGGGCAGACGGCGCTGTGGCACGTCAGCAGGAGGCATATCCCAACATGACTCTGGTAGACGACAAGCGCGTAGAGGATGACTCTGATGCACAGAAGGCTTATGAGCTGACCAAGCAGCTTCGCGAGAAATATCCCAACCTGAAGGGTATCCTGGGAACAGGCTCCTTTGACGCTCCCGGCGCAGCCCGCGCTATCCAGGAGATGGGGCTGACAGGCGAGATGTTTGCAATCTCCGTTGCTATGCCTCTGGAGGTAAAGGATTATCTGGCAGACGGTACTCTGGGCAGCGTTGCTCTGTGGGATGCAGCTGTTTCCGCAAAGGTTATGCTGAACGCTGGTATGGAGCTGTGGAACGGCGGCGAGATCAAGACCGGTACAGACCTGAAGGAAGAGGGTTACACCAATGTAACCGTTGACGGCAAGGTAATCATCGGACAGGGCCAGATCGCCATCACCATGGACAATGTGGACGATTTTGGTTTCTAAATGAAGACAGGAAATACAACTGAATAACTAAAAACATGTTCCGAGGCAGAGGAGCGTAGCTTCTCTGCCTCGGTAGCAATTAAGACAACCCGGCCGGCCTGGTTCGGGAGATGAAGAGAAGGAGTTTGCACATCTATGTCAGAATATCTGCTTCAAATGACCGGAATCTGCAAATCGTTTGCTGGAGTCCACGCGCTGGACCACGTAAATTTTGCAATCAGACCCGGTAAGGTAATGTGTCTGGCTGGCGAGAACGGCTGCGGCAAATCCACGCTCGTAAAGATCATTTCCGGTGTATATACAAGAGATGAGGGGGAAGTGATTTTTGAGGGGAATAAGATTTCCAAAATTACGCCTGCAGAGGCAACCCGACTGGGAATTCAGGTAATTTACCAGGACCTGTCCATTTTTCCGAATCTGACGGTGATGGAAAACCTGGCAATTAACTCGGAAATTACAGAAGGAAAGAAGCTGGTGAACCGGAAGCGCTGGGAGATTACAGCCAAGGAGGCTTTGTCTAAGATTGGCTACGAAATCGATCTCCAGGCAAAGATGGGAGAGCTGAGTGTGGCGGATAAGCAGCTGGTTGCTATCTGTCGCGCCCTTCTGTTTAATGCAAAGCTGATCATTATGGATGAGCCCACCACAGCTCTCACCAAGAGAGAGGTGGACGCACTCTTCAAGACAGTGCGCCAGCTGAAGGACACGGGCATTGCCATTATGTTTATCAGTCATAAAACAGAGGAAATTTTTGAGATTTCCGATGATGTCTGTATCATGCGGAACGGCAAAAATGTGTATGCAGGCCCCACTGCCAGTCTGACAAGACAGCAGTTTACCTTCCATATGACAGGCCGTGAGCTCACAGACGATCATTTTGTTCCCAAGAATATCAGCAAGGAGCCGGTGCTGAAGGTAGAGAACCTATGCCAGAAAAATAAATACCACGATGTTTCCTTTGAGCTGCGCAAGGGCGAAATCCTGGGAGTTACAGGACTTCTGGGATCTGGCCGTACAGAGCTGGCCTTAAGTCTCTTTGGCCTAGGAAAACCGGACAGCGGCACCATTACCCTGAATGGACAGCAGGTCAATATTACCTCCCCCATCCAGGCCCAGAAGCTCCGCATCGGTTATGTGCCGGAGGACCGTCTGACTGAGGGGCTCTGCCTGCAGCAGCCCATTGCGGATAATATTACTCTGTCCTCCCTGAAACGTCTTTCCGGTGCATTCGGATTCCTGAAGCATCAGGATATTCTGGATGATGCCAATATCTGGAAGGAGAAATTCTCCATTGCCACGGATGATGTGCGCAAATTTGCGTCCACTCTGTCCGGAGGAAATCAGCAGAAGATTGTACTTTCCAAGTGGCTCAGCAATGATTTGGATGTTTTGATTCTCAACGGCCCCACCGTAGGTGTGGACGTGGGAGCCAAGCAGGACATCCATTCCCTGATCCACGAGCTTGCCAATGAGGGACTGGCGGTTATCATTATTTCCGACGACCTGTCTGAGGTGGTTGTAAACTGCAGCCGTGTGATCGTAATGAGAGACGGATCCATTGTGGGCGAGCTGACAGGCAGTGATATCCCAGAGGAAGATATCATTGAAATTATTCGCTAAGGAGGGTACATGAGATTATGAATAAAGCTACGTTAAAGCGCATGACCCGCAGAACAGAATTCTGGATTTTTCTGGTGCTGGTTATCATGTGTATTGCAATCCAGACGATCTCCGGCGGTCAGCTGTTTAAATCTTCTACTATGGTAACGATTTTTCGTTCTATGGTCGTGGACGGCATGTTTGCCATGTGCTGCCTGGTAGTTATGGTTTCCGGAGGATTTGATCTTTCCTTCCCGGCAGTTGCAGCATTGGCATATTCCCTGGCAACCACCATCTGTGTGAATATGGGCTGGTGTACCACGAACCCCATTGCAGGCCTTGTGCTGGCTACGGTCATTGGCTTTGTGCTGGGAATGCTGAATGGCTGGATTATTTCCAACTTCAAATTGAATACCATGATTGTAACCCTGGGTACTCAGACCTTTTTTACGGGAGTTTCTATGGGACTTCTGCAGATGCAGGAGATTACATCCACCCTGCCGGCAGGCTTTAGGGCCATGGGCGAGTCCTACCTCTTTGAGGTATACAATGCCGCAGGCATCCGCTCCACCATGACCACTATGTTCCTGTTCTTTATAGCTCTGGCGGCGATTACCTCCTTTGTGTTGAATCACACCATGTTTGGCCGGGCCTTGTATGCCATTGGCGGAAATGAGGTGTCTGCAGAGCGGGCCGGCTACAATGTAAAGCGTGTAAAATTCATCCTCTATTCTGTAGTGGGAGCCGTATCCGGTTTCATCGGCATGATCCGTGTGTGTATGGAGCGTCAGTCTATTCCAAAAGCTATGGTGGGCAGGGAGATGACCATTATCCCGGCAGTTATCCTTGGCGGCGCCAGCATCTTCGGCGGCGAGGGAAGCGTATTCGGAACTGTCTGCGCAATCGGAATTATTACTGTGGTTTCCAACAGTATGCTGCTGATCGGAATCGATACTTATTGGCAGAGTTTCTTTAACGGTCTGGTGATCCTGATTGGTATTACCGTGTCGGCTGTACAGGCTATGCGGCAGAGACGCTAAGGAAAGGAGGAAGATAAAATGGCAGCAAAAATTAAGAATTATTTTCAGAACAATGTGTATACGTCCATGCTCCTGATCCTGCTGGTGGCTCTGCTCCTGTTCTTTACGGTGACCAAGGGGGGCACGCTGTGGTCTCTGGGTACCTGGAATGGAATTTTCATGCAGTTTCCGGAATATGGGTTGATGACCCTGGGAGTGATGTTCTGTTTTATCAGCGGAAACATTGACATGTCTTTTGTGGCGCTTGGAAATTTCGCCTGCATCGTAGGTGTGAATTTCATGGCGTCTCAGGTAACCGAGGGCATGGGAAATGGTCAGATTACTATGATTATGCTGGCGGCAATCCTGATCGTTATGGTGATCGGAGCCATAGGCGGTGTGGTCAACGGCCTGTTAATTAGTCTCTTAAATATTCCGCCTGTTATGGCCACCATTGCCATGCAGCTGGTGTGGACAGGTGTTTCCGTGGCGATTACCGAGGGAAAGGCTGTATCCGGTCTGCCTACGCTTTACACGGAGATTGGCCATAAGATGATATTTGGCTTCCTGCCCTTCCCGTTCCTGGTATTCCTCATTGTGTTTGCCATTTCGGCATTCTTGCTGAAATGCACCACCTACGGGGAGAAGCTGTATATGATCGGAACCAATATCAAGGCGGCGAAATTCTCAGCCATCAATACTACGGGTATGACCATAGGAACCTTTGTGCTCTGTGATGTGATCTGCTGTATCGGAAGCCTTTTGATGGTATCTACCATGGCTTCCACCAAAGCAGACTATGGTACCTCCTATGTTATGCGTTGTATTCTGATCCTGGTGTTGGCAGGCGTGCTTCCGGACGGCGGCATGGGTAAGATTTCCAATGTATTTCTGGCCATTATCTCCATACAGATTATTGCCTCTGGTGTAAACATGTTCTCATCTCTGAATACATATTACGCCAGCCTGATCTGGGGAGGGCTCCTGATTATCGTGCTGATTCTCAGCACGCAGCTGAATGGAGACGGATTCCTGGCGAAGAAGAGGAGAAAGAGTTCGTCATAGACGGGGAGAAATGTGAGAGATAACCATTAAAAAGAAGCTGTGAAAAATCGGATCGACGATTTCACAGCTTCTTTTTTGCCTTACAGGAAATGGCATCCTGTAAGGCGAAACATTCAAAGGATATGCAGCCCTTACATCTGACAGTGTCAAATCAGCTCCCGGATATCCTTGTAGTCTAGTTCCAGGCTGTCCGCCACATTTTTACAGGTTACGGCTCCTGCGTAGGTGTTAATACTGGAGTACAACGCCGGATAGTCCCGTAAGGCTTGTTCCAGGCCGGCTGCTGCAATCATAAGGCCATAGCGCAGAGTAGCGTTGGTCAGGGCCATGGTGGAGGTGCGGGGCACGGCTCCCGGCATGTTTCCCACACAGTAGTGGTTGATGCCGTCCACCTGGAAAATGGGATCGTCATGATAGGTTACATGGGAGGTCTCGCAGCATCCGCCCTGGTCAATGGCCACATCCACAATAAGACTGCCGGGCTTCATAAGCTTCAGGTATTCCCGTTTGATAAGCTTGGGAGCGGCCTTACCGGGAATCAGTACAGATCCAATGACCAGATCCGCATCCTGTAAAGCTTCCTGAATATTTTCTGCTGTGCTGTACAGAGTCTGAATCTTGGTGCCCAAGAGATCATCCAGGTAGGCCAGCCGTTCCAGATTAATATCCAGAATGGTTACCCGGGCGCCCATACCCACAGCCAGCTTGCAGGCATTGGCGCCCACCATACCGGCTCCCAGGATCACCACATGGGCCCTGGGCGTACCGGGAACTCCGGAGAGCAGGACGCCGGAGCCGCCAAAGGGTTTCTCCAAATACTTTGCGCCCTCCTGGATGCTGAGACGTCCGGCAATCTGGCTCATAGGCGTCAGCAGAGGGATACTCCGGTTGGCCTCCACCAGAGTTTCATAGGCCACGCCTTTTACCCTGGCAGACAGCAAAGCCTCTGTCAGAGGTCTGTCAGCTGCCAGATGGAGATAGGTATAGAGAATCAGGCCCTCGTGGAAAAGCCCATATTCCTCCTCCAGGGGTTCCTTTACCTTAATCATCATCTCACAGCAGTCCCAGACTTCTTTAGCTGTATCCAGCAGTATTGCCCCGGCTGCGGCATATTCCTCATCCGCAAACCCGGATCCGACCCCGGCGCCTCTCTCTACAAATATCTGATGCCCGGCTTCTCCATAAGCCTTTACGCTGGCAGGCGTCATACCCACGCGAAACTCATTATTCTTGATTTCCCTCACACAACCAATTTTCATGGAAGATCCTCCTGACTTGTTTTTTATTACTTTTACTATAATATATGAAAAAAATCTTGTAAATACAAAATATAACAATTATATTTCATGATATCGCAATTTATAACAAAAAATATTATGTTTTAATGTTGTAAAACAAAAAATATTTTGAGCTAACAATATAAATATGGACATTTTTAACAAATGGGATATAAGGCTGCGTCTCTTCATAGGAATATAAAAAATTTACGGAATTTTAATAAAAAAGTGGAAAAACTATTTCATGTATGATACAATCCTTATATTATGATCTGGGCAGGAAGGCGATTTGTCCGGAGATGATGCATTCTAAAAGAGGGAGAAAAGAAAAATGAAACATGAGAGAAGTAGTTTTTCCGGCAGAATAGGTTTTGTGCTGGCTGCAGCGGGATCCGCCGTGGGTTTAGGCAACATCTGGAGATTTCCGTATCTGGCAGCCAAGTACGGCGGAGGTATTTTTCTGCTGGTGTATCTGATACTGGCTGTCACCTTTGGTTTTGCCCTGATGATTACAGAGATTTCTCTGGGAAGGAAAACAGGATTAAGCTGTATTGGAGCCTACAAGGCGTTGAATTCCAAGTTCCGCTTTCTGGGCTGGCTGGCTTCCCTGGTGCCCATTATTATCACGCCATATTACTGTGTGATCGGCGGCTGGGTAATCAAATACTTTTTTGAATTTCTGCGTGGACAGGCAGCTGCGACCACATCGGATACGTATTTTACCAACTTTATCAGCGTATCTGAGGGAGGGCTTTTGGGGAATCCCCTGTTCTGGTTTATCCTGTTTGTGGTTTTCACAGCCGGCGTGGTACTGTTTGGCGTACAGAAAGGAATTGAGAAGGCAAGCAGGATTATGATGCCCCTGCTGGTGGTTCTCTCCATTTTTGTGGCAGTATTCTCTTTGACGATTCCCGGAGCTATTGAGGGACTGAAGTATTATCTGCTTCCGGACTTTAAAGATTTTTCCACTACCACAGTTTTGGCGGCCATGGGACAACTGTTTTACTCTATGTCTCTGGCCATGGGTATTATGATTACCTATGGTTCTTATATGAAGAAAGAGGATGACCTGGAGAAATCCGTCAATCAGATTGAGATTTTTGACACAGCCATCGCCTTTATTGCAGGTCTTATGATTATCCCGGCCGTATTTGCTTTTTCCGGCGGAGCAGACATCAATGCAGGACCTGGACTGATGTTTGTTACACTGCCCAAGGTATTTGGAGCTATGAAGGGCGGAGCTGTGATTGGTATGGCATTTTTCCTGCTGGTATTGTTTGCGGCTTTGACCTCCTCCATTTCTCTCATGGAAACCGTGGTCTCTATCTTCCGGGACCGTCTGCACTGGGAGAGAAGGATGGCTACCCTTGTAGTTGCCGTTTGCATTATCCTGTTGGGACTTCTTTCCTGCCTGGGATATGGCCCCTTAAGCGGCATAAAGCTTCTGGGTATGGAGTTCCTGGACTTCTTTGACTTTATCTCTAACTCCATCCTTATGCCCATTGTTGCCCTTCTGACCTGTATTCTGGTGGGCCATGTGGTAGGCACCAAGGCGATTTCCGATGAGGTAGAGAGTTCTGGCAAGTTTAAGAGAAAGAAGCTCTTCCAGGTGATGATCCGCTGGATTGCCCCCATCTGTGTGGTCGTGATTCTTCTGGGTGAGATCCTGAAGGTGCTGGGTGTGATTTCCATTTAATTGGGAAGTCTCTAAAACAAAAAAGATTCTTGTTTCATAGAATAGCCGTCCTTGCGGTTGGCTCATATGCCTACTGTCAAGTAGATAGGAGAAATATCTTAAATTTAGCGTGGATGATGCCTGCATTTCCCTGTGGAGTGCAGGCATTTTTGCTTGCTACTGCCCCTGGAAAGACAATTTTGACTGGAAGTATTGAATTACAAAGAGCATGTATTGTATAATGTCTTTGTCAAAGAGAGACGGAGTAAAGGCAGTATGGGACAAAATAGGGAAAGAAAAAACAGAAAAAGCAGATACCTTCCTCCGGTAGGGATGCGCATGATTAAGACGGCGGTGGCAGTCTTCCTCTGCCTTGTGGTATACGTGCTGCGAGGACATCGGGGAGTGCCGATCCACGCGGTCATTGCCGCTGTCATCTGTATGCAGCCTTATATGGAAGACAGCCGCACCTTTGCGGTGAACAGGGTTATAGCTACGGTGGTGGGAGCCTTCTATGGGTTGGTAGCTCTGCTGATCACAGAACAGCTTCCCCAGTCTGCGGAGCTGCTTCAATATCTGCTGTTTTCTGCGGGAGTAATCCTGGTGCTGTATACGACGGTCTACATGCAGAGGGCGGATGCCGCCTCCCTGGCCAGCGCTGTGTTTCTGATTGTTACTCTGAGTCATGTGGATACAGGGGATACCTTTGTGCAGGTATACCATCGGGTGGTAGATACGCTGATTGGAATCGGGGCGGCGGTTTTGGTGAATGGATTTCACCTGCCCCGAGATTATCACAGGGAGCTTTTGTTTCTTGTCCCCCTGGAGGAGCTGATTCCCCAAGGCTTTGGAGATATCCCTGCGGGAATCCGGATTGGGATTAACCGTCTGATCATGGATGGGGCCAAGATAGCCATTGTGTCCTGGCGGGCGCCGGCTTTTCTCATGGAAAAGCTTAAGGATTTAAAGCTCTGCGTGCCGGTGGTGGTCATGGATGGGGCCGCAGTTTACGACAGCCGGGAGAATTGTTACCTGGAAAAGGTGCTGATTCCCAGAGAGCATGTGCGGCTCCTGGAGAATTGGCTGCGGCAGCGGCAGATCAATTACTTTGTGTATTCCATACAGGAGAATACTCTTTTGATTTACTATGAGAGATTCGGCAATCTTATGGAAGAGAAGAATTATCAGAAAATGCATAAGTCTCCTTATCGGAACTATATCCAGGGAGTCTGCCGTGAGGAAGATGAGATTGTCTATCTGCGAGTCATGGATACCTGTGAGACTGTGGAAAATCTGGAGAAGGAGCTGATAAAAACAGGGTTTTCCCAGTACTTTCGCATGAGAAAGCGTGAGCTTCCTGAGTACGCAGGATATGCTATGCTGTATTTCTACGATGTCCGTGTGAGCAGAAAGAGGATGGCCGAGAAGCTTCTTCGCTATGCCCAGGCGGAACAGACGGTGTGGACAGGCCGAGAGATCGATCCTGGAATGGAAATGCTGGGGGAAAGGGAGAAGAAGGCAGAGCAAGAACACATCATCAAGCGGATTCGCAGACAGTATGAGCCCATACGGCGCTGGAAGAGACCGGCAAAGTGAGAGGAAATCAGAGAAGGCGACACCGATTTTTCAGGAGACACGCTCAGAAATAGACAAGAAAGCTTCCGGCAGAAGCCCTGCTTTACAGGCTCAGGCTTCTGCCGGAAGCTTGATTTTCTTTTGAAATTTGGCGCACTAAACGGCAGTGAAATGATAGGCGGCTGCTCCAGTCTCCTCATCGTAGGAATCCATAGTGAAGACGTAGCCAGTCTCTCGGGCGATTACATCCATGACTACCTCTGTGGTATAGCGGTACCAGGAGGATACCTTGCGGCCCGTATTGTGCAGATGGCGCACGGCTGGGCAGAAGTGAACGGTAACCTTTAACTCCTTTTCTGTGAGAACTGTCTCCAGGGCCTCGGGAGTCTTTTCCTTTTTATAGGTATCCTGAATCTTAGCCTGCAGGGCAGCCAGGCCTTCCTTGCGGATATCGGTCAGGAGCTGCTGGTAGACAGCATGGGTATACCGGGTTAGATATTCGGTTACAGCATCCAACCCAAAGTTTTTTCCCAGGTATTCAATGCCCATATTCATGCTGGAATGGAAATCCCGGTGGAAATATTCATTCTGAGAGGCCTTGCGGTCCATAATCTCTGTATTTTCATCCACAATCACCCGGCCGTCAAAAACCTTGGGATCATAGATAAGCAGAGAACAGGCCGCATGGTCGATGCCGTTGAAATTGTATATGTATTCAAGACCCACCTTCTGAATGGACTGCCGGTAACAGTCACAGTGGAGGCAATAGTCGTGATAAGGCACGATGCCTATGTCGTCCTTAGCGGTCAGCAGTCGTCCTTTGGAGGGACAATGATGCATCACATTCAGGAACCAGCCGGCTTTTTCGTTTAAATACATGGTAAAGTCAGCGGCCTCCTCATTAAGGGTGCCAGACCAATAGGAGAAGCAGCCCCGGATGCCCTCCTTTTCCACATAATTAATAAGGGGAATTCCGTCCCCGGTGGGTTCAAACAGATAATTCCAGAAGCGGTCAACCTCCTGGCGTCCCCGGGTATCCTCAAGATACGTGAATAGCTCGCTGTAGGACAGGATGAATTCGGTACAAGAAATCATAATTACTCCTTTCATGGCGTGTCTTACGCCATCCTGGTGGATTTGGAAATGAGCTTCCTAATTTTTCCTCTTGCGCGTCAATGAAAGTTTCTAAAACGAAAAATTTAGAAGCCAAATCAACTTCTTTTCTTTATTAAATCACAAAATCAGAAAAAAATCCAGTCTTTCTATAAAAAAGTTTTGCGTTTCTGAAAACCTTGGAAATCATGGAAAAATAAAAATATGATTGACAAAATAACGAAAAAAAGCTAAGATACAAGTGAATCTTCCAACATATTTTTCGGAACCGCAGAAAAAAAGTCTGTTCCGTTTTCGTAAGTTTTGAAATTGCGAAAAAGAAATAATATTTTCAAAACGAAATAAATATGAAGACCACAAAAAGCGGCTGTCCGGCGGAAATGTTGGGGAGAACAAAAAAGAAAATGGGGAAAGAATTGGGGAAAAGCGACAGGAGGAAAGCGGATGGCAGTTTATCTGGCGATTGATTTAGGAACTACAGGCTGCCGCAGTATTTTGTTTGATGAGAAACTGCAGCAGCTGGCGGATTGCTACCAGGAGTATGGTTTAATTACCCCCAGAGAGGGATGGGTGGAACAGGATGCCAATCTTTGGTGGAAGCTTACCATGGAGACGGCAAAGGGAGCCATGAAAAAGGCGGGAATAGCAGGGAGTGAGATAAGGGGAATCTCCGTCAGTTCCCAGGGAATCACACTGGTTCCTGTGGATGAGGAGCTTCGGCCTTTGTATCACGCCATCAGCTGGCTGGATGTGCGACCGGAGGAACAGGCAGCCTGTCTGGAAAGAGACTTTGGATTCCGTCAGATGTTTACGATGACAGGAAAGCCGATTGATCCGGCATACTTTCTTCCCAAGCTTCTGTGGCTGCGGGAACAGGAGCCGGAAATCTATGAGAAAACCTGGAAGTTTCTGATGCCCATGGATTTTCTCATCGGAAAGCTGACCGGCAGATGTGTGACGGATCACAGCATGGCTTCCGGCACGTTGCTCTACGACATTAAGAACAGCGCCTGGAGCCGGGAGATTCTACAGCGCTATGAGATTCGGGAGGAGCAGCTGCCAGAGCTTGCCTGGAGCGGCCAGGTAGCCGGCCATGTGCTGCCGGAGGTGGCAAAAGAGCTGGGAGTAGGACCAGACTGTGTGGTAGGCGTGGGGGCCCAGGATCAGAAAAGCGCCGCATTAGGCGTGGGACTGGGGGAAGGCGTGGTAACGATTTCTTTAGGCACCTCCGGAGCTATCAGCAGATACTGGACAGAGGCCCAGACAGAGAGGGATACCAGAATCCCCTGGTCAGCCTATGTATGTCCGGGCGCCTGGGTGACGGAGGGAGTTATCAATACTGCGGCGGCTACCTTGCGATGGCTGAGGGACGTCATGTTCCCGGGGGCCAGCTATGATGTGATCAATCAGGAGGCCAGGGAAGCCGGGGAAAGGGGCAGCCGGCTTATGTGCTATCCCTATCTGAACGGGGGCAGCAGTCCGGATAATTATCCGGAGTCTCAGGGCTGTTTTTACGGGGTCAGCCTGGCTACGGTGCGGGGAGATTTCGCCCTGGCAGTTATGGAGGCCATTGCATTCCAGACACGGATCATCCTGGAAGCTATGGATGCAGGCACGGATGTACATACCCTGATTTTGTTTGGGGGAGGCGCCAAGAGTCCTCTCTGGTGCCAGATCATTGCGGATGTGACAAGGATGAGGATCCGGGTGCCGGAAACTGCGGAGGCAGCTGGCGCCGGCGCTGCAGTTATGGCGGGTATGGCGGCCGGAGACTTTGAGGCAGGGAATCTGCCGGCTGTGGGCTGCAGCAAGGAGTATGTGCCTGGGGAAGCCCAGGAGGCCTATGAGAAGAAATACCAGGAGTACCGCAAGCTTGAGTATAAGCTTTGGCGATAGAGAGGGGGTTCTTATGTTTTATATTAAAAATGCAAAGATTGTGCTGGAACAGGGTATTTTATGGGACGGCGTGTTAGCTGTGGAAGGAGACCGGATTGCAGCCTTTGGACGGGCAGAGGAGATTTCCATTCCGGCGGACGCCCAGACTGTGGATGCCAGGGGACTGTACGTGGGACCTGGATTTGTGGATATTCATGTCCACGGCGGGGGAGGCTATATGTTCCCCACGGAACCGGCGGCTGCGGCTGCGCATTTTCTGAGCCACGGGGAGACTACTGTGCTGCCTACGCTTTACTATAACCTGTCTAAGGAAGAGTTTCTGGAGTCCATTGACCGGGTAAAGGAGGTTATGAAAGAGCCGGGGGCAGGCCAGGCCATAGGCGGCTTCTATATGGAAGGCCCCTATATGAATCCCAAATACGGAGCCAGTGCAGATAAGAACAAATGGCGGGGAGAAATTCGACGAGAGGACTACCAGGAAATGGTGGAGAAGGCGGGGAAGCTCACCAAGGTCTGGGCCATTGCCCCAGAACGGGAGGGGTTAGAGCCGTTTCTCCAGTATGCAAGGAGGGTGAATCCTGCCGTGGTCTTTTCTGTGGGACACAGTGAGGCCACGCCGGAACAGATCCGGGCTTTCAGGCACTATGGAATCCGGCTTTTAACCCATTGTATGGACGCCACGGGACGGGTGGTAAAGACGGGAGGAACCAGAAGCTGCGGACCAGACGAGGCCTGCATGATGGATTCGGATATGTATGCAGAGTTGATCTGCGATTCTCACGGGATTCATGTGGAGCCGGATCTCATCCGTTTGATCCTGCAAAATAAAGGAATTGACAAGGTGGTGCTGATCACGGACAGCTTTGTCAGCGATGAGGAGACGCCGGAGGAGCTTGCGCATATTACAGATCTGCAGTTTGACTCCAACAAAGGCTTATGCGGGAGCAAGCTTACCATGGATGTGGCCTGCAGAAATCTGATGACCCATACAAACTGCGGCATTGCCCAGGCTTTTCTCATGGCTTCCACCAATCCGGCCAAGGTGATCGGCATGGATGGGGATATTGGGACCATTGCCGTGGGGAAAAAGGCCAATCTGGTGTTGGTGGATGATACCTTCCGGGTTGATACGGTATTTTTAGGAGGAAAGCGTTGGCAGTAATGGGAAAGCAGACAGAGCGGATGAACTGGATCCTGCAGAAGCTGGAAATGTGGGGGGCGGTCTCTGTCAGCGATTTAAGCACAGAGTTGAATACCTCTGTAGTTACCATTCGTAAGGATCTGAAGCTTCTGGAAGAACAGGGAAAGCTTTCCCGCGTGGCGGGAGGCGCTGTCTCCTGCAGAAAGCAGAGGGAGCCAGAGGCTGCCATGGAGCAGGTTTCTGGGGATATAAACAGGGAGCTGAAACATGCGGTGGCAAAAAAGGCGTCCCAGTTCATTGAGGATGGGGACTCTCTGATCATCACCTGTGGTGTGACGCCTCATCTGACAGCTTTGTATGCGGAAAAGCGAAGGAATCTGAAGATTGTGACGGATTCCCTGATTATCGCTGAGGATCTGTGCCGCAGGCCGGACTATCAGGTGATTATCCTGGGAGGGGAAATCTATACAAAGGAATCCTTTGTCCACGGCCGGGACGCCGTGTGCCAGGCCAACCGCTATATGGCGGATAAGGCCATTGTAACCATGGACGGGGTTGATGCGGCTGCAGGTCTTACCACATTGCGGGTGGAGGGAGCAGATACGCTGAAATCTATTCTGGCCCGGGCGCGGATGCGGATCCTGGTGGCGGATGTGACGAAAATCGGCCTGGAAAGCTTTTGTCACGTAGGCGGAATCAACGATGCGGATATTCTGGTGACGAACCGTACAGAGGATGAGGAGAAGCTTGCCATCCTGGGGCGGATCGCCGCTGCGGGAGTTACCATAGAATATGCGGAATAAAAAGAGAGCGAGGTAAAAGAAATGTTGAAAGCAGGAATGATGTCAGTGGACATCTCTCCGGAAAAGGGGGAGGAGCTGGGAGGCTATCCCCATTATCCCAGAAACAACACAGGCGTGCATGATCCCCTGTACGGCGCATGCATGTATCTGTCCAACGGAAAGGAAGAGGCTGCTCTTGTTACATTGGATCTCCTCTTTTTTTCCAAAAAGCATGTGGAGCAGGTGCGGAGAAGAGCAGAGGAAGCCTGTGGGATTCCCGGCAGCCATGTGATGATTAGTTGTTCTCACACCCATTCGGGTCCTTGGGCAGCTGGTCGGCTGGATATCGAAAGCCTGGAGGCTGGAAAAGAACAGCCCCGGGAGTATGTGGAAGGTCTCATTGGGAAAATCGTGGATATTATTGTACAGGCAAAGGCCCAGGCTTTTGACGCAGAGTTCACTGCAGGGGCCGCAGTCTGCGGAGCAGAGTCCGGAGTAGGCGGCAATCGCAGAATCCCGGGAGGTCCCCATGATCCCCTGGTGGGTGTGCTGGCAGTCCGGGAGACTTCGGGAAAGGTCCGGGGCATGTTTGTAAATTACACGCTCCATCCCACCTTTATCCATGAGTGGAGTACGGTCTGTACAGCGGATTATCCCGGATATCTTCGCCTGCAGCTTCAGGAGCTGGAGCCGGAGGCAGTGGTATGCTTTGCCCAGGGAGCTTCGGGAAATCAGTCCAGCCGGTATTACCGGAAGGGCGAGAGCTATGACGAGGCGGAGAGGGTAGGACGGCTTCTGGGAAAGGCGGCGCATTCGGTTCTGGACCGGGCTGTGTGGAAGAATGAGATGGAAATTGCCGTGGCTTCCCAGGAGCTTCCCCTGGAGCTTCGCACCTTTGGAACCGAGGAGGATCTGGTGGAAAAGGTTGCGCAGGACAAGAAGAATTATGAGGAGCTCTACGCAAAATACGGCAGCTCCGAAAACAGGGAGGAGTATTACCTGTGGCAGAATGCCAACCTTAAGCTTCTGGGCTCCGAGGACCAGCTGGGCTATGTGCGCATGCAGAAGCAGGGGATAAAGATTGAGCTTCTGGAGGATGAGCAGCCGGCGGAGGTGCAGATTATTCGTCTGGGAGACGCCTGTGTGGTAGGGGTTCCCGGGGAGGTTTTCGTGGAGTACGCCCTGTATGTAAAGGCCATGGCCGGTTTTGGAACCGTGCTGTTTAACGAGCTGGCAAACGGATGCCTGCCCGGTTATCTGTACACCCCGGAATCCCTGGTGGAGGGCGGTTATGAGACGGATACCTCCATGCTGGGAGAGGAGTTCGGCGGACATCTGGTGGAAAAGGTGCTGGAGACAATCCGGAAGGTAAAGGGATAAATCCGGCGTCGCCTGGCAGAGCGTGCCGGGAAGGGCCCCAAAAGGAAAAATCAGGAGTTATAAAACAAAAAACGGGAAACCGGAAAAGTAAATAAAAAACAGGAGGAAAAAAGTTATGGGTTTCAATTATATGGACGAGGATCACTTCACATTCAAGGCTGCGGACTTCTATCCCTTTAAGGATACCAAGGAGATCGAGAGATGCCGTGCCATCACCAAAGAGGATATTCTGGCTATGGGAGGTAAGCACCCCAATGGCAACCCCAATATCCGTCTGGACGTGCTGAAAAATGAAGAGTTTGAGATGGTGATGCTCACCGATATGGTAAAGAGAATTGTGGATTCCGACCGGTATGACAAGAAGGTGGTTTTGATTATGCCCAATCCCTGCCCCACCTACCGGAAGGTGGCCTATATGCTGCGGGAGATGAACGTAAACTGCCGCAACGTAAAATTCTACATGATGGATGAGTGGGCAGATGAGGACGGAAATATAGCACCCTTAAGCTACAAGGCAGGCTTTGGAAATTCCTTCTGCCGTTTCATGATCTCTCAGATCATGGATTTAGGCTTCAAGGAGGAGAACTTCATTTATCACAGCAATAAAACCACACCCGACTTCTCCAAGATGCTGGAGCAGGACGGCGAGGCAGATAATGTATACAGCGGTCCGGGCTGGCCGGGACATCTGGCCTTTATTGATCCCGTGGAGGATTGGTTCCAGCCGACCATGGAGGAATACTGCGCCCAGGGAGCCAAAGTGGCTCATCTCCATCCCCTGACCATTGCACAGAACTCCCTCCACGGCTCCTTTGGATGCTCCGGAGACATTTCCAAGGTGCCCCCTATGGGCGCCATGATGGGACCCAGGGATGCCATGAAGGCCAAAAACGTGCTGGACTGCCACGGCATCACCACAGCAGGAACCAAGGTAACCTGGCAGCGCCTTACCTCCAGACTGTGCATCTTCGGAAAACCGTCCCAGGAGGTGCCGGCATCCATCCTGCAGCTGCGTGACAAGCCCACCCATATCATCATGAGTGAAAATCTTGCCGCAACCGTAGAGCCGGAGTATTATTTCCAATATTAAGGAAACCAGTTCAGCCAGAACACAGATGGCTGGCAAATCGAGCTAGCTCGAATTTGACAGTCGCTCTGTGTTCTGAGGGAGCGCCGCAAATGAGCAAAAGGAGCTGCGCAAGCAGCGGGAAGCACCGAAGGTGCGTTTTGCGAATGGCGCGAGCTGAACGTCAGTATGCCACCCATTTGTAGACCAAAAATCAACAGGCCAGAGCGTTCCTGTTCTGAGGGAGCGCCGCAAATGAGCAAGGTTAGCTGCGCACCCAGGGAGGAACCCATGCGATTTCAGGAGAGAGCAAATGTGATAACAGAGCTGCTGCAGAAACAGCAGGTAGTCAGCGCGGCAGAGCTGGGCGAGAAGCTGAAGGTTTCCCTGGTGACCATCCGGAAGGATCTGCAGCGCCTGGAGGATGAGGGGAAGCTGATCCGAACCTTTGGGGGCGCGGCATCCTGCACGGTGGATTATAAGGAGCAGCAGCGCCTCTCCGCCATGCAGCGCATTGCGGACTGTGTCATGGGGGACATTGAGGAGGGAGACTGCATTATCATGAATGCGGGAAACACTACCCTCCTGTCGGCACGAAACATGCTTCGGCTCAAGCAGCTGAAGGTGATCACAAATTCCATCTCCATTGCCCGGGAGCTCAGCAAGAAGGACGGATTTCAGCTGATTCTCCTGGGAGGCGAGATGAGCGCAGGAGCCGTGTTTACCCACGGGGCCGAGGCTATCGGCCAGCTGGAGCAGTATAAGGCCAACAAGCTGATCTTTTCGGTCAGCGGCATCAGCTACGCCAGAGGACTTACCACCCGGCATATGGAGGGGGCGGATCTGTTCCGCAAGATGATTGCCCGGTCCAAGGAGGTCATTGTGGCTGTGGACGACTCTAAGATCGGATTTGAAAGCTTCTACTATATAGATTCCCTGGATGTGGTGAGCAAGATTGTCACCAATGCCAGCGAGGGAAGCGAGGAGGAATTGCGGCAGATGGAGCGAAGGGGGATTCAGGTGTGCCGGTGCTGAGGGGGTACTTGGATTATAAAAAGAGTCAGGGCGGATAGGTCAAAGATTGATCTGTTCGTCCTTTTTCTTTGCTTTACAGCCCTTTATTCTGGAAATATGTGAATGAATCTCAAAATGCAATCATCTCTCCTAAAATTGCATAAAATTGCATAATAATAATGCTAAATAAATAAAATATATGCAAGAAATCTATTGACAACATAAAAATACCTGTTTATAATGATATTAAAAATAAAATAATTACTGGTTCTTTTGTGTAAAATGCAAAATATAGAAGTAAAATTGCATAAGATTTCCCATAGTAATATGCGAAACCAAGGAGGACGGGCTTGATTTTTGTGATAGTCGCAGCCTTTGACGTTTACGCCCAGGGGAAAAGACTGTATATCCTCTGTGGACAACTGTGTGTCACCTTGTCCCCGGTGGGGAATATAAGAAAGAGAGAAATGTGATGGAAAACCAGAAAAAACAGGTAGGCTTTGTCTGTTTTGGGGAGGTAAATACCCCCTATGAGAGGCTTTAGATCAAACATGACCAAGCGCTTCGTATCCTGAAAGACCTGGATATGGATTGTTTGGACGGGGGAATTGTTCTGGATGATCCCAGGTACAGCACCGCAGATCAGGCCATAGAAAGGTTGAAAGAACGTGAAATGTGCTGTCTCATTGTATGTGTGGCAGGCTGGATTTCCAGCCACGCAGTGATTCGAGTCACGGATGTATTTCGTCATACTCCTATGATTCTGTGGGGACTGTGCGTCCTTATGTGCGGAAAAACTGGATCTTTGAGAAGGAATGTGACCAGGAGATTGTAAATACCGGTATACGGTATGGACTAGCAATATATGGAGTATTATGAGTTTTTTAAAGAGAGTATGCTAATCGGTGTGCCGGATTTCATTCCGGAGGCAGCTACGGAGGGAGAAATCCGAGTACTGCCTACTGCCTTTGGGCTTTTGAAGGAATCTCTCTTGAATATATCCAGTGTGAAAACCGGGTACGTGACTTGTGCGCGCCTGATATATCAGAAAGGACAGTACAAAATGCATGTCTATATCGGGGAGGCCAAGAGGCCTCCGGCTTGGGAGGAGTGCGGCTGGGAACCTCCGGCTCCTCAGCTGCCAAGCTTAGAGGTATTTCCGGACAGCTGTACCGTAGAGGAATTTTCCCGGAAGGTGAGCAGTCAGCACGTGATTGTGGCTTACGGGGATCACCGGCAGGCGTTGGAGGATCTCTGCGGACTGCTGCATATAGAATTGCTGTGAGGAAGGAGGAGAGAGATGGCATACTTATTGGGGATTGACGCGGGAACCACGTCTTTGAAGGCAGCCATCTTCCGGGAGGATGGAACGCTGGCGGCTTCCGATGTAGAGGATTACGTGCTTCTCACCCCGGAGGCAAACCAGGTGGAATTTCCGGCAGAGGGCTATTGGGAGCATTTGTGCCGCCTGACCAAACGGCTTTTAAGGGAAGCCGGGACTGCCCCGGAGGAGATCCTGTCCCTGGCCATCAGCAGCCAGGGAGAGACGCTGATCTGTCTGGATGAAGAGGGGAAGCCCTTGCGGCCTGCCATTGTGTGGCTGGACAACCGGTCGGGCCAGGAGGCGGCAGAGATGGAGGCACGGTTCGGCCTGGAGGATATTTATCAGCGGACCGGACAGCCGGAATGTGTCTCTACATGGACGGCCACCAAAATTGCATGGCTTCGCAGGAATGAGCCTCAGGTCTACGAGAAAACAGCCAAATTCCTGCTTCTGGAGGATTATCTGCTCTACCGGCTGACGGGGAAGTATGTCTGTGAAGAAAATTTGCTGGCCTCCTCGCTGCTGTATGATATCAACCGGCGGTGCTGGTGGAAGGAGATGCTGGAATATCTGGGAATCGGGGAGGAACGGCTGCCCCAAGTGCTGCCCTGCGGGACGCTGGTGGGAAGAGTGACGAAGCAGGCGGCAGAGGAGACCGGACTGTCCGAGAAAATTCTGGCGGCAACCGGAGCGATGGATCAGACCTGCGGTATCGTGGGGACAGGGCGGATTGCTCCGGGAGAGGTGACGGAGACTACGGGCTCCTGTCTGGCAGTGTGCGCCAATGTGGAGCAGTTTATTCCCTACAGTCGGGAGCGCCGGATTACCTGCCAGAATCATGCGGTGCCGGGCCGCTATGTGGTGCTCTTGTGGTCTCAGACGGCAGGCATGGTACTGAAATGGTATGTGAAGGAATTTTACCAGGAGGACAAGGCGGAAGGGGCGGAGGGATTCGCAATGGCAGATAAAGAAGCTGCCATGGTAAATCCTGGATGCGACGGTTTAGTCATGCTGCCCCACCTGTCCGGCGCCAGCAATCCGGAATACAATTCCAAGGCAAAGGGAGTGTTCTACGGTGTGACGCTGAAAACAGGAAGGCCGCATTTTTCCCGGGCCATCCTGGAGTCGGTGGCCTTCATGCTGCGTCGGAATCTGGAGCAGATTGAAGAGCTTGGGCAGCCGGTGCATGTGATTTATTCTATGGGCGGGGGATCCAAAAGCCCGATCTGGAATCAGATCAAGGCGGACGTGACGGGAAAGATGGTGGAAACCTTGAATACACGGGACAGCGCCTGCCTGGGGGCGGCGGTGCTGGGAGCCGTGGCTGCAGGCCTCTACCCGGACGTGGACAGTGCGGCAGCAGGCCTTGTCAGACCAGGAGAGCGATTTGCGCCCTGTCCCCAAAACCGGGCCGTTTATGACCAAAATTATAAGAACTATCTGGACTTATATGATGCGCTGGAGCCCCTTTTCGCCCGTTATTCGTTATAGAAGGTTAGAAGCAGCTTTTGCGGACTGGAAAGGGAAGCCTGTGAGTTGTCTTGGGGGTATGGCCGAAGTATCAGGTGGTTCCCCGTATGATTAGCTGCGGCTTTAGGGCAATCTGCTGAGGGGTGGATTCGTCATGGCGGATTCGGTTCAGCAGAATCCGGCAGGAGATGGAAATCATATCCTCACAGGGATTCTGGATGGTGGTAATACCTTTGTGAATATACTGGGAGACCATCAGATCATCAAAGCCCAGCAGGGCCATATCCTGGGGGATCCGAAGCTCTGCGTCCTGAAGGGCCTTTATGGCTCCGATTGCCATCTGATCATAGCTGGCGAAGACAGCATCCGGACGATGGCTGTGAGACAGAAGCCGGAGGATACAGTCGTAGCCACCGGCTTCTGCCCGGCTGTCGCTGATGGCAATAAAGTCTTCCTGGATGGGCATGTGGAACTTTCTCATAGCCTCACGAAAGGAGGCGAGACGCCCCAGAGTTTCCTGCTCACCCAGAAACCCGATGTTTTTGTAGCCGCGCTGAATGAGATGTTCAACGCCCATGGTAATGCCTCGAAGCTCATCCAGGTAGATGCCGTCATAATCCAGATTGGAGATATAGCTGGTGGTGATAAACATGGCGGGCTGCCGAACCGCATCCAAGGCATGAAAGATTTTCGGAGACAGCTCTTCGGAGTCGTCAGCCACCAGAAGGAGACCGTCAATGCCGGTCTGTGCAAAATCATAGAGATGCCGAATGAGAGCGGTGGAGTGGAATTCTGTGATACGGGTGGTCACGGAATACTGCTGCTTTTCAAAATACTGATTGGTTAGATGGACAATCCTGGCATAGTAGCCAGACATGACTTCAGGAACAATGAGGCCGATTCGTCCCCAGCGCTGACCGGTGACAGGGAGTTTGGCCTGATGCTTGGTATATCCCTCCTGCGCTGCGATTTCCGTGATTTTCTTTTTCATATCTACACTGATGCGGGGATCGTTTTTCAATGCCCGGGAAACCGTAGAGGTGCTGGTTCCGGCCCGTTTTGCAATATCTGCAAGTGTTGTCATGACAGTCTGATATTCCTCCACAAACTTTAAACTCCGAGTTCTTACCTCCCATGCTAACATGTTTTCAGGAGAATGTCACCCCAATATTTAAAAGATTGCATTGAATTTATGCAAAAAACTTCCGATATTCCCCCGGTGTACACCCCTTATGCTCCCGGAATTTTCGGATAAAATAGCTGATATTTTCAAAACCGCAGTCCAGAGCGATCTCCGTAATGGGCTTTGTACTTTTTGTCAGGAGGGTGCAGGATCGTTCCAGCCGGTAGGCGATCAGGTACTGGATGGGGGATACGCCGGATATTTCCCGGAAAAAGCGGCAGAGATACTGGCTGTTATAGCCGATAAGGCCGGACAGCTCCTCCAGGGACAAAGGCTCCTGGAAGTGGGCTTCCATGTAGGAAACGATTTTTTTGTAGCGCTGGATTTTTCGCGTACTGTTGGCGGAGAGCACTTCCTTTGCCGGGAGGAGGAGCTGATGACGGATTGCCGCCTCAAAAAGCTTTAGGAGCAGAAGCTTGCAGCTTAAATACCAGCCAGGCTTCTGAATAAGTCCCTGTTCCATCAGCTGTCGAAAGCAGTCCAGAATCTCCGGATAGGCTTTCTCCTGAGGACGCAGTATATTCTGGATCAGCAGGGAGCTTTCTAAAAAGGGGGCCATATAATCGGCCTGCCATTCATCCTCATAGGAAAAGTTTAGGATTTGAGGATCAAACAGCAGCACATGATGGATGGCGCTCTTTTCTCGCCCGGTAATCTGATGGGGTTCTCCGCTGTTCAGAATGCACAGGTCCCCTTCCTTTAGAATAGAATCTTCCAGATTGATTTCGAAGAGATAACTTCCCTTTACAATAAAGATGATTTCTACATAATTGTGCCAGTGCCGCTCCACAAAAAAGTGATCCGGGTAGGGAGTTCCCTGGCCGGCTGTAAAATGCATGGCTCTGAGGGGATGCTCTGGGGTGCCGTGGGTGACGTTTTCCCGCAGGGACAGATCTGGATGCATGGGGACCTCCTTTTCTACGCAGCCCAGTAAAAAGAGAATGTTCTGGGCATATCATAAATTGTCAAGATTGTGTTATTAATTATAGAGAATAATGCAAGTTTTTGCAAGGAAAAGTATATATACTATGAAACAGAAGAAGGGCAGCATAGAGGGGACTGCCGGAACAAGGAGGACTATGTCATGATTCGAAAAATTGTCTACGGAACGCCTTTTGACACACAGGCCGTTGTGGGATCTGTGGAGGAGTCTGGGGAGCCAATGGCCTATGGAGCCGTTTGCCTGGAGGATGGATTCTGCTACACCTGTACGCTTGCAGAGGAGGATGTGGTTTATGGACTTGGGGAGGCAAACCGGGGGATCAACAAGAGGGGATACTGCTATGTCAGCGATTGTACCGATATTCCGGAGCACACGGAGGACCGGAGATCTCTCTATGCCGCTCACAATTTTATTCTTGTGTCGGGGGAGAGAAGCTTTGGCCTGTTTTTCGACTATCCGGCCAAAATGATTTTTGATATTGGATATACCCATATGGATACCTTGTCTGTATCCTGTGAAGAGGCGAACCTTACTTTGTATGTGATAGAGGGAGAGGATGCCCGCCATATTGCAAAGCAGTTTCGCAAGCTTATTGGCAGAAGCTATATTCCTCCTAAATTTGCCTTTGGATACGGACAGAGCCGATGGGGTTATTGCACCAAGGAGGACTTTCGAAAGGTAGCCAAAGGGTACCGGAACAATCAGATTCCCCTGGACATGATCTATATGGATATTGATTACATGCAGGACTACAAGGACTTTACCCTGAATGAGGAGAATTTTCAGGAGTTCCCCCAGTTTGTCCAGGAGATGAAGGAAGAGAACCTGCGGCTCATTCCCATTATCGATGCGGGAGTTAAGGTGGAAAAGGGCTATGAGGTTTATGAGGAGGGTGTGAAAAACCGATATTTCTGCCAGAGAGAGGATGGCAGCGATTTTGTGGCGGCTGTGTGGCCGGGAGACACCCATTTTCCCGATGTGCTGAATCCTGAGGCCCGGAAATGGTTTGGGGACCACTACCAGTTTCTCACAGACCAGGGAATCGAGGGATTCTGGAATGATATGAATGAGCCGGCCATTTTCTACACGCCGGAGGGCGTCGAGGCCATAAAGGAGAAGGTTCAGGCCTTTCTTAAGGATACCCAGGGACAGGTATCAATTTTTGAAATGCGGGATGCGGTTCTGGGACTTGCCAACAATCCCCGGGATTACCAGTCCTTTTATCATCAGGTGGACGGAAAACGGATCCGCCATGACCAGGTTCACAATCTGTACGGCTACTATATGACCCGGGCTGCCGGGGAGGCCTTTGAGCGCATTGATCCGGATAAACGGTTTCTCATGTTTTCCCGGTCCTCCTATATCGGCATGCACCGCTACGGCGGAGTCTGGACCGGAGACAACAAATCCTGGTGGTCTCATCTTCTACTAAATCTGAAGATGCTGCCCTCCTTAAATATGTGCGGATTCCTGTATACAGGGGCGGATCTGGGAGGCTTTGGCGCAGATGCCACAAGAGATCTCCTGCTGCGGTGGCTGGCTCTGGGGGTATTCACGCCTCTCATGCGCAATCATTCTGCTGCGGGTACCCGGGACCAGGAGTGCTACCGCTTTGAGGACGTGGAGGATTTCCGCCATATCATCGGCGTCCGCTACCGGCTGATCCCCTATCTGTACAGCGAGTATATGAAGGCCGCTCTGGGGGATGACCTGTATTTTAAACCTCTTGCCTTTGAGTATCCTAAGGATCCCCATGCCCGCCAGGTGGAGGATCAGCTCATGCTGGGCGGGGAGATCATGATTGCCCCGGTTTACACGCAAAACGCCAGGGGCCGGTACGTGTACCTGCCCCAGGAAATGAAGCTTGTGAAATTCCTGCCGGACGGCTCTCTCTATGAGGAGATTCTGCCTCAGGGACATCGCTATGTGGAAATTGCCCTGAATGAGGTGGCATTGTTTATCCGGCAGGGGAAATGTATTCCTCTTGCAAGGGAAGCCCAGTATGTGGAGGCCATTGACACGACTCATATGACAATGATCGGCTATGCAGGCTCCAGCTACATCCTCTATGAGGATGACGGAATTCACAAGGATTATGAAGACCCGGCCAATTATCGGGAACTGAAATTTTAAAAGCTGGTCGGATTTTCGTTTCGCCACATTCTGGGCGACACATGGTAGATGTTTTTGAAAGCCCGTGAGAAGTGAAGCTGATTGTCATAGCCCACTGCCTTGCTGATATCACCGATGGGCAAATGGGTCAGCTTCAACAGCTCCGCGGCTTTTGTCATGCGGTAATTCAGCAGAAAATCCTGGGGGGTCCGCCCCACGGCGTTTTTGAAAATTTTGCCGAAATAACTGCGGTTCAGGCCGCAGTTATCCGCGATATCCTCCACGGAGATATCGTTCTGGAAATTTTGTTCGATAAATGTCAGCGCTTCGTGAATGTAAAAGTCCCGGATCTTTCCCACCTTGGAGGTGGTAAGTCGCATGGGCGAGATGGAGCGGGTCAGGGAATCCAGAAAAAGGTACAGATGTCCCATAAGATGGAAGGGAGCCATATCTCCGTGTTGGGCGATATACAGCATCTCCTGCATCATGGTTTCCCGCATGTCATGAGAACGGGCGTGGTAGATAGGCGTGTCAACAGAAAGCCCTGCGATAGAAAGGGCTTCTCTGACCCGCAGACCGTCAAATTCGATCCAGACATACTCCCAGGGAAGGTCCTTGTCCGCAATGTACGTGTTGATCTGACGTGGAAAAATCATAAAACCCTGCCCACTTTTAACCTGGTAGGTCTTGGTGGTACCCGAAGAATCATCGGCGTTCAGCGTGCCCGTGCCGGAGATCACATAGTGAAACAGATAGTGGGAACGGGCGGCGGGGCCGAAGCAGTGGGAGGGTGCACAGCGTTCCCAGCCGAATTGGTAGAGGTTTAAGTCTACAAAATTTTCGTTGGGAAAAATGGAGAATAAAATGTCTTTCATGTGAGCTTCCTCCCGAATGATATGGCCTGCATAGCAGGCGTTTTTTTTAGTATACATGAAAATATGCCAAAATGCTAGTCGATTTTTCTTATAGTGGGGAAAAACGGCATAATGGTATAAAATAGGAAAAAACGGGGTATTTATGGACGTATTTTGGCATGTTATAATACATTTACAAAAATTCAGTGCTACATTCAATAAAGAAAGGAGCAAAATGGGATGAGAAAGAGGAACAAAATGGTAAGCCTTTTTCTGGCATGTCTGTTGCCTGCTTCCATGCTGCTGTCCGGATGCGGCAGTCAGGACAACAGCGGTAAGATCGAGATCGAGCTGGTGCAGTACAAGCCGGAGGCTGTAGGTGTGTTCGAACAGCTGGAGGAGGAGTTCAACCGAACTCACGACAATATCCACCTGACAATCGATTCTCCCAATGATGCCACCACGATTATGAAGACCCGGTTTATCCGCGAGGATTATCCGGATATTCTGGGAATCGGCGGAGATATCAACTACTCTTACTTCATCGATGCGGGTATTCTGGCGGATGTATCCGATTATCCGGGAATGGCGGACATCAATCAGGGCTATCGGGATATTCTGGAAGGGCTTGAGTTTGTGCCCACGGAAGGTACATACGGCGTTCCCTATGTGGCCAACGCGGCGGGAATTCTCTATAATCGGGAGATGTTCAAGGAGCATGGCTGGGAGATTCCCGAGACCTGGGAGGAGCTGATTGCATTGTGCGAGGAAATTCAGTCTCAGGGGATTCTTCCCTTCTACTATGGCTTTAAGGACACCTGGACCTGCCTGGCGCCCTGGAACTCTCTGGCCGTAGGTCTGGCGCCTGCAGACGTATGCCAGCAGGTAAACGCAGGAAAGACTAACTTTACCACAGAGTACCGGGAAGTGGCGGAAAAGATTGAACAGCTTGTGGCCTACGGAGAAGAGGGCCCCTTTGCCTACGGGTATAATGACGCCTGTACTGCATTTGCAAATGGAGAGTCTGCCATGTTTGCCATCGGAAGCTACGCAGTGCCCCAGATCAAATCCGTGAATCCGGATATGGATATCGACTCTTTTGTGACACCGGGAAGCAGTGATCCGGACGGAAACACACTGAACTCCGGCGTGGACCTGCAGTTCTGCGTTACCTCCGCCTGTGTGGACGAGGGAAAGAAAGAAGCAGCCTATGAGGTCTTGAGCTTCCTTTTGGCTGACGAGAATTTACAGATGTATCTGGACGATCAGAGCGCAGTTCCCTGCAAGATGGGCGACTTTACGCTGGCTCCCAACCTGGACGGTATGACCGAGTATATCACAAACGGAAAGATGGCGGACTATCAGGACCACTACTATCCATCTGAGATGGCTGTGGATGCCCAGATCCAGACCTTCCTGATTCAGAAGGACGTGGATGCATTCCTGGCAAAATTCGATACCGACTGGCAGAGATATAACCGTGATATCATCAAGATGGTACAAGACTACAACAAAGCGAACGGAATTCAGTAAAGGGAGAGGAGTGTAAAAGATATGAAATATTCCAATGACAGGAAGAGAACGTTTATGCTGATGACGATTCCCGTTGTCCTGCTGTTCTTTTTGTTTAATACCCTGCCTCTGATCAAAGGCTTTATGTACAGCTTTACAAACTTCAAAGGCTATGGCTCCTACGACTGGGTAGGACTTCGGAACTACATTGACCTGTTTCAGGATGGCCGGGTGGGAAAATCCTATCTGTTTACTCTGAAGATGGCTGTGGTTGCCACCATTGTGACTAATGTGATCAGTCTGGTTCTGGCTTTGGGCCTGAACAGCAAGATTCGGTTTAAGAGCGCGCTGCGCGGCCTGTATTTTGTACCGAATATTCTGGGCGCTCTGGTTGTAGGCTATATTTTTAACTATTTCTTCACCTACATTCTGCCGGCAATCTTCAAGAGCACCAGTATTTTGGCCAGCACTACCTGGGCCTGGGTTGGCATTGTGGTTGTCTGCGCATGGCAGGCCATTGCCATGAACACTATTATTTACATATCCGGTCTTTCCACCGTGCCGGAGGATGTATACGAAGCCGGTTCCATTGACGGCGCTACCGGCTGGGAGCAGTTTAAGAGCCTGACCTTCCCCCTGATTATTCCGTTCTTCAGCATCAACATGGTATTGTCAGGAAAGAACTTCCTCATGGTTTTCGACCAGATCATGGCATTGACCAAGGGGGGGCCCGCACAGAGCACGGAATCCATCTCCTTCCTGATTTATAACAATGGTATGGCAGGCGGCCAGTTCGGCTTCCAGAGTGCCAACGCAGTGGTATTCTTTATTGTCATCGTAGCATTCTCAGTAGCACAAATTCGGTTCACCAGCAGTAAGGAGGAGCAGTTATAATGAATATTAAAGCAAAAGAAAGATATAATTGGCCTGTTACCATCCTGTTGATCTGCGGACTCATCACGGTGATCTTTCCGCTGTATATGACCATCGTAATCGCCTTTAAGCAGCCCACGGAGATGACCAACAGCATTGCGGGAATCCTCTCCCTGCCCAAGAGCTTTAGCCTTTCCAATTTTGCGGAGGCCATGCGTGTAACGGATTTCTGGAGATCTCTGCGGAACAGCCTTCTTATCACCGGCGTTACCGTAATTCTCTCCATTCTGCTTCACTCCATGGTGGGATATGCCATCGGAAGGAATAAAGCAAAGAATAAGTGGTACAATCTTTCTTATCTGTATATTGTCAGCGGTATGTTTGTGCCCTTTGCCATCCTGATGATGCCCCTGGTAAAGCAGACGGCTCAGTGGGGAATTGCAAACCTGGTAGGCGTGATCCTCTGCTACCTGGTATTCTATATGCCCATGAACATCATGCTTTACTCCGGATATCTGGTAAATATCCCCATTGCACTAGAGGAAGCTGCCAGGGTAGACGGAGCTACCACATGGACTACCTACTGGAAGATTATTTTCCCCATCATGGGGCCCATGCATGCAACCGTTGCCGTAATCACAGCCTTAAGCGTATGGAACGATGTTATGACGCCTCTGGTTATCATGTCCGGAAGCGGCATGAATACTCTGCCTCTGGCCCAGATGTCCTTCCAGACCCAGTTCGGAACCAACTACAATCTGGCATTTGCCTCCTATCTACTGGCTCTTTTGCCGCTTTTGATCTTCTACATTATCTGCCAGAAGCAGATCCTCAACGGCGTTGTAAATGGAGCGGTAAAATAGGCGTTGCCTGAAATTTAAATTATCATTTTATTACGGGGTACTATGAGCATTATTTATTCAGAAAAAGATAAGACATTCACGCTGCACACAAAGAACACGACCTACCAGATGAAGGTGGACAGCTATGGGTTCCTTCTGCACCTCTATTACGGGCGCAGGACAGAAGGGTGTATGGATTACCTTTTGTGCTACGCAGATCGGGGATTTTCCGGAAATCCCTACGATGTAGGGGAGGACCGAACCTATTCCCTGGATGCATTGCCCCAGGAGCTGCCGTGTCAGGGCACGGGAGACTACCGGAGCCCGGCAGTTATTGTGAAAAATGCAGATGGCTCCTACGGCTGCGATTTTCGCTACCGGAGCCATGAAATTCAAAAAGGAAAATATAAGCTTCCCGGCCTGCCGGCAGTATACGCCGACCAGGAGGAAGGGGAGACGCTGAGAATCCAGATGGAGGACCCGGCCACTAGACTGCAGGTTACGCTGCTTTATGGGGTTCTACCAGAATTTGACATTATTACCAGAAGCGCCTGTATTTGCAATCTGGGAGAAAAAAGGATTTATCTGGAGAAGGTGCAGGCAGCCTGCCTGGACTGGCTCCACGGAGAGTATGATCTCATCAGCTTCTACGGCCGTCATGCCATGGAGCGTATGGTGCAAAGAGTTCCTGTGTCCCACGGAGCCCAGGTCATCGGAAGCCGCAGGGGCACCTCCAGCCACCAGTATAATCCGATGATGATCCTGGCGGAGCATGAGACTACGGAGGATGCGGGCAGCTGCTACGCCATGTCTTTGGTGTACAGCGGAAGCTTCAAGGGTGAAGTGGAGAAAGACCAGTACAATCAGACAAGGGCCCTTCTGGGGCTTTCGGACGAGCTGTTTTCCTATCCCCTGGAAAAGGAGGAACGCTTTTATGTGCCGGAGGTTGTGCTTTCCTATGCCAGCGGAGGACTTGCAAAGTTGTCCCACAATCTTCACCGATGTTTTCGAACCCATCTGTGCAGGGGAATGTACAAAGATTGTCCGCGTCCCATTTTGCTGAACAGCTGGGAGGCCTCGTATTTTGACTTCAGCGGCGATTCCCTCTATGAGCTGGCCAGCCAGGCCGCAGAGCTTGGCATGGAGATGCTGGTCATGGACGACGGATGGTTCGGCAAGCGGAATGACGACAACAGCGGTCTGGGAGACTGGTATGTGAACGAGGGCAAGCTTGGCGAGTCTCTGGGAAGCCTCATCAAACGGATCAACAGCCTGGGCCTGAAATTTGGCATCTGGCTGGAGCCGGAGAGCGTCAATGAGGACAGTCAGCTTTACCAGGAGCACCCGGACTGGGTACTGGCCGTTCCCGGCCGGAATCCGGTGCGCGCCAGAAATCAGCTTGTCCTGGATTTTTCCCGGCCAGATGTGGTGGATTATATGTTTCAGGAGATCTGCCGGGTTCTGGATCAGGGAAATATCGAATATGTGAAATGGGATATGAACCGGAGCCTGGCCGACTGTTATTCTCGGAATACCCAGGATCAGGGAAGAGTGCAGCACGACTATGTGCTGGGGCTCTATGATTTCCTGGAGAGGCTGGTGCAAAGATACCCCAATATTCTGCTGGAGGGCTGCAGCGGCGGCGGCGGCAGATTTGACCTGGGGATGCTCTATTACAGTCCGCAGATCTGGTGCAGCGACAACACAGATGCCCTGGACCGGGTGCACATCCAGTATGGAACCTCCTTTGGATATCCCATATGCTCCATGGGCTCCCATGTGTCCGCGGTTCCCAATCACCAGACGGGCCGCACGACCCCTCTTGGAACCAGAGGCGTTACTGCCATGGCGGGAACCTTCGGGTATGAGCTGGACCTGGGGAGCCTGGGGGATGAGGAAAAAGATCAGATTCGCAGCCAGATCCAGGAGTACAAGGAGCATGAGGCTTTGATCCGCACAGGTCTTTACTATCGACTCACGGATCCTGGGCAGGATCCTGTGGGAGCCTGGGAATTTATCTCAGAGGACAGCCGGGAGGTGCTGGTGGGAGCCGTCATGCAGGAGGTCCACGGAAATATGACTGTGACCTATATCCGTCTGAAGGGACTGCCGGAGGGAGCCCTGTATGAGGAGCAGAAGAGCAGGCGGATTTTTGCTGCAGACGCCCTTATGGAGACCGGACTTCCCCTGCCTCTGGAAAGCCGGGAGTACCAGGCGTATCAGCTGTATTTTAAGAGATGCGATCTGTAGCTTTTGAAAAGCAAAGAAAGCGAAATTGACAGAATAAAAAAGTGCTGTGAGAACAACGAAAAACGTTGGGCTTGCGGCACTTTCTTTTGGAAATCAAACGGAAGCAAACGAAAAAAACGGTACAAATTGCTAAATCGCCGGTAGTCTGGTATAATATCAGGGGACAGGAGACTACGCCGAGTAAAGCAGGGGCGCATCCCGGAGGAGGTGCTTTTCCTAATGTATTATCTAATGAACAAGGATGTACTTGTGGCATCCTTTGCGAAAGAGAATCACAGATGGAATCTGGTGCAGCAGCATGCCAGACTTCCTCTAGGAAGATTTGAGATCCATGCATGGCTGGAGGACAGGAAGGCTTATAAACATAACCGTCATTTAAGGCAGCTTATGATGGATTGTGGATGTGAAACTACAGAGGGCTTCATAAAAATAACCCATGCCGCATCCATTAACGATTCCTTTTGGGTTAGGGAAGAGGAAGAGCCTGTCACATGGAAGGATATTTCCTTTTACAGAAATGACTTCAACGATACGATCTCAAAACTGGCATTTGAGGGGCTTGGTCTGTATGGCTTGCAGATGAGCAGCACTTCTCCAGAGCTTACTACAGACGGTTCCTTTCGCAAATGCTGGAAAAAGGAAGGTGGGGAAATCTATCTTTACAAAAGAGGAATTTCAGGCGCTGGTAACGCAGGGCTGGAGCCCTATTGTGAAGCCCTTGCTTCTGAGATCGTTCATAGGGCCGATCCAACCAGCGTCGCCTATTCTGTTCTGAAGCTTCACGGGGAGACAGCGACGAAATGTAAAGCCTTTACAGATGAGGAGGTGGGCTTTGTTCCGCTGAGAAAACTGGTAGATCGCAATAGTTCTTTAGAGGAGCTGAAAGAGTTCTTTGACCATCTTGCATGTAGGGAACAATTCCAAAGAATTCTTGTTCTGGATGCCGTGATCTTCAATGTAGACAGACACCTGGGAAATATTGGCGTGCTTGTGGATAACAATACGCAGAAGATTCTCGGAATTGCCCCTAATTTTGATTTTAATTTATCCATGCTTCCCTATGTGACAAAGGAAGAGTTTGCGCATATTGGGACAAAGCTTTTGGATTACGGCCCGGCTATTGGAGCTGACTTCACAAGAGTGGGACAGGAGATGTTGACCTCGGAAATCCGGAGAGAATTAATCAACCTGCAGGGATTTGAGTTTACATTCCGGGGAAATCAGGACTTTGAGCCATGGAGAGTGCAGATTCTGGAAGCCATGGTAAACAGACAGATTCAGGCCATACTGAAGGGGGAAACCCTTTATACCTGGGAAGTGTTTGTGCCAGCGAAAGAAACAGAGAAAGCTAAGTCTTTTGACTACGGGGATGAGCTGAAGACGGCCGCTGCCCTGGCAGATAAATTAAGAGAAACCGGGTATTTTTCTTCTGTCATGGAAGAAATCGGGGAAGATCGCGGCGTCTGTGTAATTGCAACCGTACAGGAGAATGAGGATTTCATCAATTTTATCATCCGCATAGAAGGTATGGAGATTTCTTGCGACAAGAATGGTGTGGAAACAAGCATTCATACTCTTAGCGCAGAATTTGACACATTTTTTGAAGCGTACAGCCTTGTCTGCAGAATTGTGGATGGACTATAAACGGAACGGACGGTTTATTTTATGGATCATATTTCAAGAAGGGAAGTGGAGCATATGCAGGAGAAGGAAGAGGCGGGAAGCCTTGGAAGGATTCGGGAGCTTACCAGTCTGTTGAGCCAGGCTTCCAAAGCCTATTATCAGGAGGATAAAGAGATCATGAGCAATCTGGAGTATGACCGGCTTTACGACGAGCTGGCTGCTCTGGAGCAGGAGACAGGCGTTACTCTGGCGGGAAGCCCTACGGTGAAGGTGGGCTATGAGGTCTTAAGCGAGCTTCCCAAGGAGCGGCATGAGAGTCCCATGCTGTCTCTGGATAAGACAAAGGACGTGGAGGTCTTAAGGGAATGGGTGGGCGAGCATAAGGCCCTGCTTTCCTGGAAGCTTGACGGACTTACCATTGTGCTCACCTATGAGGGGGGAAGCCTGGTGAAGGCAGTGACCCGGGGAAACGGGGAGGTGGGCGAGGTGATCACCAGCAATGCCCGGGTGTTTCAGAATGTACCCCTGTCCATACCCTATAAGGGGCAGCTGGTGCTGCGGGGAGAGGCTGTGATTACCTACGCGGATTTTGAGCGGATCAACGCAGAGATTGAGGACGTGGACGCCCGCTACAAAAATCCCAGAAATCTCTGCAGCGGCTCTGTGCGCCAGCTGAGCAATGAGATTACGGCCCGGCGCAGCGTGCGCTTTTTTGCCTTCAGCTTGGTGCGGGCAGAGGGAGTGGATTTTGAAAATTCCCGGGAGAGGCAGTTTCAGTGGCTTAAGGAGCAGGGCTTTGACGTGGTGGAATACAAGGTGGTAACAGGGGACAGCCTTGTTGAGGCAGTACAGGCCTTTTCCCAGGCCGTTTCTGAAAACGTTGTGCCCTCCGACGGACTTGTGGCCCTGTATGACGATATAGAATACGGAAGAGGCCTGGGAACCACAGCCAAATTTCCCCGGGATTCCATGGCCTTTAAGTGGGCGGATGAGCTGCGGGAGACGGTGCTGCAGGAAATTGAGTGGAGCCCCTCCCGTACCGGCCTTATTAATCCGGTAGCTATTTTTGAGCCTGTGGAGCTGGAGGGAACCACGGTGAGCCGGGCCAGCGTTCACAACATCAGCATTATGCGGGGGCTGGAGCTTGGAATTGGAGATACCATCCAGGTATACAAGGCCAACATGATTATTCCTCAGATTGCGGAGAATCTGACCCGCAGCAAAACGGTGAAGGTTCCGGATACCTGTCCCACCTGCGGCGGAAAAACCCAGATCCGCAAGGTAGGAGAGGTGGAGTCCCTGTACTGCACCAATCCGGAATGTCAGGCAAAGAAGATTAAATCTTTCACCCTGTTTGTGAGCCGGGACGCCCTGAATATGGAGGGGCTTTCGGAGGCTACCCTGGAAAAATTCATTGCCAGAGGCTTTGTTCACAGCTTCCGGGATCTCTTTGATCTTACCCGATACCGGGAGGAGATCGTTTCCATGGAGGGGTTCGGGGAAAAGTCTTATGTAAACCTGATAGAGAGCATTGAGGAGGCCAGAAAGACCACCCTTCCCCGGGTGATTTACGGGCTTGGAATTCCCAATGTGGGTCTTGCCAATGCCAAGCTGATCTGCCGGCAGTTTGATTTTGACGTGGAGAAGCTTCTGGAGGCTTCTGCGGAGGATTTGGCGGCCATCGACAAGGTGGGACCGGTGATTGCGGAAAGCTTTGTGACCTATTTTGCAGATGCGGCCAGAAGGGAAGGATTTTTCCGTCTGCTGGAAGAACTGACTCTGCAGGAGGAACAGGTGTCCGTCCAGGAGCAGACGCTTCAGGGGAAAACCTTTGTGATCACCGGCAGTGTGAATCATTTTGCCAACCGTCAGGAGCTGAAGGAGTATATAGAGGCCCGGGGCGGAAAGGTAACAGGCTCTGTAACCGGCAAAACGGATTATCTCATCAACAATGATGTGACCTCTGGCTCTGGAAAAAACAAGAAAGCCAGGGAGCTGGGAGTGGCTATACTCTCGGAGGAGGAGTTTCTGGCCTTATAGAAATTGACAGATAAGAAAATAGCGTCTGTAAAAAAGAATTAGGGATAGACCAATGAGAAGGGACATGGTACAATGTAATTGTACCGTTTAGCCAGGACACAGATGGCTGGTAAACCCAGGTTGCCCGGATTTGACAGTCTCTCTGTGCTTTGAGGGAGCCTTGCATGGTGCGGATAGGGCGTGCAAAACGGACGATACATGCGGAACAAACGGCGCGCATGGAACAAATGGGGCGTGCGGAATGGAAGCGTTATATACAAGGAGATAGTTCAGAGGAGGAAAAGCATGGACAGTAAGTTGTACGAGGTAATGAATTGGCCGCGGATCGAGGCAGTGGTTTATTCAGAGGAGGACAATCCCGCAGAAATCCTGGGGCCCCATGTGGTGGGAGAAGCTGTGCTGATCCAGGCATTTTTGCCTACAGCGGACAAGATTACCGTGAAGCTTGACAAGAGCGAAAAGAAATATGAGATGGAGCAGGTGGATGAAAACGGGTTCTTTGCCGTGCTGATTCCCAGAAAACGCATTCCAGAGTATACCTACCTGGTGCAGTTTGACAATGGCACAACCGCTGAGCTTAAAGATCCCTACGGGTTTACGCCTAAGGTGTTTACCGCCCAGGATCTGAAGCAGTTTGAAGCGGGGATTCACTATACGATTTATGAGAAGCTGGGCGCGCATCCCATGACCATAGGGGGAGTGGAGGGCGTATACTTTGCGGTGTGGGCCCCCACGGCTCAGAGGGTGAGTCTGGTAGGAGATTTTAACCTGTGGGACGGCAGACGTCACCCCATGCACCGCATAGAAGACAGCGGGATTTTTGAGTTGTTTCTCCCAGGAACAAAGCCTGGGGATATCTATAAATATGAGATTAAGACAAAGGCAGGACTTCCGGTGCTGAAAGCGGATCCTTATGCCAACGCAGCGGAGCTTCGGCCGAATACGGCTTCTGTGGTGGCGGATCTTTCCGGATTTTCCTGGAGTGACGAGGCGTGGGTTGGAGAGCGCAGGAAAAAGGATTTCCGAAGTCTGCCCATGTCCATCTATGAGGTGCATCTGGGATCCTTCCGGAAGCCGGCGGCAGAGGAGGAGCGGGAGTTTTATAATTACCGGGAGCTGGCGCCTATGCTGGCGGAATACGTAAAACAGATGGGATACACCCATGTGGAGCTTTTGCCGGTCATGGAGCATCCCCTGGACGCCTCCTGGGGCTATCAGGTTACCGGGTATTATGCGCCCACAAGCCGTTATGGCACGCCGGAGGATTTCATGTATTTCATGGATTACATGCATGGACAGGGCATCGGCGTGATCCTGGACTGGGTGCCGGCCCATTTCCCGCGGGATGCTTTTGGACTGGCCTCCTTTGACGGAACCTGCGTCTACGAGCATCTGGATCCCAGAAAGGGAAGCCATCCCCACTGGGGAACCCTGATCTATAATTACGGACGGCCCCAGGTGAGCAATTTCCTCATTGCCAACGCGCTGTTTTGGGCGGAGAAATATCACGTTGACGGAATCCGCATGGATGCGGTGGCTTCCATGCTGTACCTGGACTACGGAAAACAGAATGGAGAATGGGTTCCCAACATCTACGGTGGACATGAGAACCTGGAGGCGGTGGAGTTTCTCAAGCATCTGAACTCCGTGTTCCGCAGGCGTTATCCGGGAGTGCTGCTCATTGCGGAGGAGTCCACGGCCTGGCCCAGTGTGACTGGCTCTGTGGAGCAGGACGGCTTGGGCTTTGACTATAAGTGGAACATGGGCTGGATGAATGATTTCCTGGAATACATGCATTACGATCCTGTATTCCGGGCGTATCATCATGGAGAGCTGACCTTCAGCATGATCTATGCCTACAGCGAGAACTTTATTTTGAGTCTGTCCCATGACGAGGTGGTTCACGGGAAGAGCACCCTAGTGGGGAAAATGCCCGGAGACCGGGATTCCCAGCTGGACAATCTGCGGGCGGCCTATGGATTTATGATGATGCATCCGGGCAAGAAGCTTCTGTTTATGGGCCAGGAATTTGCCACCTTTGACGAGTGGAATGAAAAGGAACAACTGGAGTGGGAGCTTTTGCAGTATCAGGATCATAAGAATATGCAGGAGTATGTGCGATCCTTGAACCAGTTCTATCAAAGCCATCCCGCCCTCTACGAAAAGGACTTTGATCCCAGCGGATTTACTTGGATCAACAACATATCCGCCAATGAAAATATGCTGGTGTTCACCCGGAACACAGACAAGCCGGAGGAGACCCTGCTGGTGGTGTGCAATTTTTCTCCCCTGGTATACGAGAAGCACAAGATCGGCGTGCCCTTTGCGGGAACCTACAAGGAAATCTTCAACAGCGACCGGGAGGAGTTTGGCGGAAAGAATGTGCGCAATGTCCGGGCAAAGACCTCTAAGAAGTCCGAGTGTGATGAGCGGGAGGACTCCATAGAAATCACAGTGCCCCCCATGTCAGTGACCGTGTTCTCCTGCAAAAAAGCAGAGGCGAAGAAGGCGGCGAAGGCCAAAGAGAAGCCTAAGAAGGAGACGAAAGCCAAGGTCAAGGAAGCCGTGGCGGAAGGAAAGCCAAAGGCAGCCGTGACAGAAGAGAAGAAGGCGGGGGCCAAACCAAAGGCAGCCGTGACAGAAGAGAAGAAGGCGGAGTCCAAACCAAAGGCAGCCGCGGTAGAAGAGAAGAAAGCGGGGGCCAAACCAAAGGCAGCCGTGACAGAAGAGAAGAAGGCGGAGTCCAAACCAAAGGCAGCTGTGGCGGAAGAGAAAATAGCAGAGTCCAAACCAAAGGCAGCTGTGGCGGAAGAGAAAATAGCGGAGCCCAAGACAAAAGCCCGGGGAGGCCGGAAGAAAGTTGAGCCGAAAGCAGAACCTGTAAAAGAGAAGGCAGAGGCTGCGGAGGGAAAGGCAGCGGCCGCCGTGATGGAAGAGAAGAAAACGGAGGCAAAGAAGCCGGCTGTGAAGAAACGGTCTTCCAGGACAAAGGCGTCAGCCGGATCTGACAATACAAAAAAGTAACCGTATGGTTATGGAGTTGGATGGCGGTCACCCTGTGCCAAGGGCATGGGGTGACCGGCTTTCATACTCTGGCATGAATTATAGAGGATAGGAAAACAGGAGCTTATAGTTATGGAAATGGAAAATGCTGCAGAGGTAATGGACCAGGCTACTGCGGAGATCAGTCAGGCGGTGGAGCATCTTAGCCGGCTGGATCAGTATTTGGATGAGCTTTTGCCTAAGCTTTTGAATTTTGGGATTCAGGTGCTGCTGGCTCTTCTCACATTTTTTATCGGTCAGAGGATTATCCGTCTGATTCGCAAGCTTATCCGCCGCTCTCTGGAGCGGGGAGGGGCAGATCTGGGAGTCATACAGTTCCTGGATTCTGTCATGAAAGCGCTGCTGTATATGATCTTGATTTTGGCAATCGTATCCAAATTCGGCGTGGATACCACCTCGGTGATTGCCCTGGCGGGATCGGCGGGGCTCACCCTGGGACTTGCCCTTCAGGGAAGTCTGTCCAATTTTGCAGGGGGCGTGCTGATTCTGGTGCTGCGGCCCTTCCGGGTGGGGGATTATATTATCCAGGACAGTCTGGAGGGAACGGTGTCGGAGATCCAGATGTTTTATACGCATCTGCTCACTTTGGATAACAGGATGGTGGTGATTCCCAATGGAAGCCTGGCCAACAACAGTCTGGTGAATGTGACTGCCCAGGATAAGCGGCAGATGGATTTGGATGTGGGAATCTCCTACAAATCAGATCTGAGAGCAGCCAAGGTTCTGTTGGAAAAGCTGATGGACCAGGAGGAACGGGTCATGGAGGAGGAATCCCGAATGGTAGTGGTGGCAGAGCTGGCGGAAAGTTCTGTGGTTCTGAAAATCCGTTTCTGGGTGCGCCCTTCGGATTACTGGCCGGTGCGCTGGGATATGATGGAACAGATTAAGCTTACCTTTGATGAGAATGGAATCGAGATTCCATATAATCAGCTGGATGTGACAATTCGTCAGTAAAAACTCTTTTTTAACGAATTTGCCAATGTTACTTGGGATGGAATAAACAGTAACAGATGTGATAAGAAAAATAGAAAAATGGTAGACAAGTCCTCCATAAAATGATAAAATAAACATCAGAAAGTTGAATGGATTCTGATGTCCGCCGCATCTTGGTAAGGACACGGGAAATGGGTGAGAATCCCATACGGTCACGCCACTGTAAGGCCTTTGGCTAAGTCAGGAGACCTATCAGAATCTAATTTGCACTCTGGTTACGAACGATGTCCAGGTGCTTGCCAATGGTCAAGGCCCTTAGTTCCGGACTTTCCAAAGCGACAGGGAGGGGAAGGAGAGATGAGAAGCCTGCATGCCGTCTGGGTGCACCTGCTCTGTAGTTAAGAGTTAGGTGCTTTTTTTGCGGGAGGATCCCTGCGCTTCTGTAAAAGAGGTTTGTTTTGTAGGCGAAAGCAGGGGAGAAGTCAAGAGAGGAGTAGAGAAATTATGAGTCGAAGGGAAAAGAAATGGATTGCAGCTATAACGGCCTTTGCGCTGGCCTTTGGTGTGGCTCCGGCTGCCAATGCCATGCATATTATGGAGGGATATCTTCCCCTGAAGTATTGTGTTGCCTGGGGGGTGTTTTGCCTGCCATTTTTGGCGGCAGGGGTGATTTCCATCCGCAGGACGCTTCAGGAGCACCGCAAGGTACTGCTTCTCTTGGCTATGGCTGGAGCTTTCGCCTTTGTGTTGTCCGCCCTGAAGATTCCTTCCGTTACGGGAAGCAGCTCCCATATGACGGGGACCGGGCTTGCCGCCATTTTGTTCGGACCAACGGCTACCAGCGTGTTGGGGATGATTGTACTGCTGTTTCAGGCTGTTTTGCTGGCCCATGGCGGGCTTACTACCCTGGGAGCCAACACCTTTTCCATGGCTATTGCGGGCCCGCTTCTCACCTTTGCCATCTGGCAGCTGTTTAAGAAAAAAGAGGGTATGCCCAAATATGCAGGCGTGTTCCTGGCGGCCAGTCTGGGAGATCTGTTTACCTACTGCATTACCTCTCTCCAGTTGGGGTTGGCCTATTCCGCAGCCGCAGGCGGCCTGGGAGTTTCTGTGGCAAAGTTTCTGGGAATCTTTGCGGCTACCCAGATTCCTCTGGCAGTAATTGAGGGATTGATCTCTGTGGTGGTAGTCATCGGACTGGAAACCTACGCCAAGTTGGAGCTTCGGGAAATTGGCTTTTTGAAGGGAGGAAGAGGAAATGTCTAAAGGAAAGCTTGTGGTAGTGCTGCTGGCAGCCTGCGCGCTGATTGCCGTGATTCCCCTTATGACGGTGAAGAATTCAGAGTTTGGCGGAGCGGACGGAGAAGCGGAGGGCGTGATCGCACAGCTGGATCCGGAGTATGAACCCTGGGCGGACCCTGTGCTGGAGCCGCCGGGAGGAGAGACGGAGAGCCTGCTGTTCTGTCTGCAGGCGGCCCTGGGAGCCGGAGTTATCGGCTATGCCTTCGGAACCTTTCGGGAGCGCACCCGCAAGGAGCAGGCAGTTAAAGGACAAGAGGCATAGAGGGGAAGAACAGAAGATTTAAAGATCTATAGAGGAAAAAGCGGGGAAAGAGCCATGGAGCATAAGACAAAAAAAGCAATTTTAGTGGTGAGCTTTGGCACCACCTTTCACCGGACCCGGGAAAAGACCATTGATAAGATTGAGGAGGAAATTCAGGCGGCCTATCCGGAGTATGAGCTGTACCGGGCCTGGACCAGCAAGATGATTATTGCCAAGCTTCTTAGGCGGGACGGGATCCGGGTGCCCACTGTGACAGAGGCTGTGGAGGCCATGCTTGCAGATGGGATTACGGAGCTGGTGGTACAGCCCACCCATATTATTAACGGGGTGGAGAATGACCAGATGAAGGCGGATGTACAGGAATATAGAGACCGTTTTTTGCGGGTGGTATTCGGAAATCCGCTTTTGACCACTACCGAGGACAGCCAGGAAGCCATCCAGGCGGTAATGGCGGAGTTTCCGGAGCTTGACACAAAGGATGCGCTGGTATTTATGGGCCATGGCACCACCCACTATGCAAATACTGTGTATGCGGCTTTGGATTACACCTTTAAGGATCTGGGCTATCCCCATGTATTTCTGGGAACCGTGGAGGCCTACCCGTCCCTGGAGAGCCTGATGAAAATGGTTCAGTCCTTTGCTCCCAGGAGAGTGCTTTTAGCTCCCTTTATGGTGGTGGCCGGAGACCATGCCATCCACGATATGTCCGGGGAGGACCAGGACTCCTGGAGGAGCCAGTTTGAAAAAGCGGGATTTAAGGTGGAGTGCTTTATGAAAGGGCTGGGAGAATATGCAGGCATTCGGCGCATGTATGTACAGCATGTGGCGGATGCCCTGGCGGGGGATGCATGTTCACAGCAGACGATTTAGAAAAGGATTTGGGAGCGCTCCATGGAGGGAACTAAAACAGTGCAGCAGGGAGTGCTTTGCCAAAATATCAGGAAGGGCTTTAGGCGGAATAGAATCTGCAGAAAGCCTTTCTTTTTCATGTTGAAAACATCATGTTGGAAAAGGCTTGCCAAAATCTAAAAAGAATGTTAAGATTTTATCATTATAAGCCGCATGGAGCAGACAGGCGGGGCATAATATGGGGGATATAAACTGCTTGATTAGCTGGAAAAGGATGATAGAATGATGATCATAGATGCATGTCTGGATGCGCTTTGGGACGCGCTGAAGACTGTACCATTTTTGTTTCTGGCATTTTTGCTAATGGAGGCGCTGGAGCATTATGCCGGTCACAGAACCGGAACATGGTTTTCCCGGGCGGGAAAGGCGGGTCCGGTGCTGGGGGCTGTGCTGGGCCTGGTTCCGCAGTGCGGTTTTTCTGCGGCTGCGGCCAACTTATATTCCGGCGGGGTGATTACCCTGGGAACCCTGCTGGCCGTGTTCTTGTCCACCTCGGATGAAGCAGTGCTGATTTTTCTGGGGCATCCGGGACAAAAGAGTCTTATTGGAAGCCTGCTTTTGGCTAAGCTTGTCATCGGGATCCTGGGCGGATGTCTGGCGGATTTGTTGTTTGGAAGACGGGATTCGAAAAAGGAGATTGGGGATCTGTGTCACAGCTGCGGCTGTCACGATTCCAGGGGGATTTTGCGTCCGGCCCTGGTTCACACCCTGCGGATTTTTGTGTGGCTGTTTCTGATTACCCTGTTTTTGAATCTGCTTCTGGAGCTGTGGGGAATGGAGCGTCTGGCTCTTCTGTTGGGGCGGAATCGCGGGCTTCAACCCTTTTTGACGGCTCTCATAGGGCTTATTCCCAACTGCGCAGCCTCTGTGCTGCTGGCGGAGCTATATCTGGCAGGGGGGATAAGCTTTGGGGCTGCAGTGGCGGGCCTTTGCTCGGGAGCGGGCTTGGGCCTGGTGGTGCTTTTCCGTATGGATAATAGCAGGAGAGAATGTGCAGGGATTCTGGCGCTGCTCTATGCTGTGGCCGTGCTGGCAGGGCTCGTCTTGCAGCTGTGGCCGATTTAAACTGGGTGATTTGGGAATAGTACTGGGAACAAAGTGAACAGTATCAAAAATAAAAAAAGAATAGGATAAGTTTCCTAGTTTCCTTGAGGGGGAATACAGTATATGCTATAATAGATAAACTTGAATGATTTATCTTTCTATTCAGGGAGGTTTAGCTATGCAGCATAAAGCGACACGTTTTTTGACAGTGAGTCTTATACTGGCATCTATTTTCTGCGTGATTGTTTTTAATATACAGACAATCTGGATGAATCGGATGGGTGCAGATGCGATAAAAGAAATAGGCGTTATCTATATGTCGGGCATGAGCAAGCAGGTTGCGGCCCATTTTGAAACCATTATTGAGCTTCGTCTGTCACAGGTGGAGGCTCTGGTGGACGCAGTCTCGCCTGCGCAGGTCAGAGATCCTAAGTCGTTACGGGTGGAATTGGCCTACAGCGCTCGCGCCAGGGGATTTGAATATTTGGCATTTTATACAGAGGACGGGGACTTCCATATGATATACGGCTCTACGGTTCAGCCGGAGGCGCCGGGGGCTTTGCACAGCTCTATTATGGGAGGAAGAGGAAATGTGAGCGTGGGACGAGATGCGTATGGGGAGCGGGTGGCTCTAATCGGCGTTCCGGTATCCTATGAGATTGAAGAGGGAGAGAAAAGTGTTGCCCTGGTGGCAGGATTGCCGGTGAGCTATCTTGGCGATACCTTGTCTGTCAATGTTGACAGCAGTATGATCAATTACTCCATTATCCGCAGGGACGGAACGTTTATCGTGCAGAATATGGATATGGAAACCGGCAATTATTTTGAAAAAATCAGCAAGGAGGAGCAGGAACAGTATGTTACCCAGCTTCGGACAGCCATGGAAGACGGTAGGGATTACGCAAGCGAGATCGTAATCGAGGGCAAGCGGTGGAACCTGTACTGTACGATGCTGCCCTCTTCGGAGTGGTATCTGCTGTTGTATATGCCCTATAATACTCTGGATCAGACCATAGAGCAGCTGACGGCCAGATGGACCTTTTGTTCCCTGGCATGCTGTACGCTGATTTTAGGCGTGCTTCTGGTGGTTTTTGCCGGGTATTTCCGGCAGACAAGAAGGCAGATGCGGGAGCTGAACCGGGCGTACCAGTCCGCGGAAATGGAGCGGCGTACAGCAGAGCGCGCCAGCAAGGCAAAAAGTGAGTTTCTTTCTAATATGAGTCATGATATCCGCACGCCCATGAACGGCATTATGGGTATGACCCTGGTTGCCATGAATAATCTGGAGGATGCCGCCCGCATTCGCATGTGCTTAAAACGCATCAGCGTATCCAGCCGCCATCTTTTGGGGTTGATTAATGATATGCTGGATATGGCAAAAATAGACAGCGGCGGATTTGCATTAAATTTGGAGCCTGTTTCCCTGCGGGAGGTCATGCAGAATATCATGATCGTAATCCAGCCCCAGATTCAGGAAAAGGAGCAGAACTTTAACATTTACATACAGGATATCCAAAACGAGAATATATGCGCGGATCGGGTGCGGTTAAGCCAGATTTTATTAAATATTATTGGAAACGCTGTGAAGTTTACGCCAAAGGGCGGCACGATTCAGCTGTTTCTTTCCGAGGAGCCGTCACCAAAGGGAGACGCGTATGTCCGCTCCATCCTTCATGTGAAGGATAATGGGATCGGAATGACCCAGGAATTTCAGGATAAGATTTTTGACGCTTTTGCAAGAGAGGATCATGCCCGGGTAGACAAGAGCGAGGGCGCTGGAATGGGTATGACCATTACCAAACACATTGTGGACGCCATGGAAGGCAGTATCCGCGTGGAGAGCGAGCCAGGTAAGGGAAGCGATTTTTACGTAACCCTTGACATGGAAAAAATGGTGCAGCAGGAATGGGAGCAGCTTCCCCCTACCAGGGATGTGCTTATGATTGACGACGATGAGATATGTTGCCGGACTGCGGAGAGAATGATAAACTCCATCGGATTGCGTGCGAAATGTGTGCAGGACATGGACAGCGCTTATGCCTGGCTGGAGGAACAGGTAAGCGGCGGGAAAGAGCCTATTATACTGCTTGACTGGGATATCAAAGGAGGCGACGGGATCCTTGCAGCCCAGGAGCTGTATGGACGTTTTGGCACAAAGATTTCCATCCTTCTTCTTTCAGACGGAGAATGGGATGAAATGGAGGAAAGGGCTGCGCAGGCAGGGATCAACAGCTTTCTTGCAAAGCCGCTGTTTTGCTCCGGCCTTTATTTGGGGCTGAGGCCTTTTGTGAAAATCCAGGAGTCCAGGACGGAAGAATTAGAAGAGGATTTGGATTTTACAGGGATTCGGATTCTGTTTGCAGAGGATAATGAGCTAAACTGGGAGATTGGCGAGTCCATGCTCTCTGAGCTTGGCATAGAACTGGAATGGGCGGAAAATGGGAAAATCTGCCTGGAGAAAATGGAGCAGTCCCAACCGGGATGGTATGATATGATTTTAATGGATCTGAGGATGCCGGTTATGACAGGATATGAGGCTTCTTTGGCGATTCGAAGTCTTCTGCGGGAGGATGCCAAGAAGATTCCCATTATTGCGGTCAGCGCAGATGCATTTGCGGAGGATATTGAAAAATGCATGGCCTGCGGGATGAACGAACATGCGGCAAAACCATATGATCTGGAGGAGCTGATGGGACTGTTGCGCAAATATCTGCGCGCATAAGCTATCCATTTGCTCAGAACTACAGGGGGATTTATGTTGAAAAAAATAAGGTTTCTATATATGGCGGCCTTTGCGGCTGTAGTGCTGTCTGCCTGCGGCGGGAAGGATGCCAGGATGGATCTGGTTGAAACACAGGAGGAAAGCGACCAGATAACGGAGATCAGTCTTTGGACATTTCCCGTAGGAAACTGGGGAAATCAGACTTCCGTATCCGGTCTGATTACCAGTTTTCAAAGAGAGCATCCGGAAATCCATGTCAATGTGGAATGCCTGGATTATAACGACGGGGATCAGAAGATTCGGGAAGCCATACAGAAGGGGAATGGACCGGATCTGGTATTTGAGGGACCAGAACGGCTGGTGGCTGAATGGGGAGAGCAAGGTCTTATGGAAGACTTATCCGATCTGTGGGAATCGGATAAAGCCCAGGGAATTTATGAAAATATCCGCAATGCCTGTCAGCACAGCAATGGAGAATACTATGTATTTCCGGTTTGCATGACTGCTCACTGTATGGCGATTAATTATGATCTCTTCCGGGAGGCAGGGGCTCTGCAGTATATTGATGAAAAAAACCATACCTGGACCACAGAGGGGTTTGTAAAGGCAATTCAGGCCCTGACTGCTTACGGACAGGAGCGTTCAGGCGTTATTTACTGTAAAAATCAGAGTGGAGATCAGGGAACACGGGCATTGGTGAACAACCTGTATGGGGGGAATTTTACTGATGATTCCCACAGCATTTATACAGTGGACAGTGAGGAAAATAAGCAGGCGCTAAGACTTCTGCAGGATCTGGAGGGTATAGCGTTTCAGCCGGATATGACCTCTGCGGATGAGATCGCTCAATTTTGCAGAGGGGAACTGGCCATGGCGTTCTGCTGGAACGTATCCATTGAGACCATACAGATTGTGAATAATCCAGAGCTGGATTTTGAGATCTTTCCCATGACATTTCCGGTAAGCCAGGGAGAACCAAGGCTTCAGGGAGGAATCTGGGGGTTCGGTATTTTTGACAATGGGGATGAAAAGCGAGTGCAGGCTGCCAAGACATTTATCCGCTATCTGACAGAAAATGATCGATGCTATAAGAGAGCTGTTCTGGTCTCTTCGGTCTGGCCGGTCCGGGATATGCAAGAGGTATATGAAAACGATCTTTTGATGGAAGAATATAGTTTTTTTTCACAATACATGGGTGATTACTATCAGGTAACGCCTGGATGGGCGGATGCCCGTGAGGGATGGTGGAAAATGCTTCAGAAGATCGGAGCCGGAGAGGATGTAGACACGGCTGTGGAGGAGTTTTCGAGGCAGGCAAACGGAAAATAAACAGAAGTAGGATAGAAGGAGAAAATAGGGATGGAAAAAATATTAATTGTGGATGACAGTGTATTGCAGGCAACCATGTTAAAATCTATTTTAGATGATGATTATGAAATCACCCTTGCGCATACGGCGGAGGAGGGGCTTCGTCTTGCGGATACGGAGAAGTATTCTCTGATTCTTCTGGACGTGATTATGCCGGATATGGATGGGTTTACTCTGTTGAAAAAGCTGCAGGAGGAGATTATTACCCAGAGTGTTCCGGTGATTTTGATCACCAGCCTATCCGATGTGCAAAGTGAACAGCGGGGATTTGTTCTGGGCGCGGTGGATTATATTACCAAGCCCTTCCACCCTCTGACGGTTAAGGCTAGGGTCAACACCCATGTGAAGCTGTATAATTACCGGAAGCAGGTGGAGTACCAGTCCAATACGGATCAGCTGACCGGGGTGGCAAACAGAAGACAGCATGACAACTATAGTGTAATGAAGTGGAAGGAAGCCGCCCGCCTGCAGATTCCCTTTTCCATTTGTATGTTTGATATTGACCGGTTTAAAGCTTACAATGATAAATTCGGTCACCCCGCAGGGGACAAGGTGATTGCAGGGGTGGCAAAGACGGTTTCCACGCACCTTAGGCGCAGCACAGATTTTTTTGCGCGCTATGGAGGAGAGGAATTTGTGGCCTTTTTGATCGGGGACAGCATGGAGAAAGCCTTTGAGCATTTAAAGAAGATCCGTATGGAGGTGGAGAAGCTTCAGATTCCCCATGACCCCTCCGTATCTCAGTGGGTCACCATCAGCATCGGAGGCGTGACAGTGATCCCGTCGGTGGAAAAGACCTATGATTATTACCTGAAAGTCGCCGATGCCATGCTGTATGACGCCAAGGAGAGCGGCCGCAATCAGGTGGTGTGGATGGACGAGAATTTGAAGCAGGTGAAAGAAAAGTAAGAATTTTTCTGTTGCACATAAGGAATGATATCCCTGTTAGGAACCTCGGTGTGAAGTCTGAGGGTTCCAACAGGGATATTATTTTGCTCATAGACGGGGGCTCCCTCAGAACCCAGAGCAACTGTCAAATTCCAGCGAGCTGGATTTGCCAGCCGTCTGGGTTCTGGCTGAACTTTTTAAAAAAGTTATTGCCAGCCGTCCGTTCAGCCCGCGCCCATTCGCAAAACCGCGCTTGCAGCGCTCTCCGCTGCTGACGCAGCTCTTTTTGCTCATAGACGGGCGCTCCCTCAGAACCTAGAGCAACTGTCAAATTCCAGCGAGCTGGATTTGCCAGCCGTCTGGATTCTGGCTGAACTTTTTCGCTAAAATATCCCCCCGGGTGGCTTGTTAATGAATTAACGATAGGGTATACTGGTTCCGTAGTCAAGCGCTGAGATTTTTAGGATATAACAGGATAGAAAGGATTGGTGAGACTTATGAGGAAAAATTTCTGTTTTTTATGGATCATGGCTGTGCTGGCAGGCTTTTTCTGGGGCTGCGGCAATAACAAGGACCTGGGAAGCGCTCCCCGGCAGGAGGGGGAAGAAACGGAGCTGTCTCAGGCTATGGAGGAGACTGCCGGGAAGGATTCGGTGATTGTTGCCATGGGTGTGAATTCCGAGCCGGAGGCGGGCTTTGACCCGGCCTATGGCTGGGGAGCCGGAGAGCATGTGCATGAGCCTTTGATCCAGAGCACGCTGACTGTAACCACGGCAGATCTTAAGATCGGCTATGACCTGGCTACGGATATGCAGGTGAGTGAGGATGGTCTGACCTGGACGGTGACCATTCGGGATGATGTGAAGTTTACGGACCAGCAGCCTCTCACCGCAGAGGATGTGGCCTTTACCTACAACACCGTGAAGGAGACCAGCTCGGTCAATGACTTTACCATGCTGCAGCAGGCGGAGGCTGTGGATGAGAGAACAGTGGTGTTCCATTTGGTCAGGCCTTATTCTATCTGGCCTTACACCATGGCCATTGTGGGGATTGTGCCTGCTCATGCCTATGGTCCGGATTATGGGCAGCATCCCATTGGCTCCGGCCGCTATATGCTAAAACAATGGGATAAGGGGCAGCAGGTGATCCTGGAGGCCAACCCGGATTATTACGGGGAAGCGCCCGGGATGAAGCAGGTGACTATCCTGTTTATGGAGGAGGACGCAGCCTTTACGGCGGCCATGGCCGGCCAGGTGGATCTGGCCTACACGGCTGCTTCCTACGCGGATCAGACCGTGGAGGGATATGAGCTGCTCTCCTTTGAGACCGTGGACAATCGGGGCTTTAACCTGCCTGCAACAGATCCGGAAACAAAGGATGGGGTGACCATTGGCAATGCCTTTACCAGTGATGTGCGGGTGCGGCGCGCCATAAACATAGGCCTGGATCGGGAGGAAATGATCGCCAATGTGCTGAATGGGCATGGGACTCCGGCCTACAGCGTGTGCGATAAGATGCCCTGGTACAATCCTGCCGCAAAGGTGGAATATGACCCGGAAGGGGCCAGACAGCTTCTGGATGAGGCGGGCTGGGTGGAAGGACCGGAGGGGATGCGGGAAAAGGACGGTGTGAAAGCCGGTTTTACCCTATTGTATGCGGCCAGCGATTCCGTTCGCCAGGCCCTGGCTGCGGAAACAGCCAATCAGCTAAAGGAGCTTGGCATTGATGTGGCTATAGAGGGCGTGGGCTGGGATACGGCCTATACCAGAGCTCTGGGAGAGCCCCTTATGTGGGGATGGGGAGCGCATACCCCCATGGAGCTCTACAATATCTATCACACCCTGGAGGACGGAAGCGCCGGGTATTCCCCTTATGCTAATGAAAAAGTAGACGCTTATATGGATCAGGCCCTGGCGGCTGTGGATCTGCAGGAGTCCTATGAATTGTGGCAGAAGGCCCAGTGGGACGGAACTGGCGGAATTACCCAGGAGGGAGATATTCCCTGGATCTGGCTGGTGAATATCGATCATCTTTACTGGTCCAGAAGCGGCCTTCAGGTGGCGGAGCAGAAGCTTCATCCCCATGGACATGGATGGTCTATTGTAAACAATGTGGATCAGTGGAGCTGGAAATAGAGACAGAGGTTGGTTATGAAAAGTTACGGAGTCTGGGCAGGAAAAAAAATTATACGCATGATGCTTTTGCTTCTGGGAGTAAGCCTTGCAGCCTTTTGGCTGGTCAGCGTGTCCCCCATTGACCCTTTGCAGGCCAATGTGGGGCAGGTGGCCTTGGGCTCCATGAGCCAGGAGCAGATCGCCAGGCTGGAGGAATATTGGGGGGTGGATCAGCCGCCTCTGGAGCGGTATTTGGCCTGGGCTGGAGATTTCTTTCGGGGAGATATGGGAGATTCCTTACTGTACCGGCAGCCGGTCTCCCATGTGATTGGCGTAAAGCTTGTGAATTCCCTGTGGCTTATGGCCATCGCCTGGCTTCTCTCCGGGCTTGTGGGCTTTGTGCTGGGCATTGGGGCAGGATGGAATCAGGGGCGTCTGCCGGATAAGCTTATCCGGGGGTATTCTCTTGTAATGGCCAGCACCCCGGCCTTCTGGCTGGCCCTGGTGCTCTTGATTGTCTTTGCGGTGTGGCTGAAATGGCTGCCCATTGGTCTCTCCGTGCCCATTGGGGTGGAGGCCAGCGGCGTGACAGTTTTGGACCGGGTGCGCCACGCCATTTTGCCGGCCCTGACCTTGAGTATCACAGGTGTTTCTAATATTGCCCTGCATACCAGGGAAAAGGTCATTGAGGTCATGGAGAGCGACTATGTGCTCTTTGCCAGGGCCAGGGGAGAAGGTGTCTGGTCTCTACTTAAAAATCATGTGCTGCGCAACATTGCCCTGCCAGCCCTGACCTTGCAGTTTGGTTCCATCAGCGAGATTTTCGGAGGCTCTGTACTGGTGGAGCAGATTTTCTCCTATCCGGGTCTGGGCCAGGCGGCGGTGACGGCAGGGCTGGGAAGCGACGTGCCCTTGCTGCTTGGAATCACGGTGATCAGCGCGGCTATTGTTTTCGGCGGGAATCTCACGGCCAACCTGCTCTATGGGGTGGTGGATCCCCGAATTCGAAAGGGGGAGATCCGGCAATGAGAGAAAGGAAAGCATGGCTTAACGGCAGGCAGAGGACTCTGGTGCTGTTCTTGTCTGCCCTGATCTTTCTGGGGGCAATTACCCTGTGGGGCCAGCTGTTTGCGGAGCAGGCCCAGGTCACAGATTTTTCCAGAAAGGATCTGGCGCCCTGTGCGCGCTACCCCTTTGGAACGGACTGGATGGGCAGAGATATGTTTTTGCGCACCCTCACTGGACTGTCCATGAGCATCCGCATTGGCCTTCTGGCTGCCGGAGTCAGCGCCCTGGCTGCTGCTGTTCTGGGCACGGCTGCGGCGCTGGGAAGGACTATGGATTCCGCAGTTACCTGGCTTATAGATCTGGTTATGGGAATCCCCCATATCCTGCTGCTGATACTCATCTCCTATGCCTGCGGCAAGGGCTTTCGGGGAGTGGTGGCGGGCGTGGCCCTGACCCACTGGACCTCTCTGGCCCGGGTCATGCGGGGAGAGGTGCTGCAGCTTCGGGAGGCACCCTATATCAAGGCTGCCAAGAAGCTTGGCGTAGGGGAGTTTACTCTTGTGTGCAGGCATATGCTGCCTCATCTCTTCCCCCAGTTTCTGGTGGGATTGATTTTGATGTTTCCCCATGCCATTCTCCATGAGGCCAGCATTACCTTCCTGGGCTTTGGACTGCCCCCGGAGCAGCCTGCCATTGGGGTGATTCTGTCGGAGAGCATGAAATACCTGGTTATGGGAAAATGGTGGCTGGCAGTATTTCCAGGCCTGCTGCTGGTGGCCACGGTTATGCTCTTTGACGTGGCGGGAGAGAGCCTGCGAAAGCTTCTGGATCCGGGCAGCGCCCATATGTAAGCCGATGCAGAACTGAGGATAAAAAAGTTGAGAGAAAGCGTGGATAGGATGCATAGAATCAGGAAAAGAAAACCAGAAGAGCAGGAGGTGAAGATCCAGCCGGAGCGCCCCTGGCAGCCGGACGAGGTGCTGCGGATCGAACATCTGTCCGTATCCTTTGCCCAATATCAGAAAGGATTGGCCAAGGAAGATCTGCAGGTAATCCGGGATCTGAATGTGAGTATCCGTAAGGGCGAGATTACGGCAGTGGTGGGTTCCAGCGGCTCGGGAAAAAGCCTGCTGGCGCATGCAGTGCTGGGAATCTTGCCCTACAATGCCAGACAGGGGGGCCATATATATTACGAAGGGCAGGAGCTGGGAAGGGAGAGGATCAAGGAGCTTCGGGGCAGGGAGATCGTGCTGGTGCCCCAGAGCATTGCCTTTTTGGATCCCCTTATGAAAATCGGCCCCCAGATCCGCAAGGGAAAAAAGGACCCGGCCTCCCGGGAAAAGGTAAAGAGCATCCTGGAGGGATATTCCCTGTCCCCGGAAGTGGCAGGTCTTTACCCCTTTGAACTGTCCGGAGGCATGAACCGGCGGGTGCTGGTGTCCACGGCGCTTATGGAGACGCCCAGGCTTGTCATTGCAGACGAGCCCACCCCTGGTCTTCAGATGAAGCTTGCCAGACGAGTCATGGAGCATTTTCGGGAGCTGGCAGACACAGGGGCCGGCGTGCTCCTCATTACCCACGACCTGGAGCTTGCCACCCAGACTGCGGATCGGATCGTGGTTTTCTATGCGGGAAGCACCATAGAGGAGGCGGATGCGTCGGATTTTTCTTTGGAGGAAAAGCTTCGTCATCCCTATTCCAGGGCCCTGTTTCGGGCCATGCCCCAGAACGGATTTACGCCGATTCCCGGCACCCAGCCCTATGCGGCACAGATGCCCTCTGGATGTCCCTTTGGACCCAGGTGTATCCATTGCACGCAGGAATGTGAGAGCCCGATTCCCTGGCGGGAACTGCGGGGAGGCCGGGTGCGCTGTATTCATGCAGAGTAACTGCGGCGGGCAATGCAGAGGAAGTTCAGGAGAAAGAGGATCAAAGACATGATGTTAGAGGCCAGGAATGTGACGTTTTGCTATGATAAAAATGGCAGGAATATTGTGGAAAATTTCAGTATACAGGCAGACAGCTCCCAACGCACCGGGCTTGTGGCTCCCAGCGGCTTTGGGAAGACTACCATCTGCAAGCTTCTGGGGGGATATGAGAAGCCAGACGCGGGAGAGATTCTCCTGGATGGAAAACCTTTATCCTCCTACGGGAGATACTGCCCGGTGCAGATGATCTGGCAGCACCCGGAGCAGGTCATTAATCCCAGGCTCCGCATGAGAAAGGTGCTGGAGGAGGGAGACCATGTGGAGGAGCGGGTGATCCGGGAGCTTGGCATTGAGGATGCCTGGCTTAACCGGTATCCGGCGGAGCTTTCCGGCGGGGAGCTGCAGCGTTTTTGTATTGCGCGGGTCTTAGGAGAGAGGACCCGTTTTTTGCTGGCCGATGAGATCAGTACCATGCTGGACCTTATCACCCAGAGCCAGATCTGGAATTTTCTCATGGAAGAATGTGGCCGGCGAAAGATCGGGCTTCTGGCTGTAAGCCACAGCGAGCCTCTTCTTCAGCAGGTGTGCACAAAAATGATACGTCTGTAAATAAAATCAATGAGGCAGGACGGATTTCCTCTTGCTATTTTCACAGGGATGCTGTTATAATGTTCCAGAAGGGCAGAGCAAAGAGATGCGCTGCCTTATCCGTCTGAAAAAATATAAAGGCCTGTTTTACGGAATAGGAATAAATTTTTGTCTGGACGGAAACGATTTTTAGAAGGGGAGTTATGATGGAAAGAGAAAAGTTTTCTTCCAGGCTGGGGTTTATTCTGATCTCAGCTGGATGTGCAATCGGCCTTGGAAATGTTTGGCGTTTTCCCTATATTACGGGACAGTATGGGGGCGCGGCTTTTGTGTTGATTTATCTGCTATTTCTGGTTATTCTGGGACTTCCGGTGATTGTCATGGAGTTTGCGGTAGGCAGGGCCAGCCAGCGGAGCGTGGCGCTTTCCTTTGACCGCCTGGAGCCAAAGGGAACAAAATGGCATCTGTTTAAATATCCGGCCATGGCGGGAAATTATCTGCTGATGATGTTTTATACAACGATTGGCGGCTGGATGGCATATTATGTACTGAAAATGGCTCGGGGAGATTTCGAGAATATGGATGCGGCAGGCGTCGAGGGTGAATTTGGAGCCATGCTGGGAAATCCGGCTTTGATGACAGGCCTTATGGTGCTGGTGGTGGTGCTGGGCTTTGTGATCTGCGCGGCCGGACTTCAAAAGGGCGTGGAAAAGATCACCAAGATCATGATGATTAGTCTTCTGGTGCTTATGCTGGCTCTTGTGATTAATTCCCTGATGCTGGAGGGCGGCCGGGAAGGACTGGAATTCTATCTGCGGCCGGACTTTGGCAAGCTTATGGAAGCGGGGCTTGGGGAGGCTGTGTTTGCAGCCCTTGGGCAGGCATTTTTTACCTTGAGCATCGGCATGGGAGCCATTGCCATTTTCGGCAGCTATATCGGCCGGGAACAGCGGCTCACCGGTGAGGCGGTGAACGTGATGGTGCTGGATACCATTGTGGCTTTTATGGCGGGTCTGATTATCTTCCCTGCCTGCTTTGCCTATGATATTCAGCCGGACGCAGGGCCTAATCTGTTATTTATCACTCTGCCCCATGTATTCCAGGCTATGCCGGGAGGAAGACTCTGGGGAACCCTGTTCTTTATCTTCATGTTTTTTGCGGCCATATCCACCATTGTGGCAGTGTTCCAGGACCTGATTTCCTTTGCCACGGATCTGACAGGCTGCAGTGTAAAGAAAGCGGCAGTGCGCTCCTGTTTGGCGATCTGTCTGCTCTCCATTCCCTGTGTGCTGGGATTTAATCTCTGGAGCGGCTTTCAGCCCTTAGGGCCGGGAAGCACAGTGCTGGATCTGGAGGATTTTCTGGTCAGCAACAATGTGCTGCCCCTGGGCTCTCTGGTCTATGTGGCCTTTTGTACCAGCCGCTATGGCTGGGGATGGGACCGTTTTCTGGAGGAGGCCAACACAGGAAAGGGACTGGCATTTCCCAGGGCGGTGCGCATTTACATCAAATGGGTGCTCCCGGCGATCATTCTTTTCATATTCCTGCAAGGATATGTTGCGAAGTTCTTATGAGAAAGATGGAGTCAGAACGCAGAAGATTGGCAAATAGCGACAAACATAGCATATAAATGAAAATGGAGGGATAGACAATGGCTGTTGTTACGGTGACAAAGGCAAATTTTGAGGAAGTGGTATTAAAATCCCAGAAGCCGGTTCTGGTGGACTTCTGGGCGGTATGGTGCGGGCCCTGTATGGCTCAGGGGCCGGTGGTGGACGCCCTTTCTGAGGAGACGGACGCTGTGGTTTTTGCCAAGGTGAATGTGGATGAGGAGATGGAGCTGGCTCAGCAGTTCCGGGTCATGAACATTCCCACCCTGCTGCTGTTTGAGGGAGGAAAGGTGGCGAAAACCCAGATCGGCTTTGCGGATCAGGGTCATCTGAAAGCTTTTCTGGGGATTTAGGCTATGATGTATGATGTGGCGATTATCGGGGCAGGGCCTGCCGGCTTATCGGCGGCTCTGTATACCAGCCGGGCAAGGTTAAGTACTTTGGTTATCGGTAAGGATGGAGGGGCTTTGGCCAAGGCGGAGCTGATTGAGAATTATTTTGGCATGCCCGCGCCTATATCCGGCTGTGAGCTGGTGGAAAATGCCAGGAATCAGGCCCGGACCCTGGGGGCGGATCTGTCGGAGGATGAGGTTCTGGGAATCTCCTGGACCGGTACTTTTCAGATCGCCTGCAGGCAGGAGACTTTTGAGGCGAGGGCCGTGATCCTGGCTACCGGGGCCTCCCGGAAAAAAGGGAATATTTCGGGGCTTTCGGAGCACGAGGGAAAGGGTGTCAGCTACTGTGCTGTGTGCGACGCCTTTTTTTATCGTGGGAAGACGGTGGCTGTGCTGGGACATGGGGAGTATGCCCTCCATGAGTTAAGCCAGCTGCTTCCTGTGGCAGGGGCTTGTATTCTCTGTACAGACGGAAAGGAGCCGGAAGGCCAGGTACCGGAGGGGATCCGGGTGGAGAAGGAGCAGGTCTTACGAATCGAGGGAGAAGACTTGGTGGAGGCAGTGGCCTTTGCGGATGGAAGCAGGATTTTGGTTTCCGGGGTATTTGTGGCTCTGGGAAGCGCCGGGGCTGTGGATCTGGCCCGGAAGATCGGCGTGCAGGTGGAGAATAACCGAATTCTTGTGGACGAGAAGATGGCTACCAATATCCCTGGATTTTTTGCTGCCGGGGACTGTATCGGAGGACTTCTTCAGATCTCCACGGCCGTGGGGGAGGGTGCGCAGGCTGGTATGAGCGCCATTGCCTATGTGCGCAGGAACCGGTAAAACACGGACAAAGAAGTACAACGAAGAAAGAAGATCTATGGGAAAATCACTTTTTATTGCAGAAAAACCAAGCGTGGCTCAGGAATTCGCCCGGGTCCTGAAGTTATCCGCCTCCCGGAGAGACGGATACCTGGAAGGGCAAGACTCCATTGTGACCTGGTGTGTGGGCCATCTGGTCACTATGAGCTATCCGGAGGCTTATGACCAGCGTCTGAAGAGATGGAGCCTGGAAACCCTTCCCTTTCTGCCTAAGGTTTTTAAATACGAAGTCATTCCCTCGGTGAAAAAGCAGTATGAGATTGTAGCTGGTCTTTTGAACCGGGAGGATGTGGAACGGATTTATGTGTGCACGGATTCCGGACGGGAGGGAGAATACATCTATCGTCTGGTGGAACAGATGGCAGGAGTAAAGGGCAAGGAACGACGCAGGGTCTGGATTGATTCTCAGACAGAGGAGGAGATTCTGCGGGGAATTCGGGAGGCCAAGGATCTGTCCCACTACGATAATCTGTCCCATGCGGCCTATCTGCGGGCCAAGGAGGATTATCTCATGGGGATCAATTTTTCCCGCCTGCTGACCTTACGGTATGGCAACACCATCTCCAATTATCTCCGGGAGCGCAGCACGGTGATCTCTGTGGGCCGCGTTATGACCTGCGTGCTGGGAATGGTGGTTCGCAGGGAACGGGAGATCCGGGAGTTTGTAAAGACCCCATTTTACCGGGTGCTGGGTTCCTTCGTTCTGGAGGGCATGGCCTTTGAGGGAGAGTGGAGAGCCGTGGAGGGATCCCGGCATTTTCAGTCTCCCAAGCTCTATAAGGAGAATGGTTTCCTGGAACGTAAGGATGCCCAGGATCTGTGCAGATGGCTTACAGAGAAAAGCGGCGTCCCTGAAGGAACAGCAATTCTGATTTCGGCGGAGCGCAAGAAAGAGCGGAAGAATCCCCCTTTGCTCTTCAATCTGGCGGAGCTGCAAAATGAGTGCTCCCGCCTCTTTAAGATCAGTCCAGATGAGACTTTGGGCATAGTCCAGGAGCTGTATGAGAAAAAGCTGGTGACCTATCCCAGGACGGACGCCCGTGTTTTATCTACGGCGGTGGCAAAAGAGATCCGAAAAAATCTGTCCGGCCTTACGTCCTATGCCCGGACGGCGGAATATGCCCGGGAGATTCTGGCAGGCACAGCCTGGCAGGGGTTATCCAAGACCCGCTATGTAAATGACAAGCAAATCACAGATCACTATGCCATTATTCCCACGGGACAGGGCCTGGGGGCTCTGGGTAGCGTATCCTCCCTGGCCGGCCAGGTTTATGAGGTGATTGTCCGCCGGTTTCTGGCCATCTTTTATCCCCCGGCTGTATACCAGCGGGTGCAGCTGGTGCTGGGGGTGGATACGGAGCGGCTCTTTGCCGGCTTCCGGGTTCTGCTGGAGGAGGGATATCTAAAGGTGCTGCCCTCCCCGGACCGGGGAAAGAAAAAGGATAGAGATAAAGAAAAAGAAGAGGAGACCCAGGAGCTGAAATGCGACAGCGCCTTTCTTCAGGTCCTGTCCGGTCTGAAAAAAGGCATATTGGTGCCGGTGAAGGAGTTTCAGATCAAGGAGGGAGAAACCTCTCCCCCTAAACGGTACAATTCCGGATCTATGATTCTGGCCATGGAAAATGCAGGGCAGCTGATTGAGGACGAGGAGCTGCGGGCTCAGATCCGGGGAAGCGGCATCGGAACCAGCGCCACCCGGGCGGAAATTCTGAAAAAGCTGCTCCATATTCAGTATTTGTCCCTGAATAAAAAGACCCAGATCATTACCCCCACTCTTCTGGGGGAAATGATCTATGACGTGGTGCGGGCTTCCATTGCCAGCCTTCTGAACCCGGAGCTTACGGCCAGCTGGGAAAAGGGACTGACTCAGATGGCGGAAGGGAGCATCACCGAGGGGGATTACATGGAGAAGCTGGAGCGCTTCATTGTCACCAAGACAAACGGGGTGCTGGCCCACAATTACAGCCAGGCCTTGCGCCCTTGTTTTGACGCGGCTGCGCAGTTTTATAAAAAGCCGGCGGAAAAAAAGACAGCGTCAGGAAAATAGAACCTGCCGGTTACAGCATAGGCATGGAAACAGGAAGAAAGAGGAGGAAAATCAGTTATGAGAAAGCAGTATGAGACAGCAGAAATGTATACCCTGACAGAGACCCTGGCAGCGCCCCTGTTGGAAAAGACCAGGTATCCCTGGGAGGCGCTTCCTGATATCGGAGCCTTTATCCTGAAGCTTGGAGCAACCCTGCCGGAGGAGGAGTATGAAAAGCAGGGAGAGAATATCTGGATTGCCAAAACCGCAAAGGTGGCGCCCACAGCCTCCATTACCGGCCCGGCAATCATCGGGAAGAACGCGGAGATTCGCCACTGTGCCTTTATCCGGGGAAATGCCCTGGTGGGGGAGGGCGCTGTGGTGGGCAATTCCACAGAGCTGAAAAATGTGATCCTCTTTAATAAGGTACAGGTGCCCCATTACAATTATGTGGGAGACTCCATTCTGGGATACCGGGCCCACATGGGAGCCGGCTCTATTACCTCCAACGTAAAGTCGGATAAGCAGCTGGTAAAGGTACATATGCCGGACGGGGATCTGGAGACAGGGTTGAAGAAATTTGGCGCTATGATCGGAGATTTGGTAGAGGTGGGCTGTGGCTCCGTGCTGAACCCGGGAACTGTTATTGCCAAAGAGAGCAACATTTATCCCCTTTCCTCTGTCCGGGGCTGCGTGCCTGGGGGATCGATTTACAAAAAGCAGGGAGAGGTGGCCAAGAAGCAGTAAGGGACGGAAGGTTTTCCGAAAGGTTTGCACAGGCAAGAGGAGAGGAATCTGGGAAAAGGCAGGAAACGGAAAACTGTGGAAGATATGAGGGCAAGAGCCAAGGATGCAGGAATGACAGAGAAGAGAGCGGGGAGGACCAACCATGGAGTGCAGACCGGATGCAAGAGAGAGGACAGGAACAGAGCGCATAAGTGCAGGGGAACCGGGACGGCGGGAGAATATTCCCTCCAGGGTCTGGGGACTTAGCGGAAGCGCCCTGAAATGGATTGCCATTGTGACCATGTTTATAGATCACCTGGGTGGAAGCTTGTTTGAGATATATGTGCTGAACGGATTTGGGACCGCGCCCTATCAGGGCTTTTGGGATCTGCCCGACTTCTGGATTGACAACCTGCTCTTGCTGGACCGCTATCTGCGCATGGTGGGACGAATTGCTTTCCCCATTTTTTGCTTTCTTCTGGTGGAGGGCTTCTGCCACACCAGGAATATCAGGAAATATGCCTTGCGGCTGGGGATTTTCTGCCTGGTTTCTGAGGTGCCCTTTGACCTGGCTTTCCGGGGATTGCCCTTTTACTTGCAGTATCAGAATGTATTTTTCACTCTGCTTTTGGGCCTTCTAGGAATCTGGGCTCTGGAATATTTTAAGGGACCAAAGCGTATTTTTGGCATTCTGACAGCCGTGGCTGCGGCCGTTCTGGCAGACATCCTGCACACGGATTACGGCGCCTTTGGCGTGGCGTTTATAGAAGTCCTGTATCTTTTCCGGGGGCGCAGAGCCTTATGCACAGCGGCCGGCGTTGTCTGCCTGTTTTTATACGGCGGTATCGAGTTTATCGGAGCCCTGGCCTTTCTTCCCATCCATTTCTACAATGGGACACGGGGAAGGCAGCCCAAATATTTTTTCTATGTGTTTTATCCGGTTCATCTCCTGGCGCTGGCTGCAGTGGGACGGATAGTGATTCCCTATTTGCTGGGATGACTCCCTGTTTGCCAAGATAAATCGGGCAAGAAGAGATGGATAAAGCATTGCCGGGGCAAAAAACAGTTGAAATATCAGAGGATTTAGTATAAGATATATAGGAAATATGCATGTACTGCGCGTGAGAGCCAAAATGCGGGAAATGGGCCTGTGTCAGGCAGACGGTTTGCAGGGATGACACAATAGGAGGAATAATCAGAATGATTTCAGCAGGAGATTTTAGAAATGGAGTTACGCTGGAGATTGAAGGAAATGTTTACCAGATTATGGAGTTTCAGCATGTAAAGCCGGGAAAAGGCGCAGCGTTTGTCCGTACAAAGCTTAAGAATATTATCAACGGCGGTGTGGTGGAGAAGACTTTCCGTCCTACGGAGAAGTTTCCGGCGGCGCGTATTGACCGCCAGGATATGCAGTATCTGTACACAGACGGAGATCTGTTCCATTTCATGAATACGGATACCTTTGATCAGATTGCGCTGAATGCGGACGACATCGGTGATGCTCTGAAATTTGTGAAGGAAAATGAAATGGTGAAGGTATGCTCCCACAATGGCAATGTATTCGCTGTAGAGCCGCCTCTCTTTGTAGAGCTGGATATCACGGATACAGAGCCTGGCTTCAAGGGGGATACGGCCACTGGCGCCACCAAGCCGGCGGTTGTGGAGACTGGAGCCACGGTTTATGTACCGCTGTTTGTGGAAGTAGGCGATAAAATCAAGATTGATACCCGTACCGGAGAGTATCTGTCCAGAGTATAGGCGGCCTGCCGGACAAAAGGTATCTCATGCAGGCTGTGCCGGATAGACAAAGTGCAATAAATTGATCGGGGATCAGGGAGAGTTATTTCTCTGATCCCTTTTTATCCCTCCTCGAAAAAGGCCTGTGACATAAGCCTTATGGGGAATGCGCGCTCTATGGAACAGAGGTTTTGATTATAAAATGGAGAAACAGGAGAGAGACGAATGAGTAAATGGTTTTCCAGAGCGGCCGCAGGTGTGCTGGCAGGAATCCTTGTGATTTCTTCACAGGGCCTGTATGTGACTGCACAGGAAGCGGTTCAGACAGTAAAAACGATTACGGTGGGGGAGGATCAGAAGGTCGTTTCCATTGAGGATGGAGGACAGCTTCCTCTGGCTCCAGAGGGAGAATCTGGTTCGGAGAACTCTGGGGAGAACGAGGGAGACAAAAGCCAGCCGGAGGATGGAAGTAAACCGGAAGGAGGAGACCAGCCGGGGAGCGAAAGCCAGCCGGAAGGAGGAAACCAGCCGGAAGATGGAAGTAAGCCGGAAGGAGAAGACCAGCCGGAGGATGGAAGTAAGCCGGAAGGAGGAAACCAGCCGGAAAGTGGAAGTAAGTCGGAGGGAGGAGACCAGCCTGCAGGCGAAAGCCAGCCAGGGGACGGAACCTCTCAGAGCGGCAGCGGGGAAGAGAATCCAGAGGGATCGGGAGATTCCCAGACCCAGGAGCCTAAAACCACAGTTGAGGGAGAGGACAAATCCGGGAATCCTGAGGGCGAGTCTGGGGCTAAAAGTACCATGTCTGGCTCTGTGGAGGTGCTGATCACAGCGGGAGTCCGGATTGAATCTCCACGGGAATTCCATGTTTCCCTGAAGGGGGTTCAGGAGCATTCCGGCACGGCTCTGCTTCCCGGATCCAAGGAGGAGGATAAGGAAGCAGCTAGAGTGTCGGTACTCTTTTCCGATCTGCAGGCGGGGACCTATACCCTGACTGTTACGGCAGCCGGCTTTGTAGCTTATACACAGACGATCCAGGTGGAAAATCTGGGATACCGGGTACAGCTTTATACGGGAGCAGTGGCCGGGAATTTTACGGACCAGAGCCATCCGGGACTGCTGCGGCTGGGAGATGTGAACGGGGATGGAAGTTTGAATCAGTCGGATGCGGATCTGCTGGTGGATGCCATAGAGAAGGGAGAGGTTCAGGCGACCTATGATTTAAACGGGGATGGAACCGTAGATCTTCTGGACCTGAATCTTCTGACTCGGAATATGGAGCTTAAAGAAGCCCAGTCTACCCTGGAAAAGCTTATCTCTCCGGGAGCGGCGGAGCAGAGCCTGCAGACGGGAATCGTGACTGAGGGAAGCCTTTTGGACCTACAGCTGGGAGCCGGTTCTGTTACAATGGCTCCGGCAGGAGAGGGGGAGGTCAGCGAGAACAACCCCATTGTAATAAATTTTGACTTTACCAGGGTACATACAGCGCCCATGGAGGGCATTGTGATCCAGTCTCCAGAGGAGAACTCTATGGCCGGAGGACGGGTGCTGGTGGCATACGTGGAGAACGGAGTGGAGAAGGCGGAGTTTGTGCGGATTCCGGAACCGGATGGGGCTGGCCTGCAGATGGTGAGCGAGTGGAAGGAGAACACGGGTTTCAAAGCTTCCTGGAAGGACGGAGCTCTTTGCATTGATCTGGGAGGACAGATTGCCGTAAAGGCAGTGACCCTGGAGATCACCAAGGCTGTTTCTAAACTGAATCTGGTGGAAATCTCCCGGGTGGAATTCTTAAACGATATGGAGAGCAGAATTCCGGATCCGGTCATGAATATTCCACAGATTTTGTCCATAACCCCGGGCAACAAATCTTTTGTGCTGGAGTGGACCAGGGAGCCCAACGTGACGGCCTATCAGGTGCGGATTACCAGTAACGGACAGACAGAGTACCGCAGGACCACGGCCACCACCCTTGCCGTGCGGCAGTTCGGCGGGGATAAGCTGACCAATAATACTCCCTATGAGATCAGCATCCAGTCGCTTAACGGAGAGTGGAAGAGCGGATTTGGCGAGGTGCGCACCGTAACGCCAAAGCCGGACGGAGTGCCTCCTGCCCCGGACCGGGTGTCGGTTACCGGCGCTTATCGGAGCATTCAGGTGCGGTGGAGCAGCATGAAGGATACGGACAGCTATAACCTGTACTACAGGGAGGCGGGTACTGGAACCTACGAGAAGATTGAGGGACTTACAGGCCTTTACCATGTGGTGGAAGGACTGAAGGATGATACAAAATATGAGGTGTATCTGACAGGTAGTAATGAGCTGGGAGAAGGCCCGGCATCTCTGACCCAGGCGGACAAAACCTTAAGCGGCCTGATCGCTGCCAAGCTTCCCGCCTACAAGCTTATCAACACCTCCAACGGAGAGGGCGTACTGAGCGCGCATATTCAGTCTGTTACTGTCCGGGGAGCGGAAATGGTGGATAGTCCTCTGGATCAGGGGAGCAGCGGATTGGGCCTCTTTGACAACAGCTATACCTCTTTTCTGACTCGGGAAGACTGGGACTATGGCGCTGCCTATCCTGCAGATGAGAAGAGTGTGCTCACAGAGCTGGACGATGTCTATGAAATCGGCATGATCACCCTGGCGGAGCCCATGGATTATGGCAGTTACGGAACTGTGTATATCCAGTATTGGGATGAAAGCGGACAGCGCCAGACAGCCAAAAATGTGACGATTCAGCAGAGAAGCGACGGAACCAGGAAATATTTCCTGATTAAGTTTAAGGACCCAATCCGAACTTCCAAGATTCAGATGGGAATCGGCCGACATACGGGATATCTGCGTAAGATTACGATTGCGGAGATCCGTTTTCATGAATATGACAGCCTGGAAAACGACATTCTGGGACTGTATGCAGATGACTTGTGCATTACTCTGAAGGATAGTGTGACCCTGCGGACCATTGAAGATCTTCAGGTCAGACTGGATACCAAGGATCCGGTCAGCGGGGAGTATCATCCGGAGCGGGCGGCGTTACAAAAAGAGCTGGACGCGGCGCGCCAGCTTCTGGAGACAGAGGGGCTGGGAGGCGTGATCCAGGTAAATCCGGATATTACGGCAGCCAAGGACCGGAAAATTCAGGTTGGGGGACTGACTTCCCGTCAGCCTCTGGGCGTAACCGCAGCCGCAGAGGAACAGCTGGTGGTCTATGTGGGAAATCCCGGCATGACCACGGGGGCAAAGACGGGGCTTAAGCTTGTGTTTACCCAACAGCATGCGGAGTCCAATGGTCTGGCTAAGACAGCGGATCTGGTTATCGGACGAAATGAGATTACAGTTCCCAAGTTTTCCAGTACAGATGTGGAAAAGGGCGGAGCCCTGTATGTACAGTACGGCGGAACCGGCAGCGACCACTATGCGGTTCGGGTCAGTGGTGGCCAAAAAATCCCGGTGTTGAATGTTTACGGGGTGTACGGAGCAGAGCGGACCCAGCGGATTCAGCAGTATGTAACAGAGCTGGAAGACTATGTGTCGGAGCTTACTGCGCAGCACGGAGCTGTGCATTCCGGCAGCGGAAATGAACATGTCAATTATGGGTACGATCCCAAGACCTGTATTTTGAATACCACGGACATTGTTATGGATCAGATGATGATTTCCATTCCGGCCAGCCAGGCTCTGGCTGGCCTGGGAAGCGGGGATCGTGCAGCGGCTTTGGCCAATGGCATCCGTTCCATGGATGAGATGATGAAGCTTTTCTATCAGCATAAGGGACTCACAGATTCCTTCCCGGAGGGAACCTCCGCGGAGGTGGTGGAGAGCAATCATCTGCCCTATCAGTATTTGAATATCCGCTATATGAAAATGTTTGCGGGAGCGTTTATGTACGCAGCCGGGGATCATGTGGGAATCGAGTGGGATTCCACGACGATTACGGGCCGTACTCCGGCAAGCTTCGACCAGCAGGGCCTGTGGAACAGTGGACAGTATTTTGGCTGGGGCATCGCCCATGAGATTGGTCATGAGATCAACCAGGGAGCTTACAGCCACGCGGAGGTCACAAACAACTACTTCTCTGTGCTGGCCCAGGCCAGGGATACCAACGACAGCGTGCGCTTCCAGTATCCCCAGGTGTTCAAGAAGGTTACGTCTGGATCCGAAGGATATGCGGATAATGTGTTTACCCAGCTGGGACTTTACTGGCAGCTGCATCTGGCCTATGACAGCGGCTATAACTATAAAACCTACGACAGCTATCAGGAGATATTTGACAACCTGTTTTTTGCCCGGGTAGACAGTTATGCCCGGGTGCCGGAGACAGCGCCTGCCCCAGGCGGGGTGAGTCTGGAGCTTCCAGGAGACCGGGATCAGAATCTCATGCGTCTGGCCAGCGCGGCGGCAGGGAAGGACCTTACAGAGTTTTTCACCCGCTGGGGCATGACGCCCAATGACGGAACCAAGGCGTATATGAACCAATTCCCCAAGGAGGAGAGGGCCATCTATTACCAGGACGACAATTCCAGAAGCTGGCGTCTGCAGGGTGGTTCTGGGTCCTATGCCGGAAAGTCTGTGGTCACGGCCAGAGCGGAGGAAAAGGACGGCGTGGTGACGCTGACCCTTAGCTGTACCGGGGAAGCTGACAGCCTCCACGGCTATGAGATTACCCGGGTGCTTATAAGCCAGGGAGAAGAATACCGGGAGATCGCAGGATTTACCCAGGAGAGTTCCTTTAGGGACGAGGCGGCATCGGCGTCCAACCGGGTGGTTCGCTATGAGGTGACGGCCATTGACAAGTTTATGAACCGGTCGGAGCCCTGTGAGACCCAGGCGGTGAAAATCCAGGGAGACGGCCTGCAGGAGCAGAAGGGTTGGACGGTCAGCACCAACGCCGTATCGGATCAGGATCAGATCCAGCAGGGCTCCGATGATACCTCCTGTACGGATACGGTGATTTCCGCAGTGTCCCGGGTGATCGACAACGACACGGCTACTACCTTTACGGGAACCACAGAGAGCGGAGACGCAAGCGTGGTATTGGAGCTTCATAAATTTACCCAGGTCACAGGGCTTCGCTATACATACACGGGAACGGGACAGTCCATTGGCAACTATCGGATTGAGGTCAGCGCCGACGGACAGACCTATACGGAGGTAAAGGCGGGAACCTTTGCCCTGAAGGACGGAAGCGCCATGGTTTATTTTACCAACGGCAAGGATGAGTGGGTTTGTACCTATGATGCCGCCTATGTGCGGCTCACAGCAGTGGGTCAGCAGAGCATTTCCATCAGCGAGCTGGATCTTTTCGGTCCCTCCGGGGATAATGTGGAACTGCTGTCCGCGGAGGACGGAACCTCCGGTATCGGGCTTCTTGCCAGCGACTATGTGTATGATACAGGCACAGGGGAGAAAATTCCCAAAGGCTCTCTGGTGTTTACGGGAGAGTACAAGGGGAACCCGGCCTACAATGTGGTGATCCTCTATGACGACAAGGGCAATATTGTGGGCGGAACCAGCGACGGCGGCACCTTAAAGGCAAAGCAGATTATTCTGGCGCCTAATCCGGGAAACGCCATGCTGGGAGAGGTATCCAGCGGAATCTGGATTTATTGGATTGATCCGGCGGAGATCCCGGCTACCCTGCCGGGACGTGTGCGGGCCGAGCTGTACCGTGTGGACAATGCCCTGACCAACGCAGGTCAGAGGCTGGTTAGCGATACCTGGTTCGTGGAGGTACCGGAGAAGGGGAGTCTGCCGCAGATTTCTCTTAGCGGCGCGGGAGCGGGCAGATGACCCGTGCCTGGAGTCAAAGAGAAGACAGGAGTACAGGGGAAAGAGTACATGATATGAAACAGATAGGAAAATATTTCATAGGGCTTTTGGCAGTCTGGACTTTGTCTGCAGGTCTTTGTGTGAGAGCTGCGGAGGATTCCGTAGTATTACAGGGAAAAGAGAATCAGGCTGCGGCCACCCTGGAGCTTGCGGATCATATCATGGGGGATGGCCAGAAGGAGCCCCGGGAGGATGCGGTATCGCTGCAGCTAAGCTTTCAGGTGGAAACCATCCAGGGGAACGCCAGTGAGACAAAAGCCTCCTTTGAGTTCGGGGCGGATACCGCCCAGGGAGTCCACAGCTATCGCTACCACAAAGATACGGGAGTTTTGACCATATACATATCCGGAGGGAAAAATCTGTTCCAGGGAGATACACTCTCCCTGGGCCAGGTGGTGATAAACTCTGCCGGGGAGCATGGGGTCACAGCCTCTGTCCGGGTGGTGGAGGACAGTTTGCGGGTGGTTAACAGCGCCGGTGACATGCAGACAGGTTCTGTAAACGCCCCCGGGTATGCCACCTGTACCCTGGGAAATGGAGGCATACAGCCGGAGGAGCCAGAGGAGCCTGAAAATCCGGAACTTCCCTCCCCGGGAGAGAGCGGTTCCCCGGGAGAGAGCGGCTCCCCGGGAGGAGCCGGGACTTCCGGCGGCGGTTCCTCTGGGGGCGGCGCGCCCAGCGCCGGCATCTCCGGGGGAGGCAGTGCGGCAGCCAGCGTGGGGAAGGTGATCCGGAAACCTGGAACCTGGGAGAAGCCGGAGAGCGATTTGACAGAGAAGGAAGAGGAGGAACCGGTAACAGAACAGGAAGAAGAGCTGGAGGAGCCAGAGGAGCCGGAAGAGAAGCTGGATGCGCCAGAGGGGCCCAGTCTGTTTTTCCGGGAGCTGGAGGAGAATACAGATACTGATATGCTGCTATATGCAGGAATTGCCATTGCCGCCGTAGTGTTGGCGGCCACAGCAGCCATATTCCTGGTTATGCGGGACCCAGAAGGCAAGAAGGGGAAAAAGCGGCGCAGAAAGCGTCCGGAAGATGAAGAAATTTAATAAAAGAGAGTGAAGGAGTGCGCTGTCTGGCGCGCTCCTTTGTTACAATTCACCCCCCACGCCAGTTTTTGAAAAGTTTTTATTTGATAAGGGTGCGAATTGTAACGCTCCTTTTCTTAAATTTCTCTAAACAGGGCAAAAAGCATTGCAAAGAAGAGACATACCCTCTATACTGAAAACATAGTCCAAATACATTCATGCAGGGATCCCTGCGCATGTTCCACAACAAGACAGACACGAAACAGGAAAACACAGAAGAAAGGATGAAACTATGGATAGGAAAGAATTTACGCTGGCAATGGCCCATGCCCTGCAGCAGAGGCTGGAGGATGTGGAGGTGACGCCACAGGCTGTCCGGAAAAATAACGGAGTGGTGCTGCAGGGCCTGCTGTTTCGAAGGGAGCGGCAAAAAAGCGCGCCTACTATTTATCTGGAGCCCTATTATGAGAGAATCCAACGGGGAGAGGCTTTTGCCGACGCCGTGGAGGAAGTGCTGAGCTGCTATGAGAGCTGTTCCCGGAAAGGAGAATTTCAAGCAGATTTCTTCCTGAAGTATGAAGAGGTGCGAAAGACCCTTGTCTATAAGCTTGTCAATTATCAGAAGAATAAGAAGCTTCTGGAGGAGATTCCCCATTTGCCTTACCTGGATCTGGCCATGGTGTTCTACAGCATGTTTGATCACCCTCAGGTGGGGCCGGCCACCGTCCTGATCCGAAACAGCCATCTGGAGCTGTGGAAGATAAACCAGAGGATCCTCTACGCAGAGGCCAGGAAAAATACGCCCAGACTCCTTCCTGCAGAACTGCGGTCCATGAGTCAGGCGCTGGAGGATGTAGTTCCGGCGTCCCACAAACTGTGTACGGATCTTCATGTACTGACCAATAAGGCTCATACCAACGGGGCGGCCAGCCTGCTGTATCCGGGGATGCTAAAATCTTGTGGGGAGATGTGCAAAGGAGACTTCTTTCTGCTGCCCAGCAGCATCCATGAGGTAATTCTCCTGCCCTATGAGCGGGATATAGAGCCGGATAGCCTTAGAATCATGGTAAAAGAAATCAACGATGCCCATGTGCAGCCTCAGGAGGTGTTGTCGGATTCCGTGTATTTTTACAGCCGGGAGAAGGAGAAGCTTTTGGTGCTGTAGGAAAAAGGGATTTTGGCCATGGGATTTTCTTGCTTTCCCCAAAGAGAAATGCTATACTTGAAAAAACACTTTAATAAAGTTGTGGAGAAATAGCATGGATAAAAAGATAACAAATCGGGAAGTAAAGAAGAAAAACAGGAATGATGTGTTTCGCTATATCTGCAGCCACGAAATCGTATCCAATCCTGATATTTCCTATGATCTGAAAATAAGCCTGCCTACAGCCACGCAGATTACGAAAGAGCTGCTGGAGGAAGGCCTGGTGGAGGAAAAAGGAGAGCTTCAATCTACGGGAGGACGAAGGGCAAAGGCTTTGGCAGCGGTTGTAAATGCAAAGCTGGCAGTGGGAATGGATATTACCAAGAACCATTTAACCCTGGTTCTCACCAATCTTACAGGAGAAGCGCTGCAATATGAACGTATTTGGCAGCCCTTTGATCCGGCAGATTCCTATTATCATGAAATCAGCCAAAGGCTGGAGCATTTTCTGGATGAAAATCAGGTTGACCGGGAGAAGCTTTTGGGCCTGGGGATCTCCTTTCCGGGAATCATGGACTTGGACAGAGAGATCATGGCCTATTCTCATGCGCTGGGACTGGCCGTGGTTCCCTTTGCCTCCATCAGCCGCTTCTTTTCCTATCCCTGCATATTTTTAAATGATGCCAATGCGGGAGCCTATGCGGAGGGATTTCACAGACAGGAGGGAGATGCCTTTTTCTACCTGTCCCTGAGCAATACGGTGGGCGGAGCCGTATTCAACAGGGATGAAATTGTGCAGGGCAAGAATTTCCGGTGCGGCGAGGTGGGACATATGACTGTAGCGGCAGATGGAGAGCTTTGCTATTGCGGGAAAAGGGGATGCCTGGATGTCTACTGTGCCGCCGGGCGCTTATCCCGGATGGCAGACGGGAAGCTGGAAACCTTTTTTCAGATGCTGGATCAGGGGGAGCCGGAAGCGGTAAGGGTCTGGGATGTGTACACAGACCATCTGGCTCTGGCGGTAAACAATATCCATATGGTTCTGGACTGCGATGTGGTTTTGGGAGGCTATGTGGGAAGCTATATGGGTATCCACCTGCAGGACGTGTGGAGGAAGGTGGCAAGGAGAAATACCTTTGGGGAGAAAAAGTCCTTTGTGAGAGGCTGCAATTACAAGGTGGCTGCGGCTGCGCTGGGTGCAGCGGTAAAAGTGATGGAGGCGTTTGTAAGCCAGATCTGAGAGCAGATGGCATAGGGAAAAAGAGGTTTCAGGGATGGAGCCTCTTTTTTTGTGCATTTGTGCAAAAAAGAAAGCGTAATATTTGGATATAATAACGAAAGTGTGGAAATCCGTGGAAAATCGGTTGACAAAAATCGGGAACGGATATAAAATTAATAACATAATAAAACTAATTAATAAAGTATTAAATAAAGTAAAACTAATAAAAGGAGGAACGTAAGATGGAAGGAAAGATGAAAACAGCAGTTATGCTGGGAATCGGGAAAATGGGATTTGAGGAGCGGGAGATTCCCAGACCCAAGGATCATGAGGTGCTTGTGAAACTGGAATATGTGGGAATCTGCGGCAGTGACCTGCACTATTATGAGACAGGGGCCATTGGGGATTATATAGTAAAGCCGCCCTTTGTGTTGGGACATGAGCCAGGCGGAACCGTGGTGGAGGTGGGAAATGCGGTGAAGCATCTGAAGATCGGGGACCGGGTTGCCCTGGAGCCGGGGAAAACCTGCGGTCACTGTGAGTTCTGCAAAACAGGGCGTTACAATCTCTGCCCGGATGTGGTGTTCTTTGCAACGCCGCCGGTGGACGGAGTGTTTCAGGAGTATGTGGCCCATGATGCAGACCTGTGCTTTAAGCTGCCGGACCAGGTGAGTACCCTGGAGGGAGCCCTCATCGAGCCGCTGGCCGTGGGATTCCACGCAGCCATGCAGGGCGGGGCCCGGGCAGGACAGACAGCCGTGGTCATGGGGGCGGGCTGTATTGGCCTGGTGACCATGATGGCCTTAAAGGCCATGGGAGTATCCAGGGTGTATGTGGTGGACATTATGGAAAAACGTCTGCAGAAGGCGTTGGAGCTGGGGGCAGACGGAGTGATAAACGGGGGACAGACGGACGCGGTGGAGGAGGTCCGAAGGCTTACGGAGGGAACGGGCTGCGATCTTGCCATAGAAACCGCAGGCACCCAGATCACAACCGTGCAGACCATACATATGACGAAAAAGGGAGCCACCATTGTGCTGGTAGGCTACAGCAAAACCGGAGAAATGACCCTTCCTATGAGCCTTGCGCTGGATAAGGAGCTGACCTTCCGGACCGTATTCCGCTACCGCCATATTTATCCCATGGCCATTGAGGCAGTGGCGGCAGGAAAGGTAAATTTAAAGGGAATCGTCACAGACATTTTTGACCTTGATGAGGTTCAGAAGGCTATGGATTACAGTGTAAACAACAAGGCGGACATTGTGAAGGCAGTGATCCGCATGGGAGAGCAGAGAGAAAGGTAAGGAGGACGCAATGGAACAGAAAAATACGGATATCAGGGTGCCGCTGATCAGCAAAATAGCCTACTGTGCTGGCAGCCGTGTTAGGCAGTCTGGGCTATCTGGCAAACCAGCAGCAGAATCCGGCGGTTTTAGCTGTGATCAAACACTCCTTTACCACGGTTCCCGGTTTGCTGTGGATTGTAACGGCAGGGGTTCTGTATTTCTACCGGCTTAACAAAAAGGCGTATAACAAGATTGTGGAGGAGATTCAGAGCAGAAAAAAATAAAAGCCACAGAGAAAAAGAGTTGACATATATACCCTACAGGTGTAGTCTGTTATTACAGAGAAGAGACTACACCTGTAGGGTAGTTTGCGTTTCTGCCCTCGGAAAAATATCCGGATCAGGGAGGCGTCCGAAAGAACTACTGTTTCCTAAAACACAAAGAGGAGGAAGCCGATGGAAATCCGTATTACAGACAGTGGAAGAAAACCCATGGAAATTCGTATTACAGACAGTGAATGGAGGCTGATGGAATGCCTGTGGATAAAGGGCCCTTTAACTCAGGCCCAGCTTATGAAGCTCTTGGAAGCGGACTGGAACAAAAACACGGTTCATACCTTTTTGAGCCGTCTCACCAAAAAGGGACTGGTGCAGACGGACAAGACCGTGCAGCCTCATGAGTATCAGGCCCTGGTTTCCCGGGAGGACTGTGTGAGACAAGAAGAGCAGAACTTTCTGGATAAACTCTTCCAGGGCTCGGCCGGGAAGCTTGTCACCTCCTTTGTGAAGCAGGGACGGCTTACGGAAAAGGAGCGAGAAGATCTGAAACAATTGTTGGAGGAGCTGGATCATGATTGATATCTGGACGATTCTGGGAATTACCCTGGCAGCCTCTCTCACAGGACTTTTGCTCTTGGTGGTAAAGGGACTCTTTCGGGATAAGCTTAACGCCCGCTGGCATTATCTTATCTGGGCGGTATTTCTGGTAAGGCTTCTGGTTCCTGTGGGCCAAAGGCTTTTTCAGACGCCTCTGGCCCTGACCAGCGCCATTCCTCTGCCTTTTTTCCTGAACTTTTGCAGATATCAGGTGTCCAAATTGGCAGGAGCTGCGCTCTGGGAGGACAGACTGTTTCAGGTATACAAAATAGGAGCGGCGGCTTTGCTTTTGTACTATGCTCTGGCCTATGTGTGGCTGTGGCTGCGAATCCGCAAGGGGGAGCCCGGGGGAGAGGAGATTAGGCGGCAGGTGCAAAAGATTGCAGACAAGTACCAGGTGCGGGGCTGTCGCCGAATCCGGATCTGCAGCTGGACTTTTGGTCCTTTTGTATGCGGGCTTTTTCGGCCGGTGCTTGTGCTCCCTGACAGGTGGCGCGGGAGAGAGGAGAGTTTTCCTGTGGAGTCTGTGATTCTCCATGAGCTCCTGCACATGCAATATGGAGATGTGGCCGTGAACCTGCTGCTCCATGTGATCCGCATCCTGAACTGGTTTAATCCTTTTTTATGGTATATTCTGGGTGAGATCCAGAATGACAATGAAGCTTTGTGCGACCAGCGGGTGCTGGAGCGTCTCAATGCTTCCCGTCACAGGGAATACGGGCAAACCCTGCTTGACATGGCAGACCAGGCAGATCCGCCTCTTATAGGAACCACACATATGACAGGGGGCGGCCGGAATATTCGTCTGCGGCTTCAGCGCATGGTGGATTTGACCCATGTGCCCAGGAAAAATACCCTGATTTCTCTTTGCATTACCTTGATTCTCACCATGGCCTGTGTGGGTTATGCGCCCCGGGAAGCCAGGTTTGAGACAGGAGCCTTAGCGACCAGGGGACAGTGGGAGAGGATGCTTTTGCGGGCATCCTTCTATGAGGCGTCCACGCCGCAGGAGGCCTTGTACATCTATATGAGAGCCTTTTCGGAGCGGAACCTGGCATATATGGCTCTGGTGATTCCGGAGGCGGAACGGGAAGCATATGAGGACTGGGCCCTTGGACAGCATAAGCTTGGAAGGTGTCTGGGAGCTAGGCTGTGCGATCAGGGGGAGGAAAATAAATATTTCTACCAGGCAGGGGAGGCTGCCCTGGAGATTCTGGAATTTACAGAGGAAGAAGAGGAATACAGAGTCCGCGTGGGCGTTTTCCCTTCGGTGCGCACAGAGGAGGAGGGGGATTTTCAGTTATTCCTGCGCATCCGAAAAGAATATGGCTGGAAAGTATGGGTCACAGGCAGGGCAGACTTTGAACAGAAGGAGCATTCGTATTACGGATCCTATTTAGAGCCAGAGAATCAGAAGTCCTTGGAGGGAGAGACGTTTCAGGCACAGGTCTCAAGGTGCAGGCATCCAAGCTTTAACACCCTGCCCTTTGGGGGGATATTCTACCTGGGAGATCAGCCGGAGGGTTTTGAGACAAGCTTTTCCCAGGAGGACTGGCGGCTGCGAATCCGGCTTAGCTATCTGGGGGAGGAGGATCTGAGAGGGAAGCAGCTGGGGATTGCATATGGGCCAGAGGAACAGTTTCCGGAGAATATGCGGCAACGAATCTCCACCAACGGCCCGGACAGCTCCTATTCCAGCTCCAACGGCACAGGCGGCGCGGTTTGGACTCTCCCGGCGGATTGGGATAAAACCCAGGAGATTACCTGCAGCATAGGAGAGCAAAGAGATTGGGAGAAAATTCAGACCTGGTGGCTGGGCATCTATGTGGACGGCCAGCTAAGAGAGGAATTTCTATGGGAGGATAATTAGTCATGAGCGAACTCATTTCCAGTATCCGCTGGGGATTTCTGTTTCTGTTTCTGGATATAAATCTGGGACGGTTTGATATCCTGCCCAATTTTGTGGGCTATTTTCTCTGGCTGGAGACCTTCCGGGAATACAGGGAAAAAGCGCCGGAGCTGTACCGGTTGTGTACATTCTGCAAGATTATGGGGATTGTGGAGCTGGTAAATTGGCTGTTAAAGCCGGAGTTTTTGCTGGTTTCTCTGCTGACCATGCTGCTGAATCTATATTTGTATTACACCATCCTGACCTGGGCGGCAGATTATGCCCGAAGCCGGGGGTATGAGGAGGCGGCAGCCCTGGAGAGACTGCGCAACATGCTGGTGATATTTCAGGTGGCGGTGTTCGCCCTCCTGTCATTTTTGGGGAATGGGAGTATTGTGCTTCTTCTGATATTGGTGATCGCTCAAGCGGGAAGCTTTCTGACTTTGTGCGCCCTGGTGAGCCAGGAGAGAGAACGGGAGGAGAGAGAAAAGGAGGAGCAAAAACAGGAGGAACAAGAAAGAGAGGACGGCTCCATATTGACAACAGCGGCAAAGATTGAGGAAGAAAAGGAGAATAGGAAGAGGGAATCACAGATATAAAAAAGCTGCCGCAGAACTCGCTTGGAAAAGCGACGCTGCGGCAGCTAATTGCTGTATCTGACTGGATTCGAACCAGCGGCACCTGGCGTCGGAGGCCAGTGCTCTATCCACTGAGCTACAGATACATATGCTCGTCTGCCCTGTATTCCACAGGGGAAACAACAAAATATATTCTATACCAAAAACCGGAAAATTGCAACTGTTTTTAAAAAATATTTTTTGCGGTTTTTTTGTACTTTTTATGTAGCTTTTGTGCCAAATATAGCTTGCGCCGATTTTGCGCTATACGGCCCTTAGAAATCATGAGTTAAAAATTATCTTGCAGGCAAATCTCCTCAGGCCCGCCATGCTGTCCCAGAGAAATAGCCGGCTTTGTCTTCCCGTGAAAATCACTGCCGCAGGTGGCCAGAAGCCCTCTTTCTCTGGCCCAGGCAGCCATTAGATCTCTCTGGGCAGGCGTGTGATAGCTGCTGTAGGCCTCCAGGCCGTTGATCCTAAGCTTCCGGATGTCCTCCAGAAGCTCCAGATTTCCTTTTAGATTCAGACAGGGGTGAGCCAATACGGCGATTCCATGATTCTGATGAATGATGTCAATGACCTCCCCCATGTCCGGATAAGAAACTGCCCCATGGCAGGGCTTCCCCTGAGAATAGAGATCCCAGTAAATATTCACATAGGGGTTATCCCCACGGGAGCCTCCTTTGCGGTAGGGCAAAAGCAGGGGGTGGTCTTTGTATTCCGGCTTGGAAAGAAGGATCTCTGCAAACATTTCCCCTGTCCATGCTTCCGGCCAATAGCTGTCCCGGCACATGGACTGCAGTTCCTCTTCTGTCACCCCAAAGCCAAGAGCCCGGGTTTTCTCCAGCATTTCCAGGGATGCGCGTCTTCCCTGCTTTCGGATATTCTCTTCCACATCCCTAAAATCCGGCGAGGCGTAGTCTATGTTGTATCCCAACACGTGAAAATTGACATGCTGGAAGGTACCGTCGATTTCGATGCCAGGAATGTAGGAAATTCCCCTTTTCTCTGCTTCCGGCGCAGCCTCTGCCTGGGCGCCGACACAATTATGATCCGTGATGGACATAAGGGTGACGCCCTGCGCCCTGCATTGTTCCACCAGAGCAAGGGACGTAAATTCCCCGTCATCGCTGTATTTGCTGTGCATATGCAGATCAATCATGAAAAGCCTCCTGTTATAAAAGTACAGATCTATTCCAGTCTCAATGCCTGTAATGAATCGTGTTGGGCGGTTAGAACACCAGCTTTTTCAGTTCCTCATAAGAATACCATCATCCTGGAGTTGATTCAATTCCTTTTTAGACATATAATATAAGAAGCATATGAATATTTGATCGGCCAGGCCAGGAGGAACCCATGGAATTTCGCAAACTACAGTATTTCGAATCCGTAGCCAGATGGAGTAATTTTACGAAAGCAGCCGAGGAGCTCCATGTGGCTCAGCCCACCATCACCGCCGCCATCAAGAAGATGGAGGAGGAGCTGGGGGTTACGCTGTTTGTCCGGGACAAGCGAAGCGTTGTGCTGACCTGTGAAGGGGAAATATTTCTGGAAAAGGTCCGGGATATCCTGGTGCGGATCGACCAGGCTGTCCTGGATATGCAGGATTTGGGGATGCAGCAGGACTGGACCGTAAATCTGGGAATCGTGCCCATTTCCGGAGCCTTTCTCACCTCTGTGCTGTTCAAAGGTTTTTCCAGGGCTTATCCTCAGGTCCGCTATAAAATCATGGAGCTTGGCACCTATGCCATTATGGAAGCCATTGACAAGGAAGAGATAGATATGGGATATGTGATCCTGCGGGAGGATATGGAGGAGAACTATGAGATCTGCCGGGTGCGGAAAACAGAGCTGAAGGTGCTGGTCCATAGGGAGAATCCTCTGGCGGCAAAGGAAAGCTTGTCTGTTGAGGAAATTGGAAGGGAGAATCTCATCTATTATCCCAAACATTCCTGGATACGGCAGAAGATGGATGCAGAGTTTAAGCGGTGCAAGATTGTGCCCAAAGTGGTTACGGAGCCGGTGCAGATGATTGCCGTGTACAGCCTGGTACAGAACAATGTGGGCATCTCCTTTGCCGTAGGGGATGTGTACCAGAATATGATCCGGACCGATGACATGGTGTCCCTTCCTCTGGAGCAGCCTGCATACTGCGAGACCGGGTTTGTGTGGAAAAAGGGGAAGAGGCTGGGCCGAGCTGCCAGGAAATGCCTGGATTATGTGCTGGAGCAGTCGAAGGTGATTCAGTTTTGAGGCAGAAAGATCTTGTGGTATTTGGATGGGCAAAGGCGCTTTCCGGGAGATTCCAGCGTACCCCAAGGGCGTTTAGCTGGATTTGCCAGCCTTCTGTGGTCTGGTTGAACGTTTAATCATAATAGAAAGAGTCATGCAGAGAATGAAAACTCATGCAGGGCTCTTTTTTTACCGCCTAATTTCGGTAATCTGCCTCATAGGAAAAAACTATCATCTGATAGAAAACGAATATTTCACAAAAATCAAACCAAATGTTAGATTAAGTTTATACAAAAGAACGGAAGGAGAAGGGTCATGGTTCAAAAACCAAGCAGGGAAGAAATGATTCGTATGGCTCAGGAGACGAGAAAGCATGTGACAAACGCGGTTGTTTCGCCGGAAGAGCTGGCGGCCTGGCCGGTAAACATGGAGAAGCTTCTGATTCCCACCCGGGTGGGGGACTCGGAATGTTACCTGGCAGGCAGGGAGGACAGGGGAGAGCGGGTTCCCCTGGTTATTAATTTTCACGGAGGCGGATTCATCCGGAAACGGACAGACAATGACGAGCTGTTTTGCCGCAAGCTTACCTGTATCCTGGGCGTGAAGACGTTGGATGTGGACTATCGGGTGGCCCCGGAGCATCCCTTTCCCCAGGGACTTGAGGAATGTTACGACGTGACGGTCTGGGCCTTTGAGCACGCCGAGGAGCTGGGGATTGATCCAAAGAGGATCATCCTGGCCGGACACAGCGCAGGGGGAAATTTTGTTCTGGGAATCAGCATTATGCTAAAGGAAAATCATTCCCCGGTTCAGATTCTGGGAATCCTGTCCGAGTATCCGCCTATGGATCTCTTTACGGATCCGGCAAAGAAACCCTCCAGAGGCAAGGCCATACCGGCGGAGCGGGCGCGGCTTTACAACCTGTACTACTGTGAGGAAGAAGAGCAGAGAAATCCCTTTGCGTCCCTGATTCTTATGGAGGAGCAGCGGCTTCGGAATCTTCCCAAAACACTTTTTATAACAGCAGAGGAGGATACCCTGTGTGAGGAAGCAGAGGATTTTGCCCTGAAGATGGCCAGAGCGGGAAATGAAGTTACCCTGAAACGGTTTCTCCAGGTGGGCCATGCATTTACCATCTACAGAATGCCTGGATATGAGGAAGCCATGGAACTGATTCTGCGTTTTATCAAACAGCTGTTGGAGGAGAAGGAGGAATACAAATGAGTAAATTGACCATCTGTCTGATTATCTGTGTTCTGACAATAATCAGCTATGCCTGGGGAAAATTAAAAATGGGAACCACTGCGCTTTTGAGTATGGCGGCCTTTGTGGTCACCGGCTGTATCGACGCGCAGACAGCCGTGGGAAACTTCGCCAATTCCAATGCGGTCATGATGCTTTCCATGTTTGTGGTGGCCGCCGGCTTTAACCGAACCCAATTTGTGAAAAAATGCGCATCCAGTGTAAACCGTATTGCCAGGGGCTCTCTGGTTATGGTCATGATGGGTTATGTGGTCATCACCGTAATTCTCTGTCAGTTTATCCAGAGCTCCATGGTGGTGTTCGGCATTATGTCCCCCATGCTTCTGGCAAGCTGCGAGGATCTGAAGGTGTCCCCCTCCAAGGTTATGTTTCCGCTGGTTATGGTGTGCATTGCGACCATCTCGATTCTGCCTCTGGGAAGCGGAGCCACCCAGTTTGCGGAGCTGAACGGATATCTGGAGGCCAATGAATATACCGCTTATACGGTAGGACTTATGGATCCTATGAAGGCAAGGCTTCCTATGCTTCTGGCTGTGGGTGTGTATGTGATCTTTTTTGCCACCAAAATTGCCCCGGAACAGCCTCTGGTTCCCCTGATTGAAGTCAAAGGGAAAAAGGATGGAAAAGAAGCTCTGGGGTCTTTTCAGGAGCGGGCAGGATATCTGATCTTTATTCTCACCACCCTGGGACTGATTTTCCAGAAACAGGTGGGACAGCCCATCTGGGTGATCTGCCTGGCAGGGGCTGTGCTGATGGTGGTATGCGGCGTGCTTTCTGAGCAGGAGGCTGTGGAGTCTATACCCTGGTGGATGGGATTTCTGTTTGTGGGATCTTTGACCATGGGAGGCGCCCTGACCCAGACAGGGGCAGGAGAAGTGGTGGGAAATGTGCTGGCAAACGCCATCGGAAGCTTGGGAAACAAGTATCTCATGGGGCTGGTTTTCTTCCTGGTTCCCTTCCTGCTGACTCAGGTTATGATGAACCGTTCCGTGATCACCATCTTTGTTCCTATTGCCATTCTGGCCTGCAAATCCATGGGAGCCAACCCGGTGGGAATTATGATTCTGGTGCAGTCCGCCTGCCTCAGCTCCTTTATGACGCCCATGGCTACCCCGGCGATCCCCATGTGCATGGCAGCGGGAGGATATAACCTGGGAAGTCTTATGAAACAGTCTGTTATTCCGGCTATTTTGCTGTGCGTCGTCAGTGTGGGATGGATTATGACAGTATTTCCCATGTAGAAGGTTGACAAAGAAGGAAAAGCTTATAAAATATCAACTGTAAGGACCATATGAGAGAGGTATGGAGAAGGGCAGATGTAATATTTGACAGGAGGAAATCATGGATTACGCCAAGGAATCATTAAACATGCATTATGACCTGAAGGGAAAAATCGAGATTAAAGCCAGGGCTTCCGTATCATCCCGGGAGGCATTGAGCCTGGCCTACACCCCCGGGGTGGCAAAGCCCTGCCTGGAAATTCAAAAGGATGTAGAGAAAAGCTTTGATCTGACCAGGCGGTGGAATACGGTGGCTGTGGTCACAGACGGCACGGCAGTGCTGGGACTGGGAGATATCGGCCCGGAGGCAGGCATGCCGGTTATGGAGGGAAAGTGCGTCCTGTTTAAGGAGTTTGGGGATGTGGACGCCATTCCTCTGTGTGTGCGGAGCAAGGACGTGGATGAGATTGTAAAGACCGTAAGCCTGCTGGCAGGCAGCTTTGGCGGGGTGAACCTGGAGGATATCTCCGCTCCCCGGTGCTTTGAGATCGAGGAAAAGCTGAAGGCATGCTGCGACATTCCCATTTTCCATGACGATCAGCATGGCACGGCGGTGATCACCCTGGCGGGCATGATCAACGCCCTAAAGCTGGTGGGGAAGAAGCTGGAGGAGGTAAAGATCGTTACTTCCGGAGCCGGGGCGGCAGGCATTGCCATTATCCGGCTGCTCATGAGCATGGGACTGAAAAACGTGATTATGACAGACCGGCAGGGGGCCATCTATGAGGGCAGGGAGGGATTAAACACCATCAAACAGGAGATGGCGAGGATTACCAATTTTGACCGTAAGGCAGGGACTCTGGCAGAGGTGATTCAGGGAGCCGACGTGTTTATCGGCGTGTCCGCCCCGGGAACCCTGACCCCAGACATGGTGAGGACCATGGCGGAGAATCCTATTATTTTTGCCTGCGCCAATCCCACCCCGGAGATCTTTCCCGAGGAAGCCATAGCTGCCGGCGCAGCCGTGGTCTCTACCGGGCGCTCAGATTTCCCCAATCAGGTGAACAATGTGCTCTGTTTCCCGGGGCTCTTCCGGGGCGTGCTGGATGTGCGGGCCAGGGACATTAACAATGAGATGAAGGTAGCGGCGGCCTATGCCATCGCAGGCCTGGTAAGCCAGGAGGAGCTGAGGGCAGACTATATTCTTCCGGCGGCCTTTGATCCCCGGGTAAAGGATGCGGTGGCAAAGGCTGTGGCAGAGGCGGCGCGAAAAAGCGGGGTTGCCAGGCTCTGAGTCAGGGACTTCCTGTGTGATCAAAAATGAATAACTCTTCAATGGGAGTATCTACGGCTCTTGAGATATCAATCGCCAGCTTCAGAGAGGGATTATACTGTGCTTTTTCCAGGCGCATAATAGTTTCCCGCCGTACTCCTACCTGAATCGCCAGCTGTTCCTGGGTCAAATCCTTCAGCTGGCGATATTTTTTTAATCTGCATTCAAAATCCGGCATCTCTATTCCTCGCTTTCCTCAAACGCATCCTGGTGATCATAGCGGTACAGCAGATATTCGCTGAGAAATATCTGGAGAGCTATGGACAGGGCCACAACAATAATCAGAGCGATCAGCGTGTATTCCAGATTTCCCATAAGACGTCCCTGTCCCAGAATGAGGATTGCGGCGAAAATCACAGTAATAGCAATTCTGTTTGCAGCTGCGCTTGCCTTCATTCTGTTTTCCTGAAAACGTTCGTCCATAAAGGTAGCCGACATCTTTCCCTCGTAAAAAAATCCAAAGAAGCCGAAAAATATGAAGAACACAAAGGGGAAAATGGTTTTGTCCACGGAATAGGTCCAGAAGCCTAAAAATCCAGCCAGGCCCACAAAGCCCAGAAGGCCAAGCTTGGGATTTAAGGTACGAGTGATCTGTGATTTCCCTTCTCTTCGCTGATTTGCCAGGATAGCCCGGAGCAGCAGGATAAAAAGATACAGGAGATACAGAACCAAACATGTTCCGGAGACAAGCATAGGCAGGTCTTTTACCTGGAAGGTGTATTCGGACATGTTCATGGGGGCCAGAAGCCGGGAATCATGAAAGGTTACGGTGTACCAGGAAGCTGCGGCTACAAGTACAGCACATGCCGCACCAAGAAAAATGGGAAGTTTTTTGTTGTTTCTTTTCATGATGAATCCTCCTTGAGGTGATATATTTATCTCCTTACATGACAAATATATCACTTTAAAAGGGCCTTGTCAATGAAAAAGATACAAATAAATCACTTTTTTAAAAAGCGTTCCTGAGAATCCAGTTTAAGGAAGAAATATTTTGGATAAAAGCCTTGCTCATGACGCCAGGTAATGAGTTATACTACATGGGAAAGAAAATTTGTTTGCGCCTTGAAAGGAATGACAAATATATGGAAAAATACAGAGCAATCCAGCAGGGCTATATGACCGCCGGAGAGGTGGCGAGGAAAATGGATATAACCGTCCGGACCTTGCAGTACTATCACAGAGAGGGCCTTCTCTCCCCATCGGCTTTTAGCCAGGGAGGCCGCAGGCTCTATACGGATAAGGATATTGTCAAGCTGCACCAGATCCTGTCCCTGAAGCATCTGGGCTTTTCCCTGGACGATATTAAGAATAGACTGATTCCTCTGGATGACCCCTTGGAGGTGGCGGACATTCTGGAGGAGCAGGCGGGGATGCTGCGGGAAAAAATAGAAGGATTATCAAAGGCCCTGGCAGAGCTGGAGACTCTGAGGGGCGAGGTGTTGAAAATGCAGTCCGTGGACTTTAAAAAATATGCGGATATCATTGTGAACCTCCAGATGAAGAATGATTTTTACTGGATGCTTAAGCATTTTGACAGTGAAACCCTGGATCATATTCGCAGTCGTTTCGACCGGGACAGCGGCATCGCGTTTCTGCAGAGATTTATCCGGCTGCAGGAGGAGGCCATTTCTCTTGGAAGCGAGGGCGTTTGGCCTAAGAGCGAGAGAGGACAGGAGTTTGCCAGGAATTATTGGAACATGATAACAGAGTTCACCGGAGGAAATCTGTCTCTGCTGCCAAAATTAATGGAGATTAGACAGAATGAGGAATTCGATCAGGAGTGGGGACCAAACCAGGCCCAGGCCGATGCATTTATTGAGCCGGCTTTGGAGGCCTATTTTTCCAGGTTGGGGATGGATCCCTTCCAGGAGAAGAGCAGTGAGAAAGATCGTTGATTGGGTCGTGGAAAGGGATGGCGGAAAATATGACAGATGCGGTACGGGTAGAGGGATTATGGAAAAGCTATGGAAAAAAGAGGATATTAAAGGGCGTGGACCTGCAGGTGTCCAAAGGGGAAATCTTTGCCCTGCTAGGGGTAAACGGGGCCGGGAAAACCACCACCCTGGAGTGTATGGAGGGTCTGCGGCCGTATGAGGAGGGCAGGATCGCTCTAAACGGCCGTATGGGGATTCAACTTCAGTCCGCGTCTCTCCCTGGCCATATGAAGGGCCGGGAGGCCCTGAAGCTTTTTGCAAAGTGGAACCGGGTAAGTCCGGATCCTGCCATGCTGGAGGCCCTGGAAATCCGGGAATTGGAACATAAGCAGTATCAGGAACTGTCCACGGGACAGAAGCGGCGTCTCCACCTGGCATTGGCTTTGCTTGGCAATCCGGATCTTGTGTTTCTCGACGAGCCAACGGCAGGCCTAGATGTGGAAGGGCGCATTGCCCTTCATGAATACATTCGAAAATTGAAGAGCCAGGGAAAGACCATTTTTCTCACCAGTCATGACATGGCGGAGGTGGAAAGCTTGTGCGACCGCATAGGGATTCTGAAAAACGGCTTCCTGGTCTTTGTGGGAACAGCCATGGAACTGACGGAAAAAATCGGAAGGCATTACCAGATTCATATCAAGACCCAGGAGGGAGAAGAGACGTACGAATCCCAGGACATAGGAGAGACCCTGACTGCCATATTGAAAAATTGCAGGGAAAGAAACGTGACCATTCAGGATATCCGGGTGGATTGCGGCTCCCTGGAAGAGCATTTCGTAAAAATAGCAAAGGAGGAATAAGACATGAACGGATTTTTATATGGAGCTGTGCTGCAGTGGAGGCTGGATCTGCGCAGCCGGACCATGCTCATTACCTGCTATGGGGTTCCCCTTTTATTTTTTGCGGTGATGGGAGGGATTTTCACCTCTATTATGCCAGAGGCCAGGGATACGCTGCTGGCGTCCATGACCGTATTTGCAGTGACCATGGGGGCTTTCATAGGACTGCCGCCCTCTCTGGCGGAGATTTACCAGAGCGATATGAAAAATGCCTATCAGGTAAACGGGGTACCCCTGTGTTTGGGACTCATTCTCACCAATCTGTCGGCCTTTGTCCATTTGTTCCTTATGGGGGTTATTTTGTATGGCGTCGCGCCTCTTTCCTTTGACGCAAAACTTCCCGAAAGCCCGGCCGTGTATTTTTGCAGTCTGGCTCTTTTGATCGCAGTGTCTCTGAGTGTGGCCAGCGTTGTTGGCCTGGGGGTGAAGAAAACTGCAGACACCTCCATGGTATCCATTCTGCTGTTCATGCCCTCGGTTATGCTGTCTGGAATCATGTTTCCTGCAGAACTGCTGCCCAAGGTCTTTGGGACAGTTGGCAGACTGTTTCCTGCAACCTGGGGGTATGAGCTGCTGCGAGAGAATGGGATTGCCTGGCATAGCCTGTGGCCGCTGCTGGCGATCCTTTGCCTGGCGGGTTTGGCCTGCGTCCTGTTGTTAAGGCGGATCAGGACAAGGTGAAAGCCTTTTTGGGATTTGTCCGCTGAGGGTATCAAAGCTTTATAAAACGGTAGGACATGAGCAGGGCCAGAATGGTATCCGGAGCCTGGATATCCAGCTCTGTGTGATGCTTTTCGTCGTAAGCCATAAGTTTATGTAAGGAAGCCAAAAGAATCCTGGGAGACACGGCTTGTATCTGCGGCAACCTGCCCATTGCCCTGCTGGAATTCGGGAAAAAAGAGGATGTGATCAACCAGACCAGACAGCTTCTGGAGGACTGCATGCCGGGCGGCGGCTATATTTTCGATTTCAACGGATGTCTGGAGAACAGTAAACCCGAGAATTTGGATGCTATGTTTGAGACGTTGAAGAAATACGGGAAATATTGATCTATTTCTTCGTCTTATTCCAACAGCTCCAGAAGCTCATACACCCGCGCTTTGGTAAGTTCTACCGCCTTTAGATTCACGAACAGAGGCTCCAGGGAGCCGCCCCGTACCTCAGCACCCGCTTCCTGGGCCTCCTGCTCCTTCCAGGCAATCCACGCCCGCTCTTCCTCCGTGTACACGTTCATGGTTTCCGGATCCTGGGTCTGCTTCAGCACATGCCACACCATATTCAGGGCGGAATCCCAGAGCTGATACAGCTGCAGAGATTTCACGTTCATATCGCCCTGGGTCAGGGATTCCTCTTCCAGCTCCTTTTCCAGGGACGCCGCCCAGATCTCGGTGGAGGCCACGGTTTCCCGGGCCTGTTCTACCAGATCCCAGCCGGAAAACCCATACTGCTGGGCCTCATTATTCAGGGCGTAAAAGGGAAGTCCCTTTTCCGCATCCTGGGAGGGCTGGTTGTGACCCACCCAGCTGAGAAATTCCTCCGGAAGCTGGGAAAGGGGGGCTCCGGGCAGATAGATCAGAATATCCTGCGCCCCATCCAGCCCATAGGCGTCCGTATAGCAGTACAGTATGTTGTCAAGGATTTCCTCGCTGCCTGGCTCCTGCTGAAAGGTGATCTCCTGAATCTGGGTGGAGTAGGTATAGGAGTTGACCTGTTCCGGAGGGGCAAACTTGCCGGAAAAATGACACTGATACATGGTGCCGTTCGGATAGCCGTCGCCTGTCATGCCCATATTTCCGTCAAAATATTCCCCAAAGAAGCTGCCGTCCGCCTGAATCATCAGCATGGTTTCCCAGCCGCCGGCCCCGCTGGAAAAGGTAAACTGCAGGTTTTTCAGGTCCGCGAAGGAAAAGGACGCCGTATCCTGCAAAGCATCTTCAGGGGCGTCTGTTTGAGCCTCCTGGTCTGCTTGAGCCGTTTGGTCTGTTTGAGCCGTTTGGTCTGTTTGAGCCGCCTGGTCTGTGTCGGCCGGGGATTCCATCTGGGGGCCGGCCTGGTTTGTTTCTGTTTCTCTGGATCCGCAGGCGCACAGAGACAGAACCAGGACAGCGGTGAAGATCCATACCATCAATTTTTTCTTCATTTCTTTCTCCTTTTTCGTAAACCTTCCTACCCTCGGTGGACAAGGGAATCGCTCTTATTGAGAATAAAATCCCTGCTCATTCCGGGCTTGTCCGCAGAAACACCCATTCATGCTTCGTGGAATCCTCCTTAGAGAAGGCGAACCCCAATTCCTGAAAGTCTTTCAGCTCGGAAAGCTTCAGGATCTGTCTCTCGGCCATATAGCGGACCATTTCTCCCCGGGCCATCTTGGCCAGAGTTCCCTTCTGGCAGATCTTTCCCCGGATTCGTTCCCCAAAGATTACTGTGAGAAATTGATCCTCTGGCTGGACATAAGGCTCCACCGCCCGGGAATATTCCTTAGAGGCCAGATTGAGGATGGTTTGATCCTCATCCAGGAGAGCTTGATAACAAGAATCTCCCCAGAAAGCATATAGATCCCGAAAGCCCTTCACTGTAAGGGCTGCCTGCATCTCCAGACGGTAGGGGGTCACCCGGTCCAGGGGACGCAGCACTCCGTAAAAGCCGGACAGGATCCGCAGGTGCTCCTGCACATAGGCAAGGGCGTTTTGGGTAAAGACTGCCGGGGCCATATGCTGGTATTGAAGTCCTTCATAGGACAGAAGAGCCGGGGTCAGAGCGGATTCCAGATCCATGTGGCGGAACCGCTCAAAATTAAGCTTGGCCAGCTTGTCATTGCAGTTCCACAGAGCCTTTGCCTCAGAAAAGGAAAGGGCCTTAATAGCCTGACATAAAATCCGGGTCTTATTAAGAAATTGCGGCAGCTCTCTTGCAGGCAGGTCGTCTGTGCGGATGTTCATTTTTTTGGCAGGTGAAATTATGAGTTTCATGGGACAGTACCTCCGCGTTACCTTATACCCATGTATTGTAGCATATTTTGGGGAGGATGGTGTGAAAAGTATGCATCAGAGTTGTTAAAAATTTGTAACAGCGGACATCTGTAAGATATCTCTGTCCTTCAAACGGAGTATATCATGAAAGGTCTGATGGAGCAGCTGATCCGTCAGACCAGACAAGGCGCCGAATTTTATTTTTTAGGTAACTGTCAGGTTTTTATTAGCCGTGAAATAAACGGGTGGGATAAACTGTTAAAGGAAAATATGAAAAATAACTTGCGTTTTTATTACAAAAATGTTACAATTAATGACGATTTTGAAAGGACGGAGGTTATTTATGAAGTTTTCTACGGATGACAGAGACGATAAAAACGGTAAAAATGCAGTTGGCCCATGGGTTGAAAAATATAAAAGACAGATTGCGGCTGGAGGAGTCCTGCTGTGCCTGGTTGCTGTGATGGCGGCCACGCTTCTGGGAAAGGACAAAAGGGATGTTCAGGCAGAGGCAGCGGACGCGGAAGTCGTGGCAGCTGCGGCAGCCGAGCCTGCAACGTCTGAGAAGACCGAGAAGACCGAGAAGTCCGGGGAGGAAGAGGATGCTGGTATTTCCGGCCTGGAGCCTGTGGAAGTGCCAAATAACCTGGAGGAGAACGCAAACCCGCAGGTTACGGAACTGATTCAGACCTACTATACCTGTATGGCAGCAGGGGATGTGGAAGGACTTCTGGCAGTGGTGGATGTGCTCACAGAGGAGGAGCAAAGCTATGTGGAGTCCCTGAAGACACTCATCGAGGGATACCAGAATGTCCGCTGCTATACCAAGCGGGGCATGGACCCAGGAACCTATCTGGCATTTGCACGCTATGATCTGAAATTTGTGGCGGCAGACACTATGGCCCCCGGCATTGAGGCCTATTATGTTGGGCGAAACGATGATGGAAGCTATTATATCTTGCTGGATACCCCCAGCCAGGAACTTTTGGACTATGTAAATCAGGTGGTTCAGGACGAGGATGTTCAGGCCCTGTATCAGGAGGTTCAGACTGCTTTTGAGAGCGCCAAGTCCGCAGATGAGAAGCTGGCGGAGTACGGCATGAAGCTTGAGGAGCTGAAAGGCGGAAGCGAGCCGGAGAGCGGCGAGGAACAGCCGGCCGAAGGTGAGGAACAGCCGGCCGAAGGTGAGGGTGAACAGCCAGCCGAGGGTGAGGGCGAGCAGCCGGCCGAAGGCCAGGAGACGCCGGAAGAGGCGCCAGCGGAAGAGCCTGAGCAGCAGCCGGAAGAGACGCCGGCTCCATCCGGAGACGGGACGGAAGTAAATAAAGAGACCCGTTTTAAGGAGAGTACCAATGTGCGGAAGGACCGCAGCACAGACAGCGAGCGTCTGGCGCTGGGATACCAGGGCGAGCATGTGACGCAGGTCATGGACTACTCCGATGGCTGGAGCAAGATTATCTACAACGGCCAGGAAGGATACTGTAAGACAGAGTACTTAGAGTAGCGTTTGGCCAGCGTCCGGACGACGGACAAGCTGCGACCTGGGAATAGTGGTGCGAAACGGAAGTTTTTGGGCAAAAGCCGTATAAAAATAAAAAATCTCCATACCCTATGGATACCAACTTCTGACAGAGGTATTTGTACCTTTGTCAGAGGGAGGGAAAAGGGCGCGCGGAACCGTGCGGCCGGAACACAGGGTATGGAGGTTTTTTTATGTTAACAGGTGAAGATTTTGCAATTCTCAACGAGGCATACCGGGGAGCACGGACCGGACAGGAGAGCATCAATACCGTGATCAGCAAAATTTACGATGAAGATTTGGCCTTGGATCTGAACCGGCAGGCCGTGCGTTTTATGGCTTTTGAAAATCGCATTGCAGATAAGCTGCGGGAGGAGAATCAGCGGCCCCAGAGGGCCAGCCGGGTGGAGCGTGCCTTGATGTGGACCGATATGCAGGTGAACACGCTGACAAACACCAGCACCGAGCACATGGCGGATCTGATGATTCAGGGAAATGCCAGGGCCATTATGGACCTGATGCGCACAGTCAAGAAGAATCAGGGAGCCAAGCGGGAATATTGCGAGCTGGCCGAGGAGCTTATGGATTTTGAGGAGAAGAATATTGCCAAGCTAAAGAGCTATTTGCGGCGCTGAACGGTAAATCTGAAAAAGTAAATTTAATAGTGATACAAAAAAGAAAGAAAATCCAAAAAAAGCTTGCTTTTTGGGGCAAAAGAGAGCTATAATAGCTACAGACAAAGGCGTCAGAGATAGGCGCACAGGAGGACTGTGCGTATTCTATTTTTTGTACGCTTTTTTCTTTTATAAAAATGTACAAACGGAAATAAGAGGAGGAAAAAAGAATGTCATATGTTGATGAGGTCATTGCTTCTGTAGTGGAGAAAAATCCCAGCGAGCCGGAGTTCCATCAGGCAGTGAAGGAGGTACTGGAGTCCCTGCGTCCGGTGGTGGAGGCAAACGAGGAGATATACCGCCGAGAAGCCCTGCTGGAGCGTCTGGTGGAGCCGGAGCGTCAGCTGAAATTCCGGGTGCCCTGGGTAGATGATAAGGGCCAGGTCCAGGTGAATACCGGATATCGGGTACAGTTCAACAGCGCCATCGGACCTTACAAGGGAGGCCTGCGCCTGCATCCTTCTGTAAACTTAGGCATCATCAAATTTCTGGGCTTTGAGCAGATTTTCAAGAATTCCCTCACCGGTCTTCCTATCGGAGGCGGCAAGGGAGGATCCGACTTTGATCCCAAGGGCAAGTCGGATCGGGAGGTTATGGCTTTCTGCCAGAGCTTTATGACAGAGCTTTGCAAATATATCGGAGCCGACACGGATGTTCCCGCAGGAGATATTGGAACAGGCGCCAGAGAGATCGGCTATCTCTTCGGACAGTATAAGAGAATCCGCGGCCTCTATGAGGGCGTGCTCACAGGCAAGGGACTGACCTACGGCGGCTCCCTGGCAAGAACCGAGGCCACCGGCTATGGCCTTCTCTATCTGACCCAGGAGCTTCTGAAGCTTAACGGCATGGAGCTTAAGGGGAAGGTGGCGGCAGTGTCCGGCTCTGGAAATGTGGCTATTTACGCCATCCAGAAGGCGCAGCAGCTGGGCGCAAAGGTGGTGACCTGCAGCGATTCCAACGGCTGGGTATACGATCCTGAGGGCATTGACGTGGCGGCTTTGAAAGAGATCAAGGAGGTCAACCGGGCAAGACTGACCGAGTACAAGAAGTATCGTCCCAATTCTGAGTACCATGAGGGCCGGGGCGTGTGGAGCGTAAAGGTGGATCTGGCTCTTCCCTGCGCAACCCAGAATGAGCTTCAGCTTGAGGATGCAAAGCAGCTGGTAGCCAACGGCTGCACCGCAGTCTGCGAGGGCGCCAATATGCCCACCACCCTGGAGGCAACCCAGTATCTGCAGGAAAACGGCGTTCTTTTTGCACCAGGCAAGGCGGCTAATGCCGGCGGCGTGGCTACCTCCGCTCTGGAGATGACCCAGAACAGCCAGCGGCTCAGCTGGACCTTTGAGGAGGTGGATGAGAAGCTGCAGGGGATCATGGTGAATATCTGTCACAACATGGCGGACGCTGCGAAGCGCTACGGACAGCCCAAGAACTATGTGCTGGGCGCAAACATTGCCGGTTTTGAGAAGGTGGCAAATGCCATGCTGGCCCAGGGTGTTTGCTGATTACAGAGTCTAAAAATTGGGGATAGGAATGAAAACCTTGCGGGTAGGCCTAACACGCATACTCCGCAAGGTTTTTTTGTCTATTGTTCCTGGTGCAAATTTGTGCTATGATCTTTGAATGTAAAAAGTTTCAAGAGGTAAAAAGAAAAAATGGATAACAAAAGATGGTTTCTCAAGGGGATGCGGGACGGCATCCCCATCAGCACCGGATACTTTGCCGTGTCGCTGACCCTGGGCATTGCCGCCCGCAAGGCCGGAATTTCGGCCCTGGAGGCTACGGTAATGTCCTTTGCTATGCATGCCTCCGCCGGGCAGTTTGCGGCCATGGAGCTCATTGCCTCCGGCGCAGGGTATCTGGAAATGATTATGACAGAGATTGTGGTGAATCTGCGCTATGTGCTTATGTCCTGCGCTCTGTCCCAGAAGATCCGCCGGGATATTCCCTTCCTGCACCGGTTTTTTGTGGCCTATGACGTGACGGACGAGATTTTCGGCATATCTATTTCCGTGGATGGGAAGCTGAACCCCTGGTATACCTACGGGGCCATGGCCGTGGCCTCCCCGGGCTGGGTAGGGGGCACCTGCCTGGGAGCTCTCCTTGGCAATGTGATGCCGGACAGGCTTTTAAGCGCCATGAACCTGGCGCTGTACGGCATGTTTATTGCCATTGTGGTGCCGCCGGCCAAAAAGAGCCGGGTGCTGGCCGGGCTTGTACTGGTTTCTTTGGCAGCCAGCGGAATCTTTGCCTGGGTTCCGTTTTTGGGACAACTGTCCTCGGGGTTCCGGATTATGATCCTTACTTTGGCGCTGGCCGGAGCTGCGGCCTGGCTGTTTCCTGTGGAGGAAGAGGAGGAGAAGCGTGAAAAAATTTGAGAAAGCCTGTAGCTTGTATGACGGTTTATTTGTACCTGGAAAGGAGGGGCGGTAAATATGAGAGCTGAGACCATGTTGTCAATCCTGGTGCTGGGATTGACCTTATATGCAGTACGGATGCTTCCTCTGACCCTGCTGCGCCATGAGATCAAGAGCAAATGGGTGCGGTCCTTTCTATATTATGTGCCTTACGTGACCTTAACAGTCATGACCTTCCCCGCTATTCTGTCGGCTACGGACAGTACTGTTTCGGCCGCGGCAGGTTTTGTGGCGGCTATACTTATGGCCTATGGGGGGAGGAGCCTGTTCCAGGTGGCTATCGCCGGGTGCGTGGTGGTGGCTTTGGTGGAGGCGCTGCCTTTTATTTGAAAGACCTTACTTTGGCACGCACTTATTTTTTATTATATGCAACATTTCCTTCCGGAAAAGACTCTATATTTATAAGAATGTCATTCTATGAGGAGGTGGGGGAATGGAGCGGTTTCTGGAGCTCTATACGCCTGTCTATAAAGACCTGTACCGCCTGGCCTATTCCTACCTGGGAAATCCCCAGGATGCGGAGGATGCCGTGGGGGATACGGTTTTGAAGGCCTATGAGCATTTTGACTCTCTGCGGAACAAGGAGGCTTTTCGCGCCTGGATATTCCGGATTCTGGTAAATCAGTGCAAGAGCTGTCTGCGCCAGAGGGGAAAAAGGACAACCTGTGAGCTCCTGGAGGAACCGTTCTATACCCCGGAGCCTGGGGACCGGACTATGGCGTTGGAGCTGCTTTCGGACCTGTCGGAGGAGGAGCGCCAGATTGTGGCGCTGGCTGTTTTCGGCGGGTTTAAAGGAGAGGAGATTGGGCGTATCCTGAACCGAAAGCACAGCACAGTCCGTTCCCGATACCGGAGAGCATTGAAAAAGCTGGAACAGAGTATCCGTTGGGAGGTGCGGCATGAAAAATAAGAGAGAAAGGGAACTGCTGGAGCGGATTCGAAGGGAAGGAGAAGCTTTGGAAATTCCGGAGAGCCTGAGGCCGGAGGAAATGAGAAGAATCCTTGACATGGAGGGCCCCGGGCAGGTACAGCCGCCCCAAAAGCAGAGCTGGGAGAAAGAGGAGAAAAGCTGGGGGACAGAAAAAAATACAGAGGATAAAAGACGGTTTATAGTCCGCCGGAGAAGCTGGTACAAATCTCTTGCGGCGGCAGCCAGTATTTGCCTGGCCCTGGGCGGGACAGTCAGCCTTTGGCAGCAAGGCTTTTTGCAGAGGGCCATGAATCTGGCGGGAGCGGAAAGCTCTGCCAAGGAACAGATGGCGGAGAAGGGAGTTTCCGGAGGATTCCTGAACAACGAAGAACAGAAGGAAGAGCTGGAGAAGCAGGTGTTTGCCCCGGGCGTGGAGGTTCCATCCAGAACCTATGAGGAAATCCATCAGGCTATGAGAGAAGTCTGGGAGCAGCAGGGCTGGTTTTCTGCTGCCGATGAAACCCAGAGGGACGTCCGCTATGACGCAGCCGGCGCCAGCCCGCTGCAAAAGGAATCCGCAGAACAGTCCCTGTCTATGGCCAAGGTGGAGGATCTGTCGGATGCCGCCTTTGGGGGCACCAACATCCAGACCGCCGGAGTGGACGAGGGAGACCGGGTGAAAAATGACGGCCGCTATCTCTACCAGACGGTATGGAAGGAAGAGAAAGAAAGCGTCCGGCAGCAGGTGCAGATTCTGGATACCCGGGAGGGGCTAAAAGAGCTGTGCCGTCTGGATGGATTTACGGATATCCAGGCTCTCTATGTGTGGAAGGATCTGCTGATAGTCATTGAGCAGAAGATCTATGTGGAGCCGGGAGAGCGAAGGGAGCCGTATATGATTGCCTGCGGCGACGTGGCCTGGCGGGATGGATATCAGGAAATTTCCTTTTATGACATCACAGACAGAAGCCATCCCAGGGAAAAGAAAACCTTTACCCTCCAGGGCTTTTATAGCACTTCCCGGGTTGCGGACGGCTATTTCTACAGTTTTAGTCACTACAGCGCCACGCCGGGAAAAGAGGACCAGGACTATGCATCCTACATTCCCCGGGTGGAGGGAGGATTCCTGGAGGAAAAAGAGATCCTCATGCCTGAGGGAACCAGGGGAACCTCCTATCTTGTCATGGTGTCCGTGGAGCTGGAGCAGCCGGAGGAATTTGTGCAGACCACAGCCCTTGTGTGCAACAGCAGTCTTTTCTATGTGAGCAGCGACAGTATTTATGTGGCCGAGAACCTGGATATGGAGCGAAAATCCGGTTGGAATCAGGACAAAACCAAGCTTACCCGTTTTACTTACCAAAAGGGCCATTTTATCCTTCAGGCCATGGGGGAGCTTCCAGGCCGTCTGGACGACAGTTTCAGCCTAGATGCCCATGAGGGCTATCTGCGGGCTGTATCCACGGTGCGGGAGTACCAGATCGAGGATATTTTGGATGACCGCACGGGACAGACGGCGGGCCAGCAGGTAACAAAGGAGAGGCAGAGCAACGCTCTGTATGTACTGGATGAAAAACTTAAGATCGTAGGACAGATAGAAGGGCTGGCAGAGGAGGAGCAAATCTATGCAGCCCGCTTCCTGGGGGACACCGGGTATTTCGTTACCTTTCGCCAAACCGATCCCCTCTTTGCCGTGGATCTTTCGGATCCTGGGAATCCCCAGGTACTGGGAGAACTGAAGGTCAGCGGATTTTCCGATTACCTGCACTTTTATGGAAAGGACCGTCTCCTGGGTATCGGCATAGAGGCAGACGAAGAGACTGGCCGGCAGAAGGGGCTTAAGCTTTCCATGTTCGACATCTCAGACCCGACAAACGTAAAAGAGATCGCCCGGGAGAACCTGGCGGATTACAATTACACCAGGGCCCTCTACGACCACCACGAAATCCTGGTGGATCCCGGACAAAACCTGATCGGCTTTGCCGCCGAGGGCAGCAACCGGGGAAAATCCTGGAACAATTACCTGGTATACGCTTACGAAGACGAAGGATTCATCCCAAAGCTTTGCGCTGAAACCCGAATGGAGGACTATTATGGGGCAATCCGGGGCACCTATATGGGGGATATCTTTTATATCCTATATGAAGACGGAAGGGTAAAGAGCTACGCCCGGGATAACTGGGCGGTTTTGGAAGAGCTGGACGCCGACACCGAGTAAGAATAAAAGAAGAGGACCTAAAAGGCCTTGTCCGCCATACGGGAGAACGCATCCCAAAAGGCCCATTCCAAAAATCCCCACTTTCCCTTTTTTTTCTCCTGATTTTGTGCTAAAATTTCATAAGATGTGGAATTTTAAAAAATTTATCTGTTTTTCTGTAGTAATTATTTATTTTTCTACGTTAATATAGGTGTAAAAGGAAATCAGACTGGTGCACACAGCCTGGTGAGAGGGGGCCCCCGATGCTTTTATATTTGTCCATGCTGGATACGCAGACAGAGAAGGAAAAATTTACGGAAATATATGAACAGTACCAGCACTTTTGCTGGTATGTGGCAAATGGAATCCTGAATGATGCACATTTGGCGGAGGATGCGGTGCAGGAGACCTTTTTGGCTCTCACCCGTCATCTGGATCGGGTAGAGCAGGTGGACAGCCCCAGGACCCGGAAATTTTTGATGACCATTGTCAAGAGCAAGGCCATTGATTTGCTGCGAAAGGAGAAGGGAGAGAAAGCGCTCCTGTTGGAGGAGCCGGAGCAGGAAAAGGATAAGGGACAGCCGGATCTTTTGGATTCCTATATTACCCAGGAGAATTATAATCGGCTCATTGCCTGTATCCTGGAGCTGGACGAGATCTACCGGGTGGTATTTGAGTACAAATATCTGCATCAGCTGACGGAGAAAGAGATTGCTGATGTGTTGGGGATTACTACCAAGGCTGTCAATGTCCGCTACTACCGCGCCAGACGGAAGCTTCAGGAAATGATTCAGGGGGAGGTGGCCAGCTATGGGAGATAAGAACATGCATAGTCCCCAGGACCAGCTTTTGGCAGAGGCGCTGGATGCCTGTATGGAGGAGCAGCTAAGCTTTGTGCCTCCGGAGAGGGAGATTGCCAGAATGCACCAGTTTTCCCAGGAATTTCAGAAGCGGATGGAGAAGCTTTTGCAGACAGGAGGCAGGGCTCCGGGGAAGAAGCTTGAAAAACGGGAATTCATCTACGGCTTTAACCGGATTGCTGCCGGGATCCTTCTGTTTCTGATAGTGGGAGGCGTGGGATATCTGGGGCTTTCCATGGTGGAGAAGGGAAATTCCAAGAAAGAGGCGGCTTATGATGAGGCGGCGCCTGCGGAGGAGCCGGACAGCTCCGGGATGCAGGAGGACCTTGGGGAAGGGCCGGGCCATTCCCAGAACCAGCAGACGGGAGCGGATGCCCCAACCGGAGAAAACGGTACAGACTGGGGAACAAAGGAGGAAACACCGGAGGCGGAAGAGCCGGGAAGCGGACAGAATATTCCGGATGGGGAGTACCTGGGACGGATGCTGAAGCCTGGGGTCCGTCAGAGCCTGCCGGAGAAGAGCGGCCTGGTAAAGACTTTGGTAAACAGCCCGCTGATCGCCCGGGATGCGCAGGAGCTTCTGGTAACCATCGGAAATATGGAGGATTATCCTATCCGCTACTATGCCTACATGGATTTGGAGGTATATATAGACGGATATTGGTATCTCCTGCCGCCTTTGGAGGAACCCTCGGAGGAGGATGCAAGGCGTATCGTGAGCCTGGAGCCGGGAATGGCCCAGGATGAGGTCATAGACCTGAGCAATTATGATCTGGATTATGAGGCGGAAAATTACCGTATTGTGACCTATCTGGACGGCATGACACTGTGTGCACAGTTCCGATTTGAGGAGGAAGAGCTGTTTGGAGAGGAGGAAGAGCCATGAAAAAGAGCATGGTTTGGATGGTAAGTGGAATACTTTTGATTGGAGGGATTACAGGCTGCGGAAACGGATCGAAAAGCAGCAATTATGAGTCGGCGGCTCCGGCGGCGGCTCAGGAGAGCGGCATGGGTTATGAAATGGCTCAGGATTACGATTATGGCGTCCAGGACCAAACAAAGACGGAGGAGGCGCCTGCGGAGGAGCCCATAGAGCCTTCCGGCGGGATAGACGCATCTGCCGGGATCGAGAGCGTGGCCGCCACCACCCAGAAGCTTATCAAAACCGTGGATATGAATATGGAGACCCGGGAGTTTGATACATTGCTTTCGGGAATCAGCGATAAAACCGTGGAGTTGGGCGGCTATGTGGAATCCTCGGAGCTCAGCGGCAGCGGCTATAACGGAGGCAGCCGCAATGCCTGGCTTAAGCTTCGGATTCCGGCGGATAAGCTGGATGGATTTGTAACCATCATGTCGGAAATGGGAAATGTGACCTACAAAAACGAACAGGTGCAGGACATTACTCTGGAGTATGTGGATGTGGAAAGCCACAAAAAGGCTCTGACCACAGAGCAGGAGCGGCTCCTGACCCTTCTGGAGAATGCGGAGAATATGGAGGATATTATCCAGATCGAGACAAGGCTTTCCCAGATCCGGTACGAGCTGCAGTTCTATGAATCCAGACTTCGGGTCATGGACAATCAGGTCACCTACAGCACGGTGAGCATAAGCATTTACGAGGTGGAGCGTATGACAGAGGTAGAGAAGAAGACCTTTTTCCAGGAGGTTTCCTACCGGCTGTCGGATAATTTCTATGATATCGGTCAGGGATGCAGGAACTTTGCCATTTGGTTTTTGAGCTCCCTTCCCTATCTTGTCATCTGGGTCGTGGTACTGGGCGTGATATTCTGGATTGCACGCGTAAAAATTTGGAAGAAGCTGGGGAGAAAACGCAAAAAAGACCAAGGGAAACAGGAGTTAGAAGGAGAGCAGAAGTAAGAGACAGAACAAAAACAGAGATTGAAAAAGATAAGATAGAGGAGAAAAGCCGGGCAGACGCTGTTCCGGCTTTTCCTGCCCCACAGGGACGATTTTCTTCTGGTACCTGATGCGGAAACGGATGCAGAAGGAGAAGGAAGCGAACCATAGAGTTGATGGGGAAAATTACTTTCGCGCGTTTATTTTTGCTTCACAAGAGTTTAGACATCTGATATAATAAAACTGGATGATTTTGTCCACAATGGGTAGAAAAGTACAGAAGAAAATCAGTTTTGTGCTTGAATTTGAGGCAATGAAAGGTGGGAACAGGTTGAAAAAAGCGGAAGAAGGATTTTCTTATTATGTGAAAGATGGGAACCCGGAACGGCTGGGTGTTACAAAGACTGGAAGAGATGTTAATTTTGCGGTGGCAGTACCGGACAGAAAATCCTGCAGTCTTTTGCTGTATCGAAAAGGAAGCAGCGAGGTGGAGGCATCCATTCCCCTTGCTACCCGTTCTCGCTATGGAGATATCCGTGCAGTCTGTATTGAGAAATTTCCGGCGGAACAATACGAATACAATTATCGCATAGACGGAGAGGTAGTTCCAGACCCCTACGGGGCGTGCTTTCGGGGAGGAGAGACCTGGGGACAAGCCAGGGAAAAAAAGGATATGCGTTCCAGGTTCTGCTTCGAAAGATTTTCCTGGGAGGGAGATGCGCCTCCGGAGCTTCCCTATGAGCAGTGCGTCATGTATTCCGCTCATGTGCGGGGATTTACCATGCATTCCTCCTCCCGGGTCCGCCACAAGGGAACCTTTCGCGGTGTGGAGGAAAAGATTCCCTATTTGAAGGAGCTTGGGGTCAACCTTCTGGAATTGATGCCTGTGTATGAGTTTGAGGAGATTCCCTGTGAGAGAGAGCCTGTGGTTTTGGGGGCCGACCAGTTTAAACGACAGGAGCAGCGGATGAATTACTGGGGCTATGGGCCGGGCTGTTATTTTGCGCCCAAGGCCTCTTATGCAGCCTCGGATAATCCGGTGCGGGAGCTGAAGCATCTGGTGAAGACCCTGCACCAGAACGGGATAGAGCTGGTTTTGGAATTCTATTTTGCCCCAGAGACCAGTCCCAGGCTTATTGTAGATTGCATCAAATACTGGGTTATGGAGTATCATATTGATGGGATACATATGAACGGCGTGTGGGCTCCCCTTATGCTTCTTGCCAGAGAGCCTATGCTGAGTCATGTGAAGCTTATGAGCGAGTCTTTTCCGGTGGATGAGATTTATCCCCGGGGCTACCGTCCCCTGTTTCGTAATCTGGCGGAGTATCATGACCGTTTTCTGATTACGGCTCGCCGTCTCCTGAAGGGGGATGAGGGACAGCTTATGGAATTTGCCAATCTGGTGCGGAGAAAGCCAGAGAGGCAGGGGGTGATCAACTATATCAGCAGCCACAATGGTTTTACCCTGGCGGATCTGGTTTCCTATGACGAGAAACACAACGAAGCCAATGGAGAGGGAAATCTGGATGGAACCAGCTACAATTACAGTTGGAACTGCGGGGAGGAAGGCCCGACCAACAGCCGCAAGATCCGCCGCCTGCGGTTAAGGCAGAGTAAAAACGCCCTTCTGACCGTGCTGCTGTCCCAGGGAACGCCCTTTTTGTACAGCGGGGATGAGATGGGCAATTCCCAACAGGGAAACAACAACGTCTACTGCCAGGATAATGAGCTGGGCTGGGTTTCCTGGAATAACGGGAAAGCGGGGCGGATGCTTCAGGATTTTACAAAACGCATGATCGCCTTTCGCAGGAGCCATCCTATTTTCCGGCAGCCAGAGCAGCTGCGGGTCATGGATTACCTTTCCTGCGGCTGCCCGGATCTCTCTTATCACGGAAACCGGGCCTGGTATGGAGGGTTTGAGAATCCCAACCGGCATCTGGGCATGATGTATGCGGCAGATTATGTCTCTGCGGGCAGTGAAGGAACCCTCAGTGATGATTATTTTTATGTGGCCTATAATTTTCATGGAATTTCCCATGAATTTGCTCTGCCCCGGCTGCCGGGAAACCGGAAATGGCATGTGGCAGTCAATACGGCTGTGGAGGAGCAAGACGGGATTTTTGAAGAGGGCCAGGAAGAATTGTTGGAGGAGCAGAAAACGATGGTGGTGACAGAGCATACGATCGTCGTTTTAATTGGAAAATAGCATGAATATAACAGGACATTTTTTGACGATAACGAGACACAGGCTGCTGGTGATGAAGCATTGCTTCCGCATTGGACTGTACTGGCAGGGACTTTTGCATGATCTCTCCAAATATACGCCCTCGGAATTTATTCCGGGGTGTTGGTATTACCAGGGCTACCGCAGCCCCAACAATGCGGAGCGGGAGGACAAGGGATATTCGGCAGCCTGGCTCCATCACAAGGGGCGCAATAAGCATCATTATGAATACTGGATTGACTATTCCCTGGGGCCTGTAAAGGGCATGGCCGGCATGAAGATGCCAAACAAATATGTGGCGGAAATGATGATGGACCGGATAGCGGCCTCCAAGATCTACAGGGGAGGCCGCTATAACCAGCATCAGCCTCTGCGCTACTATGAGAAGGGAAAAGAGGCTTATATGATACATCCTAAGACCAGGGCCCTGCTGGAATATCTTCTGCACATGCTGGATCGAAAGGGAGAGGATTATACTTTTGCCTATATCCGTCGATATCTTGTAGGAAAGAAGGAATATCCCCGGATTCCCAGGCGGTATCTCTTGTCCGCAGAACGATTGGAAAAAGCGGGACACGGAAGCAGTCTTTCCCAGCTGACCGGATGCAAGAGGACAAAGGTCAGAAAGAAGAAATGAGGAGTAGATTATGAAATATATCAAACAGATGACGGTTATCGCCGGCATCTCTTTTGTGGGGGAATTCCTGAGCACAGTGCTGCCTCTCCCGGTTCCGGGAAGTGTTTATGGGATGCTTCTTTTGTTTTTATGTCTGTGTTTGAAGATCATTCGCCTGGAACAGGTGGAGGAGACAGCGGATTATTTGCTGCTGGTCATGCCCGTCTTTTTTGTCTCCCCGGGAATCAGCATTATTGACACCTATCCTCTGGTGAAGGACAGTATTTTGGCGCTGGTTTTGATCTCCTTTGTAACAGCCCTTCTGACTATGGTAGTCACCGGACATGTAACCCAGTTTCTAATCCGGCATGTAGGAAGGAAGTCTAAATCCGGCTCTGTGACAGGACAGGACCGTGTAAAAGGAGGAGAACATGAATGAGCTTTTAAAGGATTCCGTTTATTTTGGATTTGTGCTGACCCTTCTGGCCTACTGGCTGGGGACTCTTGCGGCAAAAAAGATTCGGTTTTCTCTCTGCAATCCCCTGTTGATTGCTACGGTTCTGGTGGTGGTGTTTTTGCTGGTGTTCCACATTGATGTGGAGACCTACCAGAAGGGCGCCAATTATCTGCAGCATTTTCTCACGCCTTCCACAGTATGTCTGGCTGTGCCCCTGTACCGGAAGCTTCAGGTCCTAAAAGACAACCTGGCTGCCATTCTGGCCGGAGTGCTGTCCGGCTGTTTGGCCAGTGCGCTGGGAATTTTGTTTCTCTGCAGGCTGGCTGGTTTGGATGAGATTCTATATCGCTCTATGCTGCCCAAGTCTATTACCACGGCCATGGCCCTGGGAGTGGCGGAGAAACTTCAGGCCATGTCCTCCATCACCATTATCGGAATCATGGTGGCAGGCTTTACCGGAGCGATTATGGCGCCTGTGATGTTTCGGATTTTTCGCATTCAGGATCCGGTGGCACAGGGATTAGCCATCGGCACATGCTCTCATGCCCTGGGAACTTCCCGGGCCGTGGAGATTGGGGAGATCCAGGGAGCCATGAGCGGACTTGCCATTGTGGTAGCTGGTGTGATTACGGTTGTGCTGGCTCCGATTATGGCCGGACTCTGGTGACGGCCGGGGTGTGACGATTGAAATCCCTTGGGCCTGGGCCTGTTGGCACCCATAGGCAAAGGCATTTTCTTGCCGTTTAGGCGGCGATTTTGCTCTTAGACGGGCGCTCTGTACTCTGGCAGAATTTTTTTGGAGAAAAAGAAGGATTTTTTTATTGGACACGGAATTATATTTATAGAAGGGAAAAAAGGGGGCTTGAGTGTGGGGGATCAAAAGATGCAGTCTATCCGTCAGGAAATGGAGCAGTGGGAGAAAACCATGCTGAGTCCTTATGCTTCGCTGAGCAGTCAGTCAAGAGGCAGAGACCGGCAGGAGCCGCCCTGCGATATCCGCCCTGTGTATCAAAGAGACCGGGACCGGATTGTACACTGCAAGTCCTTCCGCCGTCTGAAGCACAAGACCCAGGTATTTCTCACCCCCAAAGGCGACCATTACCGCACCAGACTTACTCACACTCTGGAGGTATCCCAGATTGCCCGGACGGTGGCCCGGGCCCTGCGGCTCAATGAGGAGCTGACCGAGGCCATTGCCCTGGGCCATGATCTGGGTCATGCGCCCTTTGGCCACGCAGGAGAACGGGCTCTGGATCAGGTGTCCGCCTGCGGGTTTTCCCACAATGAGCAGAGCGTGCGGGTGGTGGAGCTGCTGGAGAAAAAGGGAGAGGGATTGAATCTGACCTGGGAGGTGCGGGACGGGATTCGGAATCATCCTACGGCAGGCAGGCCTCATACCCTGGAAGGAAAAATTGTGCGACTGTCCGACAAGATCGCCTATATTAACCACGATATTGACGACGCTATCCGGGGCGGCATTCTGCTGGAAGAGGAGATCCCTCAGGATTACCGGAAGATCCTGGGAGTTACCACCAGGGAGAGACTCAACACCTTGATTCATGATGTGATTTTTCAAAGCCTGGGAAAGCCGGATATCTGTATGTCCCGGGAGGTGGAAACGGCCATGGGAGAGCTGCGGAAATTCATGTTCCGCCAGGTGTACACCAATCCCAGGGCAAAGGGCCAGGAGGAAAAGGCCGAGAAACTTTTGCAGGAATTGTTTGCCTACTATCAGAAGCACCTGGATACGCTTCCGCCCAAGTATAGACGGCTCATGGAAGAGCGGGGGGAGGATCCCAACCGGGTGATCTGCGACTATATTTCAGGAATGACGGATCAGTTTGCCACAGAGACCTTTGAGGAAATCTATGTGCCTAAGGTCTGGAGCGTGCGCTGAGAAGAGGTGCGAGAAAGAGAATGTACTATCCGGAGGAATTGGTGGAGGAGGTACGCAGCCGCAATGACATTGTGGACGTGATCTCCGGTTATGTGAAGCTGAAGCGTCAGGGGAACAGTTATGTGGGATTGTGCCCATTTCACAACGAAAAATCACCGTCCTTTTCCGTTTCCCAGGACAAGCAGGTATACTATTGTTTTGGCTGCGGCGCAGGAGGAAATGTATTTACCTTTTTAAAGGAATACGAAAATTATTCCTTTCCAGAGGCGCTGCAGGTTTTAGCCCAGCGCTGCGGGATGGAGCTGCCCAGGGAGGAGTATTCTCCGGAGGCAAAGCGGCAGGCGGACCGAAAGAGCCTGCTCTTACAGATACATAAAGAAGCTGCCGTTCATTATTACCAGCTTTTGAAGCAGGAGGGCGGCAGGCAGGCATGGGAATATCTGCGGGGCCGGGGCCTTTCCCAGGAAACCATCCGCAGATTCGGACTGGGATATTCCAGCAAATACAGCAATGAACTCTATCAGTTTTTAAAGAAAAAAGCATATTCGGATGAGCTTTTGAAGGAGTCTGGTCTGATCCAGATGGATGAGCAACGAGGGGCCTATGACAAGTTCTGGAATCGGGTCATGTTTCCCATTATGGACCGGAATCATCGGGTTATAGGATTCGGCGGCCGGGTCATGGGGGATGCCAAGCCTAAATACCTGAATTCCCCGGAGACGCCTCTTTTTGACAAGAGCCGGAATCTCTATGGACTGAACCTGGCCAAAAGCTCCAGGAAGTCCAACATGATTATCTGCGAGGGATACATGGACGTCATTGCTCTTCATCAGGCAGGCTTTTCCCAGGCTGTGGCATCTCTTGGCACGGCCCTGACCGAGCAGCAGTGTCTTTTGCTGAAGCGCTATACCAATGAGGTGTTGATTACCTATGACAGCGACGAGGCGGGCACCAAGGCGGCCTTGCGTGCCATTCCTCTCCTGAAGGAGGCGGGACTCTCCGCCCGGGTGATCAATATGAAGCCCTACAAGGATCCGGATGAATTTATCAAAAACCTGGGGGTAGAGGCCTTTCAGGAGCGGATGGATCAGGCTTCCAGCAGCTTTCTCTTTGAGGTGGAAGTGCTGGAGCGGTCCTATGATCTGGGAGATCCGGCCCGAAAGACCGAATTTTTTGAGGAGACGGCAAGGAAGCTTCTGGCTTTTACAGAAGAGCTGGAGCGAAATAATTATATAGAAGCCATTGCTAAGCAGTATGGAATTGGCTACCAGACATTGAAGCAGTTGGTGGAGCGGCGCGGCATGGCTTTAGGGGGAGTGCCGCCTGTGTCCAGACCAAGGCAGAGTGCAGGCAGGAAAAAGGAAAGGCCGGACGGGCTGGAAAATGCTCAGAGGCTGATCTGTACCTGGCTCATCTCCGACGAGGGCATGGCTGCGGCTATCCGGCGCTACCTGAAGCCCGAGGAGTTCACGGAAGGGATCTACAGACAGGTGGCGGAAAAGCTTTACGAGCAGCTGGATCATGGCAGCTGCAATCCGGCGGCTGTCATCAGCCATTTTACGGATACGGAGGAACAAAGGCAGGTGGCCGCCATGTTTCACACTTCGCTGAAGCAGGAGGGAACCCGGGCAGAGACAGAGAAAGCCTTACAGGAGGCCATAAGAAGAGTCAAGCAAAATAGTCTGGCTGCAGCTATTGAACAGCTGGATTCTGCAGATATGGCAGGACTGCAGCGTTTGGTGGCGAAAAAGCGGGAATTAGAGCGATTGCATATTTCTTTGGATTAAGGATAAAATACTAACAAGTTATGGAAGGATGGAACAAAATGGAAGAGAACATGAGAAAATTTGAGGAGAAGCTGAAAGAATTGCTGATTCTGGCCAAAAAGAAAAAGAATATTCTGGAATACCAGGAAATCAGCGACTTCTTCTCAGATATGGAGCTGGATTCCGAGCATTTTGAAAAAATCCTGGATTTTCTGGAAGCCAGCAACATTGACGTCCTGCGGATCACAGAGGATGATCCGGATGATGAGATCATTCTCAGCGAAGAGGATGACGTGGACGTAGAACAGATCGATCTTTCCGTACCGGACGGAGTCAGCATCGAGGACCCGGTCCGCATGTATTTGAAGGAGATAGGAAAGGTTCCGCTTTTGAGCGCAGAGGAAGAGATCGAGCTGGCCAAAAGGCTGGAGCTGGGAGATGAGGAGGCCAAGAAACGTCTGGCAGAGGCAAATTTGCGTCTGGTGGTCAGCATTGCCAAGCGTTATGTAGGCCGGGGCATGCTGTTTCTGGATCTGATTCAGGAGGGAAATCTGGGCCTTATTAAGGCGGTGGAGAAGTTTGACTACCGCAAAGGCTTCAAATTCAGTACCTATGCTACCTGGTGGATCCGCCAGGCCATTACCCGGGCCATTGCAGACCAGGCCCGTACCATTCGGATTCCCGTGCATATGGTGGAGACCATCAACAAGCTTATCCGGGTGTCTAGGCAGCTTTTGCAGGAGCTGGGAAGAGAGCCTACTCCGGAGGAGATTGCCGAGGAGATGAAGCTTCCTGTGGAGCGGGTGCGGGAGATCCTGAAGATTTCCCAGGAACCGGTTTCCCTGGAGACGCCCATTGGCGAGGAGGAGGACAGCCATTTGGGAGACTTCATTCAGGATGACAATGTACCTGTTCCAGCGGATGCGGCAGCCTTTACCCTGCTGAAAGAGCAGCTGGTGGAGGTGCTGGGCACTCTGACTGAGCGGGAGCAGAAGGTACTGCGCCTGCGTTTCGGACTGGATGACGGCCGGGCCAGAACCCTGGAGGAAGTGGGCAAGGAGTTTAATGTAACCAGAGAGCGGATCCGGCAGATCGAGGCCAAGGCGCTGCGGAAGCTTCGCCATCCCAGCCGCAGTCGGAAGCTTAAGGATTATTTGGATTAAAGCAGCCGAAAGCTTACGGACTATTGGGATGAAAACAGCCGAAAGTTTAAGAATTTTTTCGATGAAAAATAGTCGGGGCTTTAGGGCGATACGGAGGAAGCGAAGCTTAGGGCTTAAGGGGACTTCGTGAGAAGCTTAAAAGGTTTCGGACTGGATTCAGCAGGGAGAGAATAGAGATGCAGCTGTCAAAGAGATTGGCGGCGCTGGCCGGCCTGGTTACACCCGGGCATTGTCTGGCAGATGTGGGAACAGATCATGGATATGTTCCCATTTATCTTATAGAGAAAAAAAAGATTCCCCGGGCTATTGCCATGGACATTAATCCGGGCCCCTTAGAGCGGGCCAGGGAGCATATCCGGCAGTTTGGTTATGAAGATTACATAGAGACCCGTCTGTCTGACGGGGTACATGCCCTGGGAGCCGGGGAAGCGGATACGGTGCTCATTGCCGGCATGGGCGGGGCGCTGATGCAGCGGATCCTGGAGGAGGGGAAAAGAATACTCTCTCAGGTGCCGGAGCTGATTTTGCAGCCCCAGTCTGAGCTGTATGCCATGCGTCGCTATCTGGAGGCGGCGGGGTATGAGATCACCAGGGAGGCCATGGTGTATGAGGAGGGGAAATACTATCCTATCTTGAAGGTGCGGCCCGGAGATTTTTTTTGGCAGGAAGAGAAGGAAGGACACAGATGTAGGCTGGAGCCGGGGGCGGAAGTGTTTTCTGGCGGGAGAGAAGAGACCGGGTTGTCTGAGAGCGGATTAGACCTGACAGATAAAGCCGCGGTTCTTCGGGAGGCAGAATATTATTTCGGCAGGATAGGGCTGCAGCAGAATCCTCAGGAGCTTCTTGGGTTTGTGGAGAAAAGCATTTCCGTGCAGAGGCAGATCCTGGAAGGGCTTTCCCAGACACAGGGGGAGCGGACCGAAAAACGACGGCGTCAGGTGGAGGAAATGCTTGTGCTTCTGGAGACCTGCGGTCAGGAGCTGCGGAGATTATAAGTAGAAATTTTAAAGTCCTGGGTTTGCAGTAAGCCTCAGGTTTGCGGAAAGGATTCGGTGTATAGGAGGAAGAACCGAGAGGGAAGCCTTGGGCTTGCAGGAAGGATTCAGATTATAAGAGGAAGAAAAGGGAGGGAAGTCTATGGTATTACAGGAGATCATAGAGAGAATTGAGAAGCGTTATCCTCGTACCTACGCCTGCAGCTGGGACAATACAGGCTTGCAGGTGGGTGACAGGAATCAACAGGTGGAGACCGTGTATGTGGCGTTGGACGCCACGGAGAAAACCATTGGAGCCGCCCGCGAGGCAGGGGCCCAGCTGCTTTTGACCCATCACCCCCTGCTGTTTGAGAGCATCCGCCAGGTGACGACGGATACGGTTTCTGGCCGCAGGGTGCTGGCTGTGCTGGCCGCAGGCATGTCCTGTTATTCCATGCACACCAACTACGATGTGCTGGGGCTGGCGGATTTGGCGGCAGAATGCTTGGGACTGACGGAAACCGTTGTGTTGGAGGAGGTATATGGGGGAGAGGGCATCGGACGAATAGGCATACTGCCGGAGGTCATGACAGTGGAGAACTGCGCCATGCTTGTGCGACAGCGCTTTGATCTTCCCAATGTAAAGGTGTTTGGGGATCCAAAGGCACAGGTGCGCCGCACTGCCCTTTCTCCCGGGGCCGGAAAGAGTATGGCGGGAGCGGCCAAAGCCTGCGGGGCAGAGGTGCTGATTACAGGAGATATAGATCACCACACAGGCATTGATCTGTGGGATGCGGGAATTGCCGTGATTGATGCAGGTCATTACGGTATCGAGCATATTTATATAGAAGATCTGCGAAAGTTTCTGGAGAAACATTGTCCGGAGCTTCAGGTTTATACGGCGCCAGTGGAGCAGCCATTTATGGTTTTATAGGCAGGAGGAGTTCTGTTCCACAAAAAGAGCGGATGCAGAAATGTCTGTGGATGCAGAGAAGTGCAAAGAGAGGGATTGCGAAGGAAAGCAAACATAAAAAGCAGCAGAAAGGAGAAGGGACATGAAGATTACCATAGGGGGAAGTACAAAGGAGTATCCGGAGGGGACTACATATATGGACCTGGCAAGGGAGTATCAGGGACAGTATGCCAGTGATATTGTTCTGGTCCAGACGGATGGGAAGCTTCGGGAGCTTTTTAAGAGGGTAAAAGAGGATTGCAAGGTGGAATTTGTCACCACAGCGGACACGGCGGGAGTCAACGCCTATCGCAGAAGCGCTGCCATGCTGATGATGAAGGCTGCTTACCGGGTGGCAGGAGAGCGGGCTATTGACCGGCTCAAGGTGGAGTACTCTCTCAGCAACGGGTATTACTGTACCTTAAAGGGAGAGGTACAGGTGGATGAGGCGTTTCTGTCTCAGGTAAAAGACGTGATGCTGCAGCTTGTGAAAGAAGAGATTCCCTTCCAGAAGCGCAGTGTTCACACGGACGAGGCCATTGCGATTTTCCACGCCCATGGCATGTACGACAAGGAAAAGCTTTTCCGGTACCGCCGGGCGTCCCGGGTAAATCTTTACAGCCTGCGAAGCTTCGAGGATTACCACTATGGGTACATGGTGGCTCATACGGGATATCTGAAATATTTTGACCTGCATCTCTATGACGACGGCTTTGTGCTTCAGTTCCCGTCCCCGGCTTCTCCCCGGGAGGTGCCGCCCTTTAAACCCCAGCATAAGCTTTTCCAGGTGTTGAAGGAGTCTACAGGCTGGGGAGATATGCTGGGCATATCTACGGTAGGTGATCTGAATGACTGCATTTCTCACGGAGGCATGGAGGAGCTGATTCTCACACAGGAAGCTTTGCAGGAACAGAAGATTGCAGACATTGCCCGGCAGATTAAGGAGCGGAAAAACTGCAAGTTTGTCATGATTGCAGGGCCCTCCTCTTCAGGAAAGACCACCTTCTCCCACCGGCTGTCCGTGCAGCTGAAGGCCCAGGGCCTGCGTCCTCATCCTGTGGCTGTGGACAATTACTTTGTAGAGCGGGAGCTGACGCCCAAGGATGAGAAGGGAGATTACAATTTCGAGTGTCTGGGAGCCATTGACATTGAGCTGTTTAACAGACAGATGACAGAGCTTCTGGAGGGTAAGCGGGTAGAGATTCCAAGCTTTAATTTCAAGGCGGGAAAGAAAGAGTACAACGGAGATTATCTTAAGCTTGGTGAGGAGGATATTCTGGTGCTGGAGGGAATCCACTGCCTGAATGACGCCCTGTCCCATATGCTGCCCAGGGAGAGCAAGTTTAAAATCTATATCAGCGCATTGACCCAGCTCAACGTAGATGAGCACAACCGGATTCCCACCACGGACGGGCGTCTGCTCCGCCGCATGGTGCGGGATGCCAGGACCCGGGGAACCACAGCGGCCCGCACCATTCAGATGTGGCCCTCTGTGCGCCGGGGAGAGGAGGAGAATATCTTCCCCTATCAGGAGGAGGCGGACGCCATGTTCAACTCGGCCCTGATCTATGAGCTGGCTGTGCTGAAGCAGTACGCGGAGCCGGCGCTCTTTGGCATTGATCGGGATGCCCCGGAGTATACGGAGGCCAAGCGGCTTTTGAAATTCCTGGATTATTTTGTGGGAGTGGACAGCGCCAAGATCCCCAACAACTCCATTTTGCGGGAGTTTATCGGGGGCGGCTGCTTCCGGGTGTAAGAGGGCGCGCTCCACGGGGCGGCTGCTTCCAAGTATCAGAGAGGAGCGCTGGCTCCATTAAGCTGATGCAGCCGAGAGTGTGGCCGGCCTAGGAAACCTGGGAGGCGTCCTCCCGCAGCCGGCGCATTTCCGGAATCACCAGAGAGATTGCCAGAATGGCGGCGGCTCCGTCTGCAATGGGGCCGGCGTACATGACCCCGTCGATGCCGAAGAACCGGGGAAAGATCAGGATCAGGGGCAGCAAAAATAAGATCTGCCGGGTCAGGGAAACGATGACGCCTTTTCTGGCCTTCCCGATGGCGGTGAACAGAAAGCTGCAGATAGGCTGAAAGCCATTGACAAAAATCAGCATCATAAAGATGCGGAAGTACCGGATGCCAAACTGGTAGTAAAGCTCGTCGCCCTTTCCGAAGATGTGGATGATCTGCCGGGGAAAGAGCTGGAAGCAGAGGAAAAAGCAGACCGAGATCCCAGTGACCGTGATCAGGCCCTGGCGGAAGGTGCGGCGCACCCGGTCAAACTGCCGGGCTCCGTAGTTAAAGCCCAAAATAGGCTGACAGCCCTGGGAGGTGCCGATGACAAAGGCAATATAGATCACGTTTACCTTTGTGATCACCCCCACGCAGGCCATGGGAATCTCACTGCCGTAGGCAGACAGGGCCCCGTAGTAGGTCAGGGTATTGTTCATGGTAATCTGCACGGCCATCATGGCAGAGTGATTGAAAAAGGGGGACATGCCCAGGGTCAGGATTTCCTTCAGGACAGAAAGGCGGGGCTTAAAGCAGCTCCGGTCCCAGGTGACATTTTTCGTCCGGAACAGGTAGGCAAAGGCCATGCAGGCGGACAACATCTGTCCGATAATGGTGGCCCAGGCTGCCCCTGCAATGCCCATTTCAAAATGGAAGATAAAGAGGGGATCCAGAATGGTGTTCAGGAGAGCCCCGCTTAGGGTACAGAGCATGGAGTAGGTGGGACTGCCGTCGGCACGGATGAAATTGCTCAGTCCCACAGAAAATAACAGAAAGGGAATTCCCCAGGTGGTAATCCGGGTGTAGGTCAGCGCCAGAGGGTACACCTGCTCCGAGGCGCCGAAGACATGGAGCAGAGGGCGCAAAAACAAAAAGACCAGAAGTGCCAGGGAAATCCCTGTGGCGGTGAGATAAAAGATGCCGTTTCCGGCTACCTGACGAGCCTTATCCTTTTGACCAGCGCCCAGGTTCAGGCTGAAATTAGCGGCAGTACCCACGCCCAGCAGCAGGGTCAGGGCCGTACACAGGGTAGTCAGGGGAAAGGCCACATTGGTGGCGGCGTTTCCCAGGATTCCCACGCCCTGTCCGATAAAAATCTGGTCCACAATATTGTAGAGCGCGGACACCAGGCCGCTGATAATGCTGGGAATGGCAAATTTTACGATTAATTTTCCGGTATTTTCATAGGCCAGAGGATTCTGGCCGGTTTGCGTTTGTGCAGTCATAATACAAGGCTCCTTCCGCTTCTAATCATAGCAATGAAAAGGAAAGGCGTCAAGGGGTCGAGGGATTTAGGAGGAAAAAGATGATGGAGACAAAGGTGACAAGAGAGCAGGCGTTGGACCTGCTGAAGAAATACAATCAGGAGCCCTTTCATCTCCTGCACGCTCTCACCGTGGAGGGCGTCATGGAGTGGTATGCAAAGGAGCTGGGATACGGGGAGGAGGCTCATTTCTGGAGCCTGGCAGGCCTTCTTCACGATGTGGATTTTGAGCAGTATCCAGAGGAGCACTGTCAGAAGGCCCCGGAGCTTTTGGATGAGATCCAGGCAGAGGAGGAGCTGGTTCACGCTGTCTGCAGCCATGGATATGGATTGGTCTCAGAGGTAAAGCCAGAGCATGAGATGGAAAAGGTGCTGTTTGCCACAGATGAGCTGACAGGGCTGATCGGGGCGGCTGTGCGCATGCGGCCGTCCAAGAGCGCCATGGACCTGGAGGTGTCCAGCCTGAAAAAGAAGTTCAAGGACAAACGGTTCGCCGCTGGCTGCTCCCGGGATGTGATCCACCAGGGAGCCGAGATGCTGGGCTGGGAGCTTGATGTGCTGTTTGAGAGGACCATTCAGGCCATGCGGTTTTGTGAGAAGAGGGTGGAGGAGGAGATGGAGCAGGGGTGAGAGAAGTGCCCTGTTTTTGATAAAAGGGAGCTTTGCGTAGCAGCGGAGCACAATAGAAGCCGGTTGACTTTCAGAGAATGGAATCAGCCGGCTGTTTTTTGTACAAAAAAGACATGCAAAGTTTATTCTGAAATAGATTGACAAACTGGCATGTAGTCTGATAGAATACAAGTAGTCAGACAACCTGACAACATAACGAATCTACAAACAAAGAACTCAAGAAGGAGGGGTATCATTCAGTGAAAACGTATCTGCAGAAAATCAATGAGACAACGCCGACGCGAATGTGGGTCAATAATCCGCTGCCGTCGGAGGCCGAGAAAGGCCTGAAAGCAGGGGTGTTTGGGGCTACCTCAAATCCTACCTACCTGACTCATATGCTGAAAGACCAGGAGACTGTGGACGACACAATCCAGGCAATCGACCGGCATATTAGGGAGACAAAGGACGATCATCTGGTGGTTGCCCTGGCTTATGAAGATATGATTCACAAAATTGCGGAGATCTTTATACCGCTGTTTGAGCGGACTCACAGGGAACAGGGCTGGGTGGCCATCCAGGGAAATCCATACCGGGATGATGATGTGGACTTTATTCTTGAGGAGGCACACCGCTTTTATGCGGTCTCGCCCAACATTGTAGTGAAGGTATCCGCCACTCTTGCAGGAATCGCGGCCATGGAGAAGCTTACCAGCGAAGGACACGCGGTGCTTGCTACAGCAGGCGTCTCCAATTACTATGCGGAAAAAATGTTCGAAGCCTATGAACGGGGAGTACAGGCCGCTGGAAAAGCGCCGACTCTTTTTGTGACCACTCTTGCCGCGCCTTTTGAGGGATATGCAAAGAAATATGTGGGGGCGAATCAGATTGACTGCGCCCCGGATTTGGTGGAAAAGGCTGGCATTGAAATGTCCAAGCATATGTATCGCATATGGAAGGAAAAATATAGTCATCTGAACTGCAGGCTCATGGGGGGCGGAGTGCGAACAGAACGCCATTTTACCGAGATGGTAGGCGGAGATATGCATGTGACCTGCGGGTGGAAATTCATTGATGAATTGAACCGGAAAAATCCTGCGGTTGAGAGCAGAATTGACGATGTGATCTCAGAGGAGGAGAGGGAAAAGCTGTTTCAGAAAATCCCTGCATTTAAGAGAGCCTATGAGGAGGATGGAATGTTGGAGGCCGAGCTCTCCGCACATCCGCCCTTTCAGCTTTTCAGAAACGGGTTTTTGACAGCCTGGGATTCCCTGCTGAGCATAGTGCGGGAGAGAAGAATTTTGTTAGAGAAGTAACAATATCCTATGATGGAAAAGGAGGAAGAATATGAAACGATTTCGAAAGATGGCATGTGTATTAGCAGCAATAATGGTGGTGAGCAGCGTGTGTTCCTGCGGAAAATCAGAGAATAAGGATGCGGCCCCGGATTTGGCAGGGCAAACAGCAGAAAATGCTTCATCCGGGGAAAATACAGGAGGATATCAGGGCGATCCCATCACCATTAAGATATCCCATGTGTTTGCACAGGAGCATCCGGTACAGAAGGGACTGGAGTATTTCGGTGAACGCCTTTCTCAGGAGACCAATGGGCTTGTGACAGTTGATATTTATCCGGCCGGCGTTCTGGGGGGCGAGGTGGAATGTGTGGAGCAGTGTGTTGCAGGGCAGATTGACTGCAATCTTGTGTCAGGCATTGTACCGTTAAGCGGATATAATACCATTGCCAATGTGGAGGAGCTTCCCTTTTTCTTTGCCAATGAGGAGGAGGCCCATGCTGCCTATGACGGCGAATATGGAGATCTCCTGGCAAAAGAGCTGATTGAGCCCATTGGACTGGTATTTGTAAATTATTGGGAAAATGGATTCCGCCATTTTACCAATAATATCCGGCCTATTACTGCTCCGGAGGATATGAAGGGAATTAAATTCCGTATTTCTGTGTCAGAGATTCGCCTGCAGATGTTTGAATTGCTGGGGGCTTCTGCAATATCCATGCAGTTTAATGAGCTCTTTACTGCGCTGCAGCAGGGCACGGTAGACGGGCAGGAAAACCCACTTTCCAATATTGAGGCATCCAAATTCTATGAGGTACAGAAATATCTCTCGCTATGCGGGTATATTTATAATGCTTCGATTATGACCTTTAATCCTGACATTTGGGCAAGCTATCCGGAGGAAGTGAAGCAGGCTATTATAAAATGCGCGGACGAGGCCCGTGACTACGAGCGTGAATTAAACAAGGAATTTTGCGACGGCTCTGTGGACAGACTGAAGGAAAATGGCATGGAGGTCAACCAGGTAGATGTGGAGGTATTTAAGGAAGCCGTGCAGCCGGTATGGGATTCCTTCCTGGAGAGCGAAGGGGAGCTTGCCAGAGAGCTGGTGGAAGCAGCCTACCGCGACATGGGAAAGACCTACGGAGAATAAGCAGGGAAAAGGCAGGGGTGACAATGAAAAAGCAGATAGATGTATTAGGGAAAATTGTGCAATTCGTCTGCTCCGCGGCGATTGCCATGATCAGCATTGCAGTTTTTACACAGGTCATAGCCAGATTTGTGTTTAATGCTCCGATCTTCTGGATCGAAGAGTTTGCCATTGATCTGATGATCTGGATGATTCTTCTAGGCTCTGCTCTGGCAACGGCCAGCCGTTCTCATACGCGGATTACCTTTTTTATTAATCTTCTGGGGGATAAAGCGCGGGGAGTGGTGGAAATATTTACACAGTTTCTCTGTATGGCTTTTATGCTATATATTTCCTACTATTCCCTGGGAAATGTGGCGAGTACCATGAAAAACCTGACCACAGCCCTTCGGATTCCAAGGGGCCTGCTGTATGCAGCGCTTCCTGTCAGCGGCGTGCTCATTGCACTGTATGATCTCTGCAATATGATCCAAGATATTCATACGCTGGCAGGAGGCGGGAAGATAGGAGGAGACAAATGATAGGTTTGATGTTTGCCATACTCAGCATATGTCTTGTACTTGGAGTCCCAGTTGGGTTTGCCATCGGAATCAGCGCCACAGTCTACTTAACCAGCGCAGGGTTTCCGCCACTCAGCATTATTCCCACAAAAATGGTTGACGGTATCAACTCCTTTTCCCTTTTGGCGCTTCCTTTGTTCATCATTTCCGGGAATATCATGTCCTATGGCTGTACTCCGCGGCTGATGCGCTTTGCCAATATGCTGCTGGGCCGCTTGCCTGGAGGACTGGGCGCTGCCGGTGTTGCCAGCGCCGGATTTTTCGGAGCAATCTCCGGATCAGGGGTGGCCACCACGGCTGCTGTGGGTGGACTTGTGGGACCGGAAATGGTAAAACAGGGCTACGGAAAGGGATACACAGCCTCGCTTCTCTGCGCGGGCGGCACACTGGGAATCGTCATACCTCCCAGCCTGCCCATGGTTATTTACTGTACCAGCGCCAATACCTCTGTGGGAAGATTGTTTCTGGCCGGAGTAATTCCAGGACTCATGACGATCCTGAGCCTGATTATTTTTAATGTGTTTATTGCAAAGAGAAGAGGGTACGGTTCAGAGAGAAATCACTATACGAAAAAGCAGGTAATCTCCATTACCGTTGATGCCCTTCTCCCGCTGTTTATGCCGGTGATTATTCTGGGCGGCGTATTGACCGGAATCTTTACGCCTACAGAGTCGGCGGCAGTGGCGGTTATATACGCGTTCGTGCTGGGAAAGTTTGTTTATCGGGAGCTATCCTTTAAAGATTTGTATAAGGTACTAAACGAGAGCGTGAAGTCATCGGCAATTATTATGTTTATTATGGCATGCGCCGCACCCTTTGCATGGCTCATGGCTACACAGAACATTCCCACTTTGTTTGCCAATGTGATTTTGAGCATTTCTTCCAACAAAGCTGTTCTGATGCTTTTGATTTCCTTTTTGCTGCTTGTGCTGGGAACATTTATGGAGACAAACTCCATCATTATATTGATGACCCCTATGCTTTATCCCATTGTAACAGGACTGGGCATGAATCCCATACACTTTGGGGTGTTAATGGTAATGATGATGGCAATTGGCGGTACAACGCCGCCTCTGGCTGTGTGCCTATTTACCTCTACGAGAGCAGTGGGAATTACCGTTGAAGAATCCTTCCCGGATATTTTATATATCTGCGCAGTGCTGGTCTTATGCTATACGCTGGCCTTGGTATTTCCGCAGATCGTAATGACACTTCCGGAATTGATGATGGGATAGGGGGTGAGGCTTTGTTTGATCTGGAAGGAAAAACAGCCATTGTCACTGGGGGAGCCCAGGGCATCGGAGCTGCAATTTCCTGCGGGCTGGCAGCAAGAGGAGCCCAGGTGATTGTGGGGGATATAAAAAAGGACAGCGCGGAGGCTTTTTGCCATGAGCTCTGCAGCATGGGACTGACAGCAGTGCCCTTTTCTGTAGATGTGGGGGACAGCAGGCAGGCGGATGCACTGATTGCATTTGCCGTTGAAAAATTTGGAAAGCTTGATATTTTGTGCAACAATGCGGGAATCCTGAGAGACTGCCTGATTACAGATCTGGATGACGCAGAATGGAAAAGAATTATGGATGTGAATCTGGACGGAGTGTTTTATTGCTCCCGGGCTGCCATACGGCATATGGTGCCCCAAAAAAGCGGAAAGATTATTAATACAGCTTCTACAGGTGGAAAGCTTGGATTCCCATTTGCAGGTGTCCATTACTGTGCCTCAAAGGGCGCTGTCATGGCATTTACAAGACAGCTGGCCTATCAGCACGCCGGAGACAATATTCAGGTTAACGCCATTGCTCCGGGACTTACGGATACGGGAATGGTGGCAGAGCGCACCCAAAAGCAGATGAAGTTTATACGCTCCAAGTTGATTACAGGCCGGAAGGGAAGGCCTGTGGATCCAGCTTCCGCGGTTCTCTTTTTGGCTTCCTCAGAGGCAGATTTTATTACAGGTGAAACCATCAATGTGAACGCAGGCCTGTTTATGGACTGAGAGGTGAGGGCAGAGATGATAAATGAAACTGTTGATTATTTTAAGAGATTGTCAGGGCCGTTTATGAAGGGCCAGAGAGCCATTGTTTCCGGAGCAGATGATCCGATCGGATTTGCCATTGCCAGGAAGCTGTCAGAGCTGGGAGCGTTTGTCACTCTTTGCGGGGAGCGCAGGTGGGACTATCTGGAGGAACGTGCAGGGGAGCTTCCGGGAGCTTATCTGCTTTGCCGCTGTGATGGAAGAGAAGAACATGAAGTGAGGGATGTTATAAAAGAGACAAGAGCTAGATTTGGCGGAGTGGAGATCCTGGTGAACAATCCGACTCTCCGGGAGGCTGCGTCTATAGAGACAGTGACAGAATCGCAAATCAGAGAAGCCTATGAGGACGCTGTTTTAGGGGCCTTGAATTTTGTCAGGGCAGTGGCGCCGGTTATGAAGCACCAGAATCAGGGGCGCATTGTGAACATGGGACATTTTACGGCAAAAAGCGGTTCAGCTGCCTGGGGCCCTCATTTCGCCGCTGCACGTTCGGCCATGCTTGGTATCAGCAAAGAGCTGACTACAGAATTATTTCCTTATCATATTACGGTGAATTCTGTGGCGCCGGGCGTCATCAAGGGCTGTACTGCCCCACATGGAGATGTCAACCCCATGCATGTACCCCTGGGGAGAGAGGGAACACCAGAGGAAGTGGCGGCAGCAGTAGTATTTCTTTGCTCTGTGTACGCGAATTTCATTACCGGAGCATGTATTGACGTCAATGGTGGAGCATATATGGATTAATACAGGGAAGCAAGGATCAAAAACCCGTCAGAAGAAACTCTGGCGGGTTTTTTGAACAGGATAGCTCTGACGAAAATTTCAAATCAATGATCCTGCAAAAAGTATGATTGATTCAAAATGTAAACCAGATGGTCATACATGAGGGAGGAAGCCAGCTCGCCGTCACGGACTTTTAGCGCCTCATAGATGGCATTGTGTTCGTCCAGAATAACAGCATAATCCATGCGCAGATTGATAAAATAATCAATATGGCTGAGACGGATACTGCTGATTACGTCGTAGATTAAATTAAACAGAGAATTCTTAGTAAGCCGCACGATCTGCTGATGAAAATCAATATCCATTTCAAAGGTAAGCTTTTGAAGATCCTTGATTTTGGGCTTTTGCTGTCCCAGCTCTGAAAGAGACGGGGCAAACTGTTTTAAAGATAGAATATCTTCATCGCGGGCCTGCTGCGCCACAAGCCGGACACAGTGAGGCTCAAAAAGCTTCCGAAATTCCAACAGTTCAAAAATATTCTGCGCATTGACAGAATGGGAGTAGAGCACAGTATTTAAGGAGGCGATGGCAGAGCTGGTATTGACAAAAGAACCCACTCCCTGGCGGGATTCAATCATGCCTATGGCACGCAGACGCTGCAAAGCCTCGCGGATGGCAGAGCGGCTGACACCATATTCTTTTGCAAGCTGCATCTCTGTGGGCAGCTTCGTACCGTCAGGCCACTCATTGGAAGTAATACGCTCTAAAAAGCGGTTATAGATTTGAGAACTGATATCGTCTCGCCGGATAGGTTGTGCCATAGGAATATGCCTTTCCATTCATTTTGTACCATACTACAAATTATTGTATACGGGAAATGCCATATTGTCAAATAATAAAATCAAAGGATGCCAATTTCACCCTCCTTGATTTTAAACCAGAATTATGCTAGAATTTCTTATGCTTCTTTAAATACAGACGATATTTAAAGTATATGAGTATAGCCAGAGCAGGAGTGGAGAGATTATGAGAAAGAGTCAGAAAAAACAAGCAGAGGATTTCCTAAAGCTTCTGGGACAGGCGCATGATGAGATAAAGAGATGGATAGAAAACGGGAACATTTTGGGAGCCATGGATATGCTGGGCCAGTGCCAGGAAGGCGCTGTGGGTCTGGGAAATCTCATTGAGAAGACAGAAGGGGAGGGAACGCATACGGTCTCCCTTCTGGAGGAATACTGTGAGCTGACCTACGAGATCTACCAGCAGCTGGCGGAAGGCCAGGAGTTAAACGGAAACGGGACCTGCAAGAGGCTGCGCAAGTCCCTGATTCAGATAGAAAACAGCGTCAGGAATGAGATCCCCTTACGTTTCGAGATTGTGTTTCTTCCCTACAAGGCGTCCATGTGGGATTCCATGGAAAGCGTGTGGCAGGCAGCCGACGCAGACCCGGATTGTGACGCTTATGTAGTACCGATTCCCTATTACGACAGAAATCCGGACGGGTCACTTGGAACCTTTCACTATGAAGGAAAAGAGTTTCCCTCAGAAGTGCCCGTGACTTCTTATGGGGCCTATTCCCTGAAGGGCAGGCAGCCGGATGTGATCTACATACATAATCCTTATGATTATGCTAATTACGTGACCAGTGTTTCGCCGGAGTATTATTCCAGCGAGCTGAAAAAGTATACGGATTGTTTAGTATATATTCCTTATTATTCTACATCCGGAGGAATGAGCGAAGGCCAGGCCGCATGTCCGGCTTATTATTATGCGGACTATATTATGATACAGGCGGAAAAGTACAAGAAGTTTTTTGATCCCTCTGTGCCGCGGGAAAAGCTGATTCCTATGGGATCGCCCAAATTTGACCGAACCTTAAGGATGTGTGAGAATCCTCCCGATCCTCCGGAGGCGTGGAAGGAGAAACTGGAGGGGCACACCGTTTATTTTTATAATACCAGCCTGAACGGCATGCTGGGAAATACGGAGCAGTTTCTGCGGAAAATGCGGTATGTATTCAGTTGCTTTGAGGGAAGGGCGGACGCCTGCCTGCTGTGGCGGCCCCATCCCCTGATGGAGTCTACCTTTGCGTCCATGCGGGGGGACTATAAGCCTCAGTATGATGCCTTGCGGGAGGAGTTTATCCGGAAGGGGCTGGGGATTTATGACGATACGCCAGATATCAGCAGTACCATTGCCCTTTGCGACGCGTATATCGGGGATGCGGGAACCTCGGTAACGTCCTTGTTTGGAATGGCGGGAAAGCCCCAGTTTATCCTGGATCATAATATCTGCACCACCCCGGAGGACGGCGACTGGAGAGGGGCGGTTGTGCGCAGCTTTCCGGTGATAAGCGGTGTGAGAGATGGAATTCCCTGTATGGAGGAGGATTCCTGGATCATGACCCAGGGAAATAAGCTGTATCGGGCGCGGAAGGGAGAAGATAGCTTCCGGTATTTCTGTGATTTGTCGTCCTATGCTTCCGGAGGTTATTATGGAGGCCCGCTTCTCATCAATGGGAAGACCTATATGTTTCCTGTCAATGCCCAGGATATCCTGGTAATTGGTGAAAAGGGCATAGAGAAGCGGATTCAGCTGGATTACCTGGTGGAGCGGGCAGGAGCCTTTTATACGGCTGCCGTGGTAGGAAACTATCTGTTTTTGACTCCCAATCAATACCCGGCGATTGTCCGGTATGATACCAGGAAGGATGAGGTTCGCTATTTTGACATAGACAAAAGCCCGTTTGTGGGAATGGTCAATGGAGAACGGCGGTGCGGCGGCGTAGGCGTAAAGGGAATGGATCTGTATTTGGCTTCGCCTACGGATGGGCATGTGTTGGAGATAAACGGGGAGACAGGGGAGTGGAAGCAGAGAACCATTGCCACAGAAAGTCCTGGCGGATGTATGGCAATGATTTTATCTCCTATAGATGGAGATTTCTGGCTGCTGCCCTTTGAGGGAAGTGTGGTGACCAGATGGAATCCTGAGACAGGAGAGACAAGAGATTACCAGGCCTTCCCTGAGGGATTTGTGTGCAGGCACATAACCTACGGATACGAATGTGTGAAACAGCCCTTTAGCGGCGCTGTATTCTACAAAAACCAGGTATATCTTTCTCCCTGTTGGGGAAATCAGTATGTATGTCTGAATCAGGATACCGGGGAAGTGAGGGAGTGGACTGCCTCCATAGAACAGCCAGAACAGCCAATAAACGGATACTTTGCTTCCTGGGCCAGAGGATATCTGGCATATTTCTTAGAAGGAGATAAGGTGCAGGAGTATCGTCTGCTTTCTCTGTATGATGGAAGAATTTACCGAGTAGATTTTGAAAAAGAAATGTGCGAAGAGATTCCTCTTATATTTGACAAGGCAGAACTGAAAGAGCATGAGCCTGGATTTCGGGAGCAGTCCCAGTGGCTTCAGTATGCCTGCTCGGAAAGCTGCTTCAATACTCTGACAGATTTTCTGGATGGAACCCTATGCGGAAACAGCTTTGACAGAGAGCAGCAGCTATTGGCTTATGGACAGCTATCGGCTAACAGCGACGGAACCAGCGGAGAGAAAATTCACGCATTTGTGCGAAGTAAAATCTGAAACAGAAAGGGAAAGTCCAGTATGATAAAAGTAATTACATACGGCACCTATGATCTTTTTCATGAGGGGCATTATCGTCTGCTGGAGAGGGCAAAGGCACTGGGAGACTATCTGATCGTAGGCGTAACCTCAGAGGCCTACGACGAGGCCAGGGGAAAATTTAATGTCATAGACAGCGTAGCTACGCGAATCGAAAATGTGAGGAAGACGGGCTTTGCGGACGAAATTATCGTGGAGGAAAGCCCAGGCCAGAAGTTCAGCGATATCAAAAAATATGACATTGATATTTTTACCGTAGGCTCAGACTGGACAGGAGAATTTGACTATCTGAGGGATTACTGTCAGGTCGTTTATCTGGATCGGACCAAGAATGTTTCCAGCACCATGCTGCGGGAAACCAACAGGCCTATTCAGAGGATCGGCATTATCGGTTCCGGAAGAATTGCAGACCGGTTTATTCCGGAGGCAAAGCTTGTCAGCGGAGTCAGCGCCCAGGGAGTCTATAATCCCCATGGGGAAAGCGCCAGACGGTTTGCCAAGCGGTGGGAGATTGAGGCATATACAAATCTGGAAGACTTTTTCTCCGCCATTGACGTGGTTTACATTGCGTCTCCACACGAGACCCATTACCAATATATGAAAGAGTCTTTGGAGCATGGAAAGCATGTACTTTGTGAGAAGCCCATGGTACTGCGAAAGGACCAGGCAGAGGAACTGTTTGACTATGCCAAAGAGCGGGGGCTGATTCTCTTTGAGGAGATAAAGACCGCCTATTGTCCTGGTTTCAATAAGCTTCTGGGAATTGCCTGCAGCGGAAGCATTGGAAGTATCCGCAATGTGGAGGCCTGCTTTACCAAGCTGGAAAGGCCGGATACCAGAGAGCTGACAAATCAAACCTATGGAGGTAGCTTTACGGAGCTGGGAAGCTATGTGCTTCTTCCGATTCTAAAGCTCTTCGGCACGGAATTTCAGGAGCTTCGTTTCGACAGTGTCCGGGGAGAGAATGGGTTGGATCTTTTTACCAAGACTTCTCTGGTGTATCCCACCGGAGTGGCAACTGCCACCTGCGGCCTGGGAGTAAAGTCTGACGGCAGGCTTTTGATTGCCGGTACAAAAGGGTATATTGTGGCGGAGGCTCCCTGGTGGAAGACCACCTATTTTGAAGTTCACTATGAAGAGGCGAACCGGGTGGACCGGTATTCGGAGATCTTTTTGGGGGACGGTTTGCGGTATGAGATCAGCAATTTCCTTTATATGATCAATAAGAGCAATAAGGATAATTTCAAGCTGACCCGTGGAGAGTCCATAGCGCTGGCGGATATTATGGAGCAGTTTATGATGAGAGAACACCGGGTGTCATGAGGAATAGATGGCAGATAGGCTGGGAAGATTGGTTTCCGCGGAGATAGAAGACGGAACAAAGCGTGCACCTTGACAATTTCATACTTTATATCAGATTTAGCCCCCTTCCTATACATATCGAAAGAATGATGATAAGATAAAGATAGATCAGTAGAATTTGGATTTTGGAGGAAGCGCATGAGGCGGTATTTTAACACAGAGGGACGTTGCATACCGGAAGAGCACTATATGGTAAGTCTGGATGACAGGCTTGCGAAGATAAAGAGGCTGTATGTAGACCGTGGAAAATATTTTGTGATCAATCGGGGACGACAGTATGGAAAGACCACTACATTGATGGAGCTGGCGAAGTATTTACAGGCAGACTATGGGGTTATTTTTATAGATTTTCAGCTCCTGGGCGAGGAAGATTTTGCAGATGAAGAGCGTTTTGTAATTGCTTTTCTTGAATACCTGGAGGAATTGTTGGCAGAGAACAAAGCGTTGAGAGAATGTATGGACGAAGAAGCCTTTTGCAATCTCATATCTCTAAAGGATCATGGCAGGATTTCTCTGAGCAGATTGTTTCGCGGATTGAGCCGGGTGTGCAGAGAATCTGGAAAAACCATGGTACTGATGATTGATGAGGTAGATAACGCGTCTAACTATCGGGTGTTTTTGGATTTTTTGGCCATGCTCCGGGGTTATTATTTAGACAGGGGCAGCCGTGCTACATTTCATTCTGTGATTCTTGCAGGAGTGTATGATATTAAGAACTTGAAATTAAAGCTGTATCCGGAGGAAGAGCATCAGTATAACAGCCCCTGGAATATTGCCGCAGATTTTAATTTTGAGATGAGCTTTACTTCAGTGCAGATTACTGCTATGCTGGAGGACTATGAGGTAGATTGTCATACAGGGATGGACATTCCATCAGTCGCAGAGGAAATCTATCAGCATACATCAGGATACCCATATCTGACTTCACTGATCTGCAAGATACTGGATGAAAAGCTGCCTGAAGACAGGGACTTTTCTGAGAGAAACCGTGTTTGGTCCAGGGAAGGGATTGTAGAAGCTGTAAAGCTCATATTGAAATCCAGTACACCGTTGTTTGAGAGCATGGTGAAACAGCTGGATACCTTTAGAGATTTGCGGGAAATGGTACGGGGAATCATATATCAGGGGAAACAGGTGATTTTTAATCCGGATATAAGGTCCATTAGTTTAGGCATAATGTTTGGTTTTTTGAAGGAAGAATCAGGGAAGGTCTTGGTCAGTAATCGTATCTTTGAGATGCGGATGCTAAATATGTTTATCATGGAAGATTCTCCTGTATCTCAAACCAATTATAAATGGTGTGGGTAATTACTACATTGAAGCTCAGACAAGAGATGCCAGGCGAACAGATGTGATTGTAGATTATCTGGGTGAGCAATATATTGTGGAATTAAAAATCTGGCCTGGGAATGAATACCAAGAACGAGGTCAGAAACAGCTGATAGAATATTTGGATTATTACTATAAGGATCAAGGGTATTTGCTGAGCTTTAATTTTAATAAGAATAAGGAGCAGGGCGTGAGAGAACTGCAGATTGACGGAAAAACCATTATTGAGGCAGTGGTTTAAACAGAATAAAGATGATTGGAAAAATCTGATGTAAAGTATGAAATTGTCATAGTTTACATCAGATTTTTTATTGCGATTATGGAAGGTACATAGATGGGAGAGATCTTATATGAAAATATGGGCGCACAGAGGCTGCAGCCAGCGATATCCGGAAAATACACAGCTTGCCTTTGAAAAGGCTTTGGCAATAAAAGGCCTGGAGGGAATCGAACTGGATGTTCAGCTGACCCGGGATGGAGAGTTGGTAGTCATCCATGACGAGCGGGTAGACCGGACCACAGAAGGGATGGGATTCGTCAGAGATTATACGCTGGCAGAGCTGAAGAGGTTGCATATCTACGCGGATGAGAATCCCAGCCAGTGTATTCTTACCATGGAGGAAGTGTTTGACCTAGCGGAGCAGCGGCTGCGAACAGGTTTGAAACTGAATATTGAGCTGAAGACTAGCGTATATCCCTATCCTGGCATGGAAGAGAAGCTTGTGGAGCTAGTCTATAAAAAGGGAAGGGCGGGAAATGTGGTGTATTCCTCATTTTATACTCTGTCATTGGAGCGGGTTCGGGAAATAGATCCAAAAGCCCAAATTGGCGTGTTGGACGGAAAGGTTTCTGATTGTTTATATAAGTTGAGAGGCTGCCAGGCAGATGCTCTGCATCCTTTTTGGAGAGGAATGGATCTGCCAAAGGAACGGGTGAAGGGATATCCGGTGCGGGCCTGGATGGCTGGACATTTGTATCCGGAGAAGCCTACGGGGACGAGATTGGATTTGGAAGCCTTGGAGGAACAGGGGATCACGGATATTATTTTGAATGAGCCGGAGAGGTATTTATAGCTTTTCGGAGATACTTTCCGTTTATGAAAAAGAAAAGGCCAGACACAGGAATGAAAGAGAAAAATTATATACGATACCGGAAACTAAAGGCATGGGGAAATAAAATATGTTTTGTGCTGTGCAGAATTTTTCCTGTGAAAAAGAACAGGATCAGTGTCTGTACCTTTGAGGGAAAGGGCGGCTTTGGGTGTAATCCCAAGTATATTGTAGAAGAGTTGCACAGGAGAAATGAAGAATACGAGTTTGTATGGTTTGTAAATGATTTGCAAAAGGAATTTCCGCCCTATATCAAAAAGGTTCCTAATAACCTGTGGAGCAGAGCTTATTGGTTATCTACATCTAAGATATGGATTGACAATTACCGGAAGCCTTACGGTACCTGTAAAAGAAAGGGACAGTATTATGTGAATACGTGGCATGGGGCTGTTGGTTTTAAGAGTATAGGCCTGTGGAGAGGTGACGCTTTTTCAAAGATGGCCTATCTGGTGAGCAAAAATGATTCCCATATGATTGACATGGTTGTGGTGGATTCCAAATGGTGTGAGGAAGTATTTCCCAAAGGGCTGGTGTACAGTGGACCTTTTCTACGCGTGGGATCCCCCAGATGCGACGCGCTGTATGGAGACCGCCTAGAATACAGAGAAAGGTTCAGAAGAAAGCATGGACTCAAACCGGGGGCAAAGATGGTTATGTTTGCGCCTACCTTCCGGGAGGGTTCTGTAGGCGGGAGGCGAACGGTTTTTTCAGAGGTTTGGTCTCTGGACTTTCAGCGTTTGCTGCATAATCTGGAACAGCGCTTTGGAGGAGAGTGGTATCTTTGTCTGCGGGTGCATCCGCAGCTGGCCGCTGAAATGGAAGAATATAAGGATGAGAGTCTGCAGGGGCGGTTGATTGATGCCAGCAGGGAAGACGATATGTATGAGATTCTGGCGGCTATGGATGCATTTGTTACGGACTATTCCAGTGCGGCGATGGATGCCAGTTATACACATATGCCAGTGTTTATTTATGCGGATGATATTGAGAAGTATGTAGGTGACAGGGGGAGTATGCTCTGGAATTTGTCTGTGGATTCCAGGAAGCCTGTTACGAATAACAAAGGGATGACTTTTGATATGGATATCATATTGCCTTATCCGGTGGCCCAGAATAATGAGGAGATGGAAGAGAATATTATAAATTTTGATGAGAGCCTGTATTTAGCTAGGATGAGGCAGTTTGAAGAGGAAATAGAGCTGGTTTTTGGCGGTCGGGGAAGTGGGGTGACCGTGGATCAGATCGAAAAGTGGATTCATAGTTAAATGTTTTAGAAAAGTTGTATGTTGAGGGGGAAAAATGAATATTGCAATAATTATCGCAGGTGGTTCTGGTCAGCGAATGGGACAGGATATTCCCAAACAGTTCATTAACGTATATGATAAACCGATTTTAATTTATACTTTGGAAGGATTTCAGCGACATCCGCAGATTGATGCCATTCAGGTGGTTTGTATCGAGGGATGGCATGATGTTGTGTGGGCTTATGCAAAACAATTTAATCTTACTAAATTAAAATGGATTGTTTCTGGAGGAGAGAACTGTCAGGAATCTATTCGCAATGGTGTATATGAACTGGAGGAAAAGTGCAGTCCTGATGACACTATCATTATTCATGATGGTATACGGCCGTTAGTAGATGGCACAGTTCTATCAGATGTGATTGTAAAATGTGAACAATATGGCAATGCGGTAACCTCTATGCCTTATAATGAACAGATTTTTGTGATTGACGATGAGAACTCTACTGTCAAATATATTCCCCGCGAAACGCTACGGAGGGTTTCTACACCTCAAGCATACAAATATGAAAAATTGAATTGGGCATATCATGAAGCCTTCAAAAAAGGGATTGGCATTTCAGGTTCTTCTTATACGAATACTATGATGGTGGAGCTTGGAGAACGATTATATTTTGCTGCTGGTTCTGAGAAAAATATTAAGCTTACGACAAAAGATGATTTGGAGATGTTTAAGGCGTATTTAAAATCAGATAGGGATAGCTGGTTGAAATAAATTTTATGGAGTGAGTGGATGATTAACGTATTGGAACATGTATTATATCAAGAAGATATTGCGGTTGTGGCAGAATCAAAGCTACCATGGGAAAAACTGAAAAATAGTTCTGTTCTGATTTCAGGAGCCCGGGGGATGATTGGAAGTGCGTTGATTGATGTGATTATGTATAGAAATCAGAAATATGACATGAGTTGCAAGATCTACGCTTTAGGAAGAGATGAGGAAAAGGCAAAAGAACGCTTTTCCTATTGCTGGAATAGTCAACATTTTACATTTGTTTTATGGGACATTAATGAGCCACTAGAGAGAGAAGATATGGAGACTGTGGATTATGTGCTTCATCTTGCAAGTAATACCCATCCAGTAGCTTATGCCACAGATCCCATTGGAACTATCACAACAAACATCATTGGAACTAGGAATATGCTGGAATTTGCTGCAAAGCATAACAGCACACGGGGCGTATTTGCTTCCTCAAATGAAATCTATGGAGAGAATCGTGGTGATATAGAACAATTTGATGAAGCCTATTGTGGCTATATAGATTGCAACACCATGAGGGCAGGGTATCCGGAAAGCAAACGCTGTGGGGAGGCTCTTTGTCAGGCGTATATAAAACAAAAAAAAGTAGATGTGGTAATTCCGAGATTTACACGTTCCTATGGACCAACGATGCTTATGAGTGATACGAAGGCGATTAGTCAGTTTATCCGAAAGGGGATTGTAGGGGAGGATATTGTGCTCAAGAGTGAGGGAAATCAACATTATTCTTATACATATGTGAGTGATGCTGTAACTGGGCTATTGACTGTGTGGTTCTGTGGTATGTGCGGAGAGGCGTATAATATTGCAGATGAAGCTTCGGATATTCGGTTAAAGGATTTGGCGACTTTGATTGCGGAGGTGTCGGGCAGAAAGGTGATATATGAATTGCCGGATAGTGTGGAGAATGCAGGATATAGCAGGGCAACGAAAGCGAGGCTGGAAAGCGGTAAATTGAAAGCATTGGGTTGGAAAGCAAACTATGATATTAAAAGCGGAATTGTGCGGACATTGACAATCCTGAAGGATTCAAAATGATAGTAATGTTGGGATTAAATAAGTAATCGTTAGTGGGTTGTAGTGCATAGTAGTAATGAATGAAGGATGTTAGAATAGGAGCTTTATGTGATGAATTTAGAAGAGGCGATAAGGGAAGAAAAACAGAGGTATTTGGATTTTATCAAAAAGAACAGAGAAAAGTATCTCTATATTTTTGGAGCAGGAAAACAGGCAATTCCATTAGCTGACTTTTTAAAAGAAAGTGGCATTTCCATAGAGGGATTTTGTGTAACAAATAAATCGAACAATAAGAAAGAGATCAATCATATTTCTGTTTATCAAGTAGATGAAATTCCGTATAAAAATAATGAAACGGCATTTATATTTGGAGTAAGAGCTCAGTTAAATGAAGAGATTGAAGCAATTTTAAGAAAAAATGGATATACTCATTTTTTATATTCTACAGATATAATTAGATATCTTGGAAGCTATGGATATGATTTTTATACTAGCCCCATGATGGAAATCACGACAAAACTAGGATGTTCAGTAAATTGTAAATATTGTCCGCAGGAACTATATATTAAAGAATATCTGAGGACAGGAAATGGAGAAAAGATACTTTCACTGGAAAATTTTAAAATTTGTATAGATAAATTACCGGAAAACACCTTTATAGAATTTGCAGGATTTACAGAACCATTTTTCAATGAAAAATGTATAGATATGATTAAATATGCTAAGGAAAGAGGATATCGAGTTAATTTATTTACAACTTTGCGTGGATTAAAACCAGAGCAGGTGGATGATATTTTGAAGATAGATTTTGAAGAGTTCGTATTACATGCTCCAGATAAGCAAGGATATGCAGTTATTCCCATTGATGAAACATATAAGAAAATTCTGGAGAGATTAGTAAATGCAAAAAAAACAAATGGAAATTGTTTTATTGATTATGTTTCAGCCCAGGGAGATGTTCCAGATGAGATAAAGGATATACTTGGAGATGACATCAGAGTATACGTGGTTCTCAATGATCGGGCAGGGAATTTGGAAGGTCCATGTTTATATGGAAAGAAAGGTTTAGTGGGAAGGTTAAGATGTGAGCTTTCCAAAGACATCAACCATAATGTTTTATTACCGGACGGACGTGTAATTATATGTTCTAATGATTGGGGAATGAAGCATGTAATGGGAAACTTGATAACTGATACGTATAAGCAAATATTAAATGGAGAAGAAGCAAAGAAAATACGAAAAGCTATGGCAAGCAATGATGATAAGTCTGTTTTATGCAGGAATTGTTTTCAGGCGATCTGTGAGTGAAAGTAGAAAAGAAGAGGAAAGCTTATTATGTTCATTGAAAAAATCAATAATCCAGAAGATTTAAAAGATTTAAGTTTAGCTGAATGTACAATTCTGGCAGATGAGATCCGGCAGGCATTATTAAAGACCGTAAGTGTAACAGGTGGACATCTTTCCTCAAATTTGGGGCTTGTTGAGGCAACAATCGCTTTGCATTATGTATTTGACTCACCAAAAGACAAAATAGTATACGATACCTCTCATCAATGCTATACCCATAAAATTCTTACAGGACGAAAGGATGCTTATTTAGATCCAAAATATTATAAAAAATATTCTGGGTATACAAATCCAGATGAGAGTATACATGACCATTTTAAGTTTGGTCATACATCTACCTCTATTAGCTTGGCATGCGGATTTGCAAAAATAAGAGACCTTAGAGGGACAGACGAAAGAGTAATAGCAGTCATAGGGGATGCATCCTTAAGCGGAGGCGAGGCACTGGAAGGATTAAATTATGCAGGCTCAGAAATAAGGGGAAGTATAATAATCCTGGTAAATGATAACCAGATGTCAATCGCTGAAAATCATGGAGGGATTTACCAGGGTCTAAAGTTATTGCGTGATACAAAAGGAAAAGCCGAAAACAATATTTTCAGGTTTTTAGGATATGAATATAGATTCTTGGAAAATGGTAATCATGTTACAGAACTGGTATCGATATTGCGGGAAGTAAAAAAGTTGAACCATCCAGTCGTAGTTCATATTTGTACCCAAAAAGGAAAAGGTTACGATGTAGCTGAAAAGAATAGAGAGGATACACATTTTGTTAAGCCTTTTAATCTGCAGCTTGGCGATATCAAAAAAGATATTGTTGGAGAAAGATATGATGTAATAGTAAGAGAATATCTTGTTGAGAAAATTAAGACAGATCCAAATGTTGTAGCAATTACTGCTGCAATGCCTGTTGTTTTGTCATTTTCTGAGAAGATCAGGAAATCTTTGGGAAATCAATATATAGATGTAGGAATAGCGGAAGAACATGGAGTTTCAATGGCAGGTGCAATAGCAAAAAATGGTGGAAAGCCTGTATTTTTTACAAGAGCTACTTTTTTTCAACGCGCTTATGATCAAATATCACAAGAGCTTGGTATAAATAAGCTTCCGGTTACTATGCTATTAATTAATGCTTCTGTATATGCCGGGACAGATATGACTCATATAGGGATTTATAATATTGCAATGATGTCAAATATTCCAAACCTTGTGATGCTAGCGCCTACAAATAAGCAGGAATACTTGGCAATGCTTGAATGGAGTATAGAACAAAGAGATTATCCGGTAGCAATCATCCCACCTAGAAATGGTGTATATAATTCTAACTATGAAGTAGGGAAAAATTACAGTTTGTTGAATAAGTTTCAGTTTTCCATCAAAGGCCAAAAGATCGCAATCATAGCTCTGGGTGATTTTTTTCAGATGGGAGAAGAGGTGATAAAATTATTAAAATATAGAATGGAGATTCATGCCAGCTTAATTAATCCTAGGTATGCATCTGGAATAGATGAAGAATTATTAACACAACTCACAGAAGACCATCAAATGGTAGTTACATTAGAAGATGGCATATTGGATGGAGGGTTTGGCCAAAAGATAGCAGGATTTTATGGATCTTTCCAGATGATTGTTATGAACTATGGATTGGAGAAAGCCTTTTTTGATAATTATAATGTGGAACAAGTTATGGAGAAAAACAGACTTAAGCCAGAATTGATTTTTGAAGATATAAAAAAAGTTTTTTGCAGGAGTGAAAAGCAATATGAAGATATCTGTAATTGTGCCAATATATAATGTGGAAGGATATCTGAACAAGTGTATAGAAAGTATTATAAACCAAAGCTATAAAGATTTGGAAATAATTTTAGTAGATGATGGCTCTACAGATAACTCAAGTGCTATCTGTGATAGATACGCTGAAGTAGATATGCGAATTATAAATATTCATAAATCTAATTCGGGAGTGGTTTCTGCTAGAAAAACAGGCGGTCAAATTGCTTCGGGAGAATATATCGTAAGTGTAGATGGCGACGATTGGATAGATGAGGACTATATTGAAAATTTTGTAGAGTTTATAGAAAGAGAAAAAAGAGAAGTGATTTGGAGCATTTCCTATTATAAACAGAGGGGATGCTACTCAGAACTATGTTTGGCAAATGTAAAGGGGGATATACTGTCCAAAGGGGTACAAAGAGAATTATTAAACCTTGTCTGCGGGGAATATGGGTTCCAAAATGATATAGAATATTCCATATGCAATAAATGTATTAAAAGAGATCTGTATAATCTGGTACAGGGTAAAGTAGATGACAGCTTAACCAGAGGAGAGGATCTGTATTTTTCCATTGCTCTTTTGACAAATACGGATAGTATCTTTTTTTGCAGGAATGATGGTTATCATTATGTTCAGAGAGAAACCTCAAATACCAACAATAAGACGGCATATACTAATGAAAAGTTTCTTATTCTGCAGGAAAAATTGAAGGAGTTTTCAAGTGCTTTGAAAGAAAAAAAGAAATCATTGAATCATATCATTGATGGATATTTGTTAAGTACTTATATGCTTTATTTTTTTGGAACTGTACAGGATAGAGAATATTTATATCCCTTTACTGAAATAGAAAAAGGAAGTAGAATCGTTATCTATGGTGGAGGAAGTATTGGGAAAAATATTATATCATATTTAGAAAATTTAGCTGATTATAACATTGTTGCATGGGTAGACAGCAGGATGGTTGATCAAAAAATTGGCAAATGGGTAGTTAAATCGGCTAGTGAAATTGTCAATTTACAATACGACTTTATCATATTGGCTACAAATAGAACGAAGTATATTGAGGAAATGAAAGAAAACCTTAAAAGACTTGAAATAAAAGATGAAAAAGTAGTTTCTGCTTTTGGTCATAAGAATCATTAGAAGGGCCATATGAAGATGTGTTTTGATTAAGGGAGAATGGGAAATTGCTATTTAGTATTATCATGCCTGTATATAATAATGAGAGATATTTTCCGTTAGCTGTACAAAGCATTTTGGATCAAAGCTATTCGGATTTTGAATTGATTATTGTGGATGATGGATCTACGGATAGGACATCCGAATTAGCGGATAATATGGCAGCTGGAGATAAAAGAATCCACGTAATCCATCAGAAGAATCAATGGATATATGCCAGCTTTAATAATGGGATAAAAGAGGCTCATGGTGATTATATTTATATTGTAAATTCTGATGATAAATTAATGGCAGACGTTTTGGCTTTAATGGCTAGAAAGATAAGAGAATATGATTATCCTGATGTAATATGGACAAAAGTTCTTTCTCATTTATGCGATTCGGAACAGACAATTATAGAATATGATAAGTATAAAATGAATGAGAGAGTAGTGAAGGAATTATATTGTAAAAATTGTGAAGAAGTGCACCAGGTATGGCCCTTTTTGATATCAAGTGCCCTGGTGTATAATCAGGCGAATTTATATAGACGGGAACTTATGCAAAGTCAACTATTTAGTAATGATGTTTATGGTGCAGATGTTCTTTATAATATTGATATAGCAGATAGAGTTCATACGGCATTGATTCTGCCAGATCCAGTGTACTCTCATTTTGTTTATGAAAATTCCTTTATGAATGTATCTGTTGGGAAATATTATCCATATGAACATGACATGTTTAATGACATTTATATCCAATATAAACTGTTATTTCAAAAGTGGAAATTAAATCCTAGAGTTTATATAGACATTTTGTGTAAAAAAAGGATGACGGGTTTATCAAGTGAATTAAGAAATCTATGTGCAGATAACTGTCCAATGTCTTTAGAGGAAAAAATCCAGTTTGCCTTTTGTGGCTGTTTGGACGAAATTATAAAGACATGTGTAGCAGAGGGGAATCGGCAGGAGGAACTGGAAAGTCGCATTCTCTGTGCTGTGAGGGAATTGTTTATTGCTGAACCAATAAACAAAGACAATAAAATGTATTTTGCTTATGAGTTGCTGGAGTCTTTACTTCGCTATGAGAAAGACAATGAGGATTTAAAAAAGATTGAGAATGGGATCAATCATCCCTTAAATCCTCAGCATATTGGAAGTTCATTTTATAAAAAATTGATTCATAACCAAAAGATAGAAGGATCAGGAGAGGTTGATGCCAAATATGTTTAAGGGAAAAACCCTGCTAATCACAGGCGGGACAGGTTCCTTTGGAAATGCAGTATTAAAAAGATTTTTACAGACAGAGATAGAAGAAATCAGAATTTTTTCCAGGGATGAAAAGAAACAGGACGATATGCGCCATGCATATCAGGCGGTTTATCCGGAGGATTTCAGAAAAATCAAATTCCATATAGGAGATGTACGCGACATTCAAAGTGTAAGGAATGCCATCTATGGGGTAGATTATATTTTTCATGCGGCAGCTCTTAAGCAGGTTCCATCCTGTGAGTTTTTTCCTGTGGAGGCAGTGAAAACCAATGTGCTGGGAACAGAAAATGTTTTAACCGCGGCCATTGAAGCCGGTGTAAGAAAGGTAGTCTGCCTGTCTACCGATAAGGCAGCCTATCCGGTGAATGCCATGGGAACCTCCAAAGCCATGATGGAGAAGGTGTTTATTGCAAAATCCCGCACTGTATCTCCGGATAAAACGCTGATTTGCGGGACCAGATATGGAAATGTGCTCTGCTCCAGGGGCTCTGTAGTTCCGTTGTTTATTGACCAGCTTATGGCAGGAAAAGAGCTTACGGTTACGGAGACAGAAATGACCAGATTTCTCATGAGTCTGGAGGAGGCTGTGGAACTGGTGATCTATGCATTCCAGAATGCGTCGGCTGGGGATATTATGGTGCAAAAGGCGCCTGCATGTACCATTGGCGTGCTGGCTCAGGCGGTATGTGAGCTCTTTGATTTGGAGCCGAAAATACATATCATAGGAATCCGGCACGGGGAGAAGATGCATGAGACCTTGCTAACTAATGAAGAATGTGCTAGGGCAGTGGACTTAGGAGAATATTATCAGGTTCCTGCGGATAATCGGGATTTAAATTATGATAATTATTTCAGCAAAGGGAATTTAAAGCGGGCAGATATTACGGAATTTACATCAGCCAATACAACACGGCTCAATGTAGAGCAAGTAAAGTCAAAACTGGCGGAGTTGGCCTATGTAAAAGAAGAACTGATGCGATGGGAGCGGAGAAGATGAAAATCCTGATAACTGGTTCAAATGGGTTTATAGCTAAAAACTTGATTGCAGAATTAAGAAACAGAGGATATGAAGATTTGCTGCTATGTAATCGGAGCACCAGCAGATGTGAGTTGGAGGGTTACATAGAGGCATGTGATTTCCTGATCCATTTGGCGGGAGTGAACCGGCCGGCGAGTGAGATGGAATATGATACGGGAAATGCAGGATTTACTGAAGAAATTGTAAAATTGCTTGAAAGCAAGCAGAAAAGAGTTCCTGTGATTTATTCGTCCACCCTATTGAATACAAGGCATAAGGCCTATGGAGAGAGTAAAAGGAAAGCGGAGAAAATACTGCAGGAATATGCAAGACAGGCAGGAGCTCCACTGTACATTTTCCGCCTCCCTAATGTATTTGGAAAATGGTGCCGTCCCAACTACAACAGTTTTGTAGCCACCTTTTGTTATAATGCGGCTCATGATTTGAAGATTGAAGTACATGATCCGGATGTCCGAGTTACTTTAGTGTATATTGATGACGTCGTGCATGAATTTCTTTCATGTCTGGAAAGAAAACAGTGTGATGGGGAGGAATATCCCCAGATTCCTGAGGGCTGTGATACAACGGTAGGGGAAGTGGCTGCCAGGATTTTAGCCTTTAAGAAAGGAAGAGACAGCCTGGAAATTCCCGGTATTGGGGACGCACTGGGAAAGAAATTATACAGCACCTATTTGAGCTATCTGGAGCCGGAAGAATTTAGCTATAAACTGAAAATGAACCAGGATGAGCGGGGATCTTTTACAGAGTTTTTGCATTTGAATGATCTGGGACAGATCTCGGTCAATGTGGCAAAGCCGGGAATTGTAAAAGGGAATCACTGGCATAATACGAAAGTGGAGAAGTTTTTAGTGGTAAGCGGAAAGGCCCTCATTAAGTTTCGGCACATGGTAACAGGTGAGATGGCAGAATACATGGTCTCGGGAAATTGTCTGGAAATGGTTGATATCCCCGTGGGATATACCCACAGCATTGCAAATATTGGAGAAGAAGATTTGGTTACAATCATGTGGGCAAATGAAATGTTTGATCCTGAAAAGCCGGATACCTATTATGAGGAAGTTTAGGATATGAAGAAACTGAAATTAATGACAATCATAGGAACCAGGCCGGAAATTATCCGTCTTTCAGAGGTTATAAAAAAATGTGATTTATATTTTGACCATATTTTAGTACATACAGGTCAAAATTACGATTATACATTAAACCAGATTTTTTTTGAGGACCTGAGTTTGAGAGAACCGGATTTTTACTTAAATGTGGCAGGAAAACATTTGGGTGAAACCATTGGGAATATTATCAGCAGAAGCTATGAGCTGATGTTGGAGCAAAGACCGGATGGATTGCTGATACTAGGCGATACAAACTCAGCACTATCTGCAATTTCGGCTAAACGGTTGAAAATTCCCATTTTTCACATGGAGGCGGGAAACAGATGCTTTGATGAAAACCTGCCGGAGGAGACAAATCGGCGCATAGTAGACCATATTGCGGATATCAACATGTGCTATTCGGAGCATGCCAGGAGATACCTCAATGGGGAAGGGACTGCAAAGGAGCGAACTTATGTGACAGGTTCGCCTATGGCGGAAGTGCTGCAGGCCCATTTTGATAAAATTTTAAAGAGTACGGTTTTGGAACAGCTTGGGGTGAAGAGAGGAGAATATATTCTTTTGTCGGCTCACAGGGAAGAAAATATAGATCAGGAGCAAAATTTTTATGAGCTAATGGAAGCTGTCAACGGTCTGGCGGATACCTATCAGGTTCCTGTTATATACAGTATGCATCCCAGGAGCAGGAATATGATTCAAAAGAGGGGATTTACATTTCATCCATTGGTTCGGGCCATGGACCCCTTCGGATTTTCGGACTACAACTCCCTGCAGATGAATGCCAAATGCGTAGTGTCTGACAGCGGTACTTTGCCGGAGGAAAGCGCCTTTTTTAATGCGAAGGGATATCCTTTTGCAGCGGTCTGTATCCGCACGTCTACGGAGAGGCCGGAGGCAATGGATAAGGGAAATTTTATACTGGCTGGGATTGGAAAGGAAAGCGTGCTACAGGGAATTGATATTGCCATACGAATGAATGAAGCTGAGGATAAGGCTTCTATGGTGCCTGATTATAGGGATGAGAATGTGAGTACTAAGGTAGTGAAGATAATTCAGAGCTATGTGTCTATTGTGAATCGGATGGTTTGGAGGAAGTGAGCTTGTAGAGAGGGATCAGAATGATTTTGATAAGTGAGGTGTAAAATGGAGGATATTTTACTAAGCATATGTATTTCCAGTTATAATCGGGGGGATAAGTGTTCACAGCTTGTAAATCAGATTTTATCGGTACAGGATGACAGGTATCATATTTTTATATGCGATGACCATTCAGATGAAGAAACACTTATGAAATTAAAGTCTTTGGTTAGCAGCAAAGTCACATTGGTACAAAATAAATCTAATTTAGGAGCTTGCGCTAACTGGTTTGAAACTATCGATTGTGGAAAAGGTACTTATATTCTTCATATATTAGATCGTGATGATATAGACACAGACTATGTAAGTACAATATTAGATATATTAGAACAAAATTCCGTTGGCGCTGGATATTTTGGAAGATCTGCCATTTCTCCGGTTGAAGGGATAGAAAAGCAGAGAAATTTTGCTATTTGTAAAAAAGGGAAGGAAGCATTTCTTATGATGGGAATCCCTATACATCCAACAGGTTTTTTTGTTGAGAGAAAAACGTGGAAGCGGGGAAATTTTAAAAAGTTTTTTTATGAAAGTGAGAAATACGGCATTTACCCTCATGCGTATGCTCTCGGTATTATTGCAGCTAAACGGGATGTAATATATTCTCCCATTCCATTTTATAAGTTTATGTATAGAGGCGATAATAGAAGATCTAGGTTTTATGAAAAGCGCAAGGTTAAGGATTATTGGTGGCTGCCAGACGTGGTAATGAAAACTGATAATCAATTAATATTATATCTAAGTCAATTTGCAGATGATGAGTATAAAGAAGAATTTATTTGCAGGAGATTTAGGCATGGCTTATATAGAGCAACCCTCTTGTACAGAAGAGTCGAGGCAAATGTATTGGATATGGAAAGATATGGGCTTGAGATCAGAAATGTTCCACAATGGGAGTTGTTGTTGGGCTCCCTTAAATATAGAATTGTTTTTCAGTATATATTAGAAAAACTGCAGATGAAAGAAGATATGAAACATCAAATTAATAGGATCTGGTATGAGAATATAAAAATGATTTTAAATGAAGGATAAAAATATATGAAAAAAAAAATAAGTTTGTTGGTTTCCCTGATCATAGGATTCATCTTGGGGATACAGGTTATGGGGAAGAAAAACAAAAAAAATCTGCAAACGAGATTATTAATATCAAATAAAAATCTAATGTTATTCCGTGTCATGACACAGTGGGTAAAGATTAAACAGGAAGGAAAGAATCTTTCAGAATATTTTGAACGTGCTGGTTATAAGAAGATTGCTATATATGGAATGGGTTATATAGGAGAAACGCTTCTCAGCGAATTGAGAAGGACAGAGACAGAGGTGCTTTATGGTATTGACCAAAATGCGGATACGCTGTACGCAAATATTAATATTGTATCCTTAGAGGAAGAGCTTCCGGAAGTAGATGTAGTTATTATTACATTGGTTGATTCTTTTGAGGCTATTTCTGAAAAAATTCATAGAAAAATAGACTGTCCTGTAATATCTATTGTTGATCTAGTGTATGACATATAAATAGATTTGATGAGATGTTTTACGGAAGAGGGGAGTTTACATGGAAAAGATTATACTTTGGGGAACTGGAAAGATTGCGAATAAATTATTTCCGGGAATTGATGATGAAGTCATTCTTGTTATAGATAACGACAAAAAGAAATGGGGGACAGTTTGGAATGAACATGTAGTTGAGAGGCCATCTACCCTGGAAAAGTTTTGTGGAAAATATGACAGAATTGTTATAGCCAGTGTATATTGGAAAGATATTAAGAAACAAATAATAGAAGAATTCGGCATTGAGCCATCTTTCATTGATAATATGTATTATAGACAGAAAAGAGCCCTGTTGGACACTTATAAATATAAAGCGGATAGAGATAAAGAAAGATATATTTTGTTTTTAGAACAAAACCCTTTGCAAGTATTTAACGATGACTTTATACAAAAGTATGAAAATTTGCATGTAGAGGTAAATTTTGATCAAGAGAATTCTCTCTATTATGTCTATCATAATGGCAGAAAAATGTATTTTTCTTCGGAGTTTTCCAATGAGGAAGTGGTAAAGGGATATTATTCTTTTTTACGTATGGAACAAGATGTAAACTCACCGCACAGATATCAAACAGACTGTTTTCATGTAAATCAGAATGATGTAGTTCTTGATGCTGGTGTTGCAGAGGGAAATTTTGCTCTGGATATTATTGATTTGGTGGATAAATTATATTTAGTTGAATGCGATGAGAGATGGGTAAAGGCTCTAAAATGTACATTTGCCCCTTATAAAGATAAGGTAGAAATAATTCAGGGAATGTTAGGAGATGGAAATAAGGGAAGCAAAACGATTGATGAAATAATTGGAACTGGTAAGGTAGATTTTATTAAGCTGGATATTGAGGGAGCTGAAGGAGAGGCTCTGAGTGGATCAGAACAGACTTTAAAGCAAAATAATGTGAAATTAGACATTTGCGTTTATCATAATGATGACGATGAAAAAAAAGTGAAACAGTTTTTGGGTGAAATGGGATATGAGACTAAGGTATCCGATGGATATATGGTATTTATATCAGAGCAATTTTTGGAAGCAGAAGTTACAACTCCCCAATTTGTGAGAGGGTTGGTAAGAGGAAAAAAGAAAGAGGATTAGATATGCTAAATGTAATGATTTGGGGAGCAGGAAAAAACTGTAAAATTGTATTAAAGGCAATACGAAGAGATATGTGTAACTTCATTGGGATTGTAGATTCCAATGAAAAACTTTATCGTAGCCTTTATATGAATCGGTGGCTGGTTGTTAGTCCGGAAATATTGAGGAATAGTCAAATTGATTATATTGTAATTTCCGTTTCAAATAATGAAGAGATATTGGAACAATGTGTGAAAATGGGAATAGAAAAGGAGAAAATTATTGATTATTGGAATACAAATGAGGAGTATTGTTTTATAGATGACAAGGAAAAAAAAGTAATTCTAATGGAACGCGAATTAAAAAAATACAAACGACAGTTACAAAATATGCCATACGAGTTAGGGATGGGAATAACACCGATTATCCGACCGGCTGAGGAATTATTGGAGATAATTATAAATGAGAAAAAATCGTTAAGTCGTTTTGGCGATGGGGAACTGGAAATTATGCAGGGAAGAGAACGACCGTGGTTTCAACTTCCGGATCATAAGCTGGCAGAACGTTTAATGGAAGTATTTAATACCAGGGATGAACGGATTATTATTGCACTTGCAGATAATTTTGGAAAGTTAGATTGCTACACAGATCAAGCGGCAGATGGGATTCGGGAGTATTTAGAGCATGGAATTCGTGAAGATTTGATGAAAGTAATTGATACAAAGCGGGTTTATTATGATACTTATGTAACTAGGCCATATATGATATATAAAAATAAAGAGCATGCTGTACGTATTTTTCAACTATTTAAAGAGGTATGGAAAGAACGCAATCTTTTATTTGTGGAAGGAAGACAGGCATTTATAGGGGTTAGAAATGATTTATTTGATGGAGCAGCAAGTATACGAAGAATTATAGTACCTTCTAAAAATGCATTTTTTGCATATGAACGTATTTTAAATGCAGTCAAACAGAATATAGCTGACGATACATTAGTTTTAATTAGCCTGGGTCCAACCGCAACTGTTTTGGCATATGATTTAGCAATGGAAGGAGTGCAGGCAATAGATATTGGCCAGTTAGATAACGAATATGACTGGTTTTTACGTGGAGTGTTGGAACGTATAAAAATACCCGGAAAATGTGTGGCAGAGGTTCCGGGAGGACATGAAGTGTCAGCAATCGAAGATACAGAATATATAAAACAGATAGTAGCTCAAGTGGAATAGGCAGAATGTTCAATAGATAGATGATTGGAGAAAAAGTAAAACTATATGAAAATATCGATTATTACAGTTTGCATGAATAGCGAATCCACAATTGAGCAAACAGTAGAAAGTGTTCTCTTACAAAAAGACGAAAATATAGAATATATTATTGTGGATGGTAACTCTACAGATCGGACACTTGAAATAGTAAACAAATATCGGAACAGAGTTGATTGGATTATCAGTGAACCAGATCGAGGAATATACGATGCAATGAATAAGGGCATCCTTTTAGCAACTGGGGATATTATCGGTATCATAAATTCCGATGACTGGTATGAACCGGAAACATTTAAAAAGATACAAAAATGCTTCCGCAATTCCAATGCTGATGTTGTTTATGGAAGGATGAATTTAGTGGATGAGAAGGGGAGGACAAAACTGTTAACTCCAACGAATATTGAAAAGCTAAGATATGAAATGGAAGTCCCCCATTCTACAGCCTTTGTTAAAAAAGATGCCTATGAAAAATTTGGTTTATTTTCATTAGAATATAAGATTGCGGCAGACTATGAGTTGATGCTTCGATATTATACAAAGGGAGCGAACTTTATTTATATAAATGAAACTTTGGCAAATTTTAGAACAGGCGGGGCGAGTAGCCAGTATTCAAAAATTTGTGACTATGAAACGATAGCTGTTTCTAAAAAGTATTTGCCGGATTGCCCCATGAATGAAAGAGAAGACGTCCAAAAAATAATAGATCATAAATGGAAGCCTTTTTTGTTCAGGCAATTACTGGATGAGTTTCAGGATGTTATTTTGGAATATATAAAGAACAAGCTTCATAAGGAAGCTAAAAGCAATCTTTCTATATTTGGTGCGGGTAAATGGGGAAAAGATATGTTTGCTTTGCTGTCTCAAGCGAACCTTTCTCCTTTATTTTTGATTGATAATAATAAAAACTTGTGGGGGAAATCAGTAGAAAATAGAGATATTTCCTCTCCCGATGTTTTGAAATCCTTTGATGGAATACTGCTGATACTGGTAAAAGGATTCAGTGAAGAAATTCTATCACAGGTAAAGAAAATGGATAACCCTATGACCCTATGCATTACATGGGAGGAACTTGTGGATGAACTTAAAGATCATATACTTCCTGGATGATGGGCAGGGATTTGGGGGTGCAGCCAATACGCTGCTTCAGCAGGCTGTTTTGATGAAAAAGGTTGGTCACCAGATTTGGCTGTGCATTTCCAATGATAAGGGAGAACAGATAGCACCAGAGTATTCTGCTATTTGTGGGAGGAGTAATATCAAGATCATCCGTTTACCATACCAGATTTCCTCTCACCCGGAAGACCTTGATATTATTTCGGCTATGCAGAATTATCCAATCGTAAGGACGGCAGTAAGAGAATATGCCCCTGACCTATTGCACTCAATCCAGATAAATCCTGTGGTGGAGTTGGTAAGCAGAGAACTGCGTATTCCTCATATTATGAATATTTATCAAATAGAAGAATCATTTTTTTCTATTCCATATATGGATATATTCCCCAGCTATCATATTTGCGATTCCTGGTACTACGCAAATATATGGAAAAAGGTTCTTCACTCAGACTCTGTATGCATTAGAACGATTGCAGAGAAACCATCGCAATCAACACGGACAAAAGGAATGGGTCAACCAGATTATTTGGTGAGATATTGCTGCGTAGGGGGAATATTTACAAGAAAAAATCAGCTGGAAGTAATAAAGGCTTTTGAGAGGGCAATATGTGAGGGAGTGAAGGGAAAACTGGTTTTTTATGGTTATGACCAGGGAGCCTATGCAGAAGAATGTAAAAAATATTTGAACGAAAGGAAGCTGGGGAAGTATATAGAAATTGCAGGTTTCTGTAGTACCATGGAAGAAGCGTATGGAAATGCAGATGCTTTGTTATGCGGAAGCACCTGTGAGTCCTATCCTAACGTAATATCAGAAGCACTCGCCCATGGACTGGCGGTGATATCTACACCGGTTGCCGGGGTGCCGGAGGTAGTCCGCGACGGATTTAATGGGTATTTATGTGACGGATTTTCCAGTATGGATATATATGAAAAGATTATGCAGTTTGACAGAGAATGGAGGAGTGGAAGAGTACAGGAAATTTTAGCTAATGCGGATAGTACATATAAAGAATTACATTCTCCGGAGAGTATAGGTTCTGAGCTGATAAAATATTATAATCATGTATTAAGGAACAGTCGCGTGACCTCAGATATTACAATGGAGGGTATAGAGGAGAGCTTTTCTGAGGTAGTAAGGCTGTACAATAGGAATATCAATGCCTTTATACATCCGGAGCTGGTACGGCTAAAGCTTTGGCAGATTTATCATATCAAAAAGGTTTTAGAATGCTTTACAGGGGAGAGTGAGAGAAAGGTTTTTATATGGGGAGCAGGAAGACTGGCAAAAACTATGGTTGCTGTGATAGAAGTTTTTTTCCCATTTTTAAAATTACAAGGGTTTATTGACAAATATAAAGAGGGCTCGTTATTTAAATTACCGGTTTACCGGCCAGAAGAAGTTTTGAAGGAATGCGACAGCATTATTTTTGTTGGAATAACAAATGGACAAGAGGAAGTACTGCAAATCCTGCAGGAGAGCTCCCGAATTTATAATCAGGATTATTTTTTATTAACCCCCAGAATATGGTAGGGAAGGACAGAAATAGATGGATATAATGGATTATGCAATAGAACAGGGAAAGCATATTACTGGGAATAGGGAATTAGACTGTCAAGCCTGGGCAGATTTCGAAAAAGAGACGCTGCAAAAAAAGATAATTCTGTTTGGCACAGGGGCGGCTTGTGGTTATTATTTTGAACGGTATGGAGACAGCAAAAGACTGGCGGGAGTAGTGGATAATGACAGCAAAAAGCAGGGGGTTCAAGTGGATGAACTGATTCCAGAGGCTTTTGGATTGAAGGCGGGAGAAACAAAAATCCGTGATATTTCGTTGTTGGATGCCTGTAAACCGAATGAGATCGTGGTTCTTATAACCAGCATCAATTATTATGAGGCTATTGCGTCCCAGCTAAGACAGGCTGGAATTACAAATTGCTTTGTCCAGTTGATTATGGAGGCAAACAGAAGAAAAGGTCTTTGTAAGGGAACTGATGAAAAGGCGGAGGAAGGCTTACTGAAAAAGCGTTTTGCCCAGGAATGCTGCCAAAAAGAGAAGCTTGATAAGAAAAAAATATTTTTTCGGGCATTTGGGGATTATGCCGATCATGGGAAATATATTACGGAAGCGCTGCTAAAAGTAAGAAGGGATCTGGATCTGGTATGGGCGGTTGAACATTTGGAAACAGAGGTTCCTGAGGGTGTGAGGAAGGTATATGCAGGAAACTGGAAACGTTTTATTTATGAAATGGAGACCTCCGGGGTGTGGGTGTTGGATTTGCCGGTTTTTGAATATATTATAAAGCGCCCGGGGCAGCTGTATATTCAAACGAAACACTGGTCCAGTATTACTTTAAAAAAGTTTTATCTGGATGTGGCTGCGTTTCAAACAGAGCCGGAAAAGGTAAGGAGTTGGAAGAGAGAAAAGGAGCTAATTGACCATATCATTACCGGGAGCGATTTTGATACAGAGTCCTGCAGGCGGGGATTTGAGTTTACAGGCCAGATATTGCAATATGGTTCGCCGCGTTCCGACGGTTTGTTTTGTGAGACGGAAAACAGGGAGAAGGTATATCAACATTTTCATTTAGATAGGAAAAAAAAGGCTGCTTTATATGCGCCTACCTATCGTTTCAACAAGGCATTGGGGAAAAATGTCCATGAATCTCGCAATATTGATCTGGATTTTGAACAGGTGAAAAAGGCTTTAGAGAGGCGTTTCGGCGGTGAATGGTATATTCTGGTTCGTCTGCATCCTTCTGTTTCTGATGCTTTAGAAGAGACCGAAAAACCATATTTTGTCATTGATACCAGCAAATATGGAGATAGTCAGGAATTGATATCCGCTTCTGATATTCTAATTTCTGATTATTCAAGCATTATGTTTGAAGCAGCATTTGTAAAGAAACCCGTGTTTTTGTTTGCCACAGACCTGCAGGATTATATTGCAAACGAATATGAGCTGTTAATCCCCTATCATGAGCTTCCTTTCCCGGTGGCGGAATCAAATGAGGAGCTGGAACAAAATATTCTGGAATTGAATCTGGAGTCGTATAAAGAAAATGTGGAATCCTTTCTGGACAGGTATGGAGTTCATGAGGATGGTCATGCCAGCGATCGGACAGCGGCCTTTATTTCAGATTGGATTCAGAAAAATGAGGTGAAAGAATGTCGGTTATATCAGTCTTAGTCCCGGTTTACAATGTAGAATCATATTTGGAGCAGTGTATAGACAGTTTGATCCATCAGACCTTTCAGGACATAGAGATCCTCTGTGTGGATGATGGCTCCACTGATGGCAGCGGAGATATTTTGGATCGATATGCCTGTTCTGATTCCAGAATTAGGATAATACATAAAGAGAATACAGGATATGGAAATACCATGAATGTAGCCCTGGATCATGCCATAGGCGATTATATTGCTATTTTAGAGAGCGATGATTTTGCAGAACCAGATATGTTACAGAGATTGTATGATGCAGCGGTTGCGGAGCAGGCAGATGTGGTAAAGGGAGACTATTTCCACTATTTAAATAGAGAGGACACCTTTGTGAACCGCCTAAGGAGCTATAGAAAGAGAGAGATTGTAAATGTTAATTCCTGTCCGGACATTTTGAATCTGGCGGATTCTATTTGGTCCTGTCTTTATAAGCGTTCTTTTCTTACAGACCACAAAATCCGCTTTCATGAGACAAAAGGGGCCTCTTTTCAGGATATTTCCTTTTCGCTTCAGGTATGGCTCCAGGCAGAACGGATATATTTCATAAAGGAGCCGCTGCTGCATTACCGCAGGGATAATCCGGTTTCTTCTATGAACAATCCTTCTAAGTTGTATTGTGTATTTGATGAGTATGAGTGGATAGAAGAGACACAAAAGGAAATTCTGGCTTCTTCTCCTGTAATACGCAGTTATTTAATTGCGTCTAAGTATCGAGATTATCTGAATCATTACTATCGTGTAGGAGTACAATATCAATATGCCTTGCTGGTAAGACTGGAACAATCTTTATTAAAGGATAAAGAAAAGGGCTGTTTGGATGAGGCTTCCTTTTTGCCTGCTGTCTGGAAACAAATTTCGGAGATAGAAATTGATAAAAACGCCTTTTTTAAGCAAACCGCCCGCTCTGTTCCCGACGCCAGACTGACTACCTGCAATTTTAAAAACGGACAGATTTACGGAGAGGCTTTTTTCAAGGAGCTGAGCGCCTATCCGAAGCTTTTTATCTATGGTGCCGGACAAGTGGGAAAACGCCTGGCAGAAGCGGTTCAAAAGCGCGGGGGGAAGGTAGATGCCTTTCTTGTAACCCGAATGATAGAGGGACAGACAGATTGTATGGGAATCCCAGTATGGAAGGTGGAGCAGGCGGCTCCTCTGGCGGATCACTGTGCAGTAGTCATTGCTGTAACCGAGTGGAGCCAATATGAGCTCTATGGAATTCTGGAGCAGTATAGATTCCGCCACATTTTTAGGACGGATGATGCGGTGCGCAAAATTATGTGACAAAAATGAGGAAAAGGGATAGCTGACATGGAAGAAAGGATAAGAGAAATTCGCAAGGGCCTGCTGCGATGGTATGATTTTAAACCGGACAGCAGAATCTTATATATAGGAAGGAAAACAGATCCACTTGCAGAATTACTGACCGAGACTGCAGCAAATGCGGATATGATCGTTAGGGACTGGCAGGAGACGCTTTCGGAGGAATGGATAAAAGAACAAGGCGGAACCTTTGATTATCTGATCTCTGTTACACACCTGGAAAAAAGTATACGCCCCATGGAAGTTCTCTCGGCATGGAAGAAGCTGCTAAAGCCGGAGGGACATATGCTTTTGGGCATGAATAACCGTCTGGGACTTCGGTATTTCTGCGGAGACCGGGATACTTATACGGGACGCAGTATGGACAGTATAGAGGATTATAAAAGGGCTTATGTGAGCAAGGCAGATTCCTTTTCCGGGAAGACCTATGACAAAGATACCCTGGGAAAAATGCTGAGGGAGGCAGGCTTTCTCCAGGTTCGGTTTTTTTCCGTTCTTTCGGATCTGGAGAATCCGGCCTTGATTTACGGAGAGGACTTCCTGCCCAATGAGGATCTGGCCAATCGGCTGTTTCCTACCTATAATCATCCGGAGACTGTATTCCTGGATGAGGAGCCCTTGTACGATAGCCTGATCCGAAACGGCATGTTTCATCAGATGGCAAATGCCTATCTGATTGAGTGCTCTGTGAGCGGAGGGATTTCGGATGTTTGCCATGTGACCAGTTCCCTTGAGAGAGGGCGGGAGGACGCGCTTCTAACTATTATACATAAGTCTGGAATCGTTGAGAAACGTGCAGCCTATCCGGAGGGACGAGAGCGTCTGCAGGCATTGGAGGCCCATGGGAAAGATTTGAGGGCTCATGGGCTCTCGGTGGTGGAAGGCCGGGTAGAGCATGGAGCATATAAAATGCAGTATGTGGACGCCCAGGGAGGGCAGCTCTATCTGAAAGGACTTCTGCAGAGAAGTAAGGAGGAATTTTTTAAGGCCCTGGATCATTTTCGGGATCTGATTCTTCAGTCCTCTGAGATCGAAAAGCCGGATCTGGGTGACGGAGAAGGGGCGATCCTGCGAAAAGGATATCTGGATCTGGTGCCTCTGAACAGCTTTTTTGTGAATGGTGAGTTTGTATTTTACGATCAGGAATTCTGTGAGGAGCATTATCCGGCTAATGTTTTGATTTTTCGTATGATCGGCAGCTTTTATCTGGGAAATATTGTGGCCGCCAGGCTTCTTCCGGTTACTGAGCTGTATGACCGGTATGGATTGACAAAATATCTGGAGCGCTGGCAGAGCATGGAATGGAAATTTCTGGGAAATCTGCTAAAGAGAAGAGAGTTGCGGGTTTATTATGAGAAATGCAGGCGTGACCCGGATCTTGTCAATGCTAACCGTCAGAGAATGAATTACTCGGAAGGAGAGTATCAGCGGATTTTCGGAGATATCTTTAAGGGAACAGAGGCTAGAAAGCTGGTGCTGTTTGGATCGGGACTCTTTGCCAAGCGGTTTCTGGCTATGTATGGGAAGGATTTTCCCATCTGGGCCATAATTGACAACAATGAAGCTCAGTGGGGGCAGAAGATAGATGGGATTGAGATCCGTTCACCGAAAATTCTTACGGAATTAAAACCGGATGAATGTAAGGTGTTTATCTGCATAAAAAATTATCTTTCCGTGATGAAGCAGTTGGAGGATCTGGGAATGAGGAACTACAGTATTTTCGATCCCTCCAAGGCATATCCAAGAGTCCATAAAGCCTCTGTTTTGCAGGAAGAAAGGGAGAAAACCGGAAGTGGACTGAAGAAATATCATATTGGATATGTGGCCGGGGTGTTTGACATGTTTCATGCAGGGCATCTGAATCTGCTTCGTAGGGCAAAGGAGCAGTGCGACTATCTGATTGTCGGTCTTGTTTCGGATGAGGGCGTATATCGGAAAAAGGAGAAACATCCTGTGATACCCTGCGAGGATCGAGTGGAGATTGTGCGTGCCTGCCGGTATGTGGATCAGGCGGAGGAACTTCCTGTCTCCTGTGATGGGATTCGGGATGCCTGGAAGCTGTTCCAGTTTGACTGCCAGTTTACGGGAAGCGATTATACGGATCACCCCAGTTGGCTGGCGGATAAGGAGTATTTGGAAAAGCAGGGGGCGGAACTGGTATTCTTTCCTTATACAGAGAGAGTAAGTTCTACGAGTCTTAGGGAAAAGCTGAAGGAAGAGGAGAGGGCCTAGATGGAGAAGATGCCGTTAATCTCAGTGATTGTTCCAGTATACAATGCCAGTGGATATTTGGAGGAATGTGTGAGAAGTATCCAGGGTCAGTCCTATGAGAATTTGGAGATCATTCTTGTTGATGATGGCTCTACGGACGGTTCTGGGAAGATCTGCGATGAATTTGCAGAGGAAGACCAGAGGATTCGGATTATTCATCAGGAGAATATGGGGGCGGCTGGGGCGCGAAAGAACGGAATTTTGTGTGCAGCAGGGGAGTATATTTGTTTTGTAGATGCAGATGACCAGATTGATGCCGGAATGATGGAATTTTTCAGGAAAAGTATGGGAGAGTGTGATCTGCTTACATCAGGTTGCAGGTGTGAAATAGCCCCTGGTGAATATGAGATATGGACTGATTCGTTGGGAGAAGGTCTTTATGATACAGATAAAGCGAGAAAATATTTTATCGAGAATATGATTGCATATGAAAATCGCTTTCGGGCAGGGGTACAGCCGTATCTTTGGGGGAAGCTTTATCGAAGAACGGTTGTTTGGGAAGCAATCCAGCACATTGATACATCCATTGTATACTCAGAGGATCGGGATCTTTTATACCGATGTATTTTAAAATCAAAGAGTATCCGGATTTCTTATAAGTGTTTTTACTATTATCGCTATAATCCTTCGTCCATTATACGGACTGTAAACAAAAATTTTATGAGTGATCTGAATAGATTGTATTTGTCTCTGGAAAAGGCTTTTTCCGGTCATCCTCAGGAGGAGTGCCTTTTAAATCAATTACAACAGTTTCTTGTTTCTCGTATGTATTTGATTCCATTTTTCATGGGATTTTCTTCGGATGCCCAGATTGCTGGATATGTATTTCCTTTTTCAGAGCTGGAGACGGGAAGCCGGATTGTTTTATATGGCGCAGGAAAAGTTGGCATGCGCTATTACCAGCAGATTTACAGGCAAAATCAGCTCCAAATGGTTTTGTGGGTGGATAAAAACTGGCGGGATTATGAGGAAAGCTCCTGGCCGGTATCCTCTCCGGAATGGATCGGGGAAGAGGAGTATGATTATGTGGTAATTGCAGTTAAAAGAGAAGCTCTGGCAATGGAAATTCAAAAGGAGCTGGTGGAAATTGGGATTCGGGAGAATCAGATTTTGTGGAGAGAGCCTGCGATTTTTTAGGGCTTGAGGGATAGGAGGAAGAGAGTTGGAGATTATATATGCCCAATCTGGAATTATCAGCGTTTTGCGGCCAGGACAAGGAATTCTGGATGTTTCTAACGCAGGATTTGAAAATATTTTATTGGATTTCTCTCGATTTTGCTCCCCAGGCGAACTGGAAGCTCTGGGCCAGACATCCCAAAATCGAGCAGGCATACGGCAGCCCAAGAGCTCGCAAATATCCAAACACCCCCCAGAGCTGCCTCATGCGGCCCGACCCTTATATGAGCAGCTGCAAAAAGCAGGCCTTTCCACCCCCATAGCCCGCGCACCCTATCTCAAAACAGATACAAAGCGCAAGGATTTACAGGAGCTCTTGTTCCTGCTGGCCCAGGAAAGCATCCGGGTTTGCGGTGAGGCAGGCTGTGCCTCCATTCTCATAGATCCCCTATTCTCCGGCATAGATAAAAGCCGGGAATGGGATGCTAACCGGGACTTTTATCTCTCTCTTGCCCCCCTTGCCCGGGAACAACAGGTAAAAATCCTCCTGAAAAATCAATGTCGGGACATAGGCGGCCACCTGACCCGGGGTATTTGCTCCGATCCGGAGGAAGCTGCCTCCTGGATCGACAAGCTTAATCAGGAAACCGGGGAGGAACGCTTTGCCTTCTGCATAGACACAGGCGTCTGCACCTTGTGCGGGCAGAATATGCAAGAATTTGCCCTCTCCCTGGGTTACCGAATCCAGGCTGTGCTTCTGCGGGATTTAGACGGACACCGGGAGAGCTCCCTGCTGCCCTTTACCTGTTCCGGCTTTGAGCGCTCCGGCACGGACTGGCTGGGGCTTATGCGAGGACTGCGGGAGATTGGATTTGACGGCTCCCTGATCCTGGATTTTTCCACCACGGCGGCCGGCTTTTCGCCCCTATTGCGTCCCCAGCTTCTTCAGCTTGCCCGGGCTGTCGGGGAATATTTTCAATGGCAGATCGGAATAGAAAAAAATATGAAAGAATACAAGTCCCGGGTATTGTTCGGGGCGGGAAATATGTGCCGCAATTATATGAAATGCTATGGGGACAAGTATCCGCCTCTGTTTACCTGCGATAATAATGAGAAGCTTTGGGGAACCCGGTTTTGCGGCCTGGAGGTAAAAGCGCCAGAGAGCCTGCGGGAGCTGCCCCAGGACTGCGCTGTCTTCATCTGTAATATCTATTACCGGGAGATTGAGGCCCAACTTCGGGATATGGGGCTTTCGAATCCCATAGAATATTTCAGCGACGAATTTATGCCATCGTTTTATTTTGAAAGACTCGCCGCCGAATAGGCGGCAGCCAGTGTAGGCATGGTATGGAAGAGAGGAGAAAAAAGATGCTGCAGATTGGCGTGCAGACAAAAAACGTGGTGTATGACAGTTATCCGGAGGAGGGCTTTGCCCTTTTGAAGCGGGCGGGTTTTTCCTGCGCGGATTTCAGCCTGAACGGCTATCTTTTGAATCAGAATATTTACCAGTCAAAGATCAATTCCTTTTTCGACCGGTCGGTAGAGGAGCTGGAGGATTATTTTACTCCCCATAAAAATGGAGCCAGGGCTGCAGGCATTACCATCCATCAGATGCATATGCCCTATCCCAATTATGTGCCGGGAGGCTCCAGGGAATTGAACGACTATCTCTGGAATGTGGTTGCCCCCAAAAGCCTGGAAGTGTGCGCTTTTTTTGGCTGTCCCTATCTGGTGATACATGGGTTTAAGCTGGCCTATTTCTTGGGAAGCGAGGAACAGGAGTGGGAGCAGACAGAACGGTTTCTGGATTTCCTTGCCCCTATGGCAAGGGAGAGGGGGATTACGCTGTGCGTGGAAAATCTTTATGACAATCTGGGAGGACATCTGGTGGAGGGACCCTGCTGCCACGCCGGCAAGGCGGCGGAGCGGATCGACCGGATGAATGAGAAATATCAGGCTCAGGTGCTGGGATTTTGCTTTGACACTGGCCACGCCAATCTGGCAGGCCTTGATTTTGAGGAGTTTCTCACGACCCTGGGAAACCGCCTGAAGGTTTTGCACATCCACGACAATGACGGGATTTCTGATCTCCATCAGATTCCCTTTACCTTTACCAAGACCCGGGAGAACCGTCCCTGTACAGACTGGGATGGGTTTGTAAAGGGATTGAAAAACATTGGCTTTCAGGGAGTTTTAAGCTTTGAGACCGCTCCGGTTTTGTCGGCCTTCCCGCAGGTTATGAAGGCGGATGCGCTCTCCTTTCTTGCCAGGATCGGGGAGTGTTTGGGGAATGATATTTTTGCGGTGCGATAAGCTTGTAAAAGGGAACCGCTGAAAGCGCGGTTTTCCCAAAGGGACACCGCCTCCGTGGACAAGGGGAGCTAGAGAGAAATATATTAGCGGGTGGCAGTTGCTTTAAAGCAGCTCCTCCATCAAATAAGCATAGACCTTCTCATTTTTCTGCTTCCAGTTGGCGCAGATGGAGGAGGCTTGTTCCTCGGTGGGAACGGTGAGAGTCAGCTCGATCAGGGTGGACTCTTTTTCTTTTACCTGGCAGCGGGCGGCGTACTCCCCCTGGGGGGTTTCGTAGTAGTCGGCCAGCATAGAGGTCTCGTTGCGCAGCTCATAGCGGTGGTCCGCCAGGAAGGCGTCGATATCCTCCCGGATTGCAGTGGAGATCCGGCTTTTGAAATAATCCAGAGTGTTCTGGCCTTCCTCTGTGAGCTCGTAGAGAGAGGTGTTGCTGACGGATTTCATCTGGACAAAGCCTGCTTCTAAAAGCTCGGAAATACTCTGCTGCAGAGTGAAGTAGGTAGTGTACTCCCGGTCCAGGATAAATTCGCAGAGCTGTGCGTTGCTTAGTGGAAAATTTACCTGATTTAGCATATAGAGTATCATTAGTTTATACAGGGTCTGGGAATCAGACATGGGAATCGCCTCCGTTGAGAGTTTGGTTAGGTGCGCTGTCCGGGAGCCAGAGCCGGCTCTGCCAGGTGTTCTTAAGGCGCAGGGTATTGTGAATCGTGTTCAGCACGTGGCGCTTGGAAGAGCTCCACAGGGGAGCCAGTAAAAGATCTTTGGGCCCGTCCCCGGTGAGACGATGGATCACCAAATCCGGCCGGCAGATCTCCAGGCAGGCAACAATAGTCTGCACATATTCTTCCAGGGAAAACACCGGAAAGGGATGCCGGGCATAGAACTGTGCCAGGTCCGTATTTTTCAGGATATGCAGAAGCTGCAGTTTTATTCCGGAAACAGGAAGACGGTTTACATAGCGTACCGTGTCCAGCATGTGGGGCAGGGTTTCTCCCGGCAGTCCCAATATGACATGGGTGATGACGGAAATCCCCCGTTCCCGCAGCCTTTCTACGGCTTCCTCATAGCAGGAGAGGGCATACCCCCGACGGATAAAGGCCGCCGTGTTTTCATGAATGGTCTGCAGTCCCAGTTCGATCCACACAGGCTTTCGGCGGTTGAGCCGTTCCAGAAGATCCAGGATCTCCTCTCCCAGACAATCCGGCCGGGTGGCGATGGAGAGAACTGCGATCTCCGGATGAGAGATTGCCTCCACAAAAATAGGTTCCAGCCGCTCCACAGGACCATAGGTATTGGTGTAGGACTGGAAGTAGGCAATATAGCGCCTGACGGGCCGTTTTCCGGCCAGCAGGGCTTTGCTTTGAGCGATCTGACGGGCCACAGGCAGGGCAGGACTTGCGGCAAATTCTCCAGAACCGCCGGCGCTGCAGAAAATACAGCCTCCTGTGCCCAAGGTGCCGTCCCGGTTGGGACAGGTACAGCCAGTGCTGAGGGTAAGCTTGTAGATTTTTTCCCCGAACTGCTGCCGGAGGGCATAGTCCAGAGAGTGGTAGGGCTTTTCTCCCCAGCGCAGGGGGACTTGATCTGTCATGGCAAAAACCTCTTTTTGTGTTGCGGACGGTCTTTTCTGCTTATAAATCTATCACAGGGATTAAAAAAAAGCAATATTTTCACAAAAGCATTTGCATTTTCCTGAAAATGCGGTATAATTTAAATAAGTTAGATAAGCTATTTCTGGTATCAATGGTGCGAAGATATTTCCAGCACAGATGAATCCCACAAGTGAAGTTTATAAATGCGGCAGAGCCCGAGGATAACTTGCGGACTATTTTCAAGTACATTATTCATTTGGTGCAGAGCACAATCCAATACGGCATACCCCAGGGGTATACCTTAACATTGGGTGCGGAGCACATGGATTTTTGGTGAAAATGTAGTGGTTATGGACTTTGGGCCGGCGCAGCAAAGAGATAGATCAGAGGGAATAAAAAAAGAAAACAGGAGGTATGTATGACAAAAGAGCAGTATGAATCCTTACCCTTATTAGAATTAAAGGCCATTGCGAAAAGCCGGGGCATGAAAGGGCTTTCCGGAGCAAAAAAGATAGAGATTGTGGAGGCAATGCTGGCAAAGGATGCGGAGCAGGAGGAGCGGAGCGGACAGGCCGGGGAGGAGCCCCAGGCCGGAGCCAGAAGGCAGCCTAGGGAGTCCGGCCGTCAGGCGGCAGCAGGCCGGGGCCAGGATGGGGCTCAGCCGGGCAGAGAGCGCAGAACCGGGGGACAGCAGAATGGGAAGGAACGTTCCGGAAGTGAGAGAGCCAGTGGAGGAAAGGATGCGAGCGGAACGGAGAATGTTTCCACAGGGAGAGAATATCCGGGGACAGACAGCGGCTATGGCGCCAGAGAACGATACGGCGCAGAGGCGGAGCCGGCTGTGCGGGAGCGCCCGGCTCAGGAAGGTAGCTTGGACAGCGGCCAGGAGGCCCACGGCCTTTTGGAGGTCATGGCCGACGGCTTTGGCTTTATCCGCAGCGCCAATTATATGCCGGGAGAGAATGATATTTATGTAAACCCGGCTATGATCCGCAAGTTTAATCTGAAAACAGGAGATATTCTGCGGGGGAATATCAAGGTGCGGAACCAGGGGGAGAAATTTGCGGCCCTTTTGTATATCAAGAGCATCAATGGCATGCGGCCTGACGACGCCTGCCGCCGCAGGAATTTTGAGGATCTTACTCCCATATTTCCGGATGAGCGGATTCACCTGGAAAGGTCCGGGGGAAGCACAGCCATGCGTGTAGTGGATCTGATTTCCCCCATCGGCAAGGGACAGCGGGGGATGATCGTGTCCCCGCCAAAGGCAGGAAAAACCACGCTTCTGAAGGATGTGGCCAAGTCCATTACCAGAAACCATCCAGATATGAAGCTTTTGATTCTGCTCATTGACGAGCGTCCCGAGGAAGTAACGGATATAAAGGAGACTGTGGCAGGCCCCAATGTGGAGGTGATCTATTCCACCTTCGACGAGCTGGCGGAGCACCATAAGCGGGTGTCCGAGATGGTGGTGGAGCGGGCCAAACGTCTGGTGGAGCATGGACAGGATGTGGTGATCCTGCTGGACAGCATTACCCGTCTGGCACGGGCTTACAACCTGGTGGTTCCCCCCAGCGGCCGCACCCTTTCCGGCGGACTTGACCCGGCGGCCCTGCATATGCCCAAACGGTTTTTCGGAGCCGCCCGGAATATGCGGGAGGGCGGCAGCTTGACCATTCTGGCCACAGCCCTGGTGGAGACGGGCAGCAAGATGGACGACGTGATTTACGAGGAATTCAAGGGAACCGGCAATATGGAGCTGGTGCTGAACCGTAAGCTTCAGGAAAAGCGCGTATTTCCCGCCATTGACATTCCAAAATCGGGTACCCGAAGAGAGGATCTGCTCCTGAACCGGGAGGAGCTGGAGGCCGTGGAGATCATGCGCAAGGGCATCAACGGCATGAAGGCGGACGAGGCGGTGGAAAATATTCTCAATATGTTTGACCGGACCCGGAATAACATCGAGTTTGTGCAGACCATCAAAAAGACGAAGATCTTTTAAAATATCTTTGCCCATAAGGCGGATGATTGATCGGTCACAGCTGCAAGATTTAACGGATACTCTGTGTTTTGAAATGCCGGAGGAGACAAAGCGGTCCTCAGCTAGGGGAAAGATACCCGGCTGGGGATCTTTGTATGTGCTGCTTTGCATTTCCTGGAACAGAAGGTCTTGTAAAATCAGAAAAAGTATAATAAAATAAGCGGAAAAGGAAAAAGGCGGAATAGCGCATATGAATATGATACAGGCAGAACGGGTGGTGTACGAGTATGCCCGCTATGATGACGAGGGAAATGTAGCCGAGATGAAGCGGGCCGTGGACGGGGTGGATCTGAATATCCAAAAGGGAGATTTTGTGGCCATTCTCGGGCACAATGGCTCTGGAAAATCCACACTGGCCAAGCATTTAAACGCCATATTGCTGCCCAGGGAGGGGACGGTCTGGGTAGATGGGAAGGACACCAAGGATGAGTCTAAGCTCTGGGAGATCCGTCAGAGCGCAGGCATGGTGTTTCAGAATCCGGATAACCAGATTATCGGCACCATTGTGGAGGAGGACGTGGGCTTTGGCCCGGAGAATATGGGAGTGCCCACTCCGGAGATCTGGGAGCGGGTGGAGGAGAGCCTGCAGGCCGTGAACATGCTGAAATACCGGCATCACTCCCCCAATAAGCTGTCTGGTGGGCAGAAGCAGCGGGTGGCGATTGCCGGTGTAGTGGCTATGCATCCCCAATGCATTGTGCTGGATGAGCCCACAGCTATGCTGGACCCCAATGGGCGCAAAGAGGTAATCCGGGCCGTGCGGGCCCTGAACCAGGTGGAGGATATTACAGTGATCCTGATCACTCATTATATGGAAGAGGTGATCCATGCGGACCGGGTGATTGTCATGGATCAGGGACGCATTGTCATGCAGGGAACGCCCCGGCAGGTGTTCTCCCGGGTGGAAGAGCTAAAGGCCTATCGGCTGGACGTGCCCCAGGCCACCCTTTTGGCATATGAACTGAGGCAGGCAGGACTTCCCCTTCCGGAGGGGATTTTGAGCAGGGAAGAATTGGTGGAAGAGCTATGTCGATTAAAGCAGAACATTTAAATTACGTGTATAGTCCCGGGACGGCCTATGAGATCCCGGCGCTAAAAGACATGAATCTGGAAATTTTGGACGGACAGTTCGTAGGGCTCATCGGGCATACGGGTTCCGGTAAGTCCACGCTGGTGCAGCATCTCAACGGCCTGATCCGGGCCACCAGCGGCCATCTGTATTTTAATGGGGAGGACATTTATCAGGAGGGCTATCCCATGCGGAAGCTTAGAAGCCAGGTGGGCCTGGTATTCCAGTATCCGGAGCATCAGCTCTTTGAGGTGGATGTGCTAAGCGACGTTTGTTTTGGGCCTCTGAATCAGGGGCTGTCCCGGGAGGAAGCAAAAAAGCGGGCAAAGGAGGCACTGAGGATGACCGGGTTGGGAGAGGAATATTACAGCCGTTCCCCCTTTGAGCTGTCCGGCGGGCAGAAGCGGCGGGCCGCTATTGCAGGGGTGCTGGCCATGGAGCCCCAAGTGCTGATTCTGGACGAGCCCACGGCAGGCCTGGATCCCAAGGGGCGGGATGAGATTCTGGATCAGATCCGTATGCTCCATGAAGAGAAGCATATCACCATTGTGCTGGTTTCTCACAGCATGGAGGATGTAGCGAAGTATGTGGAGCGGATTATTGTGATGAATCAGGGGGAGGCGGTCTTCGACGGCCCGCCCAGACAGGTGTTCCGTCATTATCAGGAGCTGGAACAGATGGGGCTGGCGGCGCCCCAGGTAACATATATCATGCATGGGTTAAAGGCCAAAGGCCTGGAGGTGGATGAGAATGCCACCACCATCCAGGAGGCCAGAGATACCATTTTACAGGCATTCCGAAAGGAATAGACAATGATCAAAGACATTACATTGGGACAATATTATCCGGCCGATTCTGTTCTCCATAAGCTTGATCCACGGGTGAAGCTTGTGGCTACCCTGGTGTTTATCGCCTCCCTTTTCCTGGTGAAAAGCTGGGTGGGATACGGAGCGGCCACCTTGTTTCTGGTTCTGGTGATCCGCCTGTCCAGGGTTCCTTTTTCCTTTATGGTCCGGGGACTCAGGGCTATCATCATGCTTCTAATGATCACGGTGGTATTCAATCTGTTTCTCACACCGGGAGAACGGGTGCTGGTGCGGTTCTGGAAGCTTACCATCACGGATGAAGGGCTGCGCACCGCTATGTTTATGGCGGTACGTCTGATTTATCTTATCATCGGTTCCTCTGTCATGACTCTGACCACCACGCCCAATGACCTGACCGACGGCATGGAGCGGCTTATGGGACCCCTAAAAAAGCTGAGGGTGCCGGTGCACGAGGTAGCCATGATGATGTCTATTGCCCTGCGCTTTATTCCCATTCTCATGGAGGAGACGGACAAGATTATGAAAGCCCAAATTGCCCGGGGTGCGGATTTCGAGAGCGGAAACCTGATCCAGAAGGCAAAAAGCCTGGTACCCCTCTTGGTGCCCCTGTTTATATCGGCCTTTCGCCGGGCCAATGATCTGGCCATGGCCATGGAGGCCCGGTGCTATCATGGCGGAGAGGGGCGGACAAAAATGAAGCCTTTGTACTATGAGGGCCGGGATTACCGGGCCTATGCAGCGCTGCTCCTGTACCTGGCTGTGATCATTGGGATCCGGGTACTGGGAAATTATGTGCGGATTCTGTAAACCCCATAGGGCAAAACAGGTTTTGGATAGAACAGATTTGTGAACAGAACAGCTTAAAGGGCAGGGATAATCAGAGGGAATGGCGAAACTGTCAGGGAAAATGAGAGGAGAAAGTGGGAATGAAACGGGTGCTTTTGACCGTGGCTTATGATGGGACGGCCTATCACGGCTGGCAGGTGCAGAAAAACGGGGAGACCATAGAGAGTGTGTTGAACCGGCAGCTGTCCGCGCTTTTTCAAGAGCCTATTCGGGTAATCGGAGCCAGCAGAACAGATTCCGGAGTTCATGCCCTGGGAAATGTGGCGGTCTTTGATACCAGCAGCAGGATGCCGGCAGACAGAATCTCCTATGCTCTGAACCAGTGGCTGCCCCTGGACATTCGGATTCAGGACTCCATACAGGTGGAAGATGACTTCCATCCCCGGAAAGCGGCCTGTACGAAATACTATGAATACCTGATTTTAAACCGGGAATTCGAGCTTCCCCATCTGCGCCTGAATGCCCATTTTCTGCGAAGGAAGCTGGACGTAAAGAGGATGCAGGAAGCCTGTCCCTATTTCCTGGGGGAGCATGACTTCAAGAGCTTTTGCAGCATCCACACCCAGGCGGAATCCACGGTACGCACCATTTACAGCCTGACTGTGGAGGAGGCGGAGGGCTTGATCCGGATTCGCGTATCCGGAAATGGATTTCTCTACAATATGGTACGAATTCTTGCCGGCACCCTGATAGAAATTGGCCAGGGCGAGCGGGAGCCGGAGGAACTGCAAGGGATTCTGGAAGCGCGGGACCGACAAGCCGCAGGGCCTACGGCGCCTGCCCGGGGACTGACCTTGCTGGGCATGGTGTATGAGGGGGAAAAACGGGAAAAATCAGGGGAAATCTTCAAGTTTTCGCTTGACACGCGCGGTTTAGTGTAATATAATTATTCAGCGTGACAACGTGTAGAAATATCTGAGCCAAAGCCCCGGTAGGATATTTTCGACATAAATGTTTATCTAATATTTTAGGAGGAAGACCAATGAAAAGTTACATGGCTAGTCCGGCAACAATTGAAAGAAAATGGTACGTAGTTGACGCTACCGGATATACATTAGGACGTTTGGCATCAGAAGTAGCTAAAGTATTGAGAGGAAAGAATAAACCGATTTTTACTCCTCATATGGATACCGGCGATTATGTAATCGTGGTAAATGCTGCAAAGATTAAGGTGACCGGCAGAAAGCTGGATCAGAAGATTTACTATCATCATTCCGATTATGTGGGCGGCATGAAGGAAGCCACCTTAAGAGAGATGATGGAGAAGAAGCCTGAGAGAGTCGTAGAACTGGCTGTAAAGGGTATGCTTCCCAAGGGACCTTTGGGGAGATCCATGTACACGAAACTCCACGTATATGCCGGACCAGAGCATGAACAGCAGGCTCAGAAGCCGGAAGTATTAACATTCTAATCGAGAAGAAGTCAAGGAGGTAAATGACAGTGTCGAATGTAAAATTCTACGGAACAGGCAGAAGAAAGAAATCAATCGCCAGAGTATATCTGGTTCCCGGCAAGGGAAATATTACCATCAACAAGAGAAGCATTGACGAGTACCTGGGTCTGGAAACCCTGAAGGTAATCGTGCGTCAGCCCATGGTGGCAACAGACACCGTTGACAAGTACGATGTGCTGGTAAATGTGCGCGGCGGTGGCTACACCGGACAGGCAGGAGCCATCCGTCATGGTATCGCCAGAGCCCTCCTGCAGGCAGATCCGGAGTTCCGCCCCATTCTGAAGAAGGCCGGTTATCTGACCCGCGACCCGAGAATGAAGGAGAGAAAGAAATACGGCCTCAAAGCGGCCCGTCGCGCTCCGCAGTTCAGCAAGAGATAGGCAGATATTTGCAAGCAGGAAATATGGAAAACCCACAGACAGATTTTGTTTGTGGGTTTTTTTGTGAAACTGATTATGATATACTCATATTGAATCGAAAAAGAATGGAGGAATTAA
>JAAWJI010000057.1 GCA_022796795.1 Lachnospiraceae bacterium | reverse complement strand
CACAGGTTTTTCGAATTCCCACTGCGCCTCCCTTACTGCAGCACAAACCAGCTGCTTCCAGACGCATTTGCCTCTGACATATTTGATAGGCCGAAGCCCGTGAATGAAAAAACCACCAGGTTTTTCGAATTCCCACTGCCGACCCCTTACTGCAGCACAAACCAGCTGCTTCCAGACAAATTTGTCCCTTCTACACCACATACCAAAAGAGGTTACAACCGTGAGCGATTTTATCTTACATACCACCCAGCCCGCAGCGGAAACTCCAGTATCTAATATCTTCCTGGACGAATATATGCCCGCTGCCAATGGAGCCTATGTTAAAATATACCTGTATCTCCTGCGCTGCATCCGGTCCGGCCAGGACATGCTTTCCATTCCCTCTATTGCCGACCGGTTTGAGCACACAGAGAATGATGTGCGCCGCGCCCTTTCCTATTGGGAAAAGCTGGGCCTCCTGCGCCTGGAATACAATTCGGAGCAAGTGCTCATTGGCATCTGCCTCCTGGAGCCTCGTTCCAGGAAGGACAATACGGCAGATCCCCGCCTAGCTCCGTCTGAACAGACTACAGCCGCTTCCAGAAAAGCAGTCCCCAGTCAGGAACTCTCAGGACAGTCTTTGGGCATCCCGGAAAATCAAACCCCCACACAGACTCTCCCCAGACAAACTGCAGGAAGCCCGGAAAACACAGACCACACACAGGAAATCCCACGCCAGGAGACATCCTCCCGCGGGAACCCACCGTCCCCCCTGGAACAGACCTCTTCCATGGCAAAAACAGATTCCAAATCTCAGGCGCCGGCAAAATCGGACTACACGGCAGACCAGCTGGCCCAGTTCCAGGAGCAACGGGATATCCGCCAGCTGCTGTTTATCAGCGAGCAATACCTGGGGAAAACCTTAAGTCCCTCCGAGGTATCCACGATCCTGTATTTTTATGACGGCCTGGGGTTTTCTCCGGATTTGATTGAATATCTCATCGAATACTGCGTGTCCAAGAACCACAAGAGCCTGCGTTATATGGAGACCGTAGCTCTGTCCTGGCATAAAAAAGGCTTTACCACCGTAACCCAGGCCAAAAAGGAGGGCTCCCGCCACAGCAAGGCCTACTTTTCCGTCCTGAAAGCCTTTGGAATTCAGGGCCGCAATCCGGTGGAATCGGAGATGGGCTCCATTGATACCTGGATGCAGGAATGGGGATTTTCCCTGGAGCTGGTTCTGGAAGCCTGCGGCCGCACCATGAACGCCATTCACCAGCCAAGCTTTGAATACGCGGAGTCCATTTTGAAAAACTGGCTGGACAAGCAGGTCAAGTCCCTGGAGGACGTGAAGGTCCTGGATGCTCAGCGAACAAAAAAGGCTCCCAAGTCTTCCTCCCCAGGAGGAAACGGGCCGAAAAAAGCCGGCGCGCCCAACCGCTTCCACAATTTCAAGCAACGGGATTATGACTTTTCAGAGCTGGAAAAGAAGCTGATCAACCATTGAGTTCTGTGTTCTGATCAACCGACGGCCTGGATAAGCAACGGAAAATCAGAGGAAGGAGTCCTGACGTGTCCCTACAGAATACACAATATGACGCAATCATGCGCGCCTATGCGGCCCGGCGGACAAGACACCGGAAGGAGCTGGAACAGCGCCTGGGGGAAATCCACCAAAAAATCCCTGCTCTTTCCGAATTGGAGGAGGAGATGATTTCTCTGGCTGCCGGACAGGCCCGGTCCGCCATTGAGGGGAATCAGAAGGCAAAGGAAATGCAGAGGCAAAAATGGCTTGGCCTTGCTCAGGAAAAGGAAGCTCTGCTTGCTATCCACGGCTTTTCTCTCAAGGATCTGGAGCTGACTTACGACTGTCCGGACTGCCAGGATACCGGTTATCAGGGAAATGTAAAATGTCACTGTCTGAAGCAGGCCTCTATCCAGTATTTGTATGACCAGTTTCACCTGAAACAGATCCTGGAAAAGGAAAATTTTCACACTTTTTCCTATTCCTATTATGAGGAGGAAGAGCTGGCCGCCATTCAGAGGGCTGTCATGGACGCCCAGCTTTTTATTGAATCTTTTGGACGGGAATTTCGAAATCTGCTTTTACTTGGGGAGACAGGAACCGGAAAGACCTTCCTGTGCAACTGCATTGCCAAGGAGCTTATGGACCGCTGTTTTTCCGTGGTTTATCTGACTGCCTTTGAGCTCTTCGATCTCATGGCCAACGCCCATTTTGACCGAAGCGCAGACGCCGCGGCCTACCGGCAGAGCTATCCCTATATTTTTGAATGTGATCTGCTTATTATTGATGACCTGGGCACGGAACTGAACAACTCCTTTGTGTCCTCCCAGCTGTTTCTCTGCATCAATGAGCGGGTCCTGAAACAGCGCTCCACCATTATCTCATCTAATTTGAGCCTGCAGGCCCTGCGGGATTCTTATTCTGAGCGCACCCTGTCCCGCATCACCAGCTTTTACACCATCTGGCAGATGCCCGGCATGGATATTCGATTAAAAAAGAAGTTATTAGAAAATACTTTATAATATCATGGAGGAAACCACTATGTTACAGCGCAGTCAGCGTGTACTGGAAACCATTCCCACCGGCTCTCTGGGGATCATTCCCCTGGACAGCTGCAAGGAGCTGGGCCAGATGGTCAATGACTATCTGGTAGCCTGGCGGCATGACAGCCAGCTGAAACACAAATCCAACATTGCCTTCAACGGCTATGAGCGGGATTCTTATCTCATTGATGTACGCACTCCCCGGTTCGGCACCGGAGAGGCCAAGGGCATCATTCAGGAATCTGTCCGCGGCAATGACCTGTACCTGATGGTGGATGTATGCAACTACAGCCTTACCTATCCCCTTTACGGCCACACTAACCACATGTCCCCGGATGACCATTTTCAGGATCTGAAACGTGTCATCGCTGCTGTGGGAGGAAAGGCCCGCCGGATCACAGTCATTATGCCTTTCCTCTATGAGAGCAGGCAGCACCGCCGTACCTCTCGGGAATCTCTGGACTGTGCGCTGGCTCTCCAGGAGCTGACCAAGATGGGGGTGGAAAATATCCTTACCTTTGACGCCCACGATCCCCGGGTCCAGAACGCCATTCCTCTCCACGGCTTTGAGACCGTGCAGCCCACCTACCAGTTTATCAAGGGACTTCTGGACAGCGGCGAGGAGCTGCAGATCGACAGTCAGCATATGATGGTCATCAGCCCTGACGAGGGCGGCATGAGCCGGGCCATCTATATGGCCAACGTGCTGGGTCTGGATATGGGAATGTTCTATAAGAGACGGGATTACACCCGGATTATCAATGGAAGAAATCCCATTGTGGCCCATGAATTTCTGGGAAGCGATGTGGAGGGAAAAGACATGCTCATTGTGGACGACATGATCTCCTCCGGAGACAGCATGCTGGAGGTGGCAAGCGAGCTGAAAGCCCGCAAGGCCAGACGGATTTTCGTATTCTCCACCTTCGGCCTTTTTACCAACGGCCTGGATAAGTTTGACGCCGCCTATGAGGACGGCATCATCACCCGGGTGCTGACCACCAATCTGGTGTATCAGACTCCGGAACTGCTGAAGCGTCCATATTATGTAAATTGCGATATGAGCAAGTATATTGCCCTGCTCATTGATACCCTGAACCATGATGTGTCCATCAGCGAGCTTCTGGATCCCTATGAAAGAATCCGTTCCCTGGTGGAAAAATATCAGGCAGGGGAATCCATCCAGGGTGAGAACTAAAACAAGGACGCTGCAGGGAGTGTACATATCCCCTGCAGCGTCCTTTATATTTTCTTTTTATATGCCGTTTCCAATAACAGCAAAACCGTTTTAACTTCTACACTTTAAACCGGTACCCCACTCCCCAGATGGTCTCAATATACTGAGGCTTGGCAGAATTAAATTCGATCTTCTCCCGGATCTTCTTGATATGCACAGTCACCGTAGCAATGTCCCCCACAGAATCCATATCCCAGATCTCCCGGAACAGCTCTTCCTTGGTGTACACATGGTTGGGATTCTCCGCCAGAAATGCCAGCAGATCAAATTCCCGGGAGGTAAAATTCTTTTCCTCTCCATTAACCCATACCCGACGTGCCGTGCGGTCAATCTTGATTCCCCGGATCTCAATGACGGAATTCTCCCGGGCATTGCTGCTGACCAGCCGCTCATAGCGGGTTAGATGAGCCTTTACCCGAGCCACCAGCTCGCTGGGGCTGAAAGGCTTTGTCATATAGTCGTCGGCTCCCAGGCCCAGGCCACGGATCTTGTCGATGTCATCCTTCTTAGCGGAAACCATAATAATGGGCATATTTTTCACGGCCCGCACCTGCTTGCAGATCTCAAATCCGTCCACTCCAGGCAGCATTAAATCCAGAATTAGCAGGTTGAAATCCTCCTCCAGAGCCTTTTGCAAGCCTTTATTTCCATCTGCGGCCAGCTCCACCTGAAAGCCGCTAAGCTCCAGATAGTCTTTCTCCAGATCAGCAATGACATCTTCGTCCTCTACGATCAAAATCTTACTCATGAATGGGTACCTCCTGATATTTTCTTAAGACAAAGTTCATGACTGTTCCCGTGCCTGCCTTGCTGGTGGCCCAGATCTTTCCGCCATGATCCTCGATAACCTTTTTCACAATGGAAAGCCCGATGCCGCTGCCCCCCTTAGAAGAATTCCGGGAAGCATCTGTGCGGTAAAACCGGTCAAACACATAGGGCAGATCCTTGGCCTCAATGCCTCGCCCATTGTCCTCAATCTCCACTTGAATAAAGTCCCCCACATCCCGAACCCGAATATTAATGGCTCCGTTGGGCTTGTCCATATATTTGATAGAATTGCTGATGATGTTATTGATGACTCTTTTAAGCTGCTCCGCATCCGCAATGACCAGAATCCCTTCATCCGCGTAATTCAGGTAACCCAGCCGGATATTCTGCTGTTCCAGCTCCAATCCCAGCTCCTCCACACAGTCTGCAAAGTAGCTGTGCACGTTAATCTTGTCAAACACATAGGGGATCCGGTTGGTATCAATCTTGGAGTAAAAGGTCAGCTCATTAATGAGCCGGTCCATATCATTGGCCTTATTATAAATGGTGCGGATATATTTCTCCTGCTTTTCCGGCGTATCCGCCACTCCGTCCATAAGCCCCTCCACATAGCCCTTCACCGCTGTAATGGGGGTCTTCAGGTCATGGGAAATATTGCTGATCAGCTCCTTATTCTGCTGATCCGCCCGCACCTTCTCCTCCATGGATTCCTTGAGCCTGCGGCGCATCTCCTCAAAGTCCCTGCACAGCTCTCCGATCTCATCCTCCCCGGTCACTGTCATCTCAAAATCCAGATTCCCCTCTTTGATATTCTGGGTCGCTGTCTTCAGATGGCTCAAAGGCGTGACAATACTTTTGTAAATCCAGCCGGTCAACAGCGCGCCAGTAAAAACCAGAATGGAAATCACAGCCAGCACCATATCCACCATAAGGGACTTTACCTGAGGAATCATACCGTCCACAGATGTGACGATAAAGGCGCTGCCGTCCGCTCCGTCCTCAAAGACAAAATCCAGTTTTTTCACCAGGGTCTGTACCTCTCCGCCGATAAAAATTCCCGTATCCTGGGAGGAGGCATATTCTCCATAGGCAGGCAGTCTTCCGATCAGCTCGGAAATATCCGCCTGTGTTCCCTGATAAATATAGTCTTCCCCTTTGCGCACCAGCAAAAAGGAGTGGCGCAGCTCCAGCTCCCCATTCACGCTGTCCAGATAAGAGACGTCCTCAAAAGCCCCGGTATCCTTCCCCGCCTGCTCCTGTAGAGAAAGATATGCGGACTTGGTCATTTTACTCAGCACCAAAGTGGAGTTGGAAAAGGTCTCGTAATCTGCATCCTCCACACCAAAGCTCTTCTCCAGAGTGCTCAGCTGATACCCGCCAAAGCCCACAAACGCCAGACAGATCATGGACAGGGGCATCAAAATAATCACCAGAAAAGAGATCAAAAGCTTTGTTTTCAGCTTCAAAACAATCCCCTCTTTGTTGTCATTTTCTCCCGCTTTGGTGTAATTATAGCATATTTTATTTCATTCGTTTCAAAAACTCTGCGAAAAAATATTAAAAATCTATAAACTCATGATATTGCTTGCCTCTCTGTCACAGCATCGTGTCATCTCTTAAAACCTCTGCCAGGCTCACACGCCGCAGATTCCGCCATCCCAGATTATAGGCTAGGGCCACAGATCCCACAATGGCCAAAAGGAATATGACGATTGGTCCCAGAGGAGCCTCTGCCAAAAACTCTTCCACGCCAAGATAGCTCATCCTTAACATGAACCACACGGCCAGGACGGCCAGCGGCAGGGTGATCAAAATGGGTCGTCCTGCAACCACCAAGGCTTCGATACAGAACATTTTGCGGATCCCCTCCGGTGTGACTCCCACGGACAGATACCTAGCAAACTCCCGTTTCCTCTGGCGCACAAAACTCAGGGTGTTGGAAAACACATTGCCGATTCCGATGATGGCAAGGAGAACGCAAAAGCCTCCAAACACAACCTGCAATCCCAGGATCTGCTTTTCATTGACCTCATACTCCTGGATCCGGTTCTCGCTTTCCAGAATATAGGTGGAACCAAGAAGCTCTCCCACCTCCTTCTGAAGTCTGTCCAGCTCCTCCCTATCAGCGGAATCCTCTCCCAGAATACAGATATTAAGATCAGGATTTGCTTCCCCAAGCTGTCCTCGAATCTCCTTCCACAGAGATACGGGGATCACATGTACCAGCTCATAATAGTCCAGGGTTGCATATTCCTCCCTTAAGGCAGGCTCCTGCCGGGTGTAGGACAAAACCGGGATTTCCACAATCTTTCCCCCCTGTCCCGGCTGGGTCAGCAGGCTAACCCCCTTTTCCCCTTTCACATAGGGCATATACTGGGGATGTCGAAAATCCGGGTTGGTCACATCACGAATCTGGTTTAAAACCACCGCCCCGTTAAGCACAGGCGTCCCGCCAACCTGACCGCAGTATGTCAGGAAGCTTGTATCATCCAAAATCACAAGAGGAGCGTTTACCAGCCATCCGCCGTCTGTTTTTGTCACCTGGCTTTCGGATGCATGGGCAAAGCCTCCAAAGGCCTTCATCTCCTCACTCAATTCCTCCTCCAGGATCATGGCTTTTACCCCTGCTCTCTGATACACTATGGCGCTCTCCACTCCGGGAAGGCCCTGTATTTCTCCGGTCTCTCCAAAGGCCTCCGCCTTCGTATCCTTCACCGTTACCATCACATCCCACACCTGCTGATACCGCTGAAAGTAGGACTCCCTGGTGCTGATATTCGAAGTGGCGAAAAAGCACTGCATAATGGTAAACGCCATAAAAGAACATATGAGAGACAAAGATCCTGTTCTTAAAGCTCTGCGCTGAGCCTTCAGAGCATTTCCTGCCAGCTCCCCTTCCACGCCAAACAAAAATCCCAGAATTCGGGAGCTTCTTTTTCTCTTCAGCTGCAGCTCCCCTGTATTTTTAATGGCCTCCAGGGGCGAAAGCCGGCTTAACTTTCTGGCTGGCAGCCAGGCGGAAATCCATATGGTCAGGACAGTCGCAAACAGGGTTACTCCCAATACCAGGGGATGATAACCAAACACGGACTCATGCCTGCCCGACACAACACTTCTCAGCAGAATATTTGCCATATGTAAGATCCCTGCGCTTATTCCAATCCCCAGCAGATTTCCTGCCAGGACGGGAATCGCACAAAGAGCAGCCGCCTCCTGCAAAAGACAGGTGCGGATCTGCCTGGGCGTGGCTCCGATGCTGGAAAAAATGCCAAACTGGTGAATCCTGTCATTCATGGACACCGCAAAGGCGCTGTGTATGATCACGATCAGGGAAAGGGAAGCTAGTGTTATTATCAGAAGAAATAGCGGGAACAACAGCCTGGGGGCCGGGTCCGCCGGATCCCGTATGAAATACAGCGCCAGAAGACTGTGGTTGTAGGTGATCTTCTCCGAAGATACCCCTGCAAGCGCAGCGATCCTGGGGGTATCCTCCAAAACCCTTCCATAGTCTGAAAAGTAAAGCTCCACCCCTGCTTCCCGGCCTTCCTTCTCATACACAACAGCTTTCTCAATACCGGAAAAATTCCCCATCTTCTCCAACTCCTCCGGATCAAATTGTCCTGCAATCCGGCTCTGCCAGCCGCCCTCCTCCAGCTGAATACTCTCCACCTCGTATTTCCACAAATTGTAAAATATTCCGCACAGCAGGGACAAAAGCAAAGCGGATATCCCTGTGGCAAGAACCACAGACAGGCTGGCGGAACGGTTGTTTTTAATATAGCCTGATGAATACTCCTTCCACATCTGCCTCACCTCCGCTTTTCATCGCTGAGAATACGCCCATCTTCTATGGTGATAATGCGCTCTGCCTCCAGGGCCACCTTTTCATCATGGGTTATCAGCAAAATGGTCTGATCCAGATTCCGGTTGGAAAGCTTTAGCATATCCATAATCTCCCGGGAATTCTTCTGATCCAGATTTCCCGTAGGCTCGTCAGCCAGAAGCAAGGTAGGCCGGTAGATCAAAGAGCGGGCAATGGCAACCCTCTGCTGCTGTCCTCCAGACAGCTGATTCGGCATAGCCTCCAGCTTTTCTGAAAGGCCAAGAGAGCTGACTACCTGTTCCAAATATTCCTGGTTGGGCTTTTTCCGGTCCAGTGACAGCGGCATAAGAATATTTTTCCGCACCGTAAGGGTGGGGATCAAATTATAAAACTGGTATACCAGGCCTACCTTCCGGCGGCGGAAAATGGCTGCCTGCCTGGGATTCAGACTGGACAGATCCGTCCCCTCAACAATCACGCTTCCGCTTGTTGGCTTATCCACACTGCCCAAAATGTGCAGCAGCGTAGATTTTCCCGAGCCGGATGCCCCCACAATAGCTACGAATTCCCCCTTGTTTACAGATAAATCAACGCCGTCCAAAGCCACCACGGGATTATTCTGGTCCCCATAGACCTTTCGGACTCCCTGACATTTTAAAATTTCCATTTGTTATCCCCTTTCATCTGCTTTTTTTCCAGTATAGCAGACGAAGATTACAGTTTAGTGACTGTAGAAACGAATTTCAAAGCAGGCTCCGCCCTGGGGATTATTTCCCGCCCTAATGGTTCCGTTCTGTCGTTCCAGAATCTCCCTGGCCAGAGATAATCCGATGCCAATACCTCCCTGGCTTGCGTGCTGTCCCCGGTAGAACCGTTCAAACAGATGGGGAAGCTCCTCCCTGACAAAACCCTCCCCCTCATCCCAGATGAGGATCTCCGTGTACAGAGGATTTTGTCTATAAGAGCAGTGAACAGTTCCCCCCGCATTGTGCTCCATACAGTTTTTCATGAGATTCATTACCGCCTCCATGGTCCACTCCAGATCCGCCAGGATGGCCGTCTCCCCCAGCTCCGGAATGTCTATGGCTGTGCCGGAAGCAGCAAACAGCTCCTGCAAATTGTCCGCAGCCAAAACAAGCAGGGTAAACACATCCACCTGCCTTTTCTGAAGAGGCAGGGTCCCGGCATCCAGCCGGGATAAGAGCAGCAGGGCTTCCTCCAAATGAGTCAGGCGCAAAAGCTGCTTCCGGATCTGCTCCAGATGCTCCCTACAGGGGTTCTGCTCCATCATCTGCAGGGACAGGGACATGGCTGTAAGGGGCGTCTTGATCTGATGGGCAATGTTGGACAGATTCTCTGCAAATTCCTCCCTGGCCTCCAGGGCTGCATCCCGGGTCTGATACAGGGAAGTCACTGTTTTGTAAATCCCGTCCTCCAGCTTGGAAAAATCATCCTCCCCGTCTGCAGAAAGGATCCGCGCCTTCCCGGAACAAGCCTGTTCCAAATACGCAGACAGAGCCTGAATCCGCAGGCTCACCCGATTCCTTCTATATAAATGTGTCAAGAACAGAACCAGGCTTCCCCCAAAGGCTCCGGCTGCTGCCAGACATAAATACCAGCCAAAAATGGGATCCGTAAAATCCCCTTCCCGGTATCCCCAGGCGGACAGCACATCCCGCTCTGCCTCCGTTCTTCCCTTTCCCTCCCTATACTCCTTAAGAACAGCCAAAAGACTGCTTTCCAAATCCGGCTCCCGCTCCAAAAGCTCCCCGCAAATCCCATTTGCCATCTGAAAGGAAATCCGGTTAGAATGGCGGCCTAACAGCAAGACCGTCAGGCCGGATGCAAGGAGGCTAACGGCCAACACCAGTCCCAGGACAGACAGACTGTTTTTTTGCGCTTTCATAGACTGTCCTCCAAACGATAGCCCACACTTCTCACGGTTTTCAGACAATCCGGCTGCCCAAGCTTATCCCGCAGCCGTTTCATGGTTACCGTGAGGGTATTGTCATTTACATAGCTGCCGTTTTGATCCCACACCTGCTCCAGGATGCTCTCCCGGGTAAGGGTCCGTCCCTTATGTTTCATGAGAAACAAGAGCAAATCGTATTCCGACGCGCTGAGGGAGATTTCCTTCCCCTGGCAGGAAACGGTTCTGCGGGCTGCATCCAGGGTAATCCCTTTGCAGGAAAAATACTGGTTTGCCACATTTCCGGTTCTGCGGAGCACTGCCTGAATCCGGGAATACAAAACCTCCAGCTCAAAGGGCTTCACCACATAATCATCCGCTCCGCTTTGAAAACCGGAGACGATTTCCCGGGAATCCCCCCGAACTGTGAGAAAGATCACCGGCAGCTCCCTCCACTTTTTACGGATCCATTGGCACAGATGGTCCCCCCGTCCGTCTGGCATATTCCAATCCAGCAGAACACAGGCCGGCACACAGGCCTCCAAAGCCTGCCGGGCCTGTAAAAGGGTGGCGCACAGGGTTACCCCGAAGCCTTTCTGTTCCAGATATTCCCTGACTCGGTTTCCAATATCCGGATCATCCTCTACATAAAATATGGTACGCATGGTATACTTTTGTTTCCTCCTATCCTGCCAAAGATCCTAATGGATATTGTTCTTTCCGGTTATATCCGTCACCGTCATCTTCATCACCGTGGTGACCTTTATCATGTCCGTGTTGAACTGAAAATCCTCCGCATGGTACTGCCTCATTAAGATTTTCAAAGCCTCATACTTTTCCTCCTCCGGCAGGATTTCAATGGTACCATGCCCCATTACGCTGGCATATCCCATGGTGCAGCTCATACGCTCCTCATAGAGGATAAAGTTATGATCGCAGTCCATCTCAAAGGCTGCCCGGTTGTCCTTTGCGATCAGATCCAGCTTTTTCCCTTTGTTGGCAGCATGGAAGTAAAAATAAATCTGATCTCCCTGCACATCCATTCCGAAATTAAGGGGGACCATGTAGGGAAACTCCTCATCATTAAGGGCGATTCTGCATACGTCGCATTTTCTGATAATCTCCAGAATCTCCTGGAAATCCGTAATTTCTCTGTCTTTTCTTCTCATTTAACGGCTCCTTTCTTACACTACAAAATTTTATGTGAAGCGCCACAGGCGTACTCGCAAATGGCGTATGCTGAATGAACGGAATATTTTCGCTCAAAACAGACTTAGTCAAGTAATATCCCGTTTCTCATATATCTTTACCGCAATTTTGCAGGACATAAAAAAACATAAAACGGCAACCGCAAGCACCATGCAAAATCCCAAGAGAATATGATCCTTTACCAGGAAAAACAGGTTAATAAAAACCACAAGAGCTGCGATTATTACTGTGGATGCCATAAAAGACATCATAAATACGATCTGAGATTTTTCCGGATCAAACAAATAGGCGCAGGGCAGGCTCATCCCCCCTGCCAGCAGAGTAGAGCTTATCCCAATGGCACTATACAGACACAGGGAATTAAGTGTCACATCCAACCCAAACAGGGCAAGAATCCCGCAGGGAAGCAGAGCGGCAAGAAGTCCCCCTGCGGCAAGCAGGAGATAAAAACAATATTTCTCTCCAATAATCTGGCTTCTGGACAGAGGCATGGTAATCACATTTTTGTTCCACCTGGAGCTGGCGTCGCTTGTGATGCTGATAAAAACCGCCGTGGTAGAGACAACCGGGGCCAGAACCAGCAACGCACTTGTCTCCAACAGAAAGGAAAGGCCAAAGCCCAGAACCAGTAAGCTGACAATTGTTACCAGAATATTGCTTTTTGCAATGTACAAATCCTTAAGCAAAACACCTTTCATCCCTTTTCCCCCTTTATATAGAGAAGCATTATCTCGTCAATGGTTGCCGGAACAATCATGGCCCTGGGGTATTTCTTCTGCATGGTATGTCTGTCCGCCACCAAAACCTGCCATTCATAATCCCTCTTGCGCCAGACAATCCGCTCAGACCGATCTAGGGCGTCAAACTGGGCAGCCCCGCACTTCAGTATTCCGTATTGTTCCGTCAATTCATCCTTTGCTTTGGAAAAGACCACCTTTCCCTCATGGATAAAGACAATATAATCCGCAATCTTCTCCAAATCGCTGGTAATATGGGAGGATATAAGGATCGAATGTTCTTCGTCCTGAACAAACTCCAAAAGCATATCCAAAATATCATCCCGAATAATAGGGTCCAGCCCGCTGGTGGCTTCATCCAAAATCAGCAGCCTGGAATCATGAGAAAGGGCTGCGGAAATGGCCAACTTCATTTTCATGCCTTTTGAAAACTGTCTGATCTGTTTGTCAGAGGGCAGAGAAAACTGTTTTAACAGGCGGAAATAGGTCTGCTCCTCCCAGGAATGATAAATCTTTTTCATGATCCCATTGATTTTCCTGGGAGAAAGAATTTCTGGGTAATTGCTTCCGTCAAACACCGCACCGATTTGTTCTTTTGTCCGATCATCCAGTTTCTCTTCCCCCAGTATGGAAACATGGCCTGCATCCCTTTGGATGAGCCCTAAAATTCCATGAACCGTTGTGCTTTTTCCCGCGCCGTTTTCTCCGATGAGACCAACAACAGAGCCTTTGGGAACGGAAAAGGAAACGTGATCTAAGATAAAATCCGGGTAGGCTTTGGTAAGCCCTGAAACGGTTAAAGCGTATTCCATGGTCAATCCTGCTCATACAGAATCTTCAACAGGTTGAGCAGTTTCTGAAGCGATATACCGCTTACCCGGGCGATCTCAATGGCCTCACTGAAATGTTCCTCAATCTTTTTTTGCTGTTCCTCCAAATAGAAATCCTGGTTTTGTGCAGAGACAAAGCAACCCTTTCCGGCTGTGGTCTCAATAAACCCGTCCTCCTGAAGAAGGTCATAGGCTTTTTGAACCGTCAACACACTGATCTGCAGAGATTTGGCAAGAGATCGAATAGAGGGAAGGGCCTCTCCGGCCTTCAGCTCCCCGCTCATAATCTGCGCTTTCACCTGAGTCCCGATCTGTTCATATAGAGGACGGCTTGTTTTATTGCTTACAATAATCTCCAAGTGTTCACTGCCTTTCTGGATAAACTGTATTATATGCACAAATACAGTTTAATACGGGTAGGGACGGTTGTCAAGTAATATCAGATTAACTTCTTCACTTTTTACGATCCATTCATTGTCGTCCCATAAAAGATTCCCCATGAGTATTTCCATTTGAGATTGTCTTGCATCTGGAAAACATCGTGGAATTCGGCCCTGCCCAGGAAATCATAGCGCTATATGTTTACTCTTACAAAATGTGGCGCTATAATAAAAAGCACGAAAGACCATGAAAAATCGCTTGCAACGCCTGGTTGCAACCTGAAGTTGCGTAATAGGAACCACTTTTTGATGGTGTGTTACCTGCAAAAATAGTAAGTTTGATAACGAAAAGAGGAAACAATCAAATTAGGAGAAAGTGCAGCGGAAAGGGAATTGTATTTCGTATGCGAAATACTCTGTTATGAGGATATTCCGTATGTCACACTGAAAATTGCCGGTATGAAAATGACATTTAAAGTATCCGACACGGCTATGGAATATCTCACAGATTATTTCCGTTAATAAGCAGTCAAGGGACGACGGTCTAAAGGTGCTGCCGCCAATGTAGTATCGGATCAGGCCAGGGCCTCCGTTCCGGGCACGGACAGAACCCTTTGGCGTATCCGTTCATCTGGTGGAGCAGATAGACCTGGTATATATGGGAAAAGCCGATTTCATAAAACTACCCTCCGTGGACAAGGGAATCCACGCCCCTTGTCCACGGAGGGTACTCAAACAATTTATCAGCATGTAAGATACGCACAAAAAGGACTTGCAAATTTCTACCATATGATTGACAAGTCTGGAAATTTATACAATTCACTTGCATCCTTACAGCCATAGGGAAATGTAATCGTCTCCAGTTTTGGCAGCGATGATACTGCCTCAAGTCCCTGAAAAACTCCTTCTACGGTTTTCAAATTCGGTGCTCCCGCCAAAGCATGATAGCTGTAGGGCGAATCTTCTTCTCCAGAAGAAATGAAACCTTCTCCTTGCACGGCATAGGTTACCAGATTGGTCATATCCGATAATCCAGCTGTTGTAGTGTACATGCACTCATTCAGGCGAAGTTCCATAAGATTCGGTAACCCAGCTAAGCGCCCGTCCATCCCCCCCTGGCAGCCATTCAAAGTCAGTGTCGTAAGACCAGACAATCCGGACAATGCACTCAGGTCACCACTAAAATGATTCAATGTCAATGTTGTTACATTGGGGACCTTTGCATTCCACCCAGCGTCCCATCCTTTACCACTTACAGACATTCCTCCCAAAGTCCCGTTGGTCAACACCAATGTGGTCACATTGGGCCATTCACTTTGATCTCCCACTGCCAGGTCCATGCAGTCGCCATCCTGAATCTCCAGAGTGGTCACATTGGGCATACGCAGGAACATCTTCACTACATTAGGGTAGCGACTGCTCCCTCCTTCCAAAATTACCAGAGTGGTCACCTGTTCCAGATTTGGAAAAGGCGCTGGGGCGCTCTCCCAAACAGGATCTATTGTGGTATACAGCACACCTGCCGCGTCCAGTCTTGCAGTCTGATTACTGTCTAAATCATCTCCCAACCCCAGGGACAGTGAGGTCAAGCTGGGCAACGCGGGTATTGAGGCAATCTGATTAATCTCCCATCCGCCCTTCAAAATCAGCTCTGACAGATTGTCCAGACCAGACAACACACTCAGGTCACCGCCATAATTCACTAGCCGGCTCTCCTCCACGATGTTATTCGGGGAGTATAAGCTCAAAGTAGTCAGGTTCGTTAGTCCAGACAGCACACTCAAATCCATATAAGCCGATATATACCCAATGCTTAATGTTTTCAGATTTGTCAAAGCAGCCAACGGGCTAATATCATACCGCCTGCTAAATATTTCCCCACCGGTGGCAGCATCCATAGCCTCATAGTCCACATTAAATCCCAGTTCCAGAATAGTCAGGTTCGTTAGTCCAGACAGCACGCCTAAATCCAAAGCGTCAATGCCCAATCTCCCCTCTTCAGATATTATCAAAGTAGTCAGTCCCGTCATATCAGACAAAAATTGAAGGTCCTTGATGCGGCCGCTGTCACCGCTCAAGACAAGCGTCGTAAGATTTGTCAATCCGGACAGCCCACTCAAATCCAATCCCGGACCGTCATCTGACAGACTGGTAAAGTCCAGTGACAGAGTGGTAAGACTAGTCAATCCAGATAATACATTTAGGTCTTCCGGTTTCACCTTCTCCAAAGTAAGAGTCGTAAGCTTGGTTAACCCAGACAGCACGCTCAAATCCTCTACCTGCGTGCAATTCATAGACAGTGCCGTCAAATTGGCCAATCCGGACAACCCACTGATGTCAGTAATCCGCTGGCCTGTCAGATCCAGTTCCTGAAGTCCAGACATACTGGACAGGAAGTTTAGGTTATTCATCGACTGGCCACTGTTGGACGTAGGCAGTTTCAAGATTTTTAGATTGGTCAGATACCCCAGCCACTCTGTTTCATCGATATATTCCCCATCTAATACAAGCTCCTCCACTGTCTTGAGATCCTCAGGTGTCAGTTCTCTGTCATAAATGCCTGTCTTTAACCGCATTATCTGTTCCTGAATCTTACTGTACTCCCCCCATTTCACTGCACTTGGATTGTCTGAAGATTCTATTTCTGTCTCCTCTGTCGGCATCTCTCCTGTTTCTGCCCGCTCATTCTCCGGAATCGTCTCCGTTTCCTGCGCCTGTTCATCCACTGGGGACTCCTGTTTCTTTCCACACCCTGTTATCTGGACAGTCAACAAAAGAGCCAGCAACAGAGCCATATGTTTCTTCAACCTCATAACATCCTCCCTGAAAGCATAATCATTTTTTGCTTCCCAATATATTTGTCGGTCTTTTTCATAGCTCCTGCATTATTATATCCTTAGTTATCACTATTTTTAACACTTACTTTTTGTCTTACTTCCTAAAAGCAAACAGAAAAACATAGCACAAACATACCCGGAAAATTCAATATTTATCGGATTCTTTCAAGGTCTGTCAGTCATTTTTTAGCATAGAAAAGGAGCTGCGCACAATCACTTAGCGCGACAGCCCCAAAACCGAAAAACTCTAAAAAGGAGATGGAATTTTACACAGCCCGTGGAGAAATCCTGCGGTAAAAGGATTCCCATGGAGCTTTGCATGTCTGCCATATTCTCTTTATAATCTGCTTACCCTATGAAAAAAACTCTTTGGACAGCTCATCAATACACTTAGAAACACAATCATACACACCCGGATAGGTACTCTCCGGCCCGCCCATGGTAGTGCTGGGGATAAAATATTTGGTACCGCAGCCCTCCACGATCTCCCGGGTATATTTCATGCAGTTCTCCGGCGTCCAGTCTGCCACATCCACTTTTCCGTTGTCAATGCCTCCCTGGAAGGAGATCCGGCCGCCATATTCTTTAACCAGGGTCGGCAAATCATTGGTGGTAATAGGGCCCTGCCAAATGTCGATCCCCATTTCGATCATATAGGGAACCAAATTTGCGGCATAGGAATCACTGTGATGCACAATCAGCTCCACCCCATGTTCCTTCCAGAACCCGTAAATCTTTTTATAAGCGGGCAGGATAAACTCTTCAAACATATCCGGCGACAGGAAGGACGAAATCTGACTTCCCCAGTCGTCATGATGGAATACAGCGTCCTGATGGTAATGCTCCACGATTCCCTTGGCACAAGTGATCTCCCAATCTGCCAGATAGGCAATCAGCTCATGCATCTCATCGGGATTTTCATAGAAGGCGATCATACAGTCCTCCATACCCATAAAATAATGAAGCTTTTCAAAAATACCAGGGGCTACAAAGGGAGCCACAAAATACTCTTCCCGGTCAATAGCCTGGGCCTCCGCCACAAAAGGCGCCCATTCTTCTTCGGTGTAGTCGGTCTTTGGCGCGTGCAAATATTCCTTCCAGCGCTCAATGTCCTTGATGACCACCTTCTCTGGGCTGGTGTTGGGGAAGGGCCCCGGCACATAATCCGGAAATTCAATGGTCACTCCCCAGGCATTTACACAGCTGGTTCCCCTGGGGCAGCCAAAGGAAGAATTTTGCCGCACCGGATCGGATACCATTTTTATATAGTCATACTGATTTACAAAGCGATCCGGATGTCCTCCATGAATGGTTTCCCTTAAATTTTCTTTTCTCGTCAACATATCCTAGTTCCTTTCTTTTAAAGCTTTCCCAGGATGTCCAGCATCTCGTCAATCCCGGGCATATCCATAAGCTCTGTGGCATAGTGGGCATAGGAAATTTCTCCATTTTCCTCTACCACAAACAGGGCCGGAAGCTGCAGTTCATCCCCCTCATAATCCCCATGGCGGATTCCCAGCGCCTCTGCCTTCTGCGCTTTTTCATCCAGCCTTTCCTTGTTTTTTCCCACAAGCTCCAGCTCTGTTTTGGCTGGTTCAATCCCAAGAGCCCCATAAAAGGCCTTTTCTTCATCGCAGATAATCGCAAAAGGTAATGTTTCTTCCCCAAGATCCGCCTGCACATGGGCCGTATCACTTTGCATTACCACAAAAACCTGCGCTCCAAGGGAAATAAATTCCTGATAACGCTCCCGCAGCAAATGTATATCATAGTTGCAAACTGTACAGCCAATATACCGAAGAAACCAAAATACGGTTTTTCCCTTAAGGATATCTGCTACTTCCTGTCCCTCTTCAAAGGCTGTGTAAAATCTGATATTGGGAAATCTATCCCCTGCCTGAAATCTTCTCAAGCCTTATTCCTCCTCTGTATCCACTACTTTCTCCATATTTTTCTCTCTCACCAGCTTTGTAAAGATCAGGCAGGCAATAAACACAACGCCTGCATAGGAGCTGATCAGATTCACAGCCTTCATCAAGATGCCAAAAGGCCCAAGGAAGGTAAAACCGTAGGCTCCCAGCACCACTAAAGCACACAGAGGCTTATACCATTTATTGGTCTCCGGACACACATTTACAACCACCTGCCATGCCATACCGGCTGCCGTAGTAAATACAGCCAGCTCCAGGATCAGGCTGTAAACCTTCCCAAACACACTGCCCAGAGCGCCGCCCAAGGTTACCACCGGCACAGAGCTTCCTGCAATGACAGAAGCATTTAAAATAAAGGCCAGAATCAATAAAATCTTAAATATAAACAAGGATCCCTCTCCGGATACATTGCCCATGAGCAATTCCTTCTTGCTGGTGCCCTTCCTGGCTGCCACGGTAGCCAGATAACCTGTAGTCATAACGATTACCAGACCAAACTCCAGAAATCCTGCCATAATGGGATTTCCCGTAATCCGGATATCCTTGGCGGATTCTATTAAAATGGCGCTTCCCTCCATCAGGCTGTCACTGTGGAAAATCAGGGAATAAATACAGATAATCAGCATTACAACCAGAATTACAGGTGCAATATTTCCGATAATGTCAATAAGCCTTTTGGCTCCCAGAATCACTGTAACGATAACAGCTATCAGCATAATTGCCGTTCCCACAGCAATGGGGATACCAAAGCTTTCATTAAAGGTAACTGCCGCGCCGGAAAACATGGTTCCGGTAAACAAGAACAGCATCAATACCAGAAACCAGCGATAAGCCGTACCCAGCCAGGTCCCACAATAGTGCTTGAACAGACTGTCCATATCATGAAGCCCGTAGGTGCCGCAGTCCTTAGACACCAAGTAAATCAGTGTGATGGTCAAAACACAGGAAATCAACTGGCTTAAAATACCCTGAACACCCAATGCGCCATGATACTGCAGCAAGCCAATACCAGTTCCAAAAGAAGCTCCCACTCCATAGGAAATGTAGGCGCCTCCCAAAATCATAATTGAACAAAATCGCTGCGCGATGGCCTGCCAAGGCTGTGGCATAGCAATTTTCTGTTTTCTATAACAAAAACAGTGGAAAGCAAGTCCTAAAAGTAG
>JAAWJI010000016.1 GCA_022796795.1 Lachnospiraceae bacterium | reverse complement strand
CTTTTGTGAGGGTTTTGGTTGAGCTCTTATACTCTATCACAAAAAGGGGTTCCCTTTCTATATCTATTTTTCACCCGAAGAAAATTTTACACTATCATTACCAAAGATTGGTCGTCCTAAGGCTTGATTTTATAGTGATCTTGCTTTACAATAAATCTTATAGAAGAAATACTCTCATGGCAGCCGCCAGATAGACTCTTATATATTGTCTGCTTGGCTTGTTTTTTGTGGGAGTAAATAAGGAGGCAGCGTATGCGCAAACGTATTTTGGTAGTGGATGATGACGCAATGAATTTGAAGAGAACAAGGATGATCTTAGAGAAATACTATACTGTGCTTCTTGCCGAATCAGGGAGAGAAGCCCTGAAGAAGATCAAATATGAAAAGATCGACTTGATCCTTCTTGATATCGCAATGCCCATTATGGATGGCATTGAAACCTTTAAGCATATTAAAGATTCCTCGGTAGATGTTCCCGTTATTTTCCTCACCGCGTCCGGATACGAGGATGATGTAAAAGCCGCCATTAAGTTAGGCGCCGTGAACTACCTGAAAAAACCATTTTTCCCGCAGGAACTGTTAAGGCGGGTGGCAAAGGGGCTGGGTGAGGAATGAGAGAAAAAGGAAAAACAAGTCTTCATCTGCTTCTGGCCAGTATTGTCACAATGTTTGGCACACTGCTGATTCTGACCATCTTGTTTATGGCCTGGGAGGTCTGGATGATTCCGGTCATTTTGGTGGGTAATACTATCATATGGTGTATCCATATTGGAAGAATCGGTTCAGATGCATTCTATGAAAATTTGTGCTCCTTACTTTTAATGGTGGGCTTCTTTTTCTTTGGAGTACATACGATTACGCTATTTGATATCCCCAGCATAGCCTGCATGCTGATTCTGATTTTTTCTATGTTTAACAAAAAGCGGCTGTTATATATGACAGCCGCCTTGTATATCGTGGAATTGCTGTATCATTACGTTATTTTGAATACTATTACTCCTGACATGGGCGCCCAGAATATGATTCGATTGGGCCTTGGCTTCATTGTGACGGCCGGCTCCATCGCAATCGCCAGATACCGGATCACCCGAAGACGAGTATCCAGAAAAGTATACGATACGACTCTTGCGGAATTGGAGACGGCAGGACGACAAAATGCAGAATTTCTGTCCAATGTCTCCCACGAGCTTCGCACGCCTATTAACATGGTGCTTGGGCTTAGCGAGGTCATTTTGGAAAAGGATATTCCCGAAGAGATCCGCACAAATATTCTGTCCATAAAGCTTGCAGGCAAAAGGTTATCCAACCAGATCAATAATATGCTGGACTATACGGAAATTGTAGAGGGCACGCTGGTTCCGGCAAAGGAACCTTATATGATTTCCTCCGTGCTCAATGATATTATCACCATGACCTCCTTGCAGAACAGCAAGCATCAGCTGGAGATGGTGTTTGATCTGAATCCCAAAACTCCGGCTGTCATGGTTGGAGATGCAGAGAAAATTTCCCATGTTCTCAAAATCCTTCTGGAAAATTCCCTTAAATTTACAGAAGAGGGCGGTATTTATGTCTATATTGGATTCCGTCAGGAAGAATATGGAGTAAACCTGGCTATTGATATCCATGATACCGGAATCGGCATGACCGATTCTCAGCTCACACAGATGTGCGACGATTTTTACCAGGCAAATTCCGGAAGCAACCGCTTAGCCGGCGGACTGGGACTGGGACTTCCCATTGCCCGGGGCCTTCTTCAGGCCATGGGAGGCTTCCTTTACTTTGATAGCAAAGAGCAGCAGGGCCTGCAGGCTCATATTACCATTCCCCAGGGCGTGGAGGATCATACGCCGTCTCTGTTGATCTCTCATCCAGAACGGCTTTGTATTGCGTGCTATTTCCGGCCGGAAAAATACAACAGCGATGAGGTCCGGAAATATTATGACAATATGATTCTGCATATGGTGGAAGGCCTTGGCCTCGAAGGATACCAGGCACATAATTTTGAGGGACTGCAAAAACTGCTGCACACCCACTCTGTGACTCATGTGTTCATTGCTCAGTCTGAATATGTGGAAAATTCTTCTTATTATGAAGATCTCGCTCAGAGGTTGCGGGTGGTGGTCATTGCAGATCATGACTATGTTCTGGACAAAAACAGTCGGCTGCTCATTATCCACAAGCCATTTTTTGCTCTCTCTGTTGTAAATCTCCTGAATGGAGAGCTGACCGCAAACGGCTTTGGGGAGGCACAGGCTGCCGGACGCAAGCCCTTCTCCTGCAAGGGAGTTCGTGTCCTGGCTGTTGATGACGAAGAGATGAACCTGGTGGTGGCAAAGGGCGTCCTGGGAAGTTACGGAATACAGGTGGATACCTGTCTCAGCGGAAGAGAAGCTGTGGAATTGTGCGCCACTGTTCCCTACGATATGGTTTTCCTGGATCATATGATGCCCGGGTTTGACGGGATAGAAACTTTGAAGCGAATCCGGGAAATCAATGGTGGAGAATGTCAGGATCTACCCGTGGTTGCCCTGACTGCAAATACCCTCAGCGGCGCGAGAGAAATGTTCCGGAATGAAGGGTTTACAGAATTTATTCCCAAACCCATTGAACGCGCTGTTCTGGAACGGGTGCTGCGTAAAATACTACCCGACCAATGTATTCAGTATGGTTCAGGGACTGATTCTGACGATTTACAGAAAACGACCAATTCCACAGAGGCTATGAAAAAAACGTCCGCCTCCAAAAAGGTACGTGGGAAAAAGACAGCTTCTAAAAAATCAATAAAGGCGGCTACCAGTAAAACGGGCCGAAAAGAACCTGTTTACGAAGAATCGCTGACTGAGAATAAGGCGCCGGATCAGTTCCTTTTGGGAGAGCAGAGCATGAAAACGCGTGGGGAGGAAGCGCATGCCTCTGGAGGGCTTTCACCTCAGGAAGACAGGAAGACAGATTCTACCATGGAGGAGAGTCCTCAGCAGTTCCACACAGAAGACATGAACAAAGACGCGCACCTGACTAAAAAAGAGGTTCCTCAGCAGTTCCACACAGAAGACATAGATACGGAAGAGCTGCAGACTGCCCAACAGTTACCATCTCAAGAGGAGAACCCGAAGGAATTCCCGACCAGGGAAGAGGTTCCCCAGCAATCTCTTCCACCGAAGAGCAATCGGAAGAAGAAAAACCGGAAGAACAAAGGCCGCAAAGGCGGACTCCAGAAGAGCAAAGGCTGGGAGAGTGGACTCCAGGAGAATAACGACTGGGACGACGAACACCTGGAGGATGACAGCCGCATGGACGGACTCCAGATAGCTGACGGCTGGAAGGATGGACTCCAGGGAGATGACGACCAGGGGGACATTGGCGACTGGAACGACGAAGAAAACAAAGAAGACATCGACTACCAGGACAACGATGGCGACTGGGACAACGACGACCAGGACGACGATGGCGACTGGGGCGACGACGACCAGGACGACGATGGCGACTGGGGCGACGACGACCAGGACGACGATGGCGACTGGGATGACGAGGATCAGGACGACCAGGGCGACTGGGATGACGAGGATCAGGACGACCAGGACGACTGGGATGACGAGGATCAGGACGACCAGGACGACGACTCTGAAGAATGGGATACCTGGGAGGATGAGACTCCGGCAGGCGGTTCTTCTCTGTCCTTTGCTCCGCTGTCTCAGATTGGCGTCAATGTACATCTGGGGCTGGAATACTGCTGCGGAGAAGAAGACTTTTATGTGGAGATGCTGGAAATGTTCTGCACACAGGCCATAGAGAAAAGAGCGGAGATCATTTCCCTGTACGATGCCGCCAACTGGAACGATTATGCTGTCAAGGTCCATGCGTTAAAGAGTACTGCTCTGACCATTGGTGCGGAGCGGCTTGCAGATCAGGCAAAGCTTCTGGAGCAGGCCGGGAAGAAAGAAAATATTGGATATATCCGACATGATCACCCCAATTTGCTTCGCCTGTATGACCAGGTTTGCGTGACTATTGAAGAGGTTTTAATGAATAAAGAAACAGGAGGGATCTCTGGGTGTTAAAAAGGTGGTTTGAAATAATCTTTGACCATAAGATCAACTTGCGAGAACGTATGTTTCTCATTGTTACAGCCACTTGTATGGTCGGGCTGATGATTATTCTGCCTATGGGGAGAAATGTTGCAAATCTGCTGATCCTGGTTGTAAGCCTTATCTGTATCGCTAAGATTGCCAGTCTCAGCGTCCAAAAGGGATGTATCAACTGCGGAGCCACAATCATTGCTATACTGCTTCTTCTGTTATACCCTCTGAGCTTTTTTACCGCCGGAGGACTTTACAGCGGAATGCCGGAATGGTTTGTCTTCTGTTTCATCTATATCAGCCTTACATTGGAAGGACGAAGAAAGCCTGTTTTTTTCCTGCTATGTACGGCTGAAACATTACTGTGTTATTACATTGCCCTCTATTTTCCAGAGGCTGTAGCCCAGAATACCAGGCCTCACTCCTTCTTTGATTCAGCAACATCCATTGTTATGGTAGGCGTCCTGCTCAGCGTGCTGCTTTTGTTCCTGAAAAAGCTTTACGAAACGGAAAATGAGCTCTCCCAGCAACAAAAAAAGGAAATCGAAGAATTGAACAAAGCGGAGAATCATTTTTTCTCCAGTATGAGCCACGAGATCCGTACTCCCATCAACACCATTATCGGATTAAACGAAATTATTTTGCGCGGTGATATTCCGGAGGATGTGGCGGAAAACGCCAGGAATATCCAGGCTGCCAGTAAAATGCTGCTGACCCTTATCAATGATATTTTGGATCTCTCCAAGATCAAATCCGGGAAAATGGAGATTGTAACCGTTTCCTATGAAACAGGCGCCCTTCTCTCAGAGATCGTCAATATGATCTGGATCAAGGCCAAGGAAAAAGGGCTGGACTTCCGGCTGCACGTGGATCCTTCTATTCCAAGCATGCTTTGCGGCGATGAGATAAGGATTAAACAGATCCTGATTAATCTCTTGAACAATGCGGTGAAATATACAAGCGAAGGCTCTATTACCTTGTCCATTTGGTGTGAACGGCTCACCTTAAACAGGGTTCGCGTCTGGTATTCTGTGGATGATACTGGCCTGGGAGTGAAAAAGGAGAACATTCCTTATATCTTTAATGCTTTTAAGCGGGTGGACGAAGAAAAAAATCGTCATATCGAGGGTACCGGGCTGGGACTAAGCATTGTCCATCAGCTGGTAGAACTTATGGGAGGAGAAATCAGCGTCAACAGCGTTTACACTAAAGGTTCTACCTTTCTTGTAACACTGGATCAGGATATTGTGGATGACAAAGAGCTGGGAATCTTTACGCTTGCTTCCCGGGTAAAGGCACACAGCGGAGAGCAATACAGGCAAAGCTTTGAGGCCCCGGATGCGCATATCCTGGTGGTAGATGACAATGAAATGAACCTGGTAGTCGTGCGAAAACTGCTTTCGGCCACGAACATCCAGATCGATACAGCCTTAAGTGGTGCGGAATGTCTGAAATTGACACAAAAGCAGCATTATGACGCCATTTTAATGGATCATCTTATGCCGGAGATGGATGGAATCCAATGTTTCCATGCCCTGCAAACCCAGCCGGGAGGTCTATGCCAGAATGTACCTGTAATCGCCCTGACTGCCAATGCCGGAAGCGACAATCAGCTTCTCTACCGAAAGGAAGGTTTCAGCGGGTATCTGGCGAAGCCTGTCAGCGGCGCCCTTTTGGAAGCTTCTGTCTTAAGTATTTTGCCAAAGGAGCTTGTAAAGCTGAACATAGAGGCCAGCCAGACAGAGATTGGAAAAGATGTGCTGATTTTTGAGCAGGCCCAAAGACGGTCCCTTATGGTTACAACTGACAGTGTGTGCGATCTTCCGGAATCTCTGATTAAAGAATTTGGCATCTCCGTCTGTCCCTATTATGTATGTACAGACCACGGACGGTTCCTGGATGATCTGGAATTGAAAGCAGATGAACTTCTGTTTCAAATAGCATCTGGAAAAAACGGTTTCTCCCATGCCCCGGAAGTGGAAGATTATGAAAGATTTTTTGCTGAGAAACTGACGGAAGCCCAGAATATCATCCATATTACCATGGCCAAACACGCCAGTGACGGATATCAAAATGCACTGGAAGCGGCAAAATCCTTTGAAAATGTCACGGTGCTGGATTCGGGGCACCTCTCCAGCAGTATGGGGCTGGTGGTGCTGCATGCCGCATCCATGGCTGAAAATCATGTTGGCAAGGCCGAGATTATAAAAGCTGTGAAAAAGCTGAGACGCTATGTCTCTTCCGCTTTTATCATTGACAGTACCCATATGATGTGCCAGGCAGGACAGATCTCCAAGCATATTCAGATTCTCTGCGACGCGCTGCTGCTGCATCCGGTCCTTGTGCTTCGTAAGAGCAAAATGGTGGTGGGCAACATGGAAATGGGAAGCTTTCCACATGTGGCAAAACGCTATATCAGAAAGGTGCTCCTAAATCCAAGAGCCATCGACAAGCGTATCCTCTTCATTACCTATGCCGGATTGGACGAAGATAGCATTCGCTATATTCGGGATCTGGTGAAGCAGTACTGCACCTTTGAACGGGTTTACGTGCAGAAAGCCTCCTCAGCCATTGCATGCAACTGCGGGCCCGGCTCCTTTGGCCTGCTGTTTATGAAAAAGAACGATGCTGCGATCTCGTTTTCTGAGGCGTCTAGGCACTAGAATCTCCTATGTTTTTAAACTTTATCTGGGCAGTCCCCGGCGTCTCACAGAGTCCCGGCAGACTGCCCAGTACTTTTTTATTGGGGAGATGGAAGAAAAACCGTTTGTTTTCTATAAGAAGATATCTAGGTCTGGTTCAAATATCGCATAATTCCCATGTGGATGGCCCAGGCCAGCCGTTCCTGGTAATTTTCATCCTGCAGGAGGCGGCTTTCTTCCCAGTTGCTTAGAAAACCACACTCTACAATACAAATAGGCGCCTCTGTCTTTTTAAGCAGATAATAGCTGTCGTTTGCCTTTACCTGCCGCTCTTTTCCAGGCTTTAGTACCCGGATCAGTTCCTCCTGCAACACCTCTGCCAATTCTTTTCCCTCCTTGGACGTACTGTAAAAAAAGACCTGAGGGCCGCTGACACTCTCCTCATGATAGCTGTTTTGATGGATGCTGACCACACAGGAGGGCTTCTCCTCATTGACCAGGTTACAGCGGCGTTTCATATCCTGTACCTTTTTATTACTGGCCGTCTCATCATACAGGCCCGTATCGCTTTCCCTGGTCATCAGGACTTTCACCCCCTGCTGTTCCAGAAGACGCTTCACCTTGCCCGCGATTATCAGGTTTAAATCCTTTTCCTGGGTTCCGTCCACGCCGATTTTTCCCGGGTCATTGCCGCCATGACCCGCGTCCAGGATCACATAATAGGTCTCCTCCTCCTTTACAGAACGGGAAGTTGTCTCCACCACGTCTCCGGAAAATAAAACCCATGCACTGCCCAGCAGAAGTATTGCCATGAAAGCTTCCAGCCAAAATCCCTTTGTCTTTTCTCTGAAAAATCCCATAAGAAATCCCCCACATATATTCTTTTCCAATATATGTGAGGGATTTTCTTTTTAGTAACTCTTTTAATTCACATAGCGCAATATCACGTCCCAAATATCCGACCGCTCAAAGCCCAGCTTCCAGGCGGCAATACCCGCCAGATTATACTCCTTTATCAGCTTGGCCTTCTCCTCAATGGAGCGCTCCTCTTCCAGCCAGATCTGGTAGAGATCTCCGTCAGTCTCATACTCGGCATAATACTGTCCATGCTCCTCGGACCAGTTGGATTCCGCGTTGTTAGTACTCACATATTTATCCGCATTGTCCATTCCCACCTCTGCCTCACAGGTGGACAGATAGCCGTCCACAGCGCCTTCCTCCACGGAAGGGGAGGTCTTCCAGACCCGGGTATAAAAGGGAACCGCATTGATTACCTTCTCTGCGGGAACCTCTGCAATGGTATTTTCAATTCCGCTGCGTACAAATCCGATGGAAGCTACGGAACCGGCTACATTGGAACCCTTGGGCGTCTCGTCATAGCCCATGATAATCACATAATCCGCAAATACTCCCTGCTCTGCCCGGTTATAGAAGCGATTATACTCCGCAGGCACATAATTGTCTACAGAGAGCACAATCCCATTCAAGCGGCACATAATGGACAGCTCCCGGATAAACTGCACATATGCGCGACCTGTGTCTACGTTGATGTATTCCATATCCAGGTTGATCCCATCCAGATCATACTGAATCGCCTGCGCAATAAGATTGCTGACCAAACGCTGCCGGTTTGTAGTCCGGGAAAAAATCTCATAATCCAAAATGGTATCCTTGTAGGTAATATCCTCCACAAGCCCCCAGACTTCCACCCCATTCTGGTGACAGTAATTCACATATTCCTGGCTGGCCAGAGATTCGATCCCTCCCTGATTATCCTTCAGATAGAACCAGGTAGGCGAAATGGTATTTAGCCCCTTAGTGTTGGCTAAAACCTTGTAAATATTTTCATTGGCTGTCTGGTTGGTCACCTGATGCCAGGCCATATTGATCTTGTAATCCTTGGAAATGCTGGTGTACTCCGGTTCCACATAATCGTTGGTCCGCTCCTCCGCCTGAGACGTGGTGGAGATCCGTTTATTCTGCACATAACCGATAAAGCCGTTCTGGGTACGCACCCTGGTCCAGTCTTCGATCTCCTCCGTATCCTCCAGCAGATACAGCTTCTCTCCCTTTATCACCTCTGTAAGAATGGGCCGCTTGATTCCCGCCTTGTCCCTTACCTGGGTATCTTTTTTTACCTCCACGGTCTGCACCGTGCCAAACACAGTATCAATATATACCCGATGCACCGGCTCCTCATAATACTCAAAGTTCAGCGCCGTGTAATTCTGTACGAAACGTAAGGCCACATAAGCCGTGCTCCCGTCCAGCCGCACCGGCGCATAGTTTTCACTGCGCTTCTCTTTTCCCACCGTATAGTCATTGCTTCCGACCTGAGCCATCACCAGCTCCGTAGGCAGAGCATACAGCAGACTATTCTCCTGGGAATCCCAGTAAAAACGGGAATTCAGCGTGCTATATAAAAACTCCGTGTCCACATACACCTCGCCGTCAATAAGCTTTGCCTTGGCTTCCAAAAGCTCATCGTTTAACAGAATCGCAATTTCCTCATCCCCGCCTACCGCATAAAAATTTCTGTAATCCACCAGTTCCTTTGAAGGACTATATTTTTCTATAAAAAAACTGACCATCATAATCAACGCAATCAGTATAATTAATACGATTGCGGCCAGAACCGGTATCAGCCTCTTCATTTTCTGTCTCTTTCTTCTTCTCCTCGCTCTCGCCTTCGACGTCATTATGGCACCTCCTGTTCTATTCCATTCTAACAGAAAAACCCGGGCGCGTCATCACCCATTTCGACTTTTTTTGACAAAACAGCCAAGTCAGACCTTCGCTCCCCGCGGGAACTTTGGCAGCTGACGCAGAGGGACCTTTGCCATCTGTACTCGCCCGCGGGAATACCGAAAGTCTTCCTTCACCAAAAGGAGCTCCGTGGTATAGCTTGTCAGAAAAAAACAGTTCTCATTCAATTTTTCACTAAAATCGGAAACACCCGCCGAATTGGCGCTGAAATTCTTGAAATTCAAAGGAAATCTGGCTTACACAAACCGCTTTCTACAATCCTCCCTTCTCTCCTGTACTCCTAATTCTTTCTGACAGCTCCTATTATACAAAAAAACCAGGGAAAAATGCAAGCGATCTAAAAATTTCATCCCTTGTTTATTCTTTTTTAATAGAAATTGGCAGTTTTGCCATATTGACTTTCCGGGAAATTTTGTTTATACTGCTATAATTAATGATTGTATATCCGCGTAGAATTGTATATAATAGAAGCAGGAAGTGATTCTATGAGAATTGAAAAAATAAACGATAATCAAATACGTTGTACATTGACCAAAGCTGATTTGGCTGACCGCCAGCTTCAGCTCAGTGAGCTTGCCTACGGATCGGAAAAGGCCAAGAATCTTTTCCGGGATATGATGCAGCAGGCGTCTCTGGACTTTGGCTTTGAGGCAGACAATACACCTCTCATGATTGAGGCTATTCCTCTTCCCAACGAGTGTATTGTACTCATCATTACCAAGGTGGAGGACCCGGAGGAGCTGGACACCCGTTTCGCCAAGTTTGCCCCGTCCACAGACTCTATCTCCGATAAGCTTTCGGAGAACAATGGCGTGCTGCCAGAGGGAGCAGACAATATTCTGGACATGTTCCGAAAACTGCTGGAGCATCATCTGAAGGATGCCAAGGATTCCGCTGGTGAGACAGACACCGTGGCCCTGGCAGAGGAGCTGGACCTGACTCGCGTGTATTATTTTGACTCCCTGGACACCTTGATCCAGGTGGCTCACATCCTAAAGGGATTTTATCAGGGCAGCAATACCCTGTATAAAAATGAGGATGCCCAAGGATATCATCTGGTGGTCCGCAAGTCCTCTCACAGTCCAGAGGATTTCAACAAGATTGCCAATATTCTCTCAGAGTACGGCTCAGGGGAGAAGTATATCCCCACCAGCGAAGCCTATCTGGAGGAACGAGGCGCTCTTATCATCCGGGAGGAGGCCCTGCAGCGGCTGGCGCTTCTATAATCCCCATCTATGTACAATTACCAATGGGCTCCTTTCCCTTTGGGATACGGATACGCGCAGCGCGCCAAAGGTACGACAGGAACCACAAGGCCGACAGGGAACCCTGCCGGCCTTATATTGTATCCTGTATGTCTTTACTCTGCCTCCAGGAAATTATTAAGCCTTGCAACCAGCACATCCGCATCCATACCATGAACCATGGCAGCCTCCTCCAGACTCTCCATCTGGGAGGACGGGCATCCGATACAGTGCATCCCCTCACGCATAAGGATCGGAGCAATGTTGGGGTTGAGCTGCAGCAGTTGGCCGATGAGCATGTCCTTTGTAATCTTTGCCATCGTTGGCACCTCCTTTTATCTGTTCTTTGCTATTATGCAAACCTTGACAGCAGATTCGCCCTCTCTAAACCTACCTGCGCCTGGTAAAAAACCCATTGCCAGGCAGAAAAGTCCGGCGGACTTTTTAAGGAAACTAGGGCTGAACCGCTACGAACCTTATTATAATCGAATTCCGACTATTTTACAAGGAATTATATGAGAAATTTCTAAATTTTTCACTTGTATAATGGTACTGTTTATATTAAAATAAAGCCAGGGTCCATGGGGACCGGCATTAGAATCAAAAAGGAGGATATGAACAATGGCATATGTAATTAGTGATGACTGCGTAAACTGCGGCTCCTGTGCAGAGGTATGTCCGGCAGAGGCTATCAGCGAAGGCGACGGAAAGTATGTAATCGATCCGGACGCCTGCCTGGATTGCGGTACCTGCGAAGCAGAGTGCCCCAATGAAGCAATCAGCGCAGAATAACAGCATTTTCATAAGAAGAGAATCTGCCAAATTAAGAGAGACAGGCCTAAACGGTCTGTCTCTTTTTCTGTCGGCCAAAAATTCCTGCCTTTTTCTTTTCCTCATTTCTCTGAAAGAGCGCCAGCTGCTTTCTGGCCTGCTGAGAGTTTCGAATGGTCTCGTCCAGCCGGCGGAAACGCTCATCCTCCCGCTCCTCCTTCATCCGCAGCAAATAATCCATTTCCTTAATCACATGGTCGCTGACCTGTACGCTGATCTCTTTTCCCAGCTGCTCTGTACTGTCCTCCAGAGCCTCGGATATGAGACGGCTCATAATGGTCTGAAACTGCTGCATCTTTTCCTCCGGCTCCCCAGGGGGAGTCAGGGCCGCCTGATCCAGCCGGGCCACCAGGCCGCTGATCTGCAAATCTCCCTTTTCCAGCTCAGGCAAAATGTTGCGAATGGCTTTCAACTGCACACCCTGCTCTTTTAAATCCCGTATATTCTGAAGTAACCGTATATTTTCTTCCGTATAATAGCGATGTCCCATCTCATTCCGCGGAACGGGGAGCTCCAGCTCTTCTTCCCAATAACGAAGAACATGAGCTTCCACATCTATCAACTTAGATGCCTCGGAAATCATGTAACGTATCTCGCTCATGCACATCCCTCCAATGTGTAAAATATTTCCATATTCAGAATTATAGCACGGCTTGTCCCCGGACACAAGCTATATTGTAAATTTTTTACAAGTTCAAAAGGAAGAAACGGTTACTTTTTACGCCTGCGCCAATGGCTCTGCTGATTCCTGTGAAGCTAATACAGTTATAAAGCCAACGGGAAATGAAAAATCTGGTGTACCTGATACGCTTACATGGGAGGGATCTTCTCTGCGGTAAAATTTTTGAAGGTGGTAAACTCCGGAATCCACAGAAGATTCACCGGACCCACCGGGCCGTTTCTCTGCTTAGCCACATTGATCTCCGCCAGATCCTTGTTCTCGCTGTCCCGGTTGTAGTAGGAATCCCGGTAGATAAACATAACCACATCCGCGTCCTGCTCAATGGCTCCGGATTCACGCAGATCCGAAAGCATGGGCCTGTGGTCCGGCCGCTGCTCCACCGCCCGGCTCAGCTGGGAAAGAGCCACCACCGGCACATTCAGCTCTCTGGCCAGGCTTTTTAACCCCCGGGAAATATCGGATATTTCCTGCTGCCGGGAATCCGTGGAACGGCCGCTTCCGGACATGAGCTGTAGATAGTCGATCATCACAATCTGCAGATTATTTTCCAGCTTATATTTCCTGCACTTAGAGCGCAGCTCCGCCAGGGTAATGCCCGGCGTATCGTCAATAATCATATGAGAGCCCGCCACACTCTCGGCGCCCTCCACCAGACGCTCCCAGTCGCTGTCCGCCAGATTTCCACTGCGAAGCTTCTGGGCATCCACGCCGGATTCCATGGAGAGCAGACGGTTCACCAGCTGCTCCTTGGACATTTCCAGACTGAAAATGGCTACGGTCAGGTTGCTGCGAAAAGCCATATACTGGGCAATGTTCAGAACAAAAGCCGTCTTTCCCATGGAGGGGCGGGCAGCCACCAGAATCAGATCTGAGGGCTGAAGGCCTGAGGTCTGATAGTCCAGATCCTTGAAGCCTGTGGCCAGTCCCGTCACATTCCCTTTGGTGCGGGAAGCCGCCTCAATCTTCTGCAGGGCGTTTAACACCACCTGCTTGATGGGCACAAAATCCCCGCCGCCCCTGCGCTGCACTAGATCGAAGACCCTTTTCTCCGTCTGCTCCAGCACCGCTTCCAAAGGCTCCTTGCCCTCATAACACACGTTGGAAATCTCCTCGTTGAGCCGAATGAGCCTGCGCATCACTGCCTTTTCCGCCACAATATTGGCGTAATATTTGGCATTTCCCGATACGGAGGCGCTGTCCAGCAGCTCCCGCACAAACTCCATACTGCTGATTTCCGCCGGAACAGCCTTGGCCCGCAGACGTTCCTGGAGAATTACCAGGTCCACGGGCTTATCCTCATTGAAGATCTCCACCATGGCCTCAAAGATTACCCCGTACTGCCGCTGGTAGAAATCCTCCGGCGCGAGAATCTCTGAGGCGGACATAATGGCGTCCCGGTCCATGAGCATGGCCGCAATTACCGACTGCTCCGCCTCCGCGCTGTGAGGCATCACACGCTTTATGATTGCTTCTTCCATAGAATGTATTCCTTTTACGCTTCCTTCACAATCACCTTCAGCTCTGCCGTCACCTTAGGATGAAGCCGGATGGGCACCATATGGGTTCCCACAGACTTAATGGGGTTGGGCAGCTGCATTTTTTTCTTGTCCAGCTCCACGCCCAGCTGCTCCTGGGCCGCCTGGGCAATCTCCTTGGTGGATACGGAGCCAAAGGTCCGTCCTCCCTCTCCGGCCTTGATCTGCAGCACCACCTGCAGCTTGGACAGCCGCTCTGCAAAGGCAACAGCCTCTCCATGCTGTTCCTTGGCAACCTTTTCATCATTGGCTTTCTTCAGCTTCAGATCATTGAGATTTTTTGGGGTAGCCTCCAGGCCCAACTTCTTTGCCAGAATAAAATTCCGCCCATAGCCATCGTTGACCTCTACGATCTCTCCCTTTTTTCCCAGAGACTTTACATCCTCTATCAAAATCACCTTCACTATAAGTCACCTTCCTCTATCATTTTATCTATGGTGTGCTTGACAATCTCCATAGCCTCCTCTGCACCGCACTCCAGCTGAGCTCCGGCCACCGTCATATGACCGCCTCCGCCCATGCGCTCCATAAGCACCTGTACATTCACCTCGTCAATGGAACGGGCGCTTACATAAGTCCGATGCATATATTCTGTCAGCACAATGGATGCACGCACACCGACAATATTCAGCAGCTCATTAGCCGCCTGAGCTCCCACAATGGTGGGACTCTCCAGATTCTCATGAGGACAGATGGAAATCGCAATGCCCTCGTAAACCTCCGCATGACGCACAGCCTCCGCCCGGGCCTTGTAGGACCGCATATCATTGCGGAACATTTTCCGCACCCGGGTAATATCTGCCCCGCTGCGACGGAGAAACGCCGCCGCCTCAAAGGTCCGCACTCCCGTCTTGCTCATAAAGTTATCTGTATCCAAAACCATGCCCGCATACAAGCAATCCGCTTCAATGGCCTTGATCTTGAGCCCCTCGTCAAAATACTGCAGAATCTCCGCCACCATCTCGCAGGCCGAGGAGGCGTAGGGCTCAATATAGGACAAAACGGCATTTCCTATATGCTCGTTGCTTTGTCTGTGATGATCCAGAACCACAATGGTAGGCGTTTTTGTCAACAGCTCGCTGCACTCCGTATAGCTGGGGCGGTTGGTATCCACCACCACCAGCACAGTCTGCCGGTCCACCATTTCCATGGCCTGGAGCCCTGTGAGAAACATATCCGGTTCATAGCCCGGGTTGTCCATAAAGCTGTCCCGCAGAGGCCGCACCGTGGTGGTCACATCATTCAGCACAATATAGGCCCGTTTTCCCAATACCCGGGCTGCCCGGTAAATACCGATGGCGGCGCCAAAGGAGTCCATATCCGCCATCTTGTGTCCCATAACAACCACCTTGTCCTTGCCCTCAATAAACTCTCGCAATGCATGGGCCTTCACACGCGCTTTGACCCGGGTGGTTTTCTCCACCTGCTGCGTCTTTCCCCCATAATAAGAGATCTGCTCCCGCTCCTTTACCACAGCCTGATCCCCGCCTCTTGCCAGAGCCAGGTCAATGGCCGTGCGGGCATACTCATAATTTTCGCTGTAGGTGTTTCCGTTGACGCCCAGGCCAATACTTAAGGTTACGGCAATCTCATTTCCGATATTTACGGTCTTTACATCCTGGAGAAGCTCAAACCGGCTCTCCCGCATACCCGGCAGCTCCTTCTCCTTGATAACCACAAAATATTTATCCTTCTCCAGCTTCTTCACAATGCCGTTCATAGAGGAAATATATTTGTTGATCTTCCGGTCCACCAGGGCCACTAAAAGAGAACAGCGGACCTCCTCCACATTTTCCAGCACTTCCTCATAGTTGTCAATGTAGATCAGGCCTGCCACCAGGCGCTGCTCCTTGTTCTCCCGAATATAGCGGTTGATCTCCGTCTCATCAAAGAGATACAAAGCGATGAGATATCCCTCATACTCGTCCATATCCACCAGCTCACTGGTCTTTATAATCCGATCCAGGGAAATCAGCTCCATATCCACCTGATAATCCTGCTCCTCATGGGTAATATGCATAGAGCTCTTCTGCTCCCCCTCCGCCTGGGGCAGAGTATTCCTGCTAATCTCCGGAAAAATATGGTAGATATGCCTTCTCTCCCGCTTCTCCGTATTGATTACCCGGGAAAAGGCCCGGTTGGACCAGATCACCCGTCCATCCTCATCCAGCAGTGCATAGGGAATCTTCAGCTCCTTCAAAAGCTTCCGCTGGATCTGTCCGTACTGGGTGGCAAAGCTAATGAGCTGACTGTAAATCTGTCTGCGGTAATACAGATAAATAATCACCACAGCCACCAGATAGACAACCAGAAATGAGCTCATGCAAAGTCCGGCCTTTGTAGAAATCACATAGATCGCCACATTCATCAGCACCAGCAATAGTGACAGAATCACCGGCCAGCGCATAAAAGCACCCAGCTGGCCCTTTAAATGAATTTTATTTTTCATATGTTCATTTCTTGCTCCTATCCTAAATTTGATTGGGTCATGCAAGTAAGTGACGCCGCATGAAACATGCGGTCAGCACTTTGTCTGTCGGTATGAAAATTTGTCATCAAAAAATTGATGAGGAAGCACGCATCAGCGTGTTTCCTCATTATATCATACTTTTACCAGTTTTACTACTGAAAAAGTTAGAAACCTGGGCCGTCGGGCGCACCCCGAAAAAAGGAACCGCCACCTGAGCAGCAGTTCCTCTTTCCTTACCTAAAACGGATTCACTTATTTACTTTTATCATAGGGAAATATGGTCTGTATGGTCCCGTCTTCATTGTAATGAAGCTCCGTATATTTCACCGTGCGGCGATGATTGATCCCGCCAGAATACTCACAGTCGTGATAAAACAAATACCATTTTCCCTCAAATTCAATAATGGAATGATGAGTCGTCCATCCGATCACAGGTTCCATGATCCGTCCCTGATAGGTGAACGGCCCTGTGGGATTATCTCCTGTGGCATAAACGATATAGTGGGTTGTACCGGTAGAATAGGACAGATAATACTTTCCGTTATATTTATGCATCCAGGGGCCCTCAAAATACCTTCTCTCCTCGTCCCCCGCAAGCAACGGATTCCCGTTTTCATCCAGTATTTCTATCTCCATAGGTCCTGTCTCAAAAGACAGCATATCATCGCTCATCACTGCACAGCGGGGCAACACCGCTTTTTGTTCCGGCGCCGGTTCCTTTCCTGCCGGATCGAACACACCTGTGGCATATTTTTCCAGCTGTCCGCCCCAAAGTCCCCCAAAGTAGACATAAACTTTTCCATCGTCGTCCATAAAAGCCGCCGGATCAATGCTGAAACTCCCTTCGATATAGTCCGGCTCTGCGGTGAAAGGTCCTGCAGGATTTTCTCCGCTGGCAATCCCCAGGCGGAAATTCCCTTCTTTGTCTCTGGCCGGAAAAATCAGATAATACTTTCCGTTTTTATATACCGCATCAGGAGCCCACATCTGATCGCCCGCCCAGGGCACATCCTTTCTATTCAGAGCTTCACCGTGATCCACACACTCCGCACCGATATAGTCCATTGTCAGTACATGATAATCCTGCATCTGGTACTCATCGCCGTTGTCATTATCCTCCCCATTATGCGGAATATCATGGGATGGGTATATATATATCTTGCCGTTATACACATGGGCTGAAGGATCCGCCGTATAGATATGTGTAACAATAGGCTCTCTCTCTTTGCTCATCACATTTTTCCTTTCCTGTCTGTATTGTCACCCCTTTACAGCGCCGGCTGTCAATCCGTCTACGATCTGATTGCTGAAAATGCAGTATACAATAATTGTCGGTATGATCGCGATAATGATTGCCGCAAACATCTGCGAGTAGTTGGTATTGTATGGTCCCACAAATTTAGACAGGGATACCGGCAGTGTCTTTTTCGTTTCATCGGAGATAAATACCATAGCTAACAAAAGCTCATTCCAGTTGGCCACAAAGGTCATAAGCCCGGTCACAAAAAGTCCTGTCCTGGATAATGGCAGTGCGATCTTAAAAAAAATCCCATAGATGGAGGAGCCATCAATACAGGCCGACTCTATCAATTCATTGGGCATACTCTCAAAGAAACCTGTCATGATATATATGGTTGTCGGCAGAGAGAATGTCAGATACGGTATAATAAGCCCTATGAGGGAATTAGACAATCCCAATTTTGCAAATCTGGTAAACAGCGGAATCATCACGCAGTGCACCGGAATCATCATGCCCAACAGAAAAAACGTCATACAGGGCTTCGCCAGCTTAAAGTGCAGTCTGCTTATGGCAAAAGCCGCCATAGAACCAATCAGCATACTGAGAATCAACGTAATACCACACACAATAAAGGAATTGAGTGTTGCAGCACCAAGTTTCCCCGCTGTCCACGCAAAGCTATAATTTTCCAGGTAAAAACTCTCCGGCAGGGAAAACGGAGATGTAAATATCTCAGCATTTGTCTTGAAAGATACCATAAGCACCCATAAAAGCGGTGCAATATAAATCACTGCAACGAGAATCAGAAATATGTATATGATTATTTTAATTGCCTTTGATTTTGCTTTATCATTCATTTTCATTTCTCCTTTCCCGCTACATCTCATAGTTTTCAGTCTTGATAAATTTATTAATCAAGCCTGTGACAATAAGACACAATATAATGAGCACCACGCCAATGGCGCTGGCATATCCGTACTTATTATACTTAAATCCCTGTGTATACAGATGGGTGGCCAGAACCTCCGTCCTGTGGTTCGGTCCTCCCTCCGTCATATTATAGATCAGGTCAAAAAACTTTAATGATCCTATGGCGTTGAGTGACATGGCTGTGGCCACCATGGGTTTAATAAGTGGCAGCGTAATATGAATAAAGCTTTTCGGTTTGTTGCACCCATCAATGTAGGATGCCTCATACAGGGACTTGCTGATTCCAGATATCTGCGCCATGTAGAGCATCATCGACTGCCCCACATACTGCCACAGCGCCACAAATGCGATTACCCACATAGGCAGAATGATAAAACCGCTCGTATCCATAAGCCACAGCGGGCCTTCTACCCCAAATTTTTCCAGCGCCTGGTTAATTCCCAGTTTTGGACTGAATATAAACATCCATAAAAGGCCGAGTGCCGTTGAAGACAGGACACAGGGCAGATATATAATGTTTTTAAAGAGGTTACGCCCCTTTTTAATGTTTGTAAGGAGCGCAGCCAAAAACAATCCCATAACTAACTGCGCGACACAGGAAAAAACCAGAAAGAACAGGGAATTCTTTAATGCAAACACCATGCTCTTATCCTTGAACAGATCCTTATAATTCTTCAGCCCAATAAATTCAGGCGCCGTCAGTCCTTTGTAATCACAGAATGAATAGTATACTGACTGGCAGATTGGGACAAACAGCACTACGACAAACAGTACCAGCGCCGGCGCCAAAAATATAGTGATTGCCTTTCTATCCCGTAATAATTTGTCCATCTGATAATCCTCCATCCGCTATGCGGACTGCCGAAATATTATCGGCAGTTGCTCTCATAAAAATCTTCCATATTTGCAGCAGCATCCGCCGGTGTTGTATCTCCTAAGAATACAGATACCATTTCATCATCAAAGAATGCACCTGCTTCTGTGGACGGCATGGATTCATTGTAGAAACCGAAGGTACCCTTTGCACTGCCGAATACATTCATTACATATTCCAGCTGTGCCGGCGCCACGGACGCGTCATACTCCACACTGGTAACCGGAATTTTACCGCCGATCTCCGCTGTGTACTTCTGTGATATATCATCTGTAAAGTATTTCATCAGGGCTGCACAGGCTTCCGGATATTTTGTTGTAGAACTCATGGCAAGAGAGTCAGATTTTGCGATAATCCGCTCAACGCCCGGGAACTGGAACACGCCGCACCTGGACTCGAAATCAGGATTGGATCCGTTGATTTGTGCTATTGCCCAGGAACCCTGGATCAGGATGGCTGCCTCTTCATTATAGAAATTTGCTGTTGCCACGTCATTTGTGTCGCCTGCCGCCGTCTTCTGGAAATATTGGGAAAGCTCTTTCAATTTTGCTCCCGCGCTTTCCATTTTGCCGTCTTCCCAGGAAGCAGAACCGTCTTCTAATGCTGCAAGATCAACGCCTTCCATCTCGCACAGATATCCTGCCACCATGGACAGACACCATGCTGTACCTGCGGAAATGGTGATGGGCGTATAGCCTGCCGCCTGAAGCTTCTCGCAGGCATCCAGCATTTCATCCCATGTAGTGGGCACTGCAACTCCCGCCGTCTCAAACATTTCCGTATTATAGAAGGCGCATGCTGCCGCAATATTCAAAGGCACCGCGTAAATCTGGCCGTCATAGGTCATCTGTGAGAACACTGCGTCAGATGTAAAGCTGTCCTTCCAGCCGTCTGCCGCCAGATAATCATCCAGAGGAGCCGCCACGCCAGGATCCACGTATACCGTCAGGTTCGGGCCCGGACTTACGATAAATACGTCTGGCGTCTCATTGGAGGCAACTAACGCATTGAGCTTCGGATAATACTCTTCCAGGTTGGTGGTAATCGGTGTCACATGATATTTTCCTTCATAGTCAGCATTAAATCTGTCGATGGTTTCTTTGTATCCTTTTGAGATCAGATCCTCTGTTGCGTTTAAGTCATCCCAGAACATCCAGGTGATCTCCTGTACTCCACCTTCCGCTGTACCTTCCGTCCCCCCTCCAGAGGCCGGCGTATCCTCCTTTCCTCCGCAGCCTGTCAAAAGCGCTGCTGTCATTGCCACAGATAAAATAACTGCCATTAGTTTCTTTTTCATGTTCCTTCCTCCTTAACTTCGTTAATCTTTTTTAAATTCCCGGGATTTTAAATGGTAATTTCATGATAGCATAGCCATTTTCCATATGCTTTCCAATTATTGTTTATCGATTATCAATTCTTGCCTTATTCATTTTCACATTTTTTATAACTCTAAAGATTTGCGCCGGATTTTTCCAACCATTTTTATCACTAAAAAAGTATGCGGCATACTTTTTTGTGCATATTGTCCAATTTTTTATTTTTGTTTTAGTGTATTTTTACAACTCCAAAAATTTGTTGGCAACTTTTTATATTTTGTTGGCAACTTTTATATACCCAAAAGCAAAAATTCATTATACAATAATGTTGTTGGTAGTATGGAATCCTAAACCTAAATTGCCTCGGAGGTTTCCCATGATTGAATCATTAAACGGCTTTTTTGAGACTGTCAATTATAAACAGAGTACATCCATCAAGCTGTACGACAACAACGAATACGAAAATTATCCTCCCCACTGGCACACAACAATGGAGATCATCATGCCCACGGAAAATATTTATACCGTGGAGTGCAACAACCAGACCATTGTTTTAAGGGAAGGAGATATTATCCTGATCTGCCCCTGCTGTATCCACACACTACTTGCCCCCCCAACTGGGCGGCGCATCATTTTCCAACCGGAGACTTCCTCCCTGCGCTTCATGAAAGATATTGAACCGCTGTTAAATATCATTTCACCGCTGCTTATCATCACCCCGGAAGACTATCCCGCTATCCATGAAACGATCCGAAAACTGCTGATTGAAATCAAAGAAGAATATCTCAATGCAGCCTTTTCCTTTTCCGAGGTCATTATATACAGCAAGCTTCTTGAAATCATCACTCTGATCGGGCGTAACCAGACAAGCCATGCTGGAAATCAGTCCGGCATTATAGCACAGCAGAAAGAATATATGGAAAAATTTCTGAGTATATGCGACTACATCGAAGCCCACTGTTCCGAAGACCTGACCCTGGACGCCGTCTCAGACCTGTACGGTTTCAGCAAATTTTATTTTTCCAGATTGTTTAAGCAGTTTACAAAGGTATCCTTTTATAAATATGTGAACCAGAAACGAATCGCAAAAGCTGCAGAATTATTAATCGAGCCGAAAAGGCCCATCACTGATATAGCCTTAAGCTGCGGCTTTTCCTCCCTTTCCTCCTTTATCCGGATGTTCAAGATTATAAAGGGATGCACCCCCACCGAATTTAGAAATCTCTACCGTTTATGACAGGTTTACAGGTTTCCTCTTTCAATAACCTGAATACACTGTACAGGGAGAATTTATCCTATATGAATGTTCCTAAGAAATATGGTCTCGCAGAAATTTTTCAAAACAATATGCTGTTTCAACGGGAAAAGGAAATTGTTCTTTGGGGGAACGCTGTGCCTGATACCTCAGTCACGGTTTCACTCTACAAAGAGGAAGATTTCTCTTCTACAAACGATTACTTTCCAAATACGGAACCGCTCCTCCAAGGGAACGGCACAGCGGACAAAAACGGGAAATTCCTCATTACACTGCCGTCCCGGGAAGCCGGCGACGGCTACCTGCTATACGTAATCTTCGACTCTGCCCCGGAGGAAAACATCTGGTTAAGACATATTGGTTTCGGCGATATATGGCTGGCCGGCGGCCAGTCAAACATGGAATTTTTCCTGAAATATGAGAAAGACTGGGAAGAAACCAGGAAACTGCCCCGCAACCCCAAAATACGCATGTACAACGTACCCCAGAGAGCTTTTCCCGGACATGTCACCCACAATACAACCGGCTGCGGATACTGGTTTGACGACAGTAACCCAAGCCTTGAAACCTTCTCCGCACCGGCCTACAGTTTTGCCCGGGAGATCCAGGCATCCACAGGCATTCCCATCGGTATTATCGGCTGCAACTGGGGTGGTTCCAGCGCTTCGGCGTGGGTGGAAAAAGAGGCTCTTTGCACACCTCCTCTGGACAGATATCTCAGAGAATACCAGGAAGCCCTGGCCCAAATCCCGGGGGAAAAGCTGGCCGCAGACAGTCTGACTGCCTGGGAGTTTGAAGACTCCGCCGAACACCGTGCAGCATTCGAGCCGCTGCTATACGGGCGGGACCGGGACTGGCAATTAGAATATATGAAAATCCACGCTGGGGAACCGGTTGTCCCCATGGGCCCCTACCATTTCAACCGCCCCTCCGGGCTCTATCAGACCATGTTATCAGAGCTTATTCCCCTTTCCATCAAGGGGGTCCTCTGGTATCAGGGGGAATCTGACGCTGGGGACTATGCCTTTCTGTATGACAAGCTCCTTACTGCGCTGATCGAAAACTGGCGCAGGAAATGGCAAGATCCCCTTCCCTTCCTGGTCGTTCAGCTGGCTCCCTTCGGCAAGTGGCTGAACTGTGACAATCGGTGTTATACCATTGTCCGGGAAAAGCAGACCTATGTCTCAAAAAATATTCCTGATGTCTATATGACATCCATTATGGATCTTGGCTCCTACTACGATATCCATCCCAAAGAGAAGATGGAGGTTGGCCGCAGGCTGGCGCTGCTGGCAAGAGGACATATCTACGGCGAGGAAGGACTTTTATGCGATCCCCCGGAGGCGGTCTATGTTACCCAGATAACCGACAAGCAGATCGCCGTCACCTTCCGGCATGCAGATGGTCTCTTTGCAAGCGACAGACCATCGGACTGGTGTATCGGTCTCAAAAGGCCAGAGACTTTTCACCGCCAAGCTTCCTCCTATGAGAACCAGCAGTCCGGGCAGGCTCCCTGCTTACAGGAACAAAATATGAAGCCCGCCATAGTCACCGTAAAAGAGAATCATGTCATTCTCACGCTTCCCGACTCTATACCGTCCGGATATTCTCCGGCATGGGTGTCGCTGGGATGGGACGACTATGCGGAAATCCATATTTTCAATGGCGCCGGTCTGTCCGCCGCGCCGTTTAAGATGAAAATACAATAGTAAAGAAGGAGACACATTATGAAAACACAAGCCTTTAACCCTTTCCTTCCGTCCTGGGAATACATTCCCGATGGCGAACCCCATGTATTCGGCGACAGAGTCTACCTCTATGGCTCCCACGATTTTTTCCGGGGCTATGTATATTGTCTTGGAGACTATGTGTGCTGGTCAGCCCCTGTGGACAATCTTGGGGACTGGAAGTTTGAGGGTATTATTTACCGCAAAGAACAGGATCCTCGCAATACAGATGGCAAAATGACTCTTTTTGCCCCGGATGTGGTACAGGGGCCGGACGGACGCTACTATATGTATTATATTCCCAACCTCTCCCACATCGTGTCTGTGGCCGTATGTGACACTCCGGCCGGATCCTACGAGTTTTACGGCTTTGTAAAACATGCGGACGGTACGATCTTTGGAGAAGGGAAAGGAGACGCGCCACAGTTTGATCCAGGGGTATACAAGGAAGGAGACAGCATTTATTTGTATACCGGATTTTGCACTGTGGACAACACTGCTGTAAAGGGGTCTACCGTTACGGTTCTTGCGCCGGATATGCTGACAATCACAAAAGAACCTGAGACACTCATTCCAAATTTTTCTCACGCCAAGGGCACCTCTTTTGAGAACCATGCCTTTTTTGAGGCCTCTTCCCTGAGAAAGCGCGGCGATCTCTACTATTTTATCTATTCCTCTGTCCATAACCATGAATTGTGCTATGCTACCGCCCTAAGCCCCACAGGGCCTTTTACCTACAGAGGCGTCATTGTTGACAACTGCGATGTGGGAATTGATACTTATAAATCCGCCAATCTGATGACCTCGCTGCACTGCAATAATCACGGAAGCTTCACGGAGATAAACGGCAAATGGTATATCTTTTATCATCGCCCCACAGGCGGCACCCAGTTCAGCCGCCAGGCCTGTGCCGAAGAGATTTTCTTTACTCCCGATGGTTTGATCAGCCAGGTGGAAATGACATCCTGTGGTCTGAACAGCGGTCCATTAGCATGCGGTGTCTTTTATGATGCCTATATCGCCTGCAATCTCTGGAATATACATCCTGAACTGCAAAGTGACGAAAAAAAACGTCCTGTGATCTCACAGGACGGAAACGACGGAGATGAACTCCCCGGCTATGTGTGCAATATGACAGACGGCGCCACCGCCGGATTCAAATATTTTGACTGCAGAGGCATTACGCAAATTGATATCAAAGCCCGCGGCTACATGGACGGCTGTTTTCTGGTGCGTACCTCCCCGGAGGGAGAAATCTGCGCCACCGTGCCGGTGAGCGAATGCAATTACTGGGAAACCTTTTCCGCTCCCTGCAGTATTCCCGACGGGATCCACGCCGTCTATATCACTTATACAGGCGGACGGGTTCCCACCCTGGGAGGATTTAAGCTTTATTAATAAAAGAGCCCTGAAAAAAAGATATGTGTTTTACTTTATATCCCCCTTTTCTGTCCTACCAGAGAAGGGGGAACTGTTCATCCTTTATTTACCCAGGCGTCTACCGCTGCTAAACGGGCAATCCAGAGCTTTTTCATCCGTCACATCGGAATTTCACAGAACTGAAAAGCGTAAACTTCCGCGTCCCGCATGGAAATCTCCATGCGGACTTCCTTTCCGGCCAAAGCCTCCAGAGGCCTTTCAAAATCCACCATCCGCTCCACACTGTCCCCGAAAAGCCGGCCGGAGTCATAGCCCTCCAGGAAATTTCCTTCTTCATCCAACAGGCGGATCTGCACATAGCCTGCTGCGGAGGTGGCAAAATTGAGTTCCAGGGAATTTCCTGCAAAAACAAGGGGCTTTGTCAATGCCCTTCCCGGCTCATAGTCACAGTGCCAGGAGAAGAATCCGTCCAGCCGGATGGCATAGCGGCAAAGCTTCACCGGATTCACCCGGTAATCCAGACCCATGTACAGGGAAATCTCCCGGGGAGCGCCGGGCAGATCCGAGTCTGTTTCCGCCATGCCGTAGCAAAGGAAGCAGTCCCCGTAGTACCAGTTGCAGTCCCTCTGGATGCCAGGCGTGAGAAAGGCTTCCTCGGTCCGCCGGTAGGTAAATCCATCTCGGGAAGTCATAATCATGGCATCCGTCATAGCCGTTCCGGAGCGTCCCCAGTTGCGGATAAGCTTCTGCCGGTGCTTCCAGTCCGGAAGCTGAGGGAAGTTCCCCGCATCCTGATACCGGTCCACATAGCGGGTGGGAAAGCCCAGGAACATGTGCCTGGCCCGGTAATATTTCTGAATCTGGTTGGTGTAGAGCTCCGTATCCTCCCTCTCCGGCTCAAACTGAATCAGTCTGGGTTCTGACCAGTGTTCAAAATCCGTGGAGGTGCGAACCCGCACATCCCGGATAATGGTGGTGTGCATGAGCCGCTCCTCTGTGCCGTTCCATTTGCCGTCCGGCGCATTTTCCCCATGGATTCCCCGATAGAAGAAGAAATACTGTTTGGTCTCCTCATCCCAAAAGGCCAGATTTAAGGAGTCATAGGCCCCATCGTCCGCCAAAAGCCGCACCTTGGTAAAATGCAGCCCGTCGCTGCTCTTATAATACCAGAGGGCATCGTCCGCCTCTGTGAGACCCTTATACCGGGCATCCGGCGGGCAGTCCGGGTTGGCATCCCGGAACACATACATATTATCCCGGACCGTGTCGAGAATAATGTTGTTGTCCCTGCATCCCCAGAAGGAAACCTCGTTCACCGGCACCCTGGTAAAGGTTTTGCCGTCCTTACTCTGGGCATAACAGTACATAGGTTTGTGAGAGGGCTTCCGCACCCCGTCGCTGTCTACATCCAGCTGGGAGCCCCGATAATACAGGCGGTAATAGGTCTCATCAGGAACCAGGGTAAAATAGCCGGACGTATTGCCCTCCCAGGGGGCGTCGCACTCCAAAGCCACATTGCGGAACTCCGGGCGGTGCATCTGCACCCGGATATTCTCTGCATCATCCAGCAAATACTCGTCCCAGCAAACCTCTCTTCGGCTTCCTATCTGTATCGCTTCCATTCTTCCATATCCTCCATTCTTCTGAGAGCACTCTTATGATCAGATTCCAAAGGTGCCCCTTCGATAGTCGATTCTTCCCATTCTTAAAATATTTACCAGACATCCACGGACTCCCCTTTCCGTTTCCACTTCCAGGTTCCTCCGCGCCTTTGTCAGAAGCCCTTTCCGGGAGCCGCTGCCTGTTATCTTCCCCCCAGACGCTCTTACTCCTCCCCGATCCGGTGGCAGGCCGCCATATGGCTCCTGTCCCCATTTACTGCCCGAAGCTTCGGCTCCTCCGTCTTACACCGCTCCGTACAGTAGGGGCAGCGGGGATGGAACCGGCAACCCTGGGGCGGACGGATAGGGGATGGCACGTCTCCGGTGAGAATCATCTCCTCATTCTTCACATCCAGCTTGGGGATAGGCACAGCGGACATAAGGGCCTGGGCATAGGGGTGGATGCAGCTGGCGCTGAAATTCCTTGCCGGAGCCGTCTCCACGATTTTCCCCAGATACATGACGGCGATCCGGGAGCTCATATATTCCACCACGCTCAGGTCATGGGCAATAAAAATATAGGTGAGGCCAAACTCCTTCTGGAGCTTTCGCATCAAGTTCATAATCTGAGCCTGGATGGACACGTCCAGGGCGGAAACCGGCTCATCGCACACAAGAATCTTAGGGTTCAGGGCCAATGCCCTGGCAATGCAGATTCTCTGTCTCTGCCCGCCGGAAAACTCATGGGGATAGCGGAACAGATATTCCGGCTGCAGATTCACGGACTCCATCATATGGGAGGCGATTTCCAGGCGTTTTTTGCGGTCCCCAAATCCATGGATCCTTAAAGGCTCATCAAAGGAGGTCCAGATGCTCTTCATGGGATTCATGGAAGCGTAAGGGTCCTGAAATACCATCTGGACCCGACGTCTGGCCTCAAAGCTCCCCTTTCTGTCAAGCTGCAGCAGATCCTGCTGCTCCCCGTCCTCCCCTCTCAGAAGTATCTGTCCAGAGGTAGGGGTGTGCAGGCGCACCACGCACTTCCCTAGGGAGGTTTTGCCGCAGCCGGATTCCCCCACGATTCCCAGGGTCTCCCCGCTGTCCACATAGAAGCTTACGTCGTCCACCGCATGGACCCTTCCGATCACCCGTTTAAAGGCTCCCCTGGTCACCGGGAAATATTTCTTCAGGTTCTGCACCTCCAGAAGATGCTCTTGTCTGTTCTCTGTCAAGACTCTTCCCCTCCTCTCAAAAAGCAGCGGACCACATGGCCCGGCTCGCACTCCCATGCCTGGGGAAAGCCCTTGAAGCACTCTTGGCAGGCATATTCACAGCGGGGCTCAAATTCGCAGTGGTCAAACTGAATGGAGGCATCCGGGGTACTGCCCTCAATGGACTGAAGCTCCACATCCTCTGGCATGCCCGGAACCGGAACAGACCGCAGCAGCGCCCTGGTATAGGGATGCTGAGGGTTTTCAAAAATTTGCCGCACCGTGCCGGACTCCACCACCCGGCCCATGTACATGACAGCCACCTCGTCGCAGGCCTCGGCCACAATGCCCATATTGTGGGTTATCAAAATCACAGAGGTGCCAAAATCGTCCCGCAGGTTTCGCATAAGCCGGAGAATCTGTTTCTGAATGGTCACATCCAGAGCCGTGGTGGGCTCATCGGCAATGAGAAGCCCCGGATTGCAGATCATAGCAATGGCAATCATAACCCGCTGCTTCATGCCCCCGGAAAATTGATGGGGATACTCGTGATAGCGCTGCTCCGGCTCCGGAATTCCAAGCTGTCCCAGCAGACGAATAATCCTCTCCTTCGCTTCCTTTTCCTCAAGCTTCTCATGAAGCTTGAGATTTTCCATAATCTGGCTTCCAATGGTGTAAACGGGATTCAGGGACATCATGGGGTCCTGGAAAATCATAGCGATCTTCTGGCCCCGGACAGCCCGTATTTCCTTCCCTGTGCGCTTCATGCTCTGGAGCTCCTGGACAGGGCCCCCATCTGTTTCCGCAAAGAGAATCTTTCCGTTTACGATTCTTCCATTCTGGGGCAGAAGCTTCAAAATGGAGTGGGCGGTCACCGATTTTCCGCAGCCGGATTCCCCCACGATCCCCAGGGTCTTTCCCCGATGAACCGTCAGGTTCACATCATTTACGGCGTGAACACATTTTCTTCCTACGCGGAATTCGACCTTGAGATTTTCTATCTGTAAAATGGTGTTCTTTGTATCCATACCTGCCTCCTATTCCTGCGTCACGTCAAACACATCCCGCAGACCGTCCCCAAAGAAATTAACACCCAGCACAAACAGGGAAATGGCGATTCCGGGAAGGATCCACAGCAGGGAATAATTCTGCATGGTACTTAAGTTCCGGGCGGCATTGATCATATTGCCCCAGGTGACTACACCCTTGGGAACTCCCAGGCCCAAAAAGCTAAGTCCTGCCTCAGACAGAATGTATCCCGCCACATTGGAGGTAATATTTATGATAAACACGCCCATGGCGTTAGGCAGCAGGTGGCGGAACATAATGGAAGCGCTGCTGATGCCGATGGCCCTGCAGTTCTCCACAAAGGTCTCCTGCTTCAGAGACAAAATCCGGCTCCGCACCATGCGCATGGTGCCTACCCATCCGGTAAAAATAAACACCAGCATCATAACTGCCACGCCCTGACCCGCAAAGCCCATAATAATCAAAATCAGCATTTTATCAGGAAAGCAGCTGAAAATCTCACTGCAATACATGAGAATTTGATCTACCTTCCCTCCCGCATACCCGGATATACAGCCAATGACAGCCCCCAGCACGTTGGCGCACAGGGCGCTTGCCAGGCCGATGGCAATGGAAATCCGCCCCCCGTAGAGCAGGCGAGCCCACACATCACGGCCGCTCTGATCGCAGCCAAAGGGATGCTCCCGGGAAGCCGGCGCATATCGGAGAGACATATCGATAAAGTCCGGGTCAGAGCTTGTGAGAAGCGGTGCAAGGAGACACAGCAGTGTAATAATCACCGTCAGGATCAGTCCGAACATGGCCAGCTTATTGGAAAAGAGCTTCTGCATCCGCCGTTTGTTGACGGAATCCTGAGACTTTTGTATCTTTGTTTCTGACACGCCTTATCCCTCCTTTCCAAACTGAACCCGCGGATCCAGAAGCGCAATGGCAATATCCCCCAGAAAGCTGGTGACCAGAACCATAACGGCGCAGATAAACATGGTCATCATGGCCACAGGCATGTCCTTGGCTGTGATGGAGCTCACCAGCAGCATACCCATGCCGGGATAATTAAACACAGTCTCAATAATGGTGGAACCGGAGACTAAAATAGAAATCCGGCTGATCAGGCACAGCACCACCGGGGTACACCCGTTGCGGAAGCAGTGCTTGATATAGATGGAAAGCTCACTGTTTCCCTTGGCCCTGGCAGTCTTCACATAATCCTTGTTCATCACATCCAGCATGGAGTTCCGGGTCAGACGCATAAGATAGGCAATGAGGCTGATGGCCATGCAGAAGGAGGGCAGAATCATATACTCGATCCGGTCAAAAAAGGCAGTCTTGCCCACGGTCATGCGGCCGCCGCTGGGCAGCCAACCTAGCTTCATGGAAAACAGCATAATAAAGCACATGGCAAAGAAAAATCCAGGCACCGAGGTACCGATAAGGCCCAGCACCGTATTCCCGTAATCAATGAGGGTATTTTTGTGCCGGGCCGACTGACTACCCAGAAGGATTCCAAGAATAGCCGCCAGAGTCAGCGCAATGCCGCACAGCTCCAGGGTGGCGGGAAACCGGGAGGCCAGAAGCTCCTTAATGGGTGTCCCTGTGGTCAGACTGTAGCCAAAGTCTCCCTGGGCCAACCCCTTCATCCAGCGGGCATATTGTACGATCACCGGATCGTTTAACCCCTTCTCCTCCCGCAGCTCCTCCAGGGCCTCCACAGACAGGCCGTCCAGCTCCTCCGGATTCATCATAATGGTCAGCGGATCCACCGGGATCAGCGACATGCCAAAATAGATGAGCACGGAAATGATCAGAAGCTTTGGAATCATGGACAGAAAACGTTTTACAAAATATTCCAGCATAAATCCTCTCCCAAAATCAGATCATGCGCGGCCGCAAGAAACGCAGCCGCGCACAGGTTTTCAGAATCAAACAGTTCCGTTCTGTCCGGCTGCCTGCCTACTCGTCAAGCAGCTTCCAGTTGGAAAACTTGAAATCTGCGATTTCGCTGTAATCACTGGAAAATACGGGCATTCCGCTCCAACGCTTGGAATACAGGTTGATGGAGCTCAGGGAGTAGAGAACAATATCATACATATCCTCATAGCTGTTGTACTGCAGCTGGTCCAGAATTTCCTTCTGCTCCGTAGGATCCAGAGCCGCCTTGTAGGCCAGAATCAAATCGTCATACCGGGACCTCTGGTATTCCTCAAAGCCCTCCTCATTTACGGGATAGCTGTTGATCGTGGTAGAGGTCAATCCTCCAAAAGAATTGAGCTCGTAGAAGGTGGTGGGAATTGCCGAGGAGGTTGCCATATAGCGGAGATCATAGTTGGCGCTCTCCAGGTATCCCTGCCAGTTCCCGTCAATGGTATAGGTGGCCTCCACGCCGCCTTCTGCCAGATTCTGCACCACCAGATCCAGGAAATCTGCGGTAATCTGATCTGTGTAGTTGGAATAAATCTGAAGGGGAATGTCAAATCTGTAGTTCTCCTCCTCCAAAATCTTCTTCGCTCCCTCCACATCCCGCTTCCAGGCTGGAAGATCGCTATTGTACTCCGGAAGCGCAGTGTTCATATGAGAGTTGGCAGGAGATGCCAGACTCCCGTAAAGCTGGCAGATGGCATCCTTGTCCAGCAGCATGTCAAGAGCGTGGCGCACCTTGGGATTTTTCAGACTTGGATGGCTCTCTCCATCCCCGGCTGTTCCGGAGGTATTTGCCAGGAACCAGCGGTGATAGGTGGTCTCCACTGTGATTCCCTCCATGTTGGAATTCTGGCTCAAAATATTGTTGGCTGCCTCTTCCTCCAGGCCCAGGGTCCAGTCCAGCTCCCCGGAAGCCAGAGCCGCATTGGCTGCCTCCAGATCTGCATAGTAGGTGCAGAGAACATTTTCAATGCCAGAGGGATCATAATAATCCTCAAACCGAGTCAATACAATATAATTGGGATAGGCAATCTCGGAAACATAGTAAGCGCCGCTGCCTACCGGCTGTTTCCAGAACTCGGCGTTCTCATTGATTGCCGACGGTTCCATTCCCTCAAAGCAGGCGGAGGGCAGGATCCCAAAGCTTCCGTTAGAAAGAGCCTCCACAAATACGCTGTTAGGCTGACTTAAGGTAAAGGCTACAGTCTTGTCATCAATCTTCTGAATACCGGAAACCGTATCCGCCTCCCCGGAGGAAGCCGCCTCAAAGCCCTCGATGGAAGACAGCTTGGAAACCCGGCCGCTGCCGGCCCGAATGGCCATGGTAAAGGTAAACACCACATCGTCCGCGGTAATCGGCGTTCCGTCGTGGAATTTATTATCCTTCAAGGTGACGGTGTAAACTAGGCCGTCATCGGAAATATCAAGCTTTTCCGCCAGAGCAGGCACGTACTCCCCGACCTCTGTGTCATAGCGCATCAGGGTTCCGAAAATCCACTGGGACACAATTCCATATCCGCCGGTAAAGGTAGACTTCAGGCCGGACAGGGTGTCATTCAGAGGCAGCTGTACCTTCAGATACTGCTTCTCCCCGGATCCAGTCTCCGCCCCGGCCTCAGGCGTCTCCACAGCTTCCTGCGCAGGCTTATCCCCAGAAGCTTCCTTTTTCCCGCAGGCTGTCATGGAAAACAGCATAGTCACTACAAGAAACATAGCAATCCATCTTTTCATTCATTTTCCTCCTTCAATCCTCTCGACTACTAAACAACATTTATATATCCGTCATTTTATAGAAAAAATTTATAATGTCAATTCTTTCAGAGAAACTCGAAAAGATATCGGTAATAATCTTGTGTTTTCGGAATATTTCCTGCTCTTATTTGATTATTCTCCTGATTTTTTTATTTTTCGACTGTAAAATTCCACAAAATACTTACTTTCCTATCTTTTCACCTCCCAAACAGAGGCTGCGGGCAATGCAAGATTCCAAAATGTTCAGATTCCCTCCAAAATATTCAGAACTTTTTTCCATCTACTTGCGGTATTATTGGGGGAGAAATATAATGAAAACAGAATTTTCACCACACAGAAAGGAGCATACGAAAACTGTGCCCCACAAATTTTACAGATTAAAGCTTACCTTTACCCAAAAAATCATACTGGTTACGTCAGCGCTTACGCTGGCCATGGCCCTGCTCATCACCTTAAGTCTGTGGCAGCTGTCCTCCGACGTATTTTCCAAGCTGGAGAGGGAGCTCCTGATCCGCAATGTAGACAGTGTTCACAGTCAGCTAAATACCTCCCTGGAAACGGCCCAGAACCTGACCACCCAGATTACCCGCAGTCCTTCCCTAGCTGTTTTAAGCGCTTTGGAGCCTGCCCCGTCGGAAACACGCTCTGAGGCAGCGACCCAACTTACCAACACCCTGAATACAGTGATCTCCACCTCCGCAGCCAGCAAAACCTCTTCCATTCAGTTTATCAATATCTATCTGAAAAATGGTTCTGTCTACGGCTCCCTTTCCCCGGAATCTCTGCCCTACCAGGACTTTGAGGCTTGCGTCAGCGCTATGAAGGCCTGTGGAATCTCGGATCTGGACGGCTATGTCCCTACCTGCTGGTTTGACTTTGTTTCTTTTCAGGGCAATGGCAGCTCAGGACGCTGTCTGGTGGGTATGCGTTTTCTCTACAAGGCGTCTACTCTGGAGAAAATCGGCGTGATTGTGGTAGGTCTCAAGCAGTCCAGCCTGGAACATATTTTTAAGAATCTACCCTCCCGGATTTTCATGGTCCGCAGGGACGGCACCGTGATCTCCGCCACCCATTCTTCCCACGTGGGAGAGACTATCTCCTACATGGAAGAGCTGCTGGCCTATGATTCCTCTGGCTCCTCCCCCATTGCCCTTCTGCCTGACGGAAGCGAAGTTTTTCTCTATCGTCTGAGCGGAGGCGCCTCCTGGCTCATATGCCCCATAGAGGAAAATATGCTGGACCGGGATTCCACCGTCTCTCAATACACAGAAAAGGCCATATATTTTACACTGGCAGCGGTGGCCCTCACCATATTTCTGTCCTGGTTCAGCTCCAAAACCCTGACCAAGTCCCTGATACGCCTAAAAGGCGTGGTGCAAAGGGTTTACGAAGGGGATCTGTCCGCCCGCTTTCAGACCGATCAACACGATGAAATCGCTTACCTGGGCGTAAAGATCAATGATATGCTGGAACAGGTGGAAAATTTTTACAAAACTCAGGAACGGGACGCCACAGAAAAACAGAATCTGGAGCTGCAGCTCATGCAGTCCCAGATCAATCCCCATCTCCTGTACAACACCCTGAATTCCGCCCTCTGGATTATCCGCCAAAAGGACACGGAAAAAGCGGAAGATCTCATTCTCTCCCTGGGCAATTTTTTCAAGCTTGCCCTCTCCAAGGGCAATCAGGAGGTGCCCCTCTCCAATGAGATCGGCATGATTCAATATTATCTGAAAATTCAGAATCTGGGCAGAGGAAAATCCTTCCATTTAGAGGATCAGGTTCCGGAGGAATGGCGAAGCTTGCGGATCCTTCGGCTTACCCTGCAGCCTTTGGTGGAAAACGCAGTGATTCATGGCTTTTCCAATTACCGGGATGACGGCCAGGTCACCATCTCTGTCCAGGCAGACAAGGGCAGACATGCCCTTACCATCTGCGTGGAAGACAACGGTATTGGCATTCTTCCTGAGGACCTGGACATTCTCATGGAGGACCTGAACACCTATCCTCCCACCAAGGAGCACAAACACTATGGACTTTACAATGTGGAACACCGTATCCGGAACAAATACGGCAGACAGTATGGACTCGCCCTGGAAAGTGAGGTGGGCGATTTCACCAGGGTAACTCTCAACCTGCCCTTATCCTCACAGGAATGATAAGAAGAGCAGGTAATTTCACAGGTAAAAGGAGAATTTTCATGATTGATGTAATGCTGATCGACGACGACGTTAGTATTCGGGACTATCTGCGGGACGTGATTCTCTGGGAGGAGCTGGGACTTCGCCTTTCCTGCGAAGCCGGGGACAGCGAAACCGCCAGGGAGCTGTATCAGCTCCACCGCCCCAAAATTGTCGTGATGGATATTAATATTCCCATTATCTCCGGCCTGGAGCTGGCCAAGGAATTTGTGGCCATGAACCGGGACGTATGCATCCTGGTCATCACCGGCTACGGAGATTTTGACAATGTGCGGGACTCGGTGAATGTGGGCGCCATAGATCTTCTGGCCAAGCCCATTGTCCCGGCTGAAATCAACGAAAGCTTACGCCACGCTGTGGAACGCTTCACCCAGATGAGCCGGCGCTACCACACTCAGCAGGCCTTAAGCGAGCTTTTGACGGAAAACCAAGCCCTTCTCCAGGAGCGCAGCGTAACCCAGCTTTTCACACGGCCCCCGGAGGGCGGGGAGGTGAAAATCCGCAAGCAGTTTGAGCTTTTGTCCCTTAGCTTTCCCTACCAGTATTTTGCAGCAATCCTGATTTACCTGGAGGAAGAGCCCTCCGGCGATCTTGGGGGAGCCGCCTTCCCAACCGCCTTTAAAAAAATGTGCGACAGCGCCTTTCTCTCCAACAGCTTTCGCATTTTCTCCTGCTTTGGATCCCAGGACTGTCTGTACTGCCTAGTAAACTGGTCCTTTGACCGAGGCGACGAGCGCATGGAGGCCCTGCTGGAAAAGCTTCTGGAGGAAACCCGGTTTTATTTTCAGGCCGGCTTCTCCGCCTATATGGGAAGCCCGGTGGAGCAGCTTGCCGATCTCTACCGCTCCGCGGAGCAGGCCAGGCTTTCCAGGCGCCTGCGGGACGACAGCTTCCAGGGCATCGTCAATTACCGCAACATCGGAAAGCTGACTCCCTCCTGCCATACCTCCCTGCAACAAATGCTGGAAGCCCTGGTAGAACATGCCCAGACCTTCCGGCGCCAGGAATTCTGTTCTCTTCTGGGCAGGGTCTGCGTGGAAACCAGGCTGGAAGAGCTGCGGGAGTTCTCTCTGGAACTCCTTTCCCAGCTGTCCGGTCTCTGCTTCCAGTCCGGCGCCTATCCCTGGAATATTGTGAATTATCCAGGCACCATTGCCCGCATTTTTGACACGGATTCCCAGGAGGAGGTCAAAAACGTATTGCAGAAAACCTGCGAAGGCCTGCTGGATGTGCTGAATCAACAGCGCACCAAAAGCAAAAATCATCTGATTTCCATGGCCAAGACCTATGTCCAGGAGCACCTGGGTGACACGGACCTGTCCCTGGAATCCGTAAGTCTCCATGTAGGGCTGTCCAAAATCTACTTCTGCCAGCTCTTTCACAAGGAAGAGGGCTTAAGCTTCAACGCCTATGTCAATGGAGAACGTATTGCCCGGGCCAAATCCCTTCTCCTGAATACCGGGAAAAAGGCCTTTGAGATCAGCAATGAGGTCGGCTACAACAACCCCAAATATTTTAACTATGTGTTTAAAAACACAGTGGGCGTCACCCCTCTGGAATACCGGAAAGCTGCCGGGATAAAGCCCTGATTGTACTACCGAATAGCCGGAATCTCAGAAAACTGAAAAGCGTAAAGCTCTGCATCCCTCATAGAAATCTCCATACGGATTTCCTTTCCGGCAAGCTCTCCCAGAGGCTTTTCAAATTCAACGATCCGCTCCACGCTGTCTCCAAAGAGCCGTCCGGAATCATAACCCTCTAGGAAATTCCCCTCCCCGTCCAGCAGGCGGACCCGCACATAACCTGCGGCGGAGGTGGCAAAATTGATCTCCAGAGAATTACCTGCGAAAATCAGCGGCTTTGTCAAAACCTGCCCCGGCTCATAGTCGCAGTGCCAGGAGAAAAACCCGTCCAGGCGAATGGCATAGCGGCAGAGCTTCACCGGATTCACCCGGTAATCCTGACCCATATACAGGGAAATCTCGTGGGGCGCTCCGGGAATATCCGAGGCTGTCTCCGCCATGCCGTAACAGAGATAACAGTCCCCGTAATACCAGTTGCAATCCCGTTCAATCCCCGGCGTCAGAAAGGCTTCTTCCGTCCGCCGGAAGGTAAATCCGTCCCGGGAGGTCATAATCATAGCGTCCGTCATAGCCGTACCGCTGCGACCCCAGTTGCGGATAAGCTTCTGCCGGTGTCTCCAGTCCGGAAGCTGGGGGAAATTCCCTGCATCCTCATACCGGTCCACATAGCGGGTAGGAAACCCCAGGAACATATGCCTGGCCCGGTAATATTTCTGAATCTGGTTGGTGTAGAGCTCCGTATCCTCCCTCTCCGGCTCAAACTGAATCATTCTGGGTTCCGACCAATTTTCAAAATCCTTGGAAGTACGCACCCGCACATCCCGGATAATAGAGGTGTGCATGCTACGCCATTCCTTGCCGCTCCATTTGCCCTTGGGCGCGCCTTCCCCGTGAAGTCCCCGGTAAAAGAAAAAATACTGCTTTGTCTCCTCATCCCAGAAAATCACATTCAGGGAATCATAGGCCCCATCGTCTGCCAGAACCCGCTCCTTTGTAAAATGCATGCCGTCCTCACTCCTATAATACCAGAGCACATTATTGGCCTCCGCCAGCCCCTTATACCGGGCCGTTGGCTGGCAGTCCGGGTTGGAATCCCGGAACACATACATGTTATCCCGGACAGAATCCGTGATAATGTTGTTGTCCTTGCGGCCCCAGAAGGAAATCTCATTCACCGGCACCCGCTGAAAAGTCTTGCCGTCTTTGCTCTCCGCATAGCAGTACATGGTCCTGTGGGAGGGCTTGCACACCCCGTCATTATCCACATCCAGCTGATCTCCCCGGTAGTAGAGACGGAACTGGTTCTCATCCGGAATCAGCGTAAAATACCCGCAGGTATTGCCCTCCCAGGGCGCGTCGCACTCCAGGGCCACATTGCGAAACTCCGGCCGGTGCATCTGCACCCGGATTCCCTGGACCTCCTGAAACAGGAACTCGTCCCAGCAGACCTCTCTTCGGGTTGCGATGTTTATTGCGTTCATAATTTTTCTTGCTCCTTCCTCTTTATCTGCTTCTCCCATGTCTTCCCTGTCTGGTCCCGCAAAAACGAGAGCATGGGCTTTAGATCCTGCCCTGTATCCCAGGCCTCTAAGCTTGCGAAATATTCCCTCCGGTCTTCCTGGTGAATCACAACAGGCGGGTGATTATGGCACACCAGAAGATAATTCATGGCCAGTCGGCCCACACGGCCATTCCCATCTGCAAAGGGATGAATGTTTTCAAACTTCACATGAAAATACGCCGCAGCTGTCAGCGCCTGGCTGTCATCCACATGAAGCAGCTCCTCCAGAAGCTCGTCCATCTCCTCTGCCACATCCTCAGGCGCCGCCCCCACCTCTTCCCTGCCCGTAACATAATCGTGATGCTTGTATTCTCCGGGGCGTTCTCCCATCTGATACCGCCTTGTATCATAGGTGTTCTGGGTCAGCCTTTGGTGAAGCTCCCTGATAAACGCCTCGTCCAGGATACGCTTCTCCTGAAAGGAAACAAGAAATAATTCGTAGGCCTCCCTGGCATTCCATATTTCAAACAAGGTCCGCAGATCGCCTGTATAGGAGGTCACGCCGTCATGCTCGAAGATCTCCCGCGTATCATGGTATGTGATTTTGTCATTCTCAATCTTTCCGGAATGATAGGCAAAGGAAATGCTGTGTCCGTTCAGCGCCTCCGCAAGCTCCGCGTCTGTTTTTGCCTTCCTGCTCTGCCATAAAGCGACAGCTTTTTCGTAATCTGTCATAGGGGCCTCCTGTTTCATGCTCGATTCACTGTATTAGTTAGAGTATATGTTATTTGGGGACATAAATCAATGTTTGGATGAGGGAAATTCTCCTTGACAAGCTTATAGAAAAGCTGTATTATGCAACTATGATTCAGTTGCACAAGGAAGAAGGTGAGATCTTGCATAATGAGTAAACTGGAAAAAGCAAAAGAGAGAATACAGCTAAAACCTAAAGACTATACATATACTGAGGGCAAATCCCTGTTGTCTCAGCTTGGATTTGCAGAATATACTAAGGGTAAAACATCAGGTTCAAGGGTAAAATTCTATAGGGAAAAGGACCAGAAGATAATCTTGCTGCACAAGCCACATCCCGGTGATGTTATGACACCAGGAGCAGTAAAGGATCTATTAGAATTTCTGCTTGAATTGGGAGAATTATAAATAATGATAAAGAATAATGTACTAGAATATAAAGGATATCACACGAAAGTAGAATTTGATTCTGAAGCACTTGTATTGAGAGGTAAAATAGAAGGAATCCACGATTTGGTAAATTTCGAATGTGAAAATATGAAAGATGTAGTAAAAGAATTTCACGAAGCAGTAGACGACTATCTGGAATTTTGTAAAGAAGTGGGCAAAGAACCTGATAAAGAGTATAAAGGCACCTTTAATGTCCGCATTAATCCCGAGCTCCATAAAAAATTAGCCATGACAGCAGTAAAAAACGGCGATTCTTTAAATGCCTCTGTAGAAAAGGCTATACAGAAGTATATTTCCGAGGAATCCCAGACAAAAGGGCGTTTGCAGAATGCGGGAATATCTTGACGCAGGGTGGATGTGCCGTATATTCTCCCGGCATCACTGTAGAATTCTAAAATAATATGTTACAGGAGGGCTTGCAATGCCGATAATATCAACGTTTTACGGAATCATAATTAAGATGTATTTCCAACAAAGCGAGCACAATCCACCACATTTTCATGCCATATATGGTGAATATGTCGGAGCATTTGATATTAAGACCCTTGAAATGGTTGAAGGCGATTTTCTGCCAAAGGACAGGCGCTTGTTCGAGAATGGGCGGAAAAACATAAAGACGATCTGCTAAAAATCTGGAACTCGCAGGAATTTAAGAAGCTGCCACCACTCAAGTAAGTAAGATGACAGAAAGGGGCGATATTATGTTTTATAGAGTGAAAGAAGTCCAACCGTTGCCCGCATTTAATCTTCTTATTCATTTTGTCACGGGAGAGTGTAAGAGATATAATGTTGCACCGTTATTAAAAAAATGGGAAGCCTTTAAGACACTTTCCAGCATCAAAGGACTTTTTGAACAAGTAAAGGTAGATGCCGGTGGCTATGGTATATCGTGGAATGATGATATCGATCTGTCCTGTAATGAGTTGTGGGAAAATGGATTGCCTATAGATGCGTCAAGCATTGGAGAACTAAAAACAGGGAGCGGCTTTGCACTGGAACAGGCGGCGGAATACGATTAGAAGGCTACAAAATAGCCGAAATTATCGTAAGTGCCTCAGAAGATCTCCCTTTTGAGGCACTTACCATTGTTTATGACGCTTTCTTACCCTTTCAAAAATCTTTGAATCTCCGCAATCACCCGGTCCTGTTCCGCCTCTTCCATATAAGGGTGCAGCGGCAGCGCTAATACCCTGCGGCACAAATTCTTTGTTACGGACAGATCCACCTTTACGCAATCCATGTCCTGAAATGCGGTCTGCTGGCTCATAGGCTTTGGATAATAAATCATAGACGGGATTCCCTGCTCCTTCAGATGTGCCTGCAATCCATTTCTTTTCTCTTCATTCTCCAAAAGAATCGAATACTGTGCCCAGCTGGAATAAAAATTCTGTGGAACCCGCGGAATGCGCACCAAGTCCTTAAGCTTATGCGCATACCGCTCAGCCACACGGTTCACGGCCTCCAGCTCATACTCCTGAAAAGCCTTGAGCTTTACCTGCAAAACTGCTGCCTGCAGGGTATCCAAACGGGAATTTACGCCGATCCGCACATTGTCATATTTGTCTGTTCCTTTCCCGTGAACCCGATAAGAGCGCAGCAAGGAAGCCCAGTCCTCATGGTCCGTAAATATGGCTCCTCCATCTCCATAGCAGCCCAGGGGCTTTGCGGGGAAAAAGGAAGTTGTGGAAATATCGCCAAAGCTGCAGGCTTTCTGTTCTCCAATTCTGCCGCCAAAGCCCTGAGCGCCATCCTCCAGAATCAGAAGGCCGTATTGATCCGCTATTTTTCGTATCTCCGGATAATTTGCCGGCTGGCCAAACAGATCCACCGCGATAATCACCTTTGGGATAAGCTTTCCCTCCTTTTTTACCTTGCGGATGGCTTGCTCAAGAGAATTGGGGGACATATTAAATGTCTCCTCCTCCACATCCACAAAAATGGGAACAGCTCCCTCATAGGCCGGCGTTTCTCCGGACGCAAAGAAAGTGAAATCCGGCACGAAAACGGCGTCGCCTGGGCCGATCTGTAAGACCATGAGGGCCAGGGTTAAGGCATCTGTTCCGTTGGCGCAGGTGATGCAGTGCTTTGCTCCTGTATATGCGGCAAGCTGGGCTTCCAGTTCTGTTACCTGCTGGCCGGAAATGAAGGTTCCGGCAGTGAGGACCTGGGAAATCGCCTGGTCTATCTCTGGTTTTAGGGTTTGGTATTGCTTTTGTAGGTCTCGAAATTGCATGGCTGTTATCTCCCTCTTCTTATCTTTAACTCATAAATAATCTTTATTATATTTAACGCTCCTTGAGCTTAACCTTTTGACATTCCGGATGACAACGCCAAAAAATATGTTATTATAATATTGTAATCATAAAGTGGATTTCCAGAAAATCCATACACAATCACAAATATTTGCATAAATAAAGAAAAATAATAATTTGTGTTGTTTACTTTAAATCCAGGATTTTGCCTTCTAATTCTTTTCAAAGTTAAAAATAATGGAAAGAATAGCATAAAAAGTAAAACTACTAATCCTATAATCCCTTGTTCCACCCACATTTGTAAATATATATTATGTCCAAGATGAGAATCATAGGTAAAAAACCCTACAGAATTTACACCGTTCCCAAAGATGGGTTTTTCCAATATAGCAGCTACCATTCCTTGCATAATCTGTATTCTACTGACTACAGAAACATAAAATATTTCCTGTATCCTTTTATGGAGAGCAATTCCTAAAATAGAAATACCGACTCCCCCAAGACTCATAAGTTCTAATATCTTTCTCCTGCTAAATTTATTTTCAGCTGTCCAGCATATAACTATTGTTGCTATAAAAACTGTTATTAATAACCCTTTCTTTCCTGTAAGAATAAGGCCCATCCAGGAAAATAGATACAAAATTTTGGTAGATGTTTTTATTTTCTGAGCCGCACACCATTCCGCACCAAATAATCCTATTAATACAGAAAAAAAGAAGGCATTTGTTCCTAATTGGCCAGATATTCCCGCATATTGGTGAAATTCCTGCATCCATCGCACTGTCATTCTCTGCATTTCACTATCCAGAAATCGCGCTGAAATTCGTAACGATGTTTCTTTAAAAGCCACGCTGAATATGGTAAACGCCAAATGAAATAAACATCCATATTTCATCCAACTATAAAACTTTTTTTGCCATCCTGAATAAAAGGAAAACCATATAGCAATCAATAAGAAGTTTGAAAATATGATCGAAAATTTAAGCGCATCCCCAAAACTCCTGGCATAAAAAACCGAAAAAAACATATTTAGCACTAAGATAATATGAAATATCCAGTCATTCTTTATTTTGATGATATTTTTATGATATAATGTTTCCATTACAATCAATAAAAAAAGCGTGTCCATAAGGACATATAAGAAATTATCATTTATAAATAAATGCTTAAAGCATACATAAAACATCACATATGCAAACCATATATTCAATAAAACAGACTTTTCTTTCTCCACCTTCGCACTACTTTCTCTGTCTAAGATGATTTAACCTCTTAACAGTACACTAAATTTATTCCAAATTTTTGCTCTTATCATCATTGTTTTTATAAATCTTCTTACTTTTCCTATTATCCCTCCATGGAAATATTTCTTGCAAATGTAACCATATCCTCTGTCCATATAGTCTGCCCAAAAAGCATCATAGCTTATAGGTTTTTGAACAGGGGACTTTAGAGATGGCTGCATACAGGTTTCAACCGTAGTTGGTCTCACAACAAATTTTTGCTTTATTTGCTCAAAAATCATTCTTCCCTTATATGAATTTAATAGAATTAAAGAAACCCCTTTGTCATCATCTATTTCTGGAAATACATTTTCAATTCCCCAAAAATCCCCCATAGTTATATCTGACTTTCGATCTAAGCTAGCGTAGGGACAGGAAAAGCAAACTGGCCTCAAACTATGACCTGAAAAAAAGGCCTGATAAAAATAATCATATGCGCTTATTTCTACATAAGTTTTCTTTTCCATTTTAATATGCATACTGATATTCTTCCAACCCTGAGTCTTTTCTCTAAAATGTATATCCAGTATGTTGTCTTTCTTTTTCATACAAGATAAATAATCCTCCCAAAGTCTTGGACTATTCACACCATGGCAGATCAAGTCGCATGTTATCAGTTTTTCCTGATTATATCCCTTCAAATAATGATTTAACCCATCTATCTGACAGGGACAGCCCGTAAATAAAACGATTTTATCATCCAGTATGTCCTTTTTTACCAGCTCAAAAATACCATTTGTATTACTTTGTACATATTTAGATCCCTGCATTCTGCAAATGTCTTCTATTCTCGTTCCCCGCTTATGGAGCACTCGATAATTTTCGTCAAACATAGCTCCATATACAGTCCCGCCATTTTGAAGGACATACTCGGCTATAGTATAAAAAAAGCCGCCTGACGAACTGCTCATTCGGATCTTTTCATCTTTATTTATCACTGCAAGCACACCATTCAAGGCAACATCATCCACATTGTTTAGGTTTTTTAATGAACATTCCCTTTCACATTTTCCGCAATGAATGCATTTCTTGTCATCAATATGAGGATATAAAAACCCCTGTTCATCAGCCTGCATTGTAATTGCCTGTACCGGACAAACTGACATGCATATGGAGCATCCACAGCATTCCTTCTTTTTTTTAAACAGTTCCATGAAATCTTCTCCTTATTTCAGCGATCCTTCGACAAGTCCCTTTTAATTCCTGTTGATTACATAAACCTCCTATAAGCAATACAACCAGCGATGCATATATTGTTACTACAATGGCCTGCAAAATCCATTGAAAATAAGAGTTACATTCTAATTTAAAATATTGAAGAGGCAAACAAATCAATATAATTTCCACAATCATGCATCCTACCTTTTTTAAGGTTTTACTGATCGGCAGTCCTGTAACATTTTTAGGAATATAGAAGAACAAATCAATATCCCGATATGCATTAGAAATTACAGAGCCCAAAAGGATGCCACTTAACCCCAATGATGGGGCCAGCAAAACTCCTACTACTACGGCAAGACTTCCTTGTATTGTCACCTGTAATCTTGTTTCTTTATAATGTCCTGCCGATATTATCAACATTCCCTGAGGAGTCTTTAAGTTATAGAGTAACGCATTTAAAATGAACAGCATCCCCAGAAGCGGAATATCATAATTCGCATCTGTAATGTTCCTCGTATATAAACGGACAAATGGCATAATCATAACAAATGATACGCTATAGACAATCGTAATCAGGCTATAGTAAGCAAATTCAAACTCTTGATATGCCTTTTGTAATGTCGAAATTTCTTTTCTTGCAATAATATCTCCAAAGGATGAAGACAATCCATTAGTAAATATACCAAGAACTCCTGATATCCCCCCGATCACCATATTATAAACACTATAGATACTCACTGTTTTAAGATTCGTAAAAATAGTTGCTATAATTACTGGAGCTCCTGAATGTATCGCTCCTAAAATCTGCAGATACAATGCATCCCACCTCTTATTTAATGCCCGATTATTAGGTTTTTCTTTAAAATTAAGGTATGAATAATTGCGTCTTGTGTATTGGTACAATATCAGGCATCTTAATAAAATCGCGCTAAGAGCTACTACCTTTACCACAACAATATGAATTTGCATAAAAGCCATGGCAACTAAAATAGCAGTGTTTAAAACTGTATATAAAATAGAAGATATGGAAATGACAAATAATTTTTGATCTGCTGTTAGAAGAGCGCGGTATTTTCCTAACGTGAAAAATTCCAGTATGCCAGTAAATCCTAAAACCAGAACAAGCAATAGCACCTGCCAGTAATTCAGGCCATCTACATGAACCACCATCGGATAAATCAATGCCAGAACTATCACTAATGCGGAAAATATATATCCTGATATCATATAGAAATTTTTGGTTGCCGTAACAACCGCACTAATTTCTCTGTGATTATTTTCAGCTAAGGGCTTATATAATGCATACACAGAGGCTCCTGCCAGACCAGCTTCCACCAAATTAAAATAATTGATAAACTGTGTAATGGAAGTAATTAACCCATTTATTTCCGATCCATAATATTGCAGCATAATTCTCGGCACAATAAAGCCTGCTGCCAGGATCACAATTTGATATGCTGCTGCAAAAAATGTATTGTACAAAAATTTGCTCGTCCTGTTTAAAGGTTGTCTTACTTCCAAAATCCTATATCCTTTCTCCAATCACTCGCATCTTTGATTCTCCCACAACCACCTGATAAGGCATTACATCTTTGGTTACAATCGTCCCTGCCCCAACCACACATCCTTCTCCCAAAGTAACCCCCCCAAATATTTGAGCTCCGTACCCAATCCACACATCATTTTCTATAATAATATCCGCCTCCTGATGGCCCTGTTCTCTAATTAAAATATCCCGCTCTTTATAAATGTGCATATCTGTCCGCAAATGTACCTGATAAGAAATCAGACAATTATCACCTATTTTTATATAAGCATTGGGAGAGGCAGAAAGCTGTCCGCCATTTACATAACTGTTCTTTCCAATCGTAATATGTCCAGGGTATCTCAATAAAACCTTCCCTGAGACAAATCCACTGCCACTTGGGTTATTAACTATAGTAGAATTATAAAGTCCTAGAATATTTTCTCTCTTTTCTGTAAGAGTCATCATTAATCTACCAAATATTTTTACAAATAATTTCATATTTTTTCCTGCCCATTCATACTTGTCACAACCTCTAAATATCTCTCAGACTCTTTTTTTAAGGGTGTTAAATTACGTTTCACCATTTCATAATCTATAGCCTTTCCAAAATCTGCCTCACTACTATTTAAAACTCGATCTTCCAATTCTGCTATTTTTAAAAGGCTTGCAATCCGCGAAAAACGTTCTTTTAATTTGATTACCCAAAATGGTCTTTCTAAAATTAAAGAAACTGCTACTGCATGAAAAGAGTTCGTAACAACATAATCTGCATATTTCACTAGACCTAAAAATTCCGTTGGAGAAACACAAGGATATAACTTATCTACATGATACCTGTTATTCACACGATTTATCTGTACGATTTTCAAATGATAAGATTTAGCCAGCTTGCGTGCTATATGAATACAATTTTCATTGACCTCTGCCTCATACAGTAAAACATAGCTGCTAATCTTGGGTTTCTGTAAAATTGTTTCATATTGTTCCCGGGGAAGTAAAAAAACAGGGTCTAATACCAGCTCTACATCCTTAACATGAATCCTTTCCAAGGATAATTTTAAGGCAGTTTCTCTCACTGAAATCGCATAAAAGTCCTTGGTTTTTTCCTTCAGCTTGCACAAAAAATCATCAGAAAAGGAATCCTTTCCCGCGCTTGCCCCGTAAGATGCTTTTCGTGCAGGTGTATGAAACTGTAAAAAGTATCCAGGGTCCCAATCAACCAGCTCATCATTCCATATTTGATCGCTGCCTGCAACATATATATCCGGCTGCTCCAATTTTTCAATTTCCAAGCTGTTTCTACAAACAGTGGTAAGGGAGATATATTTTTTGGAAAATCGAATATATTTTCGCTTTCTATTCACCTTTAGCGGAACTAACAAAAATCCCTTGAGGGATTGTATGATATGTTTCCCCTGTAAAAAAGCACCCCAAACAGATTGTCCTTTTCTCATAAAAGGAGGAATATATTGTACTACCTTAACCCTATGTCCTTTTGATTGGAGAAATTTCTGCAATGCATATTCCTGCAAGGCCGCCCCAACATTCGTTGTGTTACAAAATGTAATTGTATATATATTCATGAATATTCCATTCCTTCTACGACATACTGGGAAATTATTTCCTTAAATAATTGAATATATTTTTTCGCATTGGATTCCCATGTTAATTTTTGTGAGGTTTGAAAACCTCTATCTGCGATTTCCTCACAATATTCTGAAGATGAAAAACACTTCATCAGATGGCTAGCCAATTCTTCCGCATCATCTGGCCTGATTAAAATTCCATTCTTACCATTCTCAACAATATCCTCAATCCCTTCCCCTCTTGTGCCTATTACAACACAACGCTGAGACATGGCCTCTAAATAAACGATTCCAAAGCCTTCATTTACGCTGGGCATTACAAATATCCTGGCCTTGGACATATACTGTAAGACAACTTCATTTTTTAAATATCCGTGAAAGCAGACCGATTTCTCTATGTCCAAGTCCCTGCAAATCTGTTTCAGCCTTGTCTCCTCGTTACCCTCACCGATGATGTCAAAATGTACCTGAGGATATTTTTTTAATACCAATGCAAGGGCATGTAATGTCACGTCCACTTTTTTTCTTCTAATCAAGCTACCTGCCTGAAGGATCGTATAGGTCTCCTTTTCTTTATTCCGCATTTCTTTGTTATAAAAACCATTCCGTATCACATGGATATTAAGCTTTGGTTCTTCTGTCAGGAGTAATTTTTTTAATTTTGAGCTGACCGCAACCGTACAATCTGCTCTTTTACAAATGGCAGTAATATATTTTCCTTTTTTACGATTTATTTCCCCCATGCTATCTGTGCCATGGGTGGTAATCACTACCGGAATATGGAATCTTTTCTTTAATTTAACTGCTAAATATCCATCAAATCCAATGGTATGTGCATGTATCATATCAATGGAATCTTTTTTTATTAATTTTTTGACCAATGGCAGAATCGCAGCATACCCGCACCAATTATTCACGGAGTATTTTCCATAATTAGAAAATGACAGGTAATCCACATAGTAAATGGGAATGTTATCTATGGTTATTGGGTTTCGGTTTTTCAAATGCTGATATGTCTTTCCAAATACGGTGGGTGCTATTACGATAACATGATTTCCCTGCTTTACGTATTCAACCGCTTGGCTATGGACAAAGCTTACATAAGGACTTCCATCATCCTGATAATGCGCAATCACTAATAGGTTCATTTCTTAGCCCTTCTGTCTACGAATTTGTAGTAACCGTTTTCCTTTCACCAAAAGGTTTATCAACCTTTTACTGGAGGCATAATCATCTTCACTTTTACAGGGTCCTTTCATAATTTTCTCCCACTGGTCTAATGATATATCCAGTTTCTTTAAGATATAATCTCTGTCCTCCAGCATTTCCTCTCTGGGATAGGCAGAGGCATCCTCCATTTCTTTTAATGCCTCCTCCCGAGTCATTTCTCCTCCAACAATTAGGCTGGACAAATGAGCCCGCTTTTTATCGTAGTGGAATTTTTCCGGCAAATAATAGGCTTGGAAAAATTTTGTAAACCTGGATTCAAAATGTTTCCCGCCATAATATTTCCAGTCAAATTCCCTTTCCAGCACCTTCATGGCTTCCTTTTTCGAATAGGGCACATAGTTTAAAATTTTGATACGTTTCACGGTCATTTGATAATAAAAATATTTCAAAATCCCAAAATGGGGATATTTTTTGAAAACACCTGGGCGACGCCCCCATTTCTTATAAACACTTTTAATACTTCTAAAGTCTGTAGCCGTATATCCCCATGCATTTGGAAGTATCCCTTCTGTGGACAAATTACTCCCATTTAACATATACTTAATTTTATATTTCTTTGCATACGCATACATAGCGGCCATAAATACATGGTCCTGAGGCACATCCAAGTTAGGCAAACCGGAAAACATATAAGCCCGCTGAATCTCTCGCATAGAGGGCCAATCTATTACTATGGTATGTAAATCCATACCCAGAGCTTTACACATCTTTTGAATATTCTCTACTGCAATCTCACTGTTCCACCCGGCGTCCACATGCACTGCCAAAACACGGAGTCCCCATTTTTTTACCAAGTACGCCATGTATGCGCTATCTACGCCGCCAGAAATCCCAAGGATACAATCATATTCTCGGCCTTTTCCAAACGCCTTCATTTCTTTTATTAATTTTTTCAGCTCCAGCTCCGTTTCCTTCCCCTTATATCCCAGTAAGGCAACGTCCCTGTCATATTGATGGCAATGATTACACACCCCTTTTTCGTCAAAGGTTATGTTCGGATCACTCATATCCATAATGCATCTGGTACAAATCCTGTTATCTGAATTATTCAACATAGACTCCTCCTGCAATCAATTCCTGCTCGTCTGGCACATTAATCAGTACCGCCTTCTTTTTTCCATAATAGACAAACATACTTCCAGCTGCAGCTGCATGAGCATGTCCTTCCTGCAATACCTGCCTTAAATCCGAAACCTTAGACGCTCCTCCACACGCAATTACAGGGATACTTACCTTTTCTGCAACAGACTTGACTAAATCTATATCATATCCTGACATTGTTCCGTCCCGATCTATACAATTTAGCAAAATTTCTCCTGCTCCTGATTTTTCTGCTAAAACAGCCAATTCTGCAGGTGTATTCTCTGTTCTTTTCTTTCCATCATTAATGTAGCATTGATAACCACCTAACACTTTTTTCTTTGCATCTATTGATACAACAACACTTTGGCTTCCAGCAAACTCTGCAATCTCATATATTAATCCTGGATGCAATACAAACGAGGTATTTAAAATCACTTTTTCGTAGCCTATAAAAAAAAGCTTCTTTGCCTGATCCAGGGTTGAAATTCCTCCTCCATAGCTCATAGGCATAAAGGCCTCTGAAGCTATATTTCTCAACAACGAAAAGTCAGGCCCTCTTCCTTCAGTGGATGCCGTAATATCCAGCAGACAAAGTTCATCAACCTCTTTTTCATTAAAGATTTTAACTGCATTTATCACATCGCCTAAATAATTAGGTTTCGAAAACTTCACTGTTTTTACAAGTCCCTGTTCCTGTATTAACAGGCATGGTATAATTCTTGGACGATTATACATTAACCACACGCTTTCACAAAATTTGACAATAGCTCCATCCCATATTTATGACTTTTCTCTGGATGAAATTGCACCCCATAAATATTATTTTTATTTACAGCCGCAGTAAACGTGTATCCATAGTCACAATTCATTAAAATGTCCTCAAAATTCTTACACACAGCATGGTAAGAATGTACAAAGTAATATTTTAACGGCGGCTTACTCTCTGAAACCAAAGGATTTTCTTTTTTCACAACTTCTACGTAGTCCCATCCCATATGCGGAATTTTCCATTCTTTATCTTTCATAAGAAACTTTTTGCTTCTAAAATCAATATATCCCAATCCCTGGTGAACTCCCTCTTCACTAGAAAGTCCCAGCATCTGCATTCCCAGACAAATTCCCAGAATAGGCTTTTTATTTTCCAATACATGGATGTTCATCGCATTTATCAAACCACTTCGATGCAATAGTTCCATTCCTGTATCAAAAGCTCCGACACCTGGTAAAATCAATTTATCCGCCTGTGCTATCTCAGACGGCGTTTGTGCCAAGATAGAATCCTTAGCTCCTATCTTTTTTAACATATTTAGAATAGAGCCTACATTTCCTAAACCATAATTAATAACCGCTATCATATACTTTTTTATCTCTCCAGCTCTCTATATAAATGCAGCAACTTTTCTTCCTCTATTTCCCAATTATATGTTTCTTTTATTGCTTTTCGTCCAGTCTTTCCCATTTGATCCGCCACTTCTGGATGATCCAACAAAAAGTTTACAGCATCTGCAATCTCCTGTGGATTCTCTGGGCTTACTGCTATCCCAAATGGATATTTGCTTAATACCTTTTTTATATATGGCGTATCTGATAGTACAACTGGTATCCCCATGGACATATACTCATATATTTTAGTAGCCATGGTATCTATATGGTTGTATTGACCCACATTTAAAATTGTACAAAGTCCAATTTTAGATTTCATATATAGTTTTTTAACATCTTCTCTATTACAAAATCCCAGATATTCTACTTTTTCATACCCCTTTACTTTCTTCAATTCCTCCTGAAAATTTAAAGGTGAAAAAAATCCAGCCAATTTTAGCTTTGCATTAATATTTTCCATAGCCTTTGCTAAATGCCAGATTCCTCTCTCATATGTAAGACTACCCACATGACAAAGAGCATTTTCTTTCTCTGCATTCTCATCATACCAGTCATAAAGTTCACATAGTTTTGGCACATTAGATATATATACTGTTTTCCTTGCCTTATCTGCAAAATAATTTTTATTGTCAATTGTGCATGGAATAAGTACAGCATTAATATATTGAAGATAATACTTCTCTATTTTCTGATAAAGCCAAGCAATGCCTTTTCTAAAATAAAAGGGAATATATTCTCTGGTTAATATCTGCAATGCGTAAAATTCATGACTATCAAAAATGACCTTCTTTCCTCTGTTATACAAGCCCTTTGCAAATCTAATCAGCTCTGGGTCATGAAAGCAGTATATCTCAGCGTCTACTGCAATCGCTTTTCTGTATAACAATTTTCCTGCATAATAAAACCGCTCTAAACGACTCTTAGGCTTAAATCCGGTAGAAATAATATGGATTCCCTTATATTCCTCCTCTTCTGCATCATCACATACTATCAGATACACTTCATATCCAGCCTTAACTAATGACATACACTCCTTTTGAGTAATCCGTACATCATATCTAGTATGAGTGCTTGTCATATGGCAAACTTTATTCTTTCCTTTCATGTATCCTCTTCTCTACTCCCTAATAATATTTCCTTGCTCATCCACTCTCCCAACCATTCGTGCCGGAATTCCAGCCACCAACGCATAATCTGGTACATCTTTCGTTACTACTGCTCCGGCTGCTACCATAGCATATCGTCCAATGGTATTTCCACAAATTATAGTGGCATTTGCTCCAATACTTGCCCCTTCCCGAACCAAAGTACGTTTAAATCCAGCTGTACCTTTTGGATATTCTGCCCGAGGTGTCAGATCATTGGTAAACACGCAGGATGGTCCACAAAACACCCCTTTCTCCAGCTCCACACCTTTATAAAGAGATACATTATTCTGTATCTTGCACATATCCCCAACGATCACATCATTGGATATATTTACATTTTGTCCAAAAGAACAGTTCTTTCCAATTCTAGCTCCCTTCTGCACATGACAAAAATACCAAATTTTTGTTCCTTCGCCGATTTCTACATCCTCGTCGATGTAGCTACTCTCATGCACAAAATAATTCATCAAAATTCTCCTATCATTTCCACCGATTTAAACTGTTTTAAAGGAAGCCTGACTGTTTTTCCTTCTTTCTGGCTTTTGTAAATTGCCAAAACAACTTCCAGTGCATTTCTTCCCGCAACTGCATCTACATACGGCAGTCGGTCATCCCTTATAGCATCTACCATATCCGCATATAATCTGGTATGTCCATTTCCATAAACATTGCTTGTAGTTTCTTTCAGGCCTTTCTTCCTCTCATCTTCTTCATCCTCATCTGCAAACTGCCAAACATCAATATTATTCGTAGATGTACCTCCTAATTTTACCGTACCGGTCTCTCCAAAAAGATACAACGTTTCCTCTAAATTCTGTGGGTACACATTTGTTGTTCCTTCAATCGTCGCGATCGCTCCATTCTTAAACTTTACAACAGCCATACCTATATCCTCGGCCTCCAGATAATTATGAAACTGCTGCCGAGTCTGTCCATAGATTTCCTCAATCTCGTCCCCCATCATCCAGCGAAGCAGATCAATGCCATGAATACATTGGTTCATCAATGCTCCTCCATCCGAAGACCATTTTCCTCTCCATTGGGCCTGTGTATAATAGCCCTCATTCCGATTCCATCGCACATGGATAGATCCATGAGACAGTTTTCCAAATCGTCCGCTCTCTAAAGCTCTACGCATTTCCTGTACTGCCACATTAAAGCGATTTTGATGGCAGGCAGATACCTTGACACCCTTTTCCCGAGAACGCCGGACAATTTCATCTGCATCCTGCATACTCATGGCAATAGGTTTTTCAATAATACAATTTATGCCATGGTCAATGCAATATAATGCGATCTCTGCATGTACGCCGCTTTCTGTCGCAATCGCAACAAGTTCCAGATCATTTTCTTCTACCATTTTTTTATAATCCGTATATTGCTTTACAGAATCCGGGTCGCTATATTCTGCTTTATTCAGCAGCTTAGCAATCTTCGTATATTCTAAATCACATGCTGCTACAAACTCCAAATGATTATTGCATACTGCCTTTACATGATTTAAGGCAATTCGTCCACATCCAATTAGTGCGTATCTCATGAGATCCTTTCTCCTGTTCTTCTATAAAACCTCAATATTATCTCGATTCTTAATTGCCTTCATCACGTTCTTCGTATCAAAAATAGCCTTTCCATATTTCTGTAGCATCTCATAATCAACATTGGAGTGAGCCGCTGTTATCATCAATAAATCATAGGTTTCTACCTGACTTGGTGTAATCTCTGTCATTCCTTTCACGATCTGTCCATGATATCTGTATTGCGAAATCCATGGATCATAATACTCTACCTTCGCACCTGCCTGTTTTAAAATTTCTATTACCTCTAACGCAGGGCTCTCCCGATAATCGTCAATATTCTGTTTGTAAGCTACTCCTACTACTAAAATCTTTGAACCCTTCAAGGACTTCTCAAACCGGTTCAAAATACGTGCTGCTCTGTCTACACAGTATTCTGGCATCCGATCATTTATCATCATAGAGCTCTCAATCATGGATGTATGAAATCCGTATTCTCTAGCCTTCCAAGAAAGATAATAGGGATCTAGTGGAATACAATGTCCCCCCAGACCTGGTCCAGGATAAAATGCCTGAAAACCATAAGGCTTTGTTTTAGCAGCATCAATAACCTCCCAAATACTGATTCCCATACGGTCACAGAGAATTGCCAGTTCGTTAATCAAACCAATATTAATATTTCTATACGTGTTCTCAAGAATCTTCTCCATCTCTGCGATCGCGGGCGATGATACCTCTGCTACATCTCCCTCTAAAACAGATCTGTACATCGCAGCAATTACTTCTGTGGCATCCTTTCCTACTCCTCCTACTACTTTGGGAGTATTTTTTGTTTTATATAGTAAGTTCCCCGGGTCTACCCGTTCTGGAGAAAATCCCAAGTAAAAATCCTCTCCACACTTTAATCCAGAGCCCCTTTCTAAAATCGGTTTTACTAATTCCTCCGTGGTGCCCGGATATGTGGTAGATTCCAAGACTACAATAGTTTCCTTTGTCAGGTATTTTGCAATTTCTTCTGCTGAGGACCTCACATAACTAATATCAGGCTGCTGATGCTTGTCCAAGGGTGTGGGGACACATATAGCAATAAAATCAACTTCCTTGACAAAACTAAAATCAGCTGTAGCCTGTAATCTTCCCTTTTCTACTAAGTCCTTTAAATCTTTATCTACTACATCACCGATGTAGTTATGTCCTTCATTTACAAGTTCTACCTTTTCTTTCTGTATGTCAAAACCAATTGTTTTAAAACCCGCTTTTGCCTTTTCTACAGCCAAAGGCAGACCAACATATCCTAACCCTACTACTCCGACCTCTATTTCTTTGTTACTTATTTTTCGCATTAATTTATCTTTCATTTTTCTCCTCTTTCCCTTGTTTAAAAATGCTTTATCAATATATTCAAAACTTTTTTAGGATTACTTTACAAATCCCTGCTATTGATCCTAATCCATATGTAATATGAAAAATTGGAAATAGTATAAAGAGCAAGTTAAATTGATATAAACTCTCTGCCTGTTTTAATGAAAAAAATATGTTCATTAAAAAATATAAGGAAAGTTCAGCAACAAACAGAACAATAACCGGATGCCAAAGCCAGCACAAAAATGGCAGGCATATCAGGGAAAGTACAAAAATCAAGGGAATAAAATGTCGGATTCCCATAGATCCTGGGCATAATTTCATGGTTATAACATTCCACATTCCATTCTTGAAACTCATATTTACAATGCCTTTGATGCTATCTCTACAATAATATGAGAAATGAATATCACTTGCTAAATAAACCTTTCCTCCATTTTTCCGAATTCTATAATTTATTTCATTATCCTGATTGCGAGTCAGTCGTTCATCAAAGCCTCCCCATTTTTCAAAAACCTCTCTGCGAAAAGCTCCAAAGGGAACAGTGTCCACATATCCGCTTACTCCACCTGTTCTAAATTGAGAGTTTCCAACACCAAATTTAGAGGATAACATCCTAGCTATGGTTTCTCCTATCTTCCCTCTTGACCTTGTTTCCGCTACTCCTCCTACATTATCTGCATCCGTAGTCTCCAGATAAAATATAGATTTTGAAATATAGTCCTTTGCATATTCTGCATGTGCATCTAAACGAATAATATATTTTCCTCTTGCATGTCTAATTCCTATATTCATAGCATATGGAACTATCCTTTTTGGGTTGCTGTAGTATGTTATCAAGTATGGATACCTGCTTTTATATTGCTCAATAATCGCAACTGTGTTATCTGTAGAACATCCATCAATAAATAGCCACTCCATTTTTTTGATGGAGTAATCCTGTTTTAATAATGATTCAATACAGTCTGCAATGTATTTCTCCTCGTTATAAACAGGCATTATTACAGAAACAATAACTTCGTCTTCATTCAAATACTCTCCCTCCTCACTCCATCAATGGCTTTTGCTCTTCTCATCACTCTTCAAAACCTCCAGGGTATGAACAAATTGTGAAGCTTTCCGCAAACTCTTTCCTGTCTTTTCTGGCAGAGGCAGCATCTTTCAGTCCTATCAGAAATCTCCTCTTTCGGCCTTACCCTCTTCCCAACACGGCTCCTACAGTACGGAGCAGGGTTCCCATATCCTTCCAAAACCCAAATTCCTCCAGAGCCTTCAAATTATATTTCATCTTTTCCGGCAGCACCCGCTCCACATAGGCCTGGTCTGCATATTCTGTTTCACTCAGCAGCCGGGCCTCATCCTTAAACCGGATACTTGCCTCTGAGGTAATCCCTGCAGGCAGCAGCAAGGTAGCCTTCATTTCATTGGTATAACAGGCCACATACCCGGGGATCTCCGGCCTGGTTCCCACAAAGGTCATGTTCCCAGACAGCACATCCAGCAGCTGGGGAAGCTCATCCAGACGAACTCTCCGAAGCAGACTGCCCACTCTCGTAATTCTGGCATCTTTGTTTACGGTAACTGCAGCTCCCAGACGATCCGCATGGGCAATCATAGTTCGAAACTTATGAATCCGAAAATGCTTTCCATAAACAGTCACCCGCTCCTGACGGTAAAGGATCTCCCCTGGGGAATCCAGCCGGATGCAGCACGCAATCACAAGCATGACAGGACTCAGCAATACCAATAACACTGCTGACGCTGCCACATCAAAAATCCGCTTCCAGATCAGAACACCCTTTTTTCTGGACAAGACGTCGTAATATTTTCTAACCTCCGGAATCTGCAATTCTTCAGGCAAATTCCCCCATTCCCTCAAAACCATGTAAACTCTCCTGAAGCTTCACACACACATACTCCGCATCCTCATTCGACAATCCCGTATGCAGAGGCAGGCTAATCTCATTGGCAAACATGGCATAGGCATTGGGATAGCTCTCTATGGAAAAGCCAAGGTCCCGGTAGGCTGTCATCATAGGCAGGGGCTTATAATGGACATTGCAGGCAATTCCCTGCTCTGCCATGTGGGTAATCACCTCATTTCTCTGCCCCTCCGAATATCCCGGCACCCGGATCAGATACAGATGTCCGGAGCTTCGGAAATCCGCTCCCTCATGGCGCAAATACTCTATCCCCAGCCTGTCCATAGCTCTGTCGTAAATCTGAATCAATTCTCTTCGCCGTTTCAAAAGACCGGGATACCGCTCCAGCTGCACCAGGCCCAGAGCCGCCATGATATCTGTCATATTGCACTTATAGGCGGGGGAAACAATGTCATATTCCCAGGCTCCAAGCTTGGTTTTTGCCAGGGCATCCTTGGACTGCCCGTGAAGGGAGAGCAGCATAAACTGCTGATAGATCCAGTCATCTTCGATTCCCGGAATAGGCCGCCAGGTCAGGGCGCCTCCCTCTGCCGTGGTCAGATTTTTCACTGCGTGGAAGGAAAAGCTTGTGAAATCCGCAGCCTCCCCACATATCCGCTTCTGCCCCTCCACCTGTCTCCAGGCTCCAAAGGCGTGGGCGGCATCCGCGATGACACAGATCCGGCCTATGGCCTCCTGAAGCTTATTTTTCGGCTGGAATTTTGCCTGCTGCCGCCGGACAATCTGGAACATGCGGTCATAGTCGCACATGACGCCGCCCAGATCCACGGGTATAATGGCCTTTGTCCGCTCCGTAATGGCAGCCTCCAGGGCCTGGTAATCCATTTCCCAGCTGTCTCTGGCTGTATCTACCAGCACCAGCCTCGCCCCTACATGGCATACCGGGCTGGCCGACGCCGTATAGGTATATGCGGAGGTAATCACCTCATCCCCCGGGCCGATGCCCAGCAAACGCAGGATTAATTCCAGGCAAGCGGTAGCCGAATTCAGGCACACAGCCCGGCCTGTATGGCAAAAGGCCCCGATTCTTTTTTCAAACTCCTTAGTCCGCGGACCTGTGGTAATCCAGCCGCTTCTGAGCGCCTCCCCCACTTCCCGGATCTCATCCGCCCCCATATCTGGCGGACTAAACGCTATCTTTCTCATTTTCCTCTGCCCTCTGTCTTTTCTTCAGTCCTTGGATACAATCTCCAGACCGGCGCAGATTTCTTTATGCAGTTCCCGAACTTCCCAGTCCATGTCTTTCATTCCTGGAATTTCCACTCCCGAAACCTCCATCCCTGGAACCTCCACTCCCGAAACCTCCGTCCCTAGAATCTCCACTCCCGAAACCTTTGTTCCTGGAATTTCCGTTTTCGGACTTCTCATTCCTGTAGTTTTTATCCCTGGAGCCTTCATTCCCGGAACCCTCACCCGGGCCAACCGCTTATGCCGGTCAATCTTCCCGATCCAGGCTTCTCTTCCCTGCAAAGGACCTTCTATCACACAGGTGCGCCCCTCTCTGATATAACCCCTGGAAAATCCCAGATGATGATCCTCGCCGCATAGCAGCCGCAAAAAGCGCTCCTCTTCCGGCAGTACAAGAGAAAGCCTTGCTCCCAGCGTCCTCAAGCCTTTCAGCTCCTCCAGCAGCTGTTCCGGATTCCCACTCTCCAAAAATACATGCCCTTTAAAGAGCGGCTTCTGTTCCATATGCCAGGCCCCCTCATACCGCCGCATCCGGTCGCAGGTCAGCAAAAAGACTTTTTCCGCTGCAGAATCCGTAAAATGCTGCCTGCAAAGCAGGAGCAGCTCTGTTTCTTTTTTATCCGGGCAATAAAGTGTGTACCAAATGATAAACTTCCCCTTTACTGCTTTCGTAGATTTGCCTACTCTAGGAAAATATTCTGTGAATTTATAATATTATCTGAACTTTATTTCTTTTAAAAGAAATTTACATTCAAATAAAACTAAGATTCGATACAGAGATGGGAAGATTTTCCGTCTAAACCAGCGGTTTCTACCCCAAAATCCAGAAAAACAATGATAAATTTAGAGATTCCTATTGAAACTATGAAAGAATATGGATATAATAACAGAAGTCTTATAGAAAAAAACAATATGGTTTTCGTAGAGTAGGCAACTCTACGAAATTTGCCTGTCGTTTTCCCCTGAAAACGGCTTTTTTTATGAAAGAAAACAGATGGCGCGGCCCGCACGCCGCATGAGCGGCAAATTCCTCTATGCTGGGCAAACTAAAAACAACCGCCCAGGCTTATCCACCCAGGCGGCTGTCTCAATATCCGATTATTAATCTGTCAGATTAGTCCTGCACATAAGGCATCAATGCAATGTGACGCGCCCGCTTGATGGCAACGGTCAGAGCTCTCTGATGCTTTGCGCAGTTTCCGGTAATTCTTCTGGGGAGGATCTTTCCTCTCTCAGATACGTATCTCTTTAATTTATTTACATCCTTGTAATCAATCTCATTATTTTCTTTTCCGCAGAACACGCAGACTTTCTTTCTTCTGCGGCCCATGGGTCTTCTCTTCATAGGAGCATCGCCTTTATCGGATTTTGTGTAAGCCATTTCCTTTACCTCCTCAATATTTCTCTATCTTTCCGATTGTTAGTTAAAGGGTAATTCCTCGTCGATTCCGTCCGGAATATTCATGAATCCGTCTGCCGCTGCGGAAGGCATAGGAGCCGCTGTCTGGCGGAAGCCGCTGTTGTCTCCGCCGCCGCTGGAATTCTTGCTCTCTGCAAATTCCACTTCCTCTGCCACCACATCCGTGGTGTACACCTTCTGTCCGTCCCGGTTGGTATAGCTTCCGGTCTGGATGCGGCCGCTCATGGTCATGCGCATTCCCTGACGGAAATACCGTTCCACAAACTCCGCGGTTCTCCCAAAGGCCACACAGCCGATAAAATCTGCTGTCTGCTGGTCATTGCCGTCTCTTCTGGCAAACCGGCGATCCACTGCCAGTGTAAATCTGGCCACTGCCGTAGAATTCTCTCCCTGGGAGTAACGTACATCCGGATCTCTGGTCAGGCGTCCCATCAAAACTACTTTATTCATACTAACAATCCTCTACTTTCTATTTTGCGTCCTTGCGAATGCACAAATAACGGATCACATTGTCCATGATGCGAATACGCTTTTCCACTTCAGCCGGGCATGTACTATCTGCCTCGAACTGAATGAAATAGTAGAAGCCTTCTTTCATGTGCTGGATTTCGTAAGCAAGTCTCTTCTTGCCCCAGTCTTCCACCTCTGTCACCACTCCGCCGAAACGAGTCACTAACTCTTTTGCCTTCTCGACAGTGGCGCTTCTCACGTCATCTTCTACCTTTGCACTCACAACTACCGCTAATTCATATTTGTTCATGCGTCTTTTCCTCCTTTTGGTCTCTGGCCTCCCCTCTATGGAGGAAGCAAGGAATTTGTTTCATTGGATCTATACCACGGACCAATATTATACCATGCTTTTCCATGAAGTTCAAGCATTATTTCTTGATTTTTCCGGGCCCATGCAGGTTTACTGTTACTTTTCACACCCACACCAGTCACCCCGCTGATTGGCGCGGAACCAATACCGTTATGGGGCCAACGGGACTGCTCACTCCTGATCCGCGTTCTTGCGCAGTCCCCTTGTGTTTTTTTCTACCAGCTTTCTGGCAATCATGATCTGATGCCCGCAGCCCAGGCATTTCAGGCGGAAATCTGCTCCTACCCGCAGAATCTCCCATTCCTGGCTTCCGCAGGGATGCTGCTTTTTCAATTTTACGATATCGCCTACCTCATATTCCATATCTGTCCCCCTGCTTTAAAGTCCCGAAAGCGCCTCCCCGATGCTCCCCTGGATCAGCAGATCCGCCTGGGAGTCCCGGGGCGTAGGCGCCTTGTTGATCACCACCAGGGCGCTGCCGCTGAAATAGTCGATGAGGCCCGCCGCCGGATATACGGCCAGAGAGGTCCCCCCTATGATTAAGAGATCTGCCCGGGAAATAGCGCGCACGGCTCCCCGGATCACCTGATCGTCCAGACCCTCCTCGTACAGTACCACATCCGGCTTAATGACCCCGCCGCAGGTACAGTGGGGCACACCCTGAGAGTCCTGGATATATTTTGCATCATAAAAGGCACCGCATTTGGTGCAGTAATTGCGAAGCACGCTTCCATGCAGCTCGTACACGGTCTTGCTGCCTGCTGCCTGATGGAGCCCATCAATGTTCTGGGTCACCACTGCCGTCAGCTTCCCCTCCGCCTCCAGCTGGGCAAGCTTTTTATGGGCCACGTTGGGCTTAGCATCCAGGATCAGCATTTTCTCTTTATAGAAGCGGTAAAATTCCTCTGTGTTATTCTGGTAAAAGGTATGGCTCAGAATCATCTCCGGCGGATATCTCCACTGCTGGTGGTATAGTCCGTCGGTGCTTCGGAAATCCGGAATCCCGCTCTCTGTGGACACACCGGCTCCGCCAAAAAATACAATGCGCTGGCTTTGCTCTACCAGCTCTTTCAGCTTTTCTACTCCCTCCATGGCACCTCTCTCCTTTTTCATCGTTTTTCCGCAAACACAGGGCAGGACTTTACACATTCCTGCTGTGTGTCAGCCTTTTGCAGGGCAGGCGTTTCCTGTCTGGCTTCCTGCTTATCCCAACGCGCCTGTCACTGGTTCCTGTGTGATGGTGTGTTCACTGTCGGACCCATCCAGCCTTCCGTCTCAGATCCGCTTGGCATGGACTACAAACCGGTGCTCCTTCCCGCTCTTGGTACAGGTTGACAGTGTCAAAACCTGGTCTTCGATTCCCACGCTCACTCCCGTATCATACAGGGACCGCCCCTGAATCGTTTCCAGATAGTCGGCGTAAACCTCGTCCGGCGCAAAGCCGATGGTGTAGCTGTCGCTGTCTGCCGTGGTCTCATAACAGGAGAAAATCTCATACTGCAGAAGCCCTCCCTCCACGTCAATGTAAATATAGGGATGGGCCACCAGATAGGTGGGCGACCGATAGGAGGATAGCCCTCCGAACATGGAGCCGTTTTTCATATTATGGCCGTAGATGATGGTGTGATAATCCATAAAGTCCGGCCGGTTCAGGGTCTCCATGAAAATACTTCCTGCGCTGTTTACCTTGTCGCGAAAGGTGTGATTCAAATAATAGGCGTCGTCGCTTCCCTGGAGCACCGGATAGCTGATTTTTGTTCCGGGAATCTGAATCCAGCCCACAATATTGCTGTTGATTTCCTTCAGCTCGTCAAAGCTCACTCTCTGGATACTGTCCTCGGTCTCTGATCCGCCCTCCGCTTCGTCTCCATTCTCCTCAGGCTCTGCTTCCCCGCCGTTCTCCTCCGATCCCTTTGTCTCCCCGGGGGCCGGCAGATCAGCCAGCACATATTGCTGCAGCTCCTGATATTCATCTGTACCGGCTTTGTATTCCAGGTAAATAGAAACCAGCTGGTAGACGGAAAAGCCCATGACGCACAGGCAGACCCCGATCAGGGCCAGCCAGATCTTTCCGCCCTGCCGGCGTTTTCCCCTGCGCTTTGTAGTTTTCTCCCACTTTCTGTGCTCCTCTATCTTATCCAAATCCTGGTTCTCCTGATCTTCCTCAAAGTCTATGGCGTCCTGGTCATCCTCAAAGTCTCCGCTGTACTCACGGCCCAAGTCCTGACCATAGTCCTCCGAATCCGGATCAAACTGGTCTGATTCCTCCCAATCCGAATCTGTCTGGTCCAAATTCTCCCAATCCGAGTCAGGCTGATCTAATTCCTCCCAGTCCAAATCCAGATCATATTGATCCAGATCATCCGTATTCCTGCTCCTGTCATTCAAATTCTCGCTCTGTCCCCTTTTCATGTCGCATCACCTCTGCCCCATTCTACCAAAAAGGCCAGCAAAAAGCCAGCAAAATTTAGTCTCCTGTATACATTTTCCTGTTCCTGTGGTATATTGATTCAGGCGGAAGCAGCCCCTGGCTGCAGCCTGATTCTTATAGATGAAAGGAAGCTTTTCCCATGGAACTTACCCTGAACATGCTGCTGATTGTATGCCCGCTGGTCTTTCTGGCGGGATTCATAGATTCTATTGCCGGAGGCGGGGGACTCATCTCCCTGCCTGCTTTTCTGCTGGCAGGCCTGCCGCCCCACACGGCCATTGCCACCAACAAGCTCTCCTCCACCATCGGCACCACCATCTCCGCTGCCCGGCTGGTCCGCTACCTGGATCTCTCCCTGGCCGGCCTCTCCATTCTCTGCGCCCTGCTGGGATCTGCTCTGGGCTCCCGCCTTTCCCTGCTGGCAAGCGAGGCGCTGATTCAGTACCTGCTGCTTCCCGTCCTGGTGGTGGTAGCCTGGCACGTGCTGCGGAAAAACAAAAAGGATATAGAGCCGGAGGCTGTCCCCGCCAAGCCGCCCCTGCCCCGGTCCCGGGCAATGCTGTATTCCATGGCAATCTCTCTGGTGGTGGGCTGCTATGACGGATTTTACGGTCCCGGCACAGGCACCTTCCTGCTCCTGCTCTACACGGGCCTGGTAAGACTGGACATTCTCACTGCCTCCGCCAACACCAAGGCTGTAAACCTTTCCTCCAATCTGGGCTCTCTGGTGGTCTTTCTCTTAAACGGAAAGGTGTTCTATGCCCTGGGGCTTCCCGCCGCCCTGTTCTGCATGGCAGGTCATTACCTGGGCTCTGGTCTGGTGGTGAAAAACGGGACGCGTATTGTGCGTCCCATTATCCTTGTTGTGCTTGCTATTCTGTTTTTGAAAATCCTGTTTTTCTAAGATCAGGGGCTTCTCTTTCCGTAAACGGTATGCTCTGGGTGAACGTTTTTACAAAAACCGCACCTCTGCAGGAATCTCAGGCTTTCCAGTGCGTGCTCCCGGCTCCCGGGAAATTTCCGGCTCCCGGACGCACACTCCCAGCTCGTAGGGCAGGTCTCCCAGATCAAACAGGTACAGGCCATATGCTGCCTGTTCTGCCGGCTCCTGCTTCCATTTGATCTGCCAGACCTGGGAAGCCCTCTCCCCTGCTGTTTCTCCCAAATTTTCCGATTTTTTTCTTTCCTCCCCCCGGAATCCGCCCGGCAGCACAGAAAAGCTGTCCAGGGGAATCCGAAGTCCCCGGCCGTCTGCCTTTACATAGCTCTCCTTCAATACCCACATGCGGAAAAACAGCCGCTCCCGTTCACTGGAAGGCGCAGCCCTCCAAAGCCTCTGCTCCTCCTCTGAGAACCGTCCCAAAATCCGCTCCTGGTATTTCTGGGGCCTGCGCCGCTCCACGTCTACCCCTACCTCAGTCTCCGACAGGGCGCAGCATACAAAGCCCCTGGTATGACTTAAGTTAAAGTGAATCCAGGGATAGTCCGGAAAATAAGGTTTTCCGCAGGAGTCCTTTTCCATAGAAGGAAGCGTTGTAAGCTCCGGCCAGCAGTTCCTCAGAGCCTCCTCCAAGAGCTTGCGCACCTCTAAAGATCCCTGCCCCTCCCCGGTAAGCCGCCCATATACCTGCATCATTGCTGCGCTTCTGCTCCTTTATATCTGCATTTTCCAATCCATACAACATCCTAAACAAGGATACCCAATGCATCCGACAGACTTTCCTGGGCGACGGTGCCCTGGCATGCAGGTTTATTTATGATACAGCTTCTTGGTCTCATACACCGGCTCGCAGGTGAGATGCACGCCCAGCCGCCGGAATACAGACTCGTCCACCTGGGAAAGGATCACGCTGGAATGAACCTCACACCCGTTCAGCTTGGAAAGCTGCTCCATGGCTACCCGGGCCGCCTCATCATGGACCGCACAGATGGACAGTACAATGAGAAGCTCATCCAGATGAAGCCTGGGGTTTACATTTCCCATATGCCGGACCTTCAAATCCTGCACCGGCTCTATGATCTCCGGGGAAATAAGCTTGAGAGAGTCCTCCAGTCCGCCCAGGGTTTTCAGCGCATTGAGAAGCATGGCCGAGGTAGCGCCCAGAAGGTCACTGGTCTTTCCTGTCACCACGGTACCGTCCGGAAGCTCCATGGCTGCCGCCGGCTCTCCGGTCTGTTCCGCCCGCTCCCGGGCCGCTCCGATGACCGGCCTGTCCGCCTCACTGATTCCCGCCTGCTTCATCATAAGCTCCAGCTTATACACGATCTCCTCGTTGACTTCACCCTTTCTCTGGTCGCAGCGGGCCAGATAATAGCGCCGGATAATCTCCTGAAAGGCAGCCTTTTCCACTGCCTGGTCGTCAATGATGCAGTTTCCCGCCATATTCACCCCCATATCTGTGGGCGAAAAGTAGGGGGATTCCCCGAAAATCTGCTGAAAAATAGACTGCAGCACAGGAAAGATTTCCACATCCCGGTTGTAATTTACGGTGGTGATTCCATATTTTTCCAGATGGAAGGGGTCGATCATATTTACATCCTTCAAATCTGCCGTGGCCGCCTCATAGGCAATATTCACCGGATGCTTCAGAGGCAGATTCCAGATGGGGAAGGTCTCAAATTTCGCATAGCCTGCCTGCACCCCCCGCCTGTGCTCATGGTACAGCTGAGACAGGCAGGTGGCCATCTTTCCGCTGCCCGGCCCTGGGGCCGTCACCACCACCAGGGAGCGGGTGGTCTCAATGAAATCATTCCTGCCGTAGCCCTCCTGGCTGACAATCCGCTGCACATCCGAGGGATATCCCGGAATCACATAGTGCCGGTAAACCCGAAGGCCCAGGGCCTCCAGCTTTTTCTGATAGGCCGCAGCGCTGGGCTGGTCGCAGAACTGGGTCAGCACCACGCTGCTCACATACAACCCATATCCGGTAAAGGCATCAATGAGACGCAGCACATCCGCGTCATAGGTAATGCCGTAATCCCCCCGTTTTTTATTTTTCTCGATGTCCCCGGCATTGATGACAATAACCACCTCCGCCTGGTCCTTCATCTGCGCCAGCATGCGGATCTTGCTGTCAGGCTGAAATCCCGGCAAAACCCGGGCCGCGTGGAAATCGTCAAACAGCTTGCCCCCAAACTCCATATACAGCTTGCCCCCAAACTGGCCGATTCTCCTGCGGATCTGCTCAGACTGCATCTCCAGATATTTCTCGTTGTCAAATCCTGTTTTCATACGTATCCCCTCATCCGTTATATTCTATCCAGTATGAACATTAAAATTAAACCATTCCCTCCGGGGTTTGTCAATCTCTTTCCTGCCCTCAGGCCCTGCCTTCTCCCCCAAAGGCCGCCTGATTCTCATTGGGGCTGGAACGTTTTTCCAGATCCGGAAACCGGTGCTCTATGGCAGCCAGTGAGATTTCTATATCCTCCTCCGCCTCCTGAGCGGAAAAGGCCCCCACGGTGATCATATCCTGAGCGCGGATGGCATTCCAGGCAAAGGTGAGCCCCACATAAGGCGTTACCCGCCCGGCAGCCATGGATTTAATGGTCATCACCGGCTTTTTCGCCCGCTGGATCATGGACGCCACGGCTTCCACCTCCACCTGCATCAAAAAGCCTGCGCAGTTGAATATCTGGATATAGGTTTCCACATCATATTCGTTCTCGTCAGAATACACCACCAGCTCCGGCATGTGGGCGGACAGACCGGGAATCATGCCCGCATCCCGGATCATCCGGGTGTAATCGTCCAGACGCCGGATCTCACCGGCCTCCTTGTCCACCAGCTTCTCTGCCGAGGAGTGATGGATCAGGCAAAGCTTTGCCCCCTGGGCCGCGGATCTTCGGATCGTGTCCTCCGCCTCCCGCCTGGCCTTAGTGGAATCGGAAACATTGAGAACAGGCGTGTCCACCAGGAAAATCTCCCGGCCCAGCTTCTGCTCTGTCTCCTTCACGGCCCGCAGCAGCATGGGCGCCTGGAGGAAGGGGGCCATAATGGTATCCACCCCATACTTAAGATAGGTTTCCAGTACGGGCTTAAAGGCTTCCGTGCTGTCATACTGCCGCCGGATCATTTGATCCGCGGAGCTGCTGGTATGGCTGTATCCCAACAGCCAGTTGGAACCTATAATCATGCGGGAAAGGGACAATCCCCCTACCCTTGTTCTGGGAAATTGTTTGTTCATTTGATTTCTCTCCATTTCTTTTTTCAGAAACATACTATCTATTTTAATATATCACACCGTCCTGAAAAGGCAAAGATATTTACAAAATTTATCCCCACCGCTTGACAAATCCGTCTCCATCCTGCATAATATTCAAAAATGCAGATCACAAATGCAGTGACAAGGAGGAGTACACAGCGCCTGGAAGCTCAGAGAGAAGATGGAGGGTGAAAATCTTCGTGACAGTGTTGTGGAAGTAGCCTTTGAGCAGCGGACCCAACGGCAGTTTATTCGCTTCTGCCCAGTAGGCTCCGACGTGTTCCCACGTTACAGGGATACAATATCGGACCGTTTCCCGTATTGGAAGAGTGCAGAGACCTGGTTTCTGAATTTAGGTGGTACCGCGGATTTATTCGCCCTAAGCTTCTACAGCTTGGGGCTTTTATATTATAAAAATCAAGCAGGAAAGGAGTGCTTTTTCTATGAAACAGATTTCAGGCAACAAACTACTGGTGAACGCTTTAAAGGAGGAGGGCGTGGAGGTTCTCTTCGGCTATCCCGGCGCATGCACCATTGATATCAGCGACGAGCTGTACCGGCAAAATGAGATTGCCGTGGTTCTTCCCCGTCACGAACAGGCCCTTGTTCATGAGGCGGACGCCTATGCCCGGACCACAGGAAAGGTTGGCGTCTGTCTGGTGACCAGCGGTCCCGGAGCCACCAACCTGGTCACCGGACTTGCCACCGCCAACTATGACAGCGTGCCCCTGGTGTGCTTTACAGGACAGGTGCCCCGGCACCTGATTGGAAACGACGCCTTCCAGGAGGTAGATATTGTGGGTATTACCCGCAGCATTACTAAATACGGCGTCACGGTGCGAAACCGGGCGGATCTGGGCCGCATTGTCAGAGAGGCCTTCTACATTGCCCGCACTGGAAGGCCTGGTCCTGTGCTGGTGGACCTGCCTAAGGATGTGATGGCAGAGCTGGGACCTGGGGAATATCCCAAAACTGTGAATATCCGGGGATATAAACCCAACACCGGCATTCATATCGGTCAGCTGAAACGGGCCTTAAAGCTTCTGCAAAAGGCCAAGAAGCCTCTATTCCTGGTGGGGGGAGGCGTAAACATAGCCCAGGCAAATGAGGTGTTCACCCGGGTAGTGGATAAAACAGGCGTACCCGTGGTGACCACCATTATGGGCCGGGGAGCCATCTCCACCCGGCATCCCCTGTATGTGGGAAATCTGGGCATGCACGGCTCCTATGCCGCCAACATGGCTGTCAGCAGCTGCGATCTTTTGTTCTCCATCGGCACCCGCTTCAATGACCGGATTACCGGACGTTTCCGGGAATTTGCGCCCCACGCCCAGATCGTGCACATTGACATTGACACAGCCTCCATTTCCAAAAATATCCACGTGGATATTCCCATTGTGGCAGACGCCAGGGAAGCCTTGGAAAAAATGGAGGAATATCTTCAGGAAAACCACTCGCACCACTCCAGCCGCTGGCCCTCTCAGATTGACGGCTGGAAGGCAGATCATCCCCTTGTTATGCGGCCGAATAGCCGTTTGAGCCCCATGGATATTTTTAAGGAGATCAATCAGCAATTTGAGGAAGCAATTCTGGTCACAGACGTAGGACAGCACCAGATGCTTGTCACACAGTATGTGGATATTACGGAAAAGCGAAAGCTTCTCACCTCCGGAGGCCTGGGCACCATGGGGTATGGCCTGCCCGGGGCCATCGGCGCACAAATCGGAAGCCCAGACACCCCTGTCATCTCCATTTCCGGGGACGGAGGCATCCAGATGAACATTCAGGAGCTGGCTACAGCTGTGCTGGAGGAGCTGCCTGTGATTATCTGTATTTTCAATAACACCTACCTGGGTATGGTGCGGCAGTGGCAAAACCTGTTTTATGGAAAGCGGTACGGCATGACCAATTTAAAGGCCGGCGCCCTGTCCCGGCGCACAGACCGGAGGGAATATCCCGAGTATACTCCGGACTTTGTGAGGCTGGCGGAAAGCTATGGCGCCAAGGGACTCCGCGTCACGAAAAAGGAGGAGGTAGCCGCTGCCTTTGCCCAGGCCCGACAGAGCAAAACCGTGCCCACCCTGATTGAGTTCCTCATTGACCCGGAGGAAATGGTCTATCCCATGATCAAACCCGGCGGTACACTGGAAGATATGATCCTGGACTGAAATTTTGTTTCAAATATTAGAATGATCCTCATCCCACAGAACCATACAAGGAGGCAATTACATGGATAACGCAATGAAAAAGAGATGGATTTCTCTGTATGTAGAAAATCAGGTAGGCGTGCTGTCCAAGATTTCCGGACTATTTTCTGGCAAATGCTACAACCTGGACAGCCTGACCGTGGGAACCACTGAAGATCCCACCGTATCCCGCATGACCATCGCCACGGTCAGCGACGATGAAACCTTTGAGCAGATCAAAAAGCAGCTGAACCGCATGGTAGAGGTCATCAAGGTCATAGACTTCACGGATATCTTTGTCCGCATGAAGGAAATTCTCTATATTAAGGTGCGCAGCTGCACGCCTGCGGACAAGACGGAGCTGTTTCAGATCGCTGAGACCTTCAAGGCTCGGGTCATTGACTACGGCCGGGACAGTCTGCTGCTGGAGTTCGTTCAGACAGCCACCAAAAACGACGCGGTGGTCCAGCTTATCAAATCGGAATTTAAAGACATTGAGGTAGTCCGGGGCGGAAGCGTGGGAATCGAATCCATCAGCGTCATGGAAAAATGATGGAAATTGATGATAAAATGATTTCATTTTTCCATTCCCAACCGCCCGAAAAAATGATATACTGTCTCTGTAGGCAATGGGCGGCGCCCACAGCCGCAAGAAGAGGGGGACAGCTTTTTGAACGGTCAAACAAATATGGATCACGGATTAATTGAATATCTTTTATCTGCGCTGGATGTGCCGGAACCCTTTTCCCCTGAGGTGGAAGGGGCGGCACAGTCTCAGAAGCTGGCCTCTGTTTTGGGGAATGTGAATCCCCATACTGCGATTGAGATAAGAAAATTTCTGGATGAAATGCCCGGAGGCTTCTTTATCTATCAGGCGGATGGCGAAGAAAATATTCTCTATGCCAACAAGGCTATGCTGCGCATTTTTAACTGCGATACCTACAAAGATTTCCTCATGCACACAGACCATTCCTTTCGGGGCCTTGTTCACCCAGATGACCTGGAAGAGGTGGAGGAAAGTATTCGGGAGCAGATTGCTCACAGCCAGTATGATCTGGATTATGTGGAATATCGTATCATCCAAAAGGGCGGAGAGATCCGGTGGGTGGAGGATTATGGTCATTTCCTTCACAGCGACTACGCTGGAAATATCTTCTATGTGTTTGCCGCTGACGCCACAGAGAAAAAACAGCGTCAATTTCAGGAAAAGGCCCTTCTCCTCAATAAAAAAATGGAGGAAGAACAGCAGCTCCAGAGCCGTCTGGAGGAATATGACCGGGAGATGAAAGTCATTCACCAGGAACACCTGCGCCGTCTGGAACTTATCGAGGGCCTCAGTGTGGAATATGAGTCTATTCTCTATGCCAATCTGGATGCCAATCAGATCCTCCCATACCGCCTGTACAGCCGGTCAGAGCATCAGTTTGGAAAACAGTTCGATACCTGTCCCTATGACTGGTATATTTCTGATTATGTCAAAACCTGGGTCTGCCCGGAAGACCGTGCTCGTGTCACACAGGCCACAGATCCCAATTATATTCGCAATAAATTATCAAGCGTCAACTCTTACTATATTAATTATTGCGTCCAAAAAGAAGAGGAGCTGCAATATCTGCAGCTGCGTATTGCCGCTGTGGGGAACAAGGATCACATTTCCCGTGTTGTTTTAGGGTATCGAAGAGTGGATGGTGAGATCCAGCACGAGATGGAACGCAAGCAGCTGCTGGAAGACGCCTTAAACCACGCAAAGCTTTCTAATATTGCCAAAAATACCTTTCTTTCCAATATGTCCCATGACATGCGCACTCCTCTCAATGCCATCACCGGTTATACGGTACTGGCCAAAAATCATCTCCAGGACTCTGTAAAGGCGGAGAATTATCTGCAAAAAATTGAGGCGTCCAGCGAGCAGCTTCTCTGTCTTATCAACGATGTGCTGGACATTTCCCGCATTGAATCGGGAACCCTGCAGAATGTTGTGTCTGAATGCAATCTGTCGGAACCCCTGCAGGAGATCTATGATCTTGTCCGCCCTGGGGCAGAGGCAAAAAATCTTATGCTTACTCTGGATATGTCCAAACTGAATCATCCCTGTGTCTATGTAGATTCCGGAAAGCTTAAAAAGGTCCTGGACTGCCTTTGCAGCAATGCTGTTAAATTTACCGACAAAGGGGGACAGATCCGACTCTCTGTTTCTGAGCAAAGGGATCCCACCAAGAACTATGCGGTATACCAGTTTATGGTGGAGGACAACGGCGTGGGGATTGACAAAGAATATCTGGAACACGTCTTCCGGCCTTTTGAGCGCCTGAAAAATACCACCCAGAGCGGTATCCATGGCACAGGTCTTGGGCTTACCATTGCCAAGAGTCTGGCAGAGCTAATGGGAGGCGCTATCCAGGCAGAAAGCGAACCGGGAAAAGGGAGCCGTTTTACAATAACCCTGACCCTGCGCCTGCAGGAAATCCAGGAGCTGTCCCCGGACGACGCGGAGGAACAGGTGCTAAAGATCCTGGGGGAGAGAAAGATCCTGCTGGTGGACGATAACGAAATCAACCTGGAAATCGAGGCGGAGCTTCTGCAGGATGTGGGAATCCTGGTGGATACGGCTATGGACGGAAGCGAGGCCCTGGAAAGAATTTCCCAATCAGATCCCGGCAGCTATGCTCTGATTCTCATGGACATCCAGATGCCCATTATGAACGGCTATGAGGCTGCCTGGGCTATCCGTCAGCTTCCGGACCCCATTTTAGCAAACACTCCTATCATCGCCTTGTCCTCCAATGCCTTTGAGGAAGACAGGCGCAGATCCAGGGAAAGCGGCATGAATGCGCATATGGCAAAACCGGCTCATTTGCCGGATCTGCTCAAGCTTATGGCAGAAATCCTCAGGCCAGAGGTCGGCAGCTAAGGAAGAAAAACCTACCCAGGAATGATAAGCAGCGCATGGAACATAAATTCTCCCCTCTGAGCCTTAACGCTCATGGCCCCCTGATACTTTTCCACTACCGCCTTGATATTGGACAAACCTGTTCCCTTTTGAAAGGCGGTGATTTTGTTGCAGCTGTTTACAATCTCCAGAAAAAGAAGATCTCCCTGAAGGCGCCCCGTCACCCGGATATATTTTTCTTGGCCTTCCTCTACCTTTCTGCACGCGCAGATAGCGTTATCCAAGGCATTTGACAGGATAATACACAAATCAATGTCCCGTACTCCGCAAGGGTAGGGCAGAAGGAGGGAACAGTTCACATGGATTCCCATGCTCTTTGCGATTCCTAATTTATTCCCTGCCAGCACATCCACCACTGGATTATTGGTGCTGCAGGGAAATGACAATCCCTCCGCCAGATCCGCCAGATCCTCTACATAGCCCAAGGCCTGTTCTGCCTTATTCCCCTGCAAAAGACTTTTTATGACGGCAATATGGTTTCTCACATCATGACGGAAGGCCTTTGTCTTTTCATAACGGGCTTGGGCCTCCTCCACATACTGATTCAGGGAGTGCTCCTCCTGCTCCAAAAGCGTCAGCTCCGTGCTCAGGCGAAAGCTTTGCAAAAGCTTCTTATACGCGAATAAAATACAGAACAAGCTGGCCATTCCCAGCAGTTGGATTACAAGGATCTGATAATGGTTCATCATATGTTCTGTACTTCCGTTGCTCCCTATAACCACCTCCCGGCCATAGACAACGGTGTTGATATATTCCTCCATAAGAAATATCATGAGAATCGGGGTTAAAATCAGAAACACATATTGTTTTTCCTGAGCCTGATCGCACAAAATATACCGCCATACCACATAGCAGCAAATACCAGTCAACAGAAGAGACAGAATATTTCCGGACAGCATGAATATGAGACCTGCCGCCTTTGAGTCAAAGACATGCATCCACAGATAGGAAATACTGAGCAAGCAGTTTATAATCCCATAGCAGAGCTGCATGATCTCCACCACCAGGGACGCGTATAGAATAGCAGGCTTCCAGTCTGACCGGCAAATAAAAATCCCGCTTGCCGTAAGCAGCAGGACAAAGACCCCAAATTGAGCCATTGTGCCATTGGGACCCATGGAAATCGTTACAGCCACACAGAGCGCAAACAAGATATAGAAATAATACCTGATTTTCTTATGCAGAAGCCTGCCATAAAAATAAAATCCCAAAAGCTGCTGAACACTTCCCATGATATAGACGCTAAAAAAATCTATGGCATCCATCCTTTCCCTCCTCCCATATTTCGCAGGCCGCTACCTGTTTTTCATATACTGTAGAATCACACCGGAAAACTCCTTGCCCCGCAGACGTGAAACAGGGATCTCCTTCCCGCCCTCCAGATAGGCAATTCCGTTTTTGTAGCTTTTCAGATATTTCAGATTAATCAAATAGCTTCTATGACAGCGGAAAAACCGGTGGTCCAGCTTGGTTTCCAGCTGCTCCATGCGCTCATAATAGTCAACCACCTCCAGGCTGGATAAATGCAGGTATATTTTCCTGTCAATACTTTCGCAGAACACAATGTCCTCCAGAGAAATAATCCGGCTCTCCCTCCCCTTCTGGACAAGCAGACCGGCTTCCCGGGCATTTTGCATGGAAACATACAGACGCTCCATGAGTTTCTCAAAATCACCTGGGTCCACAGGCTTTACCAGATAATCATAGGCCTGTACCTGAAAGGACTGAAATACCATTTCCCGAAGCACGGTGATGAAAATCAGAGTCCCCCGAAACTTACGTCTGCGCAGCTCTCTGGCTGTCTCCATGCCGTCCATCCCCTTCATCTGAATATCCAGAAACAGAATATCCAAAGGCTTGCCGCAGCTCAGCAATTCCTCCCCGCTGGAAAATTGCAGAATCCATATCTCCATATTTTTTCTGCGGAAAAATGCAGACGCCATGGCTTGGATATGGTCGCACATATAGGGCTCATCATCACAGATTGCAATGCGGATCACCTTACCGCCTCCTCTCGCATTTTCCCGTCAAATCTTAGCTCTCCTGGCCCAGGGAATCCAGCTCTAACAGCCTCTGGCATTTTCCCTCTCACCGAGACTCTTCCCTTGGCACCCAATCTGAATTTTGCCGGACAGCATACCTACATCATACGGCATAATGCCAAAGTCGTCCACCCCCAGGGAATGCATTTGCCGTGGAATGTCTTCTGGACGCTGTAAAATGTCTTCTGGCCCCTGAAGTAACTCCGGCTCTTTTATCGAAAATTCATCACCCACTGATTTTCCGACTGATAATAAATCAGCCATGCCCGTATTTCCTGTCCATGAAGCACCAGGGTACAGTCATATTCTATGGAGGGAATTCCCGCATACCGTTTCCTCTCCTGGGAATGTACAGTAATCTCCCGGATTGTCTGGATTTCCCCCTCCTCGTCCTGCAGCTTCACCATCAGAGGCATAACCCTCCCTGTGCTGGTAAACCAGCACTCACAGGCGATTTTCTTCTGGGTTCCTCTCACAAGACCCGCGTCCGCCCTTGGCGAATTTGTGTCAACTCCAAATGCCATGGCTTCTTCCTCCTTTCCCTCTTGTTCCTGTACTGCTCCCTTATTTTCAACCGCTACCAGAGAAATGCAAACAAGTCCGCACACTAGCAGATCGTCACATTCTCATAATCCACAGATCGCTTCTCCCTGGAGATTCCTCCGCTCATGTGATCAATGGGCTGATTCACAAATGCAGCCCGCATGACCGCGTCCCCTCCGAAACGGCGCCGGATTCCGTCCACGGTCTGATCCACCCTGTGAAGCTTCTCATAGTCTATCTCATCAAAAATACCCAGCTGCCTTCCCCCATCTCCCCCGCTCACCCGACTTGTGTGCACTGCCAGATGACGGATGGGCTCTCCCCTCCACAATTCCCGAAACAGCTCCCTGGCCGCCTGGTAGATTTCCCATGTTACGTCTGTGGAATCCAACAGGGTTTTCTGGTGGGACGCATAGGACAGATCCCCGTAGCGAATTCCCACAGACACCACACAGATCTGCACCTGATCTGTCCGCAGCCGGTATCCCACGGTCTCGGAAAGAGCCAGAAGAACCAGCCCTGCAGTTTCCTCATCTGTCACATCAAAGGGCGTGGTAGTGCTGTTCCCATAGCCCTTGTTGGCCTCAGGCGTTTCCAGCACCGGGGACAGGTCGATTCCGTTGGCAAAGCCCCAGATCATCTCCCCTGGTTTCTTCAGCATCCTTCGCAGCCATGCCGGATCTGCCTTTGCCAGCTCTCCAATGGTGCGGATTCCCAGGGAAAGAAGCCGGCCGGCTGTTGATCTTCCCACAAAAAACAGCTCTGACACAGGAAGCGGCCACATTTTTGCCGGAATTTCTTCCGGGTACAGAGTATGCACTTGATCCGGTTTCTGAAAGTCAGAGGCCATTTTCGCCAAAAGCTTATTACCGGATATGCCCACATTCACTGTAAATCCCAGCTCCTCCCGGATACGGTCCTTGATCTTTCGGGCTGCTGTCTCTGGGGAGCCAAAGAGATGACAGCTTGTACTCATATCTACAAACGCCTCGTCAATGCTGTACTGCTCCACCACATCGGAATATTCCCGCAGAATCTCCAGAAAGGCTCCAGAGCACCTTTCATACAGACCATAATTAGGCGGAACCACTTCCAAGTTGGGACATTTTCTCCTAGCTTCCAGAATGGTCTCCCCGGTTTTGACGCCGTATTTTTTGGCCGGAATGGATTTTGCCAGGATAATCCCATGCCGCAGAGTGACATCCCCGCCAACCGCAGATGCAATCTCCCGTAGATCCTGTTTTCCGCCCTTATGAGTCAGACGGTAAACGGCCTCCCAGGAGAGGAAGGCCGAATTCACGTCAATATGAAAGATTATATTTTTCAAACGTATGTTCACCTCCTATAAACAGATTCTATCAAACACACGTTCCTGTTTCAAGAGGTAATTATATCCACTGGACGCCGAGAACAAACCGTATTACAATTCACACCCACGCCAGTTTTTAAAAAGTTTTTATTTGATAAGGGTGCGAATTGTAACAGGGGCTGCCCATTTAAAGTCGCCTTCGGCGAGGGGCAGTCCCTTCGGCCCCATAACTGTATTGGCTCCACGCCAATCAGCGGAGTGATTGGCGTGGGTGTGAA
>JAAWJI010000056.1 GCA_022796795.1 Lachnospiraceae bacterium | reverse complement strand
AGTAAGACCCCTTGAAGACGACGAGGTAGATAGGGCAGAGGTGGAAGTGCAGTAATGTATGGAGCTGACTGTCACTAATCGGTCGAGGGCTTGACCAAATAGCTTAAGAGCGGCTGGACGAACTGGATGTGTAAGGGAGGAATGTTTACATTCCGGAAGACACAGACAGGTCGGACAGACATTTGCGAAGCACACATTGAACACTTAGCGAGGTATTTTCGAGCTTAGTGTGAAAGTGCACAGCGGGAATGACATGAGGAAGAAGCGAAGCGGATTCCGAATGTCGCGCTGAAGCGGAAGTAGCCGCAAATTTAAGTGCACGTCATAGGAAATATGTCAAAAGATAATTCAGTATGTAATTTTGAGGGTATAGATCTTCCGGCTATTTTCATTAAATTTGGAAGTTACCTTTTTAAGAGCTCCGTAGAAATTGTTTTACGGAGTTTATTTTATATATCCAGCTTTTCTCAATAAGGATCTATGGTCTTGCAGAAAAGCAGTAGGACATGTTTAGCTATTAAAAGAAAACCGGCTGTTGATACAAAGGAATCGAAAACTGTCATGAAAAAAGCATCCAATTACCTTGTTTTTCTTATTACCTCTATTTTCGCAGGAATTTGCGGCTATATTACCTTCCACTCCTTTACCTATTCTGACCGATTAAAACATCTGAATACAAGCTTAATCCCGGGGGGGGGAAATGGCGATTTTAATGCTGGCGGGTATTTGCTTTGTTGCAGCCCTTTGCCTTTTATTTTTCTGGCTGGAGAATTTTTTAAGCTGCAAAATTTGTAAAGAAAAAAAGCAGATTCTGGAAATTCTCTTTGTGGCAGGTTCTATGGGAAGCCTGCTCTTAGGCCAGCTGGTGCTGATTAGGGGAATCGGCCAGAATACCTTTATGTTTGATTCCGGGAGATTATACGATGAAGCGATCCATATGCTGACCACCCATACTCTGGATGGAAACGCTATGGACGGTTATCTTGCCATGTATCCCAATAATATTCCGGCAACCATTCTTTTTTATTGGCTGGCTTCTGTTGGGGCCTTTTTTGGACTTGCGGAGCCGCAAATTATGGTGCTGCTTCAGGTGGAAAATGCCCTTTGTATAGATGGGGCGATTCTGCTGACTTTCTTCCTTCTGCGCAATTATGTTTCAGGGAAATGCGCTCACATGTTTCTTCTGGTCTGTCTGTTGAATCCCACAGTCTATATTTGGGGTGGATTTGTCTATACAACTACCTATTGCATGCCCTTTTTGATGGGTGGACTTCTATTGTTTCTCAGCCTTTTGAAGGAAACACCCTTTGGGTATGTCTTTATGGACAAAAAGCAGGTTAAAAAACAGTCCAATAACAAGGAAAAAGGACAGAGCTGGCTGATGGGAAAGGGTATTTTATTGGGGGTACTGCTGGCTGGGGGCTTCCGTCTGCGTGCGACTCTTATTATCACTTTGTTGGCCTGTGTACTGTATCTGATTTTATGTCTGCTCTTTTTTAGCAGTACTTTCCGTAATGATAAGAGAGTATTCCAAATAGGCCTGAAAAAAGGGAAGGGCTGTCTGACTTTTATTCTGGTGTTTCTTCTTTCCCTGCCTGTTTTTCGCGGTGTAGAAAATTTCTATGTGAAATTTGATACCAGGGATACGGCATTTCCGGTGATCAGCTGGCTAGCTATGGGACTGGAGGGGAGCGGAGGATTTAACGGTACGGATTTTTATGACACGAAAAATGCGCCTACAGCAGAGAAAAAAAGCGTATCAACGAAGAAAAATTTCGGGAGCGCCTAGAGGAGCTGGGGATGAGGGGCTGCCTGTCCCTGGCTGGAGTAAAGATGCAGCGTATGTGGGTAGACGGTACAGATACCTATCAGACAAATTTGGAAGAATATACCGGCCATAATGGATTACATACCTATTTATTTAAGGATGCCGCGGACTTTATGGTGCTGCTGATGCAGATTATGCGGGCGTTTTCTCTTTTATTTGCCTTTCTGGGAGCATTAATCTGGCTGTTCTGGGGAAGAAAGGGGAGAGGGGAAAGCCTTTTAGAGCCTCTGCATTTGCTGCAGCTGAATTTCCTGGGCGGAGTATTTTTTCATGTTTTGTGGGAAACCGGCGAGCAGTATAGTCTAAGCTTTACTCTTCTTCTATTTGCTCTGGGAGCAGTTGGCCTGGTGGAATGTGGGAAGCTGGCGTGTGTTCTGAGGAAACTTTCGCTGCCTCTTAGATATGGTTCCTTGGCGGGTCCCATCGCATTAGTTATATTATGCGGGGCTGTTCTTACAGAGATGAATAGCCATAAGGCTGATTTTACAGAGCTGTCAGTGAGGCGGGAGAGTTTTGCGATCCGGCAGCTTTCCTATAGCGCAGGGGAGCCCGAGAATCTTACAGAGGGAAATTCATTGACACAAACCTTTACGACTAATCAGCCCTTTAATAGACTGGCGGTTCGTGTCAGCAACCGGGCCGTGCAGGAGCCAGACGCGGAATATGAGTTACTTCTTGTAGATGAGACGGGAAGGATTTTGCTGAATACTGTATTTGGGGGAAAGTCTGCATACCATATGGATTATCTCTATTTCACCTTAGAGGGCGTAGAGGAACCGATTGTTTCGAAGGAGTATTCCTTTACCATTACCTGCCTTCATGGAAACCAGGATCGAAGCATTGGGTTTCTTCGGTATGATACAGGGAATCATGACGCATATGTGGGAGGAAGCCTTTTAGCAAACGGAGAGCCCATGAAGAAGGGAGATTTGAATTTTTTTGTGTCTTACCGGTATGATGGCGCCTTAATAAACGCCTCCCATTATAGGCTGCTTTGCCTGGCAGTGCTGTGTGGGATGCTGTTTGTCATAGCCGGAAGCATAGGGATCTTTGTATATGATGTTATCTCCCAAAAGATAGGCTCCCCAAAAAAAGGATAGGGCAGCTAAGCTACAATGCTTGGAATCTCAACCTTCAGCTGCCATGCCATGGCGTCCGCGATAATCTGGTGATCCTCCTGGTGATGCATGCCGGACACCAGCACATAAGTAAAAGGCGCGCTGTGATCTGCGGGAAATACGGGGATGCATCCGCCGCAGGCAGCGAAATTGTCCGGCCTCTGGAGCCACACAGGCGCCAGATCCCCGCACTCGGCTTCCACAAAGGAGCGCAGAGAGCTCATGCCGGTCATGCGGGCCAGGGCCAGCTTTTTGTCCATCCACCAATCATTTTCCGGGGATGTGCCGGGCATTTTGTAGGCGAAAATCGTAGTGCCGTCTTCCACAATGCGGATAGCAGCAGATTTTTCATATACCGTTTTGGCAAGCTCCAGGATTCTCAGGCCCAGCTCCAGGGCTGCTTCTCTCGGAAAAGCGGGGTAGCGCAGCAATTCTTCCTGCGCAGCCAAAATGGATTTCCAGTTTTTCTCCCAATATATGTTACTCATGAATGTATCCTCCTTTTTGAGATGATTGTAGCGGTTTATAAAATACTTGTCAATTTTTTTCTAAAGCTTTGTAACAAAGAGCCCTGAAATGGGATATAAAGAATGTAGTAAAAATTTCAGGGACAGGAGGTGAGAACGTGCAGGAATTCTCCAGTGACATGGATATGGATGCCGTGTATCAGGAGTACGCCAATCTGGTCTACCGATTTTTATATGTCCATACTCACGATGCCCAGTGGTCCCAAGAGCTGATGCAGGAAACCTTTTTGAGGGCAATAAGCTCTATTTCCCGTTACGACGGTTCCTGCAAGCTTTCCGTATGGCTGTGTCAGGTGGCCAGGCATGTGCTGTATCAGGAGCTGAGGAAAAGAAAACGAGTGGATTTTGCGGAGCTGTCGGAGTATTTGCCGGATGCTTCTGCGCCGGAGGGAGAGGCTCAGGTGCTAAAGCAGGAGAATAAAATAGAGCTTTACCAGGCGGTTCATCATCTGCCAGAGCAGGAGCGGGAGGTGGTGTTGTATCGGATTACGGGAGAGCTTTCTTTTCGGGAAATCGGGGCAATTTTAGGAAAGAGCGAAAACTGGTGCAGAACCGTTTTTTACCGGGCAAAACAAAAAATCAAAAAGGAGTTGAAAATCTATGAATAGACAGGAGAATTGCGATATTATCAGAGATTTGCTTCCCGGATACATAGACGGGATCTTAAGCGATGCGGGAACCAAGACAGTGAAAGAGCATATGGAGGGCTGTGCGGCATGCAGACAGGCCTGTGAGGAAATGAAGGAGAAGCTGGATGGGGAATCAGAGCCTCAGGAGCAGCTTGCTCTGGATGGGTTCAAAAAGGTGCGGAGGACTACCAGGCAGCTTAAGCTTGCCGCCGGACTGGCAGGCGGCCTCCTGATTTTTGTAGTACTCACTATTTTTATCCGTTTTTTTGTGGTGGGAGCGCCCTTATCCACCCACGAACTCACGGCGGAAATGGTGATATATGATGAAGAAACGGAGAGCCTGGAAATTAAAGGAACCATCAACCTGGCAGGCACCCGTGTGAGCCGGGTGGAGTGGAAACCAAGTGAAGAGGACTCAAATGCAGTGAACGTCTTAGTCTATGGAGCGGATACCTTGCCCTTTGGCAGAGAGAAACGGGATTTTGCCCTTACCATTCCCAATATGAAAGGGAAAAGGGCGTATCTGGCCTGCCCTGATTACGATCAGCTTCAGATATACAACTGGAAATACGGTCATTATGAGGAATTGCAGGAGCTGGAGGATGCTATTTATGAGCATTTTCCACAGCTTCACAGGACCCGGGATGCCCTGAGCTATAACGGAGGGATTGATGTGATAAAGGGAACGGAAGGCGTTTCCTACTCGGTGGATTCTGTCATAGGGGAGGATGCCTCCTTCTGGTGGTTTAACGATCAGCTGGTTACAGATGGAGTGTTTGACGTTAAGCCCTTTGAGATCTGGATTTCCCTAGAACAGCCTCATGAGATTCTGATTTTGGATTACCAGACAGGAGAATACACAAAAGACTATCCGGAGAACTAGGCTGTGAGGAGGATTCTGAGAAAGGAAGAAGAAGCTTCCGGATCTTGTATTTTGGGTCCAGATCTGTTATGATGATACCGAGGTGATTGTAATGGAATTATCAGCTTTATCCATGGCCGTGTCCAACAGCAGCCTGGGGGCAAATATCAGCATTGCCGTCATGTCCAAGGCGTTGGATACTGCACAGGAGACTGGGGAGGCTATTACACAGATGCTGGAGGCAGTGGTTCCCCCTACCTCAGGTCTGGGGCAGTATATTGACATTCGTGTCTAAGCCTCTATAAAAAACACTATGCGGAAGAAATCCAAATTTTCTGCATAGTGTTTTTTTGTCCGGTTTTGGATCTTTACAGGACGTGCAGTCCCTTTGTTGAAGTATCTAAGTAAGTGAGGTATTACATAGGGCTGTGAGGATTTACCAGGCCCTCTCAGGAATTCTCCAGGATATAAAAGGAGATCCGCAGGATGAGCCGTTCCCGGGCGTCCTCCAGCTGGATGCCTGCGATTTTTTCCATGCGCTCCAGGCGGTAAAAAAGGGTGCTCCGGTGGATAAACAGGGTCTTGGCAGTCTGCAGCACATTTCTCTCTAGCTCCAGATAAACCTTCAGGGTATGGTAGAGATCTGTGTTATTCTTTTCATCATATTGTCGCAGAATCAGAAGCTTGTTGGAGCAAAGCAATTCGGCGGGCAGGGATTCCTGGCCCTTTTGTAATAGAAATTCCAGTAGGTAGTCGTCGAAATAGTGGGACCAGGTCATGCTGGGGCTGCTGCGGCCCAGATCCAGGGCCACACTGGCCTGTAGATGTGCCTGGGGCAGTTGGAGAAAATCATGGATTTCTGCGCTGACTCCCATTTCCAGCAAACCCTCCCGCATTAATAGGGACAGACGGGTCACTACATCAGAGGCCTGAGCATGGGAGGTGGACAGATTTATTACCACGGAAAAACCGTTTCGGTAGAGAAGGGCATGGCCCTCCGGAATCTGCGTTTCGATGTGTCCCAGGGTGGCTGCGGAGGATAGGAGCTGGGTGTCCGGGTGGTTGGTTTCCAGGCGCAGGCATAGGTAACGGTCATGCTGGTTCCAGTTCAGGAAATACAGGTAGTTCAGGATCTGCCCGGAATCCTGGATGGCGCCGTCCAGGTAATTGATGAAAAAGCGGGTCAGGTCGTTCCGCTTGCTGAGACGGAAGAGGCCGCTGTTTTTTAGGTGATGAAGGATGACCCGGGCTAGATAGCCGATGGCGTGATATTGGCCGGGAAGGATGGGAGTCTCCAGCTCATCCACGCAGATGCGTCCCTCATAGTGATTCTCGTTCCAGAGATTCACATACAGGATGGGATATCCTCTCTGCTCTGCAGGATAGAGAGAGGGTGTACGGGTTTTCAGGGTATTCAGATAGTCGGCATCCACCCGGAAATCGTTGATTAAGCTTAGGGGAACAATATTCCAGCCGGTACGGGGATCCTGATCCCATACCAACATCCCAGGAGCCCGATGGGACCAGGCCATAATGTAGAAATTGGTGTCGTGGACAAAAATAGGATTCTGAAAAATAGGCACGCTTGCCTTTAGCATCTCGGTCAGAGGGTGTTCCATGTCCAAAGCCCGGTGCAGCAACCGGTCCCAGCGATGGTATGTTTCAAAGGTTTCCTGGGCCAGGTTCAAAACAGGGATCAGCTCTTGTTCCTCTGCGATGACCAGAACCGTACAGTCTGTGGGATACTGGGAGAACTGGGTTTCTCCCACCAAGATCCAGCGCTGGTCCGGCCCCATGGCGGCCTGGGCCTTTAAATCCTGGCTTTTCGCTATGTAGACATAGTGGGGGAGGATACAAAGGCCCGGCTCATAGAGGCGCACTCCATACAGGCAGGGTTTGTCCTGAGCGGAGTGAAAGAGCACATGCTCATATTTGCTCATATAGACGTCGGACAGAATCTGCATGGTTAATAGAAAGAGAAGGGATTGATCGCTGGATGTGGGGATGTACATAAAAGACCTCCTGAGTATTACGGTCCGTTCCGGCAGGGACCTGAGGGTACACGGCCGGAAGGAAAACATGGTTTTCCTTTATTCTACTACAAATAGTCCCTTCCTGTCCAAATAAACCGAAAAAAGTTTTGTGTATATTGCTAAACTTATACTACAAAGAGTCGGAAATGATAAAAAGAGGATGGTATGAAATGCAGGATTTACGAATAAAAGCTAAGGGAATATACTGGTAACATAAGAGTGTCAGAAACATACAAAAGGTAGGAGTTTCGGATACTCTGTAGATTCGTACCGAAAATGAAGGAGGGAGAGTATGAGTAACGAGACTAACAACAAACCCAAAAAAGGACTGAGTACAGCGCTGAAATATTTCTTCGGTGTAGGTGATGCCGGATTTGTACTTATGAGTAATATTGAGACATTTTACTTCATGACATTTCTGACAGACTTTGCCGGCTTTGGCGCTGCAATCGCTGGTTTGATCAATTCGGTGTTTACCACCGTGGATGCCTGCCTGTCCTGGCTGTACGGCGGTATTATCAACGGAACAAAGGCAAAGAGATGGGGCCGCTACCGCTCCTGGCTGATCCTTGTACCCTGGATGGTGCCGTTTTTATACGCGTTTATGTTCCTGCGGATCAGCGACAATGAGATGCTTTCCGCTGTTGTGATTATTGCAGCCGCTATTTTGTCCCATGTGGTATGGAATTTCGGCTATGTAGCGAACGCTACATTGATCAGTGTGGTAGGAAAGAATCCAGAGGAGAAGGCAATTTTGGCGTCCTCCCGGGCTACCTGGAACAACATCGGCGGACTTCTCTTTTCTTATATGGGACTGCCTTTTGCAACTTTGTTGGCCGCATATGTAGGAAAACGTAATCAATTTGCAGCGGCAGCATTCTGCCTGGGCGTTTTGATGGTAGTTACCTACTTCGCACACTTTAAAATGACGGATGGATACGAGGAGATTGAGACAGGAGAGGCTGCCTCCAGAGGCAATGACAAGACCAAGGTATCTATTCCGGAAATGTTCTCCTCTCTGTTCAAGAATCCGCCTCTTATGGTGCTTATGCTGGCGGACTTGGCGAAATGGTGCGTGAAGTTTGTAACAGCTGCTTCTGCGATCTACTATTTCCGGGATGCTATGGGAAATCCGGGTCTTATGACCAGTTATACCCTCTGCGTTTCCCTGGGAGCCATTGTGGGAGCCTTCTTTATGCGGTATTTGGCTAAGACCTTGTCTTCCCGGACTACCATGATTTTGTCCTACGGCGGAATGGCAGTATCCATGTTTTTGATTTACATTATGTATTCCAATCCCATGCTGGTAATTGCCCTTATGACCATTGCCCATGTATTCTATGGAATGGCGTTTGCAGCTTCCCCGGCTCTGTACGCAGACACAGTGGTGTACGCCACCTGGAAGACAGGAAGAGACGCTTCCGGCTGGATTATGGGATTGCAGAATCTGCCCCTGAAGATCGGCGTATTCCTTCGCGGCGTTATCCTGAGCGCTTGTCTGGTGGCAGTAGGCTGGCAGTCCGGCGTTGCTCTGGAGGGAGCAGATCGGCAGGGTATGACTATTGCTTTTGCACTGGTGCCTGCGATTCTGTGCCTTGTGGGTATGGTGTTGCTGATCGTGGGCTTTAAGATTACCAAGGATAAGGTTGCCCAGTATCAGGCAGAGATTGACAAGAGAATGGCATAAGGTTTATGTTGGCGAAACCGCGTAGGTTTTTCAAAAAATGAAAATGTCATAGGAAAAGGAATGACAAGTTTAGTAGGAGGAATGGAAAATGTTGACAGCAAAACAGAACTTTTTGGAAACCATAAAACCAGATGGAAAGCCGGACCGGCTCATGAAACAGTATGAGGGAACTGCGTTTTTCCCGCCAAATCCGGCTTCAGCCTACATAAGAGGAAACCGGCATCCTGGGATGGATCCTCTCGTTGACCGCTTTGGCACAACCATTCTCTGGCCCAAGGGACAGGTGGCAGCCATGCCCCACGTAACGGAGGACAATAAGGTCATCAAAGACATTACAGAGTGGAAGGATCAGCTGGTGATGCCGGATCTGGCCGCGAATTGTACAGATCCAGCTGCCTGGGAACCCTTTATAAAGCAGGCGGAGGAGCTGCGGGCCAAGGATCAGCTGGTGATGGCCTTCATGCCCACCGGTGTATTTGAGCGGCTGCATTTCCTCATGGGATTTGAGGATATGCTTATGAATTTTCTGCTGGAGCCGGAGGATATGATGGATCTGTGCAATGCCATTGGAGAGTATCGGTATCAGTACATGAAGCTGATTGTGGACTTTATCAAGCCGGATGTAATGCTGTCACATGATGACTGGGGATCCAAGAATTCTCTGTTTGTGAGCCCGGATACCTGGCGTGAGTTTATCAAGCCTCAGTATGTGAAAACCTATGCATACATGAAGGAGAAGGGCGTAATCATTATGCATCACGCGGATTCCTTTATGGAGCCTATCATCGAGGATATGGTGGAGCTTGGCATTGACATCTGGCAGGGAACATTGCCGGAAAACGATATTCCTAAGCTGCAGAAACAGCTGAACGGCCGCATGACTCTTATGGGCGGCATTGATGCATCCATTGTGGACCGGGCGGAAGCCACAGAAGAAGAGATCCGCAAAGAGGTGCGCAGAGCTTGTGAGGCTTATGCACCGGGCGGACATTTCATCCCCTGCATCACCTATGGCGGACCGGGATGTCTCTTCCCCCATGTGGATCCTGTGATCGATGACGAAATCGGCCGATATAATAAAGAAGTATACGGGGTTTAAAATGTATGAAGGGTCCCGGAGGAGCCGCGGCTCCCCCGGGACCTTTTTATGGAACGGATCTTTTAAATCAGAATGGAAGGAAGAACAGGATGAATGAGACAGAAAAGAAGGCATATCTGGACCGGATGGGCTTTTCCGGCCAGGTAACGCTGGATGAGGATTGCCTGGAGCGACTGATTCGCGCGCACCTGGAGCATGTGCCCTTTGAGAATCTGGATGGATTTGATTTCAAGCTGGTGCCAGAGATCAGCGAGGAGGCGCTGTTGGAAAAGGTGGTGCACCAGAGGCGGGGGGGATACTGCTTTGAGCTGAATATGCTCTTTGGACATCTTTTAGGAGCATTGGGATTTTCCTGGTATCCGGTGGCTGTCCGGGTAGTTTTCAATAAGCCAAGCCTGCCTCCCACAGCGCATATGGGTCTGGTGGTAAAGCTTGGAGAGAAAAGAAGCTTTGTGGACGTGGGCTACGGCGGTCCCGGGCCCAAGGGATTGTTGCCCCTGGAACCGGGAGTCTGGCAGGTAAACAAAGAAGAATTCCAGGTGAGACAAATAGAGGAAGGAGACTTTTGCATTGACAGACAGCAGGAAGGAGAATGGAAAAGCTTGCTGCAGTTCCAGGATCTTCCGGTGCGGGAGGTGGATTTCCAGCTGCTAAATTTCTACTGTGCCAAGTGCCCCCAGATTCTGTTTACCCAGAAACGGATTATCAATCTTTGTACTCCGGATGGCAGCAAAGCTTTGACGGACAAGGAGCTGACGATTCGCACAAAAGAAGGCGTCACCCGTCGGACCTGCGAGAGCAGAGAGGAGCTGGAGACAGCACTTCGTGAGGAGTTTGGTATCTGTGTGAGTCTGCCTTGAAATATGCAAAAGCCGGATCTTTCAAACAGTATAAATAGAGAAGGAGTTTTAACATGGAACGCACCTATAAAAACTTATGTAAACCTATAAAAATTGGCAATGTGACTTTCCGAAACAGAATGTTCTCTGCGCCCATGAGCGGGGCGGAGATTACCCCGGAGTGCACCATTGGCTCTAAGTCCACAGCCTTTTACGAGCTGCGGGCCAAAGGCGGGGCTGCGGTGGTGACGGTCAGCGAGCTTATGGTTCATCCCCCCACGGATGCCTCCCACGCGTATCACCTGAACACCCAGACCGTAGGCTCAGTGGCCAGCTTTACTTATACGGCAGATGCCATCAAGCGCCACGGAGCGGTACCCAGCGTGGAGTTTTCCCATTCCGGGCAGTACGCGGGAACCTATCTTCTGGATAAGAATAAAAAGGAGTCCATGACCCAATATGGGCCAAGCGAAGGCACACGGCCGGATGGCTTGCCGGTGACTCCTCTTTCCAAGGAACAGATTCAGGAGATTGTCCAGGCCTACTATGAAAATGCCAAGCTTGCCAAGCTTTGCGGCTTTGAGATGATTATGGTGCACGGCGGACATGGCTGGCTTATTAACCAATTTCTGTCCCCCTATTTTAATCACCGCACCGACGAGTACGGAGGCTGCCTGGAGAACCGGGTTCGTCTGGCCAGAGAGGTGCTGACCGCAGTGCGAAAGGCTGTGGGCCCGGGATTCCCCATTGAGTTCCGTATGAGCGGCTCAGAGCTTTTTGAGGGCGGCTACGACCTGGAGGAGGGCGTTCGTATTGCCCAGGCCGTTGAGGATCTGGTGGATCTGATTCATGTGTCCGCTGGCTCCTATAAATTCGGATTCTCCGTGACACATCCCTCCATGTTCCGGGAGCATGGCTGCAATGTGTATCTGGCGGAGGAGATCAAGAAGCATGTGTCTAAGCCTGTGGCGACCATCGGCGGTCTCAACGATCCGGCTATGATGGATGAGCTGATCGGCTCCGGCAAGGTGGATATTGTGGTGATGGGCCGGGCTCTTCTGGCGGATCCGGAGCTTCCCAACAAAGTCATGGAAAATCGGGAAGATGAGATCATACGCTGCCTGCGCTGCTTTGTGTGTATGGCGGAGCGTGGAACTACCCAGACCCGGCGCTGCTCTGTGAACCCTTTGATCGGCCGGGAGTGGGAGAGCATGGGGGAGGTACCCCTGGCAAGGAAACAAAGAAAGGTGCTGGTAGTGGGAGGCGGGGTGGCCGGACTAGAGGCGGCGCTGACAGCCGCAAGAAGAGGCCATCAGGTGATTCTCTGCGAGAAGAGCGATAAGCTTGGAGGAATCCTGAAGTGCGAGCAGGCCATTGATTTTAAGCGGGAAATGTATGAGCTGGGAATTACCCTGGAGCGTCTGGCCAGAAAGGAAGGGGTGGAGATCCGCCTGAACACGGCTGTGGACGCAGCATACGCAGAGAGGGAAAACGCGGATGCAGTGATTCTGGCTGTGGGCTCCACGCCTATCGTGCCGCCTCTTCCCGGCATGGACGGGGAGCATGTGGTGGTGGTGAATAACTATTACCTGGAAAAGGACAAGGTAACGGGGAATGAGGTGGTAGTCTTAGGCGGCGGCCTGGCAGGCTGTGAGTGCGCCATTCACCTGGCAAGGGATGGAAAAAAAGTACATCTGGTGGAGATGCGGGGCCAGCTGGCTCCGGACGCCAATATCCGTCACCGTCCCATTTTGCTGAAAGAGCTGGAGGATCGGCAGGTGAACTGCCATCTGAATCATCAGGGACTTCGGATTACAGAAGAAGGTCTGTACTGCAAGTACGGGGAAGAGGAAGTATTGATTCCCGGCAGCTCTGTAATCTGCGCCGTGGGACAGCGGGCAAACCGCAGCGCGGCGGAGGAGCTTTTGAACAGCGCGCCGGTGGTGAAGCAGATCGGGGACTGCGTGCGCCCGGCCAATATCTGCATGGCCGTGTATCAGGGCTATCACGCAGCTTTGGATATTTGATAAAAGCAGGTATTTGACCGGTGGGAATACCCGAAATGGGAGGGAAACTGACAGATGGAAATATCTGTTATACATAATTGAGGGGAGAACTGGGATGGAAAAGAAGACATATGCATATTCTGTGTGGCTGAAATTTATACTGTTTTCCGTGATTGGCATTTTTGCCTTTTTCATTAATTTTTATGTGCCGGAGTATCAGCTGAAAATGGGCCCATGGGAATGGGGCATGGTGGCGGGACAGTCCAACGTACTGGTTTCCCACTTTACCAATTTTATAAAAGCCGCGCTGTTCAGCGGAAATTTTTGCGCTATGCCTTTTGTGGTCTGGACGATCGGCGTCTACAGCATTGTGGATTTGTTTGTGTTGCGGCCGGATAAATTTTGGCATACCACAAGGGTGGCTGCGGTTTTTGCGGTGTTTAAGATTCTGGGCTTTGCCATGCTCTGCTTTGCGGTGATCTATCAGTATTTTGGCTGGTATCCGGGGATTATGAGCTGGTTTTTTGAACCGGTGGCATCTCTTGGGGATAAGAGCATCTGCGTTTTCATTATGAATAATATTTTGATCACGATCTGTATTTCTATCCCGGCGGCATCCCTGTTTTTGCCTCTTCTGGTGGACTATGGACTGGTAGATTTCGTGGGCGTGCTGGTGCGTCCCATTATGCGTCCAGTATTTCGTCTGCCTGGCCGGGCGGCTGTGATTATGGTTTCCGCCTTTTTGGGAAATTTTTCTGTGGGACACATTGCAGTCAACGACCAGTATAAGACCGGGCGTATGACGGAGCGGGAAGCTGTGGTTATCGGAACCAGTTTTTCTACAGTTTCCGTTGGCTTCCTTCTGGCATTGGCCAACAATACAGGGATTAATGAGCTGGGATACTGGAATCTGTATTTCTGGACAGCTTTCCTGATTACCCTGTTGGTAAGCCTGGTAGGCGTGCGGATCTATCCCCTGTCTAAAATTGCGGACAGCTATTATCCCCAGGCAGAGCCCAGGCCGGAGCCGGAGATCAAGTCTCAGCTGTTCCAGGAGGCTTTGCAGGAGGCACTGGAGGTAGCGGAGAATCAGGAGTCCCTGATTCGGAGAATTGGTTACATTATGAAGGAAACCCTGGGCGTTTTGGGTACTGTGGCATCGGGAACAGCCTTTTTTGCCACAGCTGGCGTGCTGCTCTATACCTATACGCCTCTGATAAAATGGGTGGGGTATGTGTTTTATCCATTTATGCGTGTTTCCATACCGGCCGGGGAGGCTGTGACCGCCTGTACGGGAGCTGCTGTGTCCTTTATTGAGGTGACGATCCCGGCGCTTTTGGTGGCTGTGGGTGAGTGGAGTATCCGAACCCGCTACATGATGGCTGTGATTCCGGTGACCTCCATTATTTTCCTGGCCAGCTTTGTGCCCTGCCTTATGGCTACGGATATTCCGGTGAAGTTTAAGGATATGGTGATTATTTGGGTGGAGCGGATGCTGCTGTCCGTGCTGATTACGGGGATTTTTGCGGTGCTTCTGTTTCCCTAGTATGGGTCATAGGTCCAGAAGATTCAGGAAGCATACCAGGTGTGTGATGACACGAAGGAACAGGTCTGTGATCTTATAGGAGGATACAGGCCTGGCTGTATAGAATTTTCCGGGGCAGTTTATCTGCCTCGGATTTTTTGTGGAAGAGAGAAGATCTCTATATACATTTGGCGTAAGGATTACTATAATGAGAGACAGATAGACTGGGAGAACAGGTGTCATGGCGATCTGGAAAACAGAGGAGGTTAAGGGCAGGATGCAGTATGCGGGAAAGGCAGTATACAAAGGGATTGCCCTGGGGCCGGTGACGGTACTGGGAACGCAGGAGGAATCCGTGGAACCAAGAAGGATCGGGGATTCGGATAGAGAATGGAAGCGGGTTTTGGAAGCCGTAGAAGGGGCCAGGGAGCAGCTGCAGGAGCTGCATTAGAGGGCGTTGCTGGAGATGGGAGAGACCCACGCTGCCATATTTCCCATCGTCTGATCCGGATGGTGGTGGAAAACGCCCACAAGCAGGGAAAATGGGTCGGTATCTGCGGGGAACTGGGGGCAGACCTGGAGCTTACGGAAGAATTTGTCCGCATGGGCATTGACGAGCTTTCCGTGGCCCCCTCGATGATTTTGAAGATCCGCAAGGAGGTACGGGACATGGATGCTTACCGGTTTGGAGAAAACCAGTAGGGAAGAGGCTGCGTCCCAATGGAAAGCAGGGAACTCTCTTTGTTGTGCTGTTTTGGAAAGAAATGAGAAAGCGCTGTGCATAGAGTGCGTCTCCTTTTCGGTGACATCACGCCAGGCACAGCGCTTTCTAAATACAGCCTCTTCCTTGTAGGCTGTCTGGTCTGGATCTTACAGAGTGATCTTTCCGGATTCCACGTCATTGATTACATAATAGGCTGCGGTTTCCTCCGGCTTTATGTAGATATTCAGGCTCTTGATCTCTTTGATCTTCTTTCCGGCATCAACCCATGCGTCCTTGATCTTCTGTATGATGTCTTTCTCTTCATACTGTTTTCCAGCATACTCAACGGTAACATTTGTTTTCATAAACAGCACTCCTCTCATGATCGGTAAAATACCGTTTCTTATCATATACCTTTTTTCATAAAAATGCAAATATTTTCCAAAAAAAGTTCAGCCAGACCCCAGGCGGCTGACGAATCGAGCTAGCTCGTATTTGACAGGTGCTCTGGGGTCTGAGGGAGCGCCCGGTAATGAGCAAAAAGAGCTGCGATAGCAGTGGAGAGCGCTGGAAGCACGGTTTTGCGAATGGGCGCGGGCTGAACGGACGGTGAGTGATAACCATTCCCCAAAAAGTTCAGTAAAGACGATCCAGGATTTTTCCGCGGTGTGGATATAGACAGGAATAAATGGAAAAGATGCTGGATCATGAAGGAAAACTATGGTAAGATAAAAACATATGGAAAACAAAGGAGAACATATGAGATTAGAGAGGCTGACCTGTTCGGTAGATGAGTTGTGGGAGAAATTGGAGAGATACCAGGGAGAGAATTTTTTGACGGCAAAGAAGCTGCCCTTTACCTATACCATTCGGGGAGGGGAAATGTTTGTAGACCGGCGGTCCAAATCCATTACAAAAGCCACTTTTGCCAGGGCTCTGGAAAAGATTCAGGAGGATCCGGGAAAGATTACAGGGCCAAAATCCCTGAATGTATTTGGGGCGCCCTACATCCTGGCTATTATCCGGGGGTTGCCGGAGGAAGATCCTGCAGCGGATGAAAAGTGACAGGATAAGCAGGCTGTTGGTAAGGGAACTCCAACAGTATAGGAAGTTTGTTATGTGAAAGAGCGGTTATTGTATGGAAAAAGAAAAGGGGTAGAAATCTATGAAGTGGGTGAGCACATTCAGCTATCTTCCCGTGGATTTTACGGTGGAAATGGGAGAGGCGGAAAATCAGACGCAAGAGATATTCTTTGACAATAATATAGAGGGAGACCAGGTTCGTCTGCGTTTTTCCAACCGGTACGGCAAAAAGCCTCTGGAGCTTGCCGGGGTGGAGGTAAGCGTCTTGGGGGCGGAGGGAACCGAAAAATGTCATCCAGTGACCCGGCACGGCAGCCCGCGCATTTGCCTGAAGCCCGGGGAGGAATGCTGGAGCGACGAGACAACATTTGCTGTGGCAGCAGGAGAACGTATCTGCATCCGTACCCAGGTGGACAAAAGACAGTCCATAGGCAGTCTCTGCATGTTCTGGTCCGCCACAGGCCCTGCAGTGCAGCTTAAGGAGACTGGGGGAGATCAGGAGATTTCCTTTCGGAAAGCCTATCCGGTTATACTCCAGGACGAATATCTGAAGGAGGCCTCCTATTTTTACGGGATATCCGGGATGCAGGTGTGGACCAAGGACCAGGTGAAGACCGTAGCGATGTTTGGAGATTCTATTACCCACATGTCTTATCTGAGCAATGCCCTTACCCGGCGGTTGTACGCCCAGTATCCGGGAAAGGTAGCGGTGGTGAACCGGGGACTTGGGGGAAACCGGCTTCTGCGGGACGCCTCGGAGGCCTTGTGGCTTCCGGGAAAGGGAAGCAACTCCGGGGATGCAGGGATTAGGCGTTTTGAGAAAGATGTATTTGGAGAGGATACGGCGGATCTGGTTATGGTGCTGGAGGGAGTCAATGACATTATGCACCCGGTGAAGCTTGAGCATCCCGGGGAGAAGGCTACGGCCCGGGAGCTGGTGGAAGGCCTTGGAAAGCTAATCCAGACAGCCCATGGGCATGGCGCCCGGATTTTTGGCGGCACCATACTGCCCTGCGCCCATGAATCCTACTGCCAGGCCTGGATCCAGGAGTTTGAGGAAATCCGTCTGGAGGTAAACAAGAAAATCCGGGAGGGCGTGGGTTTTGACGGCTGGGTGGACTATGACGCCGGCCTGCGGAATGAAGAAAATCCCGCCTTCATGCAGGAAAAATTCCATATGGGAGACGGACTTCACCCCAATGATCTGGGAGGAGAGCAGATGGCAGAGCTGGTTGATTTGGCAGAGCTTATGGGAGAGAAGGATTAGGAATCACATTCTGTAATTAGAACGAATAAACAGGCGTAAAGCCTTCACAATCATTTCTGATTAGGGGGAAACGTTATGAATGAGAAGGATCGCTGTATTGCTGCTCTGGAGGCGGCAAAGCTGTTTGAGGACTCCTGGCACAGGACCCGCTTTAAGGAGCTTTTGGATTGCTATGGAGATTGTCCCTTTTTTACCAGGGGACTCTGTAAATGTATGTATTTGTCTGCCTGGGACGAGGAGCATTTCGGAATTATGCTGGAAATGCTCATGAGTATGAGTCTGGGAATGGAGACCGACACCGGAGATATGCGGGTCAACGGGGAAATCCTGGCCAGCGAACAGCCGGATGCTCAATCTGAGGTTTATCGGCTGTCCAACGCGTTTCTGGATGACCGGCCTTTTGAACGAAATGAAGAGCTGTCCCTGCCTTCGGATATTCTCTATATCATGGGACAGGCTCTGAAGGCGGCAGAGGTGATTGATCAGGTGTTTGATAGATGAAAGTCATGAATTGCCAGGTTTCAGTAGTTGATTCTGGCGCCTGGCGATTTCCTCCGTCACCTTTTCACCGGGCAGACGGCCGCCCATGCCAGGCTTGGTTCCTTATCCGATCTTGATTTCTATGGCATCTGCGGCCTGCAGGTTCTCCTCTGTCACACTGTATTTGCTGGGAATATACTCAATTTTGTGCCCATGGCGCCTCCCATGGTTTTTCCGGTTGCGGCCATCTGGTGAATCTTCTCTATGTAGCGGCAGGATTCGTCAAACCGATAGAAGCTTTTGTTATAGGCAAGCTCTGGGGCGGCTTCCGCTGGAGTTCCCTTAGTCACGCTTTTTGCAGTGGCTTCTTCCTCCTTGGAAGCCTTTCTAAATTTTTTCGGTTGGCGGCAGAACCGGGCACTGTTCTGGAGCATCCTGCCCATCGTGGATATACCTGCAGACGGTGCAGATAAATTGGCACAGAGTGTTTTTTTTTCCTAATCCCTGGACAAGGTAAACCGGTCTACCAGCTGCTTGAGCCCATTTGCCTCTGCGGACAGCTGCTGGCTGGCCGCAGCGCTTTCCTGGGCTGTGGCGCTGTTGGTCTGCACTACAGAGGAGATCTGGTCAATGCCTTCGGTAACCTGGGTGATGGCAGTGGTCTGGTTTTCCACAGCCTCCACCACAATATCCATCTTTTCGGTTACGCCGCCGGCATAGACGCTGGTCTGTTCCAGGGCTTCTGTAACCTTGTTTACAGCCTCGCTGCCCTCGTTGACAGCGGTGAGAGAGCTCTCGATTAATTCCTTGGTGGCTTTAGCTGCCTCGTCGGATTTGGAGGCAAGATTGCGGACCTCGTCGGCTACCACGGCAAAGCCCTTTCCGGAGCTGCCGGCCCGGGCGGCCTCCACAGCGGCATTCAGAGCAAGGATATTGGTCTGGAAGGCAATGCTTTCAATGGTTCCGATGATTCTGGAAATTTCTGTGGAGGAACCGGAAATCTTCTCCATGGCCACATTCAATTCCTTCACATAGTCTACACTGATGCCAAGCTGCGCGCCGGCCTTGCCTACGAACTGGCCGGCCTCCTCGGCGGCAGTGGAGGTCTTCTTGGCGCTTGCGGAAATGTCGTTGATGGTTGCCGCCAGCTCTTCCACAGCGCTGGCCTGCTGAATCGATCCCTGACTCAGACTCTGGGCTCCGGTGGAAACCTGATCGCTGGCATTGGAGACCTGGCTGGCAGAGGTGTCAATCTGCCGGATCGTACTGCTCAGTTCCACCTTCAGATTGCGCATAGAGCCCAGGATACTCTGGAATTCGCCTACATAGGCGTCCCGGTGAGCAGACTGAATATCAAAATTCTTATTGGCCATTTCCGTCAACAGATATTTGATGTCGGCAATGATCGTATTGAGTCCTGTGACCATTTCTGCAGTAGAATGGGTCAATTCCGCCGTCTCATCCTGTCCATGAGTCTGGGGCACGGGGGAAGTCAGATCGCCCTCTACCAGAAGCTTCATGCGCTCTGCGCAGGCCCGCATGGGAACGCTGATGTTACTGGAAAGCTTCAGAGCCACCACGATGGAAGCCAGGATGGAGGCAATGATGACAATAATGTTGATTAAAATGCCAGAGTATGTATCGGCCAGATATTCGGATTTCAGTGCAGTAACGGCAACGCTCCATCCGTCAGTGCTGCCCACAGGGGCGTAGGCCATAAACCGGATTCCGTCAGAGCTGTGAAAGCTACCGAAGCCGTTGGCGCCCTTTCGCATGTCAGCGTGCAGTTTGGCCAGCTCCTTTAAGGAACCGTTACTTTGCGCCTCCCGTTCAATGTTCTGGGTGGTAATGGTTTCTAAGGTAACGTCCGCGATGGTGTCGCCGGACTTATTGATCATATAGGCATGGCTGCTGTCGCAGACCTTAATGGAAGAGACAATAGAATTCAAGAAGGTTTCCGGGGGGACAAAATAAACCACGCCCACAATCTGGGAGTCCTTATTTCCGTCAGAGTAAAGAGGCGCGGCTACCATAATGGACAGCTCACCTGTGATTTTGCTGATAAGAGGTTCTGATACATATACATTTCCGGCCATGGCCTGTTTTACATATTCCCGGTCTGAATAATCTTTTCCGTCAAAAATACTGTAGCCGTCCGAACCAATAATATTGCCTCGCTGAAAGTTGTGCATTTTGGCGCGTTCTTCGATGATAGTGCGTTTTTCCTCTACGGAAACGGTGGGATCGGAAAGCTGTGCGATGCAGCCGGTATCCATGGCTACATTTTTGTAAGCAGTTAATTCCTGTTCAATGCGTTCCGCGGCTAAAACAGCGGTTTCGCTCATCATCTGATCCACGGTAGCAATAGTGCTCCTGTAGTTCAGCGCAATGCTGGAGGCTCCTACTACTCCTAAAGCGATCAAAACGGTTGCCATCAGACAGATTGTGATTTTTTTACGGATGCTGTTCATATCTTTTCTCCCTGAATTATTTTTTATCCTTCCATGGATATGTTTACCCCAAAATTATATCATATGAAGCAGTAACAAGTCTATTCAAATGGTGAAAATAATCCGGAAATTTTACTGAAATTAAGGAGAAGGCAAGACAAGAATACCTATTGTTAAAGAAAATTAGAAAAGAGCTCTCCCCCGCACTGGCAATAAAGATAAAACGTTTTGTCAAACGGATAATCCAATCCGGAAGCCAAAGGTTACAGACAATTTCTCTGGAGACAAAATACCGGGTGAG
>JAAWJI010000055.1 GCA_022796795.1 Lachnospiraceae bacterium | reverse complement strand
CATAATGACTACTTCATTTTTTGCGGCGTTGATTTGCCAGTGAACTGTATTATATGCACTGTCGCAATCATGGTTTAGAATATATGCTGCAACGATTTTCTTATCTTCTATGCCGATAAATTGACATCCGCCTTTGATAGATTCCTCTACCATTGCTTGCGAGGGAAAGCCACCTTTATCCCCGTTTGGCAGGAAACTTTTTTCACCAAGGACATCACACATTACACTGTAAAAAGACATGAGCTCTGTCAAATTGTCATTTGTAGCCTGTACAATTTTCATTTATGATACCACCTTAGCATACCGATTTTGATGAAAATAGTTTGCCACAGAAAAATTAAAATTTCCACCATCAACTTGAACGATAAGCCTTGATATAAAAGTAAAAATATTATCTTCTATTTCTTTTCTGTCAACGCCAAAGCACTTTGTAAATTTGCCATTTGACTATGGAGATCGTCAATGTATTCTTGCACCATGAAACGGCGTTGCAAAATCGTGTTTCCGCCCTGCGTCAGTAATAGGATATACTCACGAATAGACCGGATACCCTGCTGCGGGAGTTTGTGGAGAAAATCGTTATCCACGAATCGGAAGCCCTTGACGGGAAATCGAAATCTATTATTCTTTTGTCGGCAAGGTAGAATTGCCGACTAAAGTCCGACCCGTCCGGCAGTCAGTCAGACAGGGAACAGCAAAAATTTTTACAATTCTTTTGCCTCTTTATCTCACATGAGCAAAATCAGCTGGCATCTCGTTTATTGCTTTCCTTTCCCCTCCTCCATATCCTGCAACTATTGTGGACTAAATAAAGTATAAAAAATTGAACCAGGCACGCGCCGCCAACTAGCTGAAAGTATTCGGCAAAGCCTTTGTAGTCCTGCCTGAAGATGCGGTTTAACAGAGGGATTGCCAATACGGGGAGAATATACCAGAGAACCGGTTTCCAAAGTCCTGGTTTCCCAGAGCCTGGTTGTAACCTGGAATGCCTCCAGCCTGTTTCTTGCAGTCCCTCTCCTGCCCTCACAACATCCTGTATCGTTTCCCCGGTCTGTTTCCTTTGCATGGTTTTCTCTGCAAGCCGTTCCCCCAGCCTGTAAAGAAGAAGGAGGGCTGTGAAATAGACGCCTGTTCCAATGATGGTGTGCAGCCGCTCCCAGGTAAGCCAGGTTCCTCCCATGCCGGCCGCTTCCAGTACAGGGGGAAGCTTAATGGACAGGACCATGCGGATTCCGTTTACGAGACAGGTATATAGCCAGGCCACTCCCAGACTTTGGGCAAACCATGTCAGGCCTTGTTTCAGGCTGCCCATGCGGAACATAAAGGAGCCTGTCAACATCATAAGAGAAATTGTTAAAAACCGAACTCCGGCGCAGGACGGGGCGATGATGAACTGAACCGCATGGTTTACGTATCCTACGCCGGGCTCGTATGTAAAGGCAAGGCCGCCCAGAATCCGGGCCCACCAGGCGGTGGGCGCCAGGATCCACAGAAGCTGGTCGCTTCCGGCATTGCCGCAGCATGCTTTGATTATCAGGGCTGTTCCAAAGCCCAGGAAAAGGCAGAGAGCCAGCTCTTGTTTTTTCATTTGTTTCTTTCCTGTTTTTGAAACCGCTGTTTTCATGGCATAGACTCTCCTTTTCTCCCATAGCCTCTTTTTCCCTGCAGGAACCTCTGACAGAAATGAAAATCATGTATCCTGTCGCTTTACCTCCAATATCCTTTTACAGTGCTTCCCGTCTTTTCCTTCGCACTCCCAGAAACGCTGCTGTCAGGGCAGCTGCAATAAGCAGCCAGTCCCCGGGCTCCGGACCTCTCCGGTATCCTCCGATGGACAGTTCAGACACTCCCTTGGGCAGGGCCGAGGGCTGATTCACATCTCTGCTGTCCCCCTCCGGGTTGCGCACCGTATCCAGAACCGCCACAAAGGAGGTGTAGGGGGTAGCCATATGATAGCGCAGTCCCAAGGCTGTCACCTCAGCCTTTGCCTCTTCCTTCTCCTGATTGATGCCGTAATCTGTCAGACGCTCTACCCGTTTTCTGGCCCACAGATACTGGAGAGCCTCATGCTCTTCTTTGGCCTCTGTGTCTTTCACTTCTATTGTCTCCCTGTATATTTCATTCCCGGTCTTTCCGGAAATGCGGATATTTCCTGTCGCCTCGCCCCTCCATTTGCCAAACAGCACTACCGGCTTTTGAGCGAACAGGGTAGACATTTGCTCCGGCTCGATATCATAGGCGTCAAAGCCCTGGAAATCCACCTGAATATCCGTGAGAAGAGGAGCCTGCACATATGTGCGGAACCGCTCTGCCGTCTCCTGTGCCTCCTCATCATCCGTCACAATGAAGGATTCTCCCATTCCCACCTTGGCGATTCCCTCCATAAGATACCGGTTTACCGCTGTGCCGATGCCAAAGCCGAAAAAGCTGGTGGTGTCCAGATGATCCCGGATCTCCCCGAACACATCCTCCTCACTGCTGATAAAACCGTCGCTGATTACAATGACACTGCGGGCCGTTCCCTCATTCCTGGGAATGGCATTTGCCAGCTTCAGGGCCGCCTCCATCTCCGTGCCGCCTCCGCCCTCTTGCTGGTCGATCATGCGGATGGCCCGGACGATATTTTCCCTGGTTGCCTCCACGGATTTCATGGCCAGCCTGGATACCCGGTCCGAAAAAAGAACCACATTAAACCGGTCCGTCTCCTGCAAATTTCTGACCAGATCCCGAATCAACACCTTGGCTGTGTCCAAAGGATATCCGTCCATGGAGCCTGACACATCCAACACAAAAATATATTCTCTGTCCGGAATATCCTCCGGCTCATAACGCTTGGGCGGCTGCACAGTCAGCAGGAAGAAGTTTTCCTCCTCCCCCTCATAGAGCATAAGCCCGGAACCAAGCTCCTCACCAGCAAGCTCATATTCCAGTATAAAATCCCGGTTTCCCGCATAATCTCTGGGGTTGGACAGGGTCACCTGGGCCTCTGTGTCGTCGTCCTGTTTCACAGATATTTCATGAGAGGGACTGGTAATCCCTTTCAGAGGCACTCCTCCAGACAGCTTCACGGATATGTCATAGGAGCCCTCGGGCATACTGTCATCCACCAAATAGGGAATGCTCACCCAGTCGTCATCGTCCCCGCCGCTGTCTGTTTCCATGGGCCTGGCATAGCGGGGCCCCACCACGGTGGGAAACACAAAGGAGTAGACGCCCTCTGTGGATTCGATCATCTCCGTATAGTGTAGCTCAATGCTGATAACATCCCCAGGCATAATATTCGCCACATCCATGGTAAACACATTGGCCCGCTTTTCCTCCAGCAAGGACGCGCTCTTTCCCTCGCTTTTGGCTTCCTCAAACTCTGCCTTGGCCTCCTCCTTTTCTTTGATCTGAGCCCGGAGAATCTGATCCCCCACCTGCATGGTCATGCCGTGAACCGACACCCGGGTGGACGCCGGGAACACATAGCTGGCGTTGATGGCGTGCTTCCCCTCATTGGCATAGATCTGGGTCACATAGGTGTCTGCGATCATACCGTTAATGGTAGTTTTCACCTCCGTGGACTTTAAGGGCAGGTGATCCACTGTGGGATCCGCCCCGTCAATATAGAAATAGGGGGCAAGGGTTACATCCTCATCCTCTTTTCTTTCTTCGCCTTCCATGGCCCAGACTGTCCTGCTGTTTCCAAGCAGCAGCGCCAGAACCAGCAGCCAAATCCATCCTCTCATCCTTCTTCTCATGACGCACCTCTTTCGTTTTCTTGAGCCCCCTTCTATTCAGGGCTTACTATGGTGTTATTTTATACAGGCCGGGCATCACAAAAACATCAGAAAAACATCATATGTGCATCATTTAAAAGGCGATCAAAAATATCTTGCGGCATTGCAGTGCCAAGAAGACACCATCATCCGAAGATCAGAATTGCAGATATTCACAATTATAACGAAACCTGAATCTTTCATGAATGTGAACTAATGAATTATCTCATGGAAACTTTGGATATACAGGAATTAAGGTGGTACAAAAACATTGACCTGTCGGATATGCTTAAAGAGGTGGAATGTTCAACTTCCATAAAATGAAACAAAATCGCATGATTATATGTACAGCTAGGTCATTAAAAAACAGCTTACCTCTATTATTTCTAAGGATAAGCTGTCCCATTACAATCTTATATTATTTTTCAATTCTCAAGTCAGGATTCATCCTTTTCAAAAACAGGTCAAATTGCGGCACTGTAAAATCTATCTCCCCATGCCCGGTAGAAAAAATCATCCCTTTGCTTATTAACTGCGCCCTTGTAGGAGAAATTGCGTTTACGCTCTTTCCCAATATCTGAGCTACATTTGAAATGGTACAAGGTAATTCTCCACATTTTACCATCGCAAATAAAAAATCATGTTCCTTTTTCGTACAGCGATCATAACGAATCCTAAAAAATCCAACATCCAGGTTTGTTTCAAACGTAGGAATTACCCTCTTCACATCCTCCTGCTCTATCACTTCTTTGTCTGTATATTCCCAAACAGTATCACATAACTCCTGAATAAAATATGGATAACCTTCGCTTTGTTTTTTTATTGCGTTCACAGCATCCTCTGTATATGTGATATCTAACTCCTTCGCAGGCTCAATAATTGCCTTCTCAGCGTCCTCATCTGATAGCTTTGCCACTGTAATATATTTAAAAAGACGTTCAGAATATGATTTTACTTCTCCCAAAATTCTAAGGATTTTAGGAAGGCCCGCGCCAAATACAGTAATGGGTAACCGCAGCTGGTTTACCCGATGCAGAGCATTAAGCAAAGCTTCCATCTCTTTAGAGTTCATATATTGTATCTCATCAATAAAGAAACAGACGGATTTATTTGCTTTTACCGCAGTTCTTCCCATTGTCACAAATATTTCTGTCAAATCATCTGCTAAAACTCCCGTTGTTACATAAGCTGACGGTTCCGTCATACCTCCGGTAAAAGTCTGCTCTTCGGGATTGTATGTTATCTGAAAAGCTTGTAGAATCCCCAACGCCTTCTTTCCAAAATCTTTTGCGGATTCAATAACGCTCATCTGATGAATCATCTTTTTAGAAGAATTTGCTATCTGGACAATGAAACTTTTCTTTTCTGCAATTTCAATATGAGTATATAAAATATCCAGCTCTTCCGCCTGCTCCTCTATGGCATTTAATAAAACGGTTTTTCCCACACCACGCAGTCCATAGTAAACGACTGACTTTTGAGGATACCCTTTTGCTAAAGCCTGTAGGGCCTTCTCCGTATTTTCCAATAATTCACCTCGCCCTGCCAAATAGCTTGGCATTGCCCCTGCTCCTGGAGTATAGGGAGACGCATATTTCATACTCAAACCCCTCCTTTACTTTTATCATTATAGCCTAAAACATTTATGGATACAACCTCCTATTTTACAGACAAATAGGAGTACACCATATCCGGCATACCCCTATCTCTTTCTTATAACCCCATAAACACAAGGTATTACAAAGAAAAGGTGAAAACAAACGAAATGTTTTGTGTTGAAAGATCTGCAGTCCAATTATATTCACATCAGAAAATCAAATTCCCAACCACATTTATCAGCAGCGCCACAACATAGGCCGTGGCCATCTGGAACCCAACAGCCCGCAGGGTCCATTTCCAGGAGCCCATCTCTCTCTTCATGGCTCCCACGGCTGCAAAGCAGGGCATGCACAGCAGGTTGAAAGCCATATAGGACCAGGCGGACACCTTTGTAAATACCTCTGTGATAGCGGGAAGCGCCTGCTCTCCGGCAGAAATGGCCTCAATGGCCTCCTCACTGACGCCGCCGAACAGCTGTCCAAAGGTGGTCACAATGTTTTCCTTTGCAATCCAACCTGTGACCACGCCCACGGAAGCTCTCCAGTCGCCAAAGCCCAGGGGAATGAAAATCCAGCGGATGGCATTTCCAATGCCGGCCAGGAAGCTGTCCTCCATGTGGCACATACCGCTGAAGTTAAAGCTGGACAGGAACCAGATCAGCAAAGTGGAGGCAAAGATCACCGTACCGGCCTTGATGGCAAAGCCTCTGACCTTTTCCCAAGCATGGATCAGCACACTCTTCAGAGTAGGAATCCGGTACTGGGGCAGCTCCATGATAAAATTGGAGGCCCCGTCCTTAAAGGCAAATTTGTTCAGCAGCAAGGCGCTGATAACAGCCACCACAATTCCCAGCATATAGATGGAAAATACGATCAGAGTCTGATTGCTGTCCGCAAACAGGGTGGCTGCAAACATGGCGTAGATAGGAAGCTTGGCGCCGCAGGACATAAAGGGAGTAATCATCATGGTGATCTTCCGGTCCTTGTCGCTTTCCAGGGTCCTGGAAGCCATGAGAGCCGGTACCGAGCATCCAAAGCCCATGAGCATGGGGATAAAGGAGCGTCCGCTTAATCCAAAGTGGCGGAAGATCCGGTCCATAACAAAGGCCACACGTGCCATATATCCGCTGTCCTCCAGGAAGGACAAAAGCAGGAATAATACCAGCACCAGGGGCAGGAATCCGATCACGGCTCCCAGGCCATCCAGACAGCTGCTGACCAGGCCTACAATCCAGCCCGAGGCGCCAGCGCCCTCCACCAGGCCAATGAGGCCTTCCGCCAGAGCTCCCCAGACAGTCTCCACAATCCCGGCCAGCCAGACTCCTGGGCTGGGAAGTCCTGGAACAAACAGGAAATTCTCGCTGAAAGTACAGGCAAACATGACATACATAATCACCGCAAACACCGGCAGGGCCAGGATCCTGTTTGTGAGGATCTTATCCAGCTTGTCGGATTTGGTCTCTACGTGTCCGCTTTTCTTTCTCTGCACAGCCTCCTTCACCAGCTGAGCGATATATGTATAGCGCAGGTCCGCCGCTCGTTCCTCCTGCTCCTCCGTAAGCGCACCTGCCTGAATGGCCTGCAAAAGCTCCGCACCATAAATATCCGGTACCTTAGGGGCCTGCCCGGACTGGGCTACCTGGAGAACCGCCTCCATAAGGGCGTCTGTTCCCTTATTGCTTCGGGCCACAATGGGCACCACCGGCACCCCAAGCAGTTCTCCCAATTTGCCGCAGTCAATTCGGTCTCCCTTTGCCTCCACCTCATCCATCATATTCATGGCTATGACCATGGGAATCCCGGTCTCCACAATCTGCATGGTCAGATACAGATTCCGCTCCATGCTGGTGCCGTCCACAATATCAATGACCACATCCGGTCGTTCCTTCACAATATAATCCCGGGCGATAATCTCCTCCGCGGAATAGGGGGACAGGGAATAGGTCCCCGGCAGGTCCAAAATAGAAACCTCCCTGTTCTTCCGATACACGCCCTCCTTCTTATCCACAGTCACTCCCGGCCAGTTTCCCACATGCTGTTTGGAACCGGTCAGCTCATTAAACAAAGTGGTTTTGCCACAGTTGGGATTTCCTGCCAGCGCAATCCTGTAAGACATTTTTTCTCTCCTCCCGTTTTTATCCATTTCTTTCTATACATTTGCCCACTATCTTTGCTCGCTTGTTAGTTAAAACTAACTATTTTGCAAACAGCCTTGTTTTGTCAAAAACTGGCGCTACCAGATTTCCATCCGGCATTTTGGTATGCCTCTCCTGTCTATTTGGTTAGTATTCGCTAACATACGGGCAAAATTTTACACATTCTCCACTTGAATTCGGCTGGCCTCCTCCTTGCGCAGACTCAGCTCATAGCCCCGCACATGGACCTCCACCGGATCTCCCAGAGGCGCCACCTTAATCACCTTAACCTCCACTCCAGGCGTCACGCCCATGTCCATAATCCTTCGCTTCATGGGGCCGCTCTCTCCCAGAGAAATCACTTTGCCGGACTGTCCCGGCTTTAATTCCCGCAATGTCATACTTCTGCTCCTCCCTTTCCCATATCAGACAACTTATGCCACCATAATCTGGGAGGCCAGGCCCCGGTTCAATGCTACCCGCACGCCCTTCACCAGCAAAATCAGGCCGCTTGGATTCTCTCCGATCACCTGAATCCTCTCACCCCGGATAAATCCCATATCCTGCAGATGGCGTTTCATCTCTTCTCTCCCATGAAATTCCTCAATGACTCTCTCCTCACCGATTCTCATCATTGCTAATGCCATACGCGTCCGTTCCTCCCTTTTTTATTTGAGAATAACTCTCGATTTCTTTTAGTATTATATTTCCATGAATTTCATTTGTCAATACTTATTTGAAAACAAATATCATTTTCATTAAAGAATTTCATTCATTCCCAGGATCACCTGTCTGAACTGTTATTTTCTATCCTATATATCGTCAGAAAATAGCAGAATCAGTGTGGCATTTTTCCCGCTAATCTGATATAATATTGCTATCAAGTTCAGAGGCAATCGTATTGAGTACTGGCTGAACCTACGGCAGCCACAATACAGTTGGACGCGGACAGACCGCCGCCAAAGTAAGGAGGGAACGCATATGGCAAAACGAATCATCACCATTAACCGCATGTACGGCAGCAATGGCCGGAAGCTGGGCCAGGCTCTGGCAGAAGAGCTGGGCATCCACTACTATGACAGAGAGCTGCTGGATCTGGCCAGTGAACGCAGGGGAATCCCCTATGAGGAGCTGGTAAAGGTAGACGAAAAACGGGCCAGCCAGTGGCGCTATCCGGTAGAAGATTCTGTCCAGATGCAGCCCCAGTACCGGTTCCGTCCCATGAATGACCTGCTATTCCAGACAGAAAGCGAAATTATCCGCTCCCTGTCTGAAACCGAGGACTGTATCATCATTGGCCGATGCGCCAATCACATTCTCCGGGGCAAATGCCTCAGCGTGCTGGTTCACGCTCCCTTTGACGTCCGGGTAAAAACCGTCTCAAAGCGGACCATTCTGGATGAAAGGAGCGCCCATGCCCAGGTTAAAAAAATTGACAAGGAGCGCCGCAGCTATTACGAATATTTCACGGATGAAAAGTGGCTGGATGTGAAGCAATACGATCTGTGCATTGACAGCAACCGGTTCAGCATGGAACAGATTGTAAGCATGCTGAAAACCATCTATGAAACCCTGTAAAGCTCCATCACCTGCTCATAGGAGGCATGCGTGTCCAGCAATTCGGTGAGCCGGGCCATTTTCCCTAAATCGCCCAGCAAAATGACGCCGCAGAGCCGGTTGTTCCGAAAATAATATTTCTCATAACGGCCCTTTCCCATGTCCTGCAATTCCACGGTTTTGTAGAGCAGATCCGGATTTTTCCCGGCATCTCCGGCAGCGAAAAGGGCCGTGTTCATGCCGTGAAAGGTAAGGGCAGGCTCCTTAAGAGTATATTCCAGCGCCTCCCCGGCCGCATTGGCTCCGGCCGTCCTGCCCTGGTCCAGAGCCTGAGGCCAGACGCCGTAGCTGATTCCCTGATATTCCGCGCAGTCTCCGCAGGCGTAAATCTGGGGCACGCTGGTTTCCATACGGTTGTTTACCACCACTCCCCTCTGAACCACAAGTCCCATCTGCCGGGCCAGCTCTGTCCGGGGACGAACTCCTGCCGAAATGACCACCAGCTCTGCAGGGAAGCTGGTTCCGTCCGTAAGGCGCACAGAGGACGCCTGGTTTTCTCCCTCAATAGCTGCTACGTTTACGCCAGTGCGGATCTCAATCCCCTGTTTTCCGATCAACTCCACAAGCCTCTGGGCAGATCCGCTGTCCAGCTGACGTCCCATAAGCACAGGGGCAGCCTCCAGAATCGTCACATTCAGGCCTGCCTTCTTCATCTCCCAGGCTGTCTCCAACCCCAATACGCCTCCTCCTATGACTACCCCATACTTTGCCTTTTTCATAAGTGCTTCCACCCTCTGAGCGTCCGCTAAGCTTCGGATCACTGATACTCCCGGAAGCTCCGCTCCCGGAATGGGCGGTACAAAGCTCTCGCTGCCCAGGGCGTAGATTAGTCTGGTATAGGGCACCAGGCTTTCGTCCGACAGTCTAACCTGCCGGCGTTCTATATCCACCTGCTCCACCCGCTTTCCCAACACCTGAAGGATCTTCTTTTCCTCATACCAGTCCTCTCCCGCAATAGCAATCTGCTCCGGGGACAGGCCGGCCACCAAAGCTTTCGTCAGCATGGGGCGGTTATAGGCTCCATAGGGCTCCTGGGAGATCAGTACCACAGAGCCAGTCCGATCCCGCTCCCGGATGGCCTGAGCCGCATAAAAACCGGCTGCTCCATTTCCCAGAATTACATAGACCTCCCTGGTATCGCGGACAAAATCGCTTTCCTGCGCTTCCACAGCCACAAAATGCTCCCGTCCCACGCCGCACACCGGGCATACCTCCATGGAAGCGTCAAAAATTTCCCCGCAGACGAGACATTTCACCAGCTCCCTGCCCCCCTGCTTCTTAGGAGGCCTCACCGCCTCTTTTTCCTGTACCCTGCATCCAAACTGAAATCCGTACTCATAAGCGCTGACCAGATCCGCCTCATCAGGTTTAAAGCGCACCTGAAAGCCCTCACTCACCTTCATATTTAATTGCTTCAGCCTCTGGATCATGTGTGGTACGCCCTCGCCGCTCCAGCCATAGCTTCCGAATGCCCCTGCGTATTTGCCTCCGTGGGTGGCGGAAAACATGCCCAGAGTCAGCTCCCAAACAGGCCTTAAGGCCTCCCCCACAATAGTAGGAGTTCCCAAAAGGATACCATCTGCCAGAAGCAGCTCCTGCCGGACCTGGGCCAGATCCGCCTCCACCAAATCATAGACGCTCACCTCCACCTGGCCGCTGTCCCGGATTCCTGCCGCGATCCGCTCTGCCAGCTGGCCTGTGTAGCCATAGGCGCTCACATAGGGAATAATCACCGTCTTCTTTTCTCTTGCTTTCGGAACCTGGCACCACTGCCGGTACTGCTCCATCACCTGACAGACCCGATCTCCTGTCAGCACTGGCCCGTGTCCTGTGCAGATCATGGTAATATCCAGGTTTTGTATTTTGTCCAACGCCCTTCGCATAAAAGGTTTGAAGGGCCCGATAATATGGTCAAAATAATATTTCAGGGCCTGCTGGTATTCCTCCTCCCTTTGAATCTTGTCAGACAGAATCCCCGGCAGGCAATAGTGGGCGCCAAAGGAATCGCAGGTCACCAGAATCTGCTCCTCCTCAATAAAGGTGTACATGGTATCCGGCCAGTGAAGGTTGGGAACCCGCAGAAAGCGCAGCGTTTTGTTTCCAATTTGCATTTCCTGATTGTCTCTTACCCCGATTCCCACAAAATCCCGGTTTACAATCTCCTTTAAAAATCCAAGTGCGCATCCTGTGGCCAGAATCTTCATCTGGGGGCTGTACTCCAAAAGCCGCTCCACGCTGCCTGCGTGATCTGGCTCCGTATGGCTTACCACCAGATAATCAATGGCGGTTACATCTGCCACCTCCTTAAGCTTCTCCACATATTCCTCAAAAAACTTTGCCTTAACCGTCTCAAAGAGAATAAGCTTATCTCCTGCCTGCAGCACATAGGAATTGTAGGTGGTTCCAAATTCCGTGTACATGATAATATCGAAAACCCGCAGCTGTTCATCCAGGACTCCTGTCCAATAAAAATGCTCCCGTAATTGTTTCGCTCTCATGAAAAACTCCCTTCTTCACGCGCTCTCATTCTTGGCCTCCCGGGAGGCCTTTGCGCTCCCTCAAACTTTTGCATTTAGTGTGCCCGGCCTGTGAGGAACTTTATGCACACCACAAGAGCTTTTGCTTTTCCCAAGGCTTCGGAAAACTTCCTTTCCCCTGCAGGTTCCAAAGAGAACCCTTCCCATATCTTACAAAGCCCCGCATTCCATGGCGAAAGACAAAAAAAGAACCACCGAAAAACAGGTGCTATCTTTCTGTTTTCCAGCAGTTCCTTTTCGTTTTTATTTATTATGGCAGAACTGACATTCTGTCAGCTCCAGACATTTTCATTCCTTTCAGGCCGCCGTCTCCTTACCGAATGGTTCTGTAGAGCGGGCCGTATGCCTGGCAGGCTCTGTAATCCTGTCCCTCTTTGTCCATACCAAAGGCATTCCATGCGGTGGGACGGAAGACCTTCTCCTCCGGAACATTGTGCATGCATACCGGGATCCTCAACATGGAGCAAAGGGTAATCAGGTCTGCGCCGATGTGGCCATAGCTGATGGCGCCATGGTTAGCACCCCAGTTGTTCATCACATCATAGGCAGTCTTGAAAGCGCCCTCTCCGGTACATCTGGGAGCGAACCAGGTGCAGGGCCATGTATAGTCTGTTCTCTTCCACAGAGTATCTGTCACTTCTTCAGGCAGCTTCACCGTCCAGCCCTCTGCAATCTGCAGCACGGGTCCCAATCCCTTTACCAGATTCAGACGAATCATGGTGGCAGGCATCTCAGCCTCGGTCACAAAACGGGAGGAATATCCGCCGCCACGGAAATATCCGTTGTCCGCTGCGTTCCAGGTGGTTGCTGCCATGATGGCATCCTGATCAGCCTCCGTTACATTCCACCACTCTTTCATGCACGCGTTGCCCTGGGCATCCTTGGCCTGACCACAGGCATCCAGGCAGGCTGCGCCGGAGTTGATCAGATGGATAAATCCATCCGCATCCTTGGCCTTTCCTTCGATCTCATAGCCGGTAACTCTCTTTACAGCATCGCCGCTCCAGTATGTACGCACATCCGCAAAAATCTGAGCACGGTTGGTGAGCAGCTTCATAAACATCATACCCAGGCCGTTGAGTACGTCATTCTCCGTAGCCAAAACATAGGGCTCTCTGGCTCCGTTCCAGTCAAAAGAGGTGTTGAGCATGGCCTCTGCAAAGTCGCAGTTAGGATAGAAGTCAGTCCACTGTCTCTGTCCCTGGAATCCGGCGGCCAGAGCGTTGTGGCCGATAGCCTCCTCAGAGAATTTGGGATCCAGCTTGTCGCTGCCGTTCATCAGATCTTTGATGATAACCATCATCTTTACCACGAACTCCCAATCCTTCTCCTTCTGCTCGTCAGATTTCTGCAGCTCAGGCGGATTCTTGTCAAAGCCGATGTTGCATTTTTCCTTTGTCCATTTCAGGGCCCTCTTGAACTCTTCCTCATCATAGATGCCCTCTGTCATGCGGCGGATAATTTCTACCTCGTCCACAGACTCCACGCGCATACCCAAATATTCCTCAATGAAAGCGGAATCAATAATAGATCCGCCGATACCCATGCAGATCGAACCAATCTGCAGATAGGATTTTCCTCTCATGGTAGCGGCAGCCACAGCAGCCCGGCCAAAGCGCAACAGCTTTTCTTTTACATCCTCGGGAATGGAGGTATCGTCTGCTTCCTGTACTTCATGGCCGTAGATTCCAAATGCAGGAAGACCCTTCTGGGAATGGGTAGCCAGAACAGACGCCAGATACACAGCCCCCGGGCGCTCTGTGCCGTTGAAGCCCCATACGCCCTTGATGGTCATGGGATCCGTATCCATGGTCTCGGAACCATAGCACCAGCAGGGTGTTACCGTCAGGGTAATATCTACGCCGGCCTTCTTAAATTGATCCGCACAGGCAGCTGCCTCGCCTACGCGGCCGATGGTGGTATTGGAGATGACAACCTTTACAGGCTCTCCGTTACTGTAACGCAGATTCTCCTCAAACAGCCTTGCTGCGGATTTGGCCATATTCATGGTCTGCTCCTCCAGGGAACCACGCACATCCAGAGCGCCTCTCCTGCCGTCGATGGTAGGACGGATACCAATCACCGGATAATCACCTATCAATCTGTTTTTTGCCATGTTTTTACCTCCACTTTCTTTTTGTTGTTATGACTATTTACTAATAAGAAAACCCTTCTCCTTCTTTATATGTACCGATTATACAATAAAATTTGTCCAAATGCACGTAAATTTCTATTGGGATATGGACATTTTTTGCGATCATTAGTATACTATACCTATCACAGAAAAGGAGGGCCGCCCATGAAAGCATTCCACGAAGTACGCAGCTATGATTCCGATTTCATGGTCTGGCATTCCGCCTATGAAAACATAAGCTTTCTGGCCCACTGGCACAAGGAAATCGAGTTGATCTACATTCGCTCCGGTCAGTGCCGTCTGACGGTTTCCGACCAGACCTTTCTGGCCAGGGCCGGGGACTGTATGATCTGCGAGAGCGGCTCCATCCACTACAGCGATTCCTTTGACCTGGATAATTCCCTGGATTTTATCATCTTTGACACCAGCATTTTAAGCTCCATGTTTCAGAATCCCCATTTCTCCCGTCCTCTGATTACCCGGGAGGAATTAGACCGTTATGGGCTCACCCGGGAACTGGCCCAGCTTATCTCTCTGGTGTCCCGGGAGCTGGCCGAAAAGCAGGCCTACTACCAGGAGGTTGTGGAGGCCTCCCTCTGCAGGTTCTGGAATCTACTAAAGAGGCACCATCCCCGCAGCACCGAATACTCCCCCGCGGAAAACCGTCGGGAACATATGCTCATGGAGCTGCAGGAGCTTTTGAACTACATTGACTCCCACTATACAAACAATATTTCTCTGGAGTACGCTGCAGCCCGCATGAATTTTAGCCCCAGCTATTTTTCCCGGGTTTTTAAAAACCTTATGGGCATTAACTTTGTCACCTATTTAAATCTGGTGCGGGTGGAGCAGGCGGCCAGACGGCTGCGGGAGAGTAACGGCCGGGTCACGGATGTGGCTCTGGACTGCGGCTTCAACAATATCCGCACCTTCAACCGGGTTTTTAAGGAAATCACCGGCTTTACCCCCTCGGCATTTTTGCTGCAGCCGGACCCGGACGCCTACAAAATGACTTACTACTACCGACGTTCTCTGGAAAAGCAATTTGTGGAGAACGATTCCCTAACCATTATCTCCCACGAAAAGGGGCAAAAAAATAACGATCAGAAACCGGTTTGAGAGAACCGGATAAAAAAGAGAGGAGTTCTGCCCATGTCTCATATTCCCCTGCTGTACCGAAGACGACTGATTCCTGAGGAATGCATCCTGCTGAAAAATGACCGGATTCTCTATCAGGAGGAGGCCTCACAGATTCTCATTACCCAGTGGAACACCCTGCGCCCTAAGAAGGATCTGGATCACGGCGCATCCTGCTACCTGCTGAACCGGGGCTGGAAAATCAGCAAATACCTGGATTCCCAGGACCATCTCATCTGCTGGTACTGCGATATTATCGACACATTTTACGACCAGGAGCAAAACACCTACACCTTCCTGGACCTGCTGGCAGACGTGCTGATTTATCCCGACGGCCAGGTGAAGGTGGTGGATCTGGACGAGGTGGCGGACGCCCTGGATACCGGCCTTATCAACGTGGAACAGATCAAGCTGTGCATGCGCCGCCTGGACGGATTGCTGCGGATGATCTATTCCGGTCAGCTCCTAAGCCTGCCGCCGCTTCTTAAGATGGAGGAGCTGCTGGGTTCCTGTTAGGTTTCCCTGGCCGTCGCAGGCTAGGGAGAGCCTGCCTTGCGCCTCGTATTTTATGAATCGCAAAAACTGCCGCCCATGGTTCTCTGGACGGCAGTTTTTCATTGGGTTCCCTTACAGCTCCAGCTCTACCTTCCGCTGGGTCCTCTCATAGGGAATAAACTCCACGCCTGCTGCCCGCAGCATTCGTTTGGACGCAAAGATGGCAGCAGTATTTGCATATTTATCACAGTCATAGATCACGGTCTTGATTCCTGCCTGAATAATGGCCTTTGCACACTCATTGCAGGGAAATAAAGACACGTAAATTTTGGAACCTTCCAGGCTCCCGCCCCGGTAATTCAGGATTGCGTTCAACTCACTGTGGGTCACAAAGGGATATTTGGTCTCGTTCTCCTCTCCCTCCCGGGCCCAGGGAAACTCGTCGTCGTCACAGCCCAGGGGAAATCCATTATATCCCATGGACAGAATCTTGTTGTCCGAGCTTACAATACAGGCTCCCACCTGGGTGCCAGGATCCTTGGACCGCAGAGCCGACAGCTTGGCAACTCCCATAAAATACTCGTCCCAGCTAATATAGTCCTTGCGCTTGCCTCCCATACTGCCTCCTAAGTCTCTATTTTGTTCCAAAAATCCGGTCCCCGGCATCACCCAAGCCCGGTACAATATACCCGTTCTCATTGAGGTGCTCGTCCAGGGCTCCCACGTAAATATCCACATCCGGATGAGCCTCCTGCATGCGCCGAACCCCCTCCGGAGCTGCGATTATGCACATAAAACGGATATTTTTCACTCCCTTATCCTTCAGCATCTGAATGGCCGCCACAGAGGAACCCCCCGTGGCCAGCATGGGATCCACCACAAACACATCCCGCTCCGCGCAATCCTTGGGCACCTTACAGTAATATTCCACCGGCTCCAGGGTCTCCTCATTCCGGTACAATCCAATGTGCCCCACCTTTGCCGAAGGAATCAGAGCCAGCATGCCGTCCACCATCCCCAGGCCCGCCCGCAGAATCGGCACCACTGCCAGCTTCTTACCCGCCAGCTCCTTTACCGTGGTCCTGCAAATGGGCGTCTCAATCTCCACGTCCGCCAGCTTCAGGTCCTTGGTGGCCTCATAGGTAATCAGGCTTGCAATCTCTCCAATCATATTGCGAAAGTCTCTCGATCCAGTTTCTATCCTGCGAATCACGCCGATTTTATGCTGAATCAGCGGGTGATCCATAACCACTACCTTTGACATGCCTGTTCCCTCCTACTCTTCAATCTGACGAATTCGGTTGATATGGCGCTCCTCATTGGAAAATGGCGTGTGCAGGAAAGTATCCACAATCTTCACTGCCAGTCCGGCTCCCACCACACGGCCCCCCAGAGCCAGTACATTGGCGTCGTTATGCAGCCTGGTAGCCTCCGCACAGAAGCAGTCCGTGCACAGAGCCGCCCGGATTCCCGGAATCTTATTGGCAGTAATAGAAATGCCAATGCCTGTCCCACAGATCAGGATTCCCTTCTCGCATTCTCCGGAAAGGATCGACTTTGCCACCAGCTTGGCGTATACCGGATAATCCACGGCCTCCTTGCTGTCGCATCCAAAGTCCTTGTATGCAATCCCCTCTTTCTTCAAATATGCAAGAATCTCCTGTTTCAGTTCATAACCGCCATGGTCACATCCTAATGCTATCATTTTTGCCCGCTCCTCCTTTGATTTTTAATGGGTCTTGTCTGTCCCTATTATACGTAAAAATCACAGAAGCGTCAATGAAACCAGCGCTATTTTGTTGAAAAAAGCGCTCCATAGTCAAACATTTTCAAACACATATGGTTCATAATTCCAAAACAATTCCCGATAATCAGCTCCACATCAGGATCATCTTCCACCCCAAGTTTTCTGCAGATCCGCCGGTTGGCATCATAAATCCCGGCATAGGCCTGCTCACAGAACTTTCCTTCCATGAACTCATTCTCCACATATTGCCCCTCCTCCACCGGATAATCCTCCAGGTTCCAGGAGCCCAGCATTAATTCGTAGATCCTTTGCTTTTGAGCGTTCATACTTCCTCCTTTCATACCCATTCCACAGTGTCTTTATACAGACACTATCAGTAAAACAATTTTAACGCGATAATAAGATGAACGCAACACTATTTCTTTTGAACTGAGGTTACTATGATTATTTACGACAAATTATGGAAAACCATGCAGGCAAAGGGGATCTCCCAATACGACCTTTACACCACATACAACATCAGCCGGTCTCAGCTGGACCGGCTACGGCACAATAAGAATGTAGAAGTAAATACCATCGACAAGCTGTGTCATATTTTAAACAGCAGAGTAGAGGATATTATGGAACACGTGGAAGACGAAGAAAATAAAGAACAGGTCTTCTAGCGCACTGACACGCCTATTTTCAGCTGAAAGAAAGCGCCAAGGCGCTAGGGCGTCAAGCAGCGCAGACGTCCTCTTCCCTCGTATCGCGCCGGAATTCCGCCTCTGCCCGGAGTCAGGAATCCCAAGTCAATCAGAAGACTTTCTGACGCCGGAGAATACAGCTGTCCGTTCTTTTGAATACTAACAGGCACCCACTCCTCTGTCTCCGTATTTTGGTAGAGAAGCCCCACGCTGAGGTTTCTCTCAAAAACCAGGGCCGCCAGCACATACAGGGGCCCTTTCCGTCCTTTCCGGCTCAGATAATGAGCCTGGGTATATTGATCCCGCACCTGCTGTACCCATGCAGGATCCAGTTTTGACACAGCAGCCTCGTTCATACGGAATATTCCCTCTAGCTCCTGGTCCCCAACCAGAAAGCGAAAACGACAGTAGGGATTGTCCGCCTCCCAGTTTACCGGAGAAAATAAGGACCGGATCCTCTCCAGCTGTATTTCATCACAGAGAATCCCCGCAATGGCCTCCTGCTTTTCCATACAGCCGGTCAATACGCCCTCATGAAGACGCCGGTCGCTGTCCGGATCAATATAGTGGTATTCCATCTCCTCCAGACTCCGTCCCTCCAGGATCTCCCGTTCCAGAGTCCGAAATTCAAAATCCTCCGGCTCCAGAGACAACCCCTTTGCCACAGCCTTTAATGCTCCTGTCCGATCTCCAAAATGACTGCGAAGCTTAGCAAGCTGCAGCCAGCACCAGGGATATTCCTCCTCCTCCAAAACCCCCTGCTCCGCATACCGCCATGCCTCACTCAGCCGTCCGCAATACATGAGCGCACAGGAATAGCGGTAATACCAGGCTCCACATCCACTGGCACAGGACTCTGATGCCGGCATCCACTGGGCCGCCATATAATAGTGCTCATAATCATCTATGTTATTGCAAGCATAGGAATACCAAAGCGCAATCTCCAGATCCTCTCTGGCACGCGCCATGGTAAAACGCCCCTGCTCCACCCCTGACTCAATAAAATGCTCCAGATAGTCCAACATTCTGCCAAAATAGCCGCTGGCCCCCTCATCAAATGCTTCCAGCGCTGCGAGCTCCTCCGCTCCCAGCAAAGATCCTCGTAGGTCTGTCATCGCTGTCTCTCCTTCTGCTGTAAACATATTGCCGGTAAATGCCGGTTTCATCTCTCAGATCCATAATACCCAAATTATGGGGAATATGCAATACCCTTATGCGACTGGTTTTCTGCAAGATGCTGGCAACAGCAGAAAGCACTACGGATGTTTTCCCAGAGGGATATGGGATAGCGTTCCTGGGCGTGGGTGGAAAAGTTACCGCCGGAGACTATCTGCCTACAAGCTCCGAAAGGGGCGCGAAACGGTATCCCATACCCTCCCACCTGGTCAGAAGCTCATCCAGAATCTCTCCATTTGTCCGGGAGGTGTTGTGTAACAAAACAATGGCGCCTGGATGAACCCTCCTGGTAAGCTTATCAATGGACTCCCCGTGGCTAGGCTGCTTGTCCGGATCCCAGTCCACATGAGCCAGGCTCCAGAATATGGTGTCATATCCCAGCTCCTGGGCCATCTTCAGATTTTCCACATTGCACTTTCCCTGAGGCGGACGGTAGTATGAAGAAAGCTCCGTTCCTGTAATTTCACGAAAAAGCTTTGCCACATCATCCAATTCCTTCTGAAAGGATTCCAGATCTGAGATAGCGGACATATCCGGATGGTGATACGTATGATTGCCCACCGCATGTCCCTCTTCCGTCATACGCTTTATCATTTCCGGCGCAGTTTCCAGAAAATGACCTACCACAAAGAAGGTCCCCTTGGCATTATGCTTTTTCAGAGCATCCAAAATGGGCTCTGTATTCCCGTTTTCATAGCCACAGTCAAAGGTGAGATAGATCACCTTCTCCTCCTCGTCTCCCACATAATAAGCGTCATACCAGGCCAGATCCGAAGGAGCGGCATTCCCTGCCGGCTGGGTCCCGGAATCCCCAAAGGACAGTCCCCAATCCTCGGAAGCAAGTACCAGCTCCCATCCTTCCGGGGGCGCCTTTGTCTCCTCTTCCGGATTCTCCTTCCCGGTCTCATTATTATCTGCATCCGACGTCTCTTCTTCCTCCCCCAGCATCGCTGTCTCTATGGGCCTTGAAAGAAGCGACATGGTCTCTGTCCCTATTCTTATCCCTGGATATTTGGCTTTTTCCTCCTTTCCTCGCCAGAGCAGGAAGGTCCAGCACCCTGTCACACATAAAATCACAAGCAGCGCCCACACTTCCAGAATCTTTCTTCTCCTGTCTCTTCTGCGTTTCCTGCGTCGTTTCCCTCTCTGATTCGGATTCTTTCTCATATTCTGACGGCTTCTCAAATCCCGTCCCCCATTTGGCATCTTTCTGTGTTCCATGAACATCACTCCTCATAATTTCATCTAGTTTTGTGCCTGACCTTGTTCAAATTTATTATAACCTATTTTGGCATCAAAGTTAAATCATAAATTACCAAAGGATAGTGTAACTTTACTTTCGGGTTTGACTGGTCAGAATCCACCATAGACGTTTTTATCAAGCAGGAATTGCAGACTGTTTTTTATACTTTACTACAT
>JAAWJI010000015.1 GCA_022796795.1 Lachnospiraceae bacterium | reverse complement strand
CCAGAAAAGAGCCAGAAAGTCCCGAAAATAAAGGGGATTCCGGATCTTTTATATAGAAAAATCCGAGGCGGGAGCCCCGGACTTTGTCTACAGTCTGAAGGCACTTTTGTGCCTTGTATGCCTGGCACAAAGCTTCCCCACATCTTTTACTCTCAGGGTATCCGGCCCGCATAGTATTGGAATTGATAAAACCACAATAACTCTCATCAAAGAATTCCACATCTCCGCGATTTTCACCGTAAATTTCATTAGATGATGCAAAAGCAAAGCGAGTTGCGTTATGAGCCACAGCAAAATCCAGCATATTTTGAAGGCCGATAATATTGGTGGTTATTGTTCCAATAGGATCGGTTGAGTACTGGATAGGATGAGTATTCGATGCAAGATGTAAAACATAGTCTATCATTCCTATGTCTTCCTTCATAAATGGTTGTTTTACATCATAAGGGATAAAAATAAGGTGACTGTCCTTTGCGAACTTTGAAAATCTTGCCTTGGCCTTTTCTTCATCTCGACCAAGCGCATAAATTGTACAATTTAGTCCATCTAAACAGTTCTTTTCCAAAATAACATCAACAAGAAAACTGCCAATCAAACCCGTAGCGCCAGATAGCATTATACTCTTGTCTCTCAATTTATCCCAAAAAATATCAAGTCCTGCCACATAATAAATATCCTCCATATAGAGGTCGTTTGCATAAAGATTCATTCCATTCCGCCTTTACTTCAACCAATTATTCTTATCAGATTTCAGATAAGCCTTAAACATCTCCAAGTCATCCTTTGTTGTCAGTTTTATATTTTTATCAGATCCTGCAGCAAAATAAAGCCTTACACCCAGTTCAACCATCATTGTGTTTGTATAGTGAGAACCATATATCCCAATTCCCTTTTCATATGCTTCATGATATTTTGAATCAAGAAGATCAAATTTATATGCCTGAGGTGTGGAAACACGGCGAAGAGTTTCACGTGGAATAAATTTTGTTGTACTAATCTCATTATCAACTACAAATATCTGTTCATTGTAAGGAAGTGATGTAACTGCGTTACCATACTGTTTGGCTTTTATAATTACGTCTGTAAGTACAGTCTCATCTACAAGCGGCCTTATCCCATCATGAATAATGATTACGTCATCATTAGAAACCTTTCCTTCTAAATTATAAACGCCATTCCTAATAGACTCCTGTCCTGTGTTTCCTCCTGATACTACCCAATTTAGTTTGTCAACATTGAATTGTTTTGCATATGCCCAAAGGATCTCATGCCAACCATCAATGCATACCACTTCTATTGCATCTATTTGAGGATGTCTCTGAAATCCCTCCAGTGTGTAAATCAATACTGGTTTATCGTAAACATTAATAAACTGCTTTGGAATATCTTGTCCCATTCTTGCACCTGATCCACCAGCAATGATAATCGCTACTGTCATAATTTCTTCTCCCTCCCTATATTAACCTTAATGCTTAAAACATCTTAAAATTGTAGCACATCTATAAAAGAGCATCTTTATCTCATTTCTATTAAAAATAAAGCTTAAGCAAACAGCCATTAATGAATTGATTATTGTAAAAAAAGCTCCTAAAATTATAAATGTTATTATGGATTCACATCTCTCTCCATATCTCATTTCCATGTACGACAATATTATCCCAAACACTATATAAGGTAATGACAGAAAGATAAACTCACCTATCTTATCGTTAAAAAACTTTGTATGTATGTACCCTATCTCTAAAACCGCAAGCAATATTGCAACAAGCAACAATGATATAAGCATTCCATATACTCCTGAAATTGATCCAAGCAATGCCATTGATGTAATGAGTAATATGCAGGCTATAACTTGAAAATTCTTACTCACCCTAAAATTTCCAGACATATTAATAATATGTCCGCTTGGGATATGTAGCATCTCTACTGTTCCAATTAAAACCATTAATACGGCTATCCTCATGTCATAATAATTTATATCATTCACACCTCTTGTATATAAACGGATGAATGGTAATATTAGTCCGCAACTGACAGTCATCATAATAAATGTAAAGAATATTGCAATATATTCATATTCCTTAAATGATTGCCATACATCCTCCCTTTTTCTTTCTGTCAGCATCTGTCCGAATCCCAGCCGTGGAGCATCTATCACCCCATGTAATAGTGCTTTTATCATTACAAATACGTTGTTATACACTGCGTAAACACTGGCAAGCAATGTCCCTGCACTTGAAGATATAGACAAAAATACAATGGGCCATGATGTGTATATGACGCCTGTAATCTTTTGGGCCATTACATCATTTGTACCTTTGATTAACTCGGATCTTGGTTTTTCAGAAAAATCAATAAAAATATTTTTTCTTTTTGTATATCCTGTTATAAGGACGCTATTAAGAATTGCAAAACACATTGTTACAAATCGTACCATCCACATCTTGCAATCCTGTGAAATCAAGATGATATTTGTTATATGCCCTAGTCCGATTGTTAAAGTAGTAAATGCACTAATAATATATTCTTTCTGCTGCGTTTGCAGCAAAACACGATAAGTTGTTGAATAGAATAAATTAAATGCCTGAGGTATAACCGCCATCATTATAACGGTAAAAACAAATTCCCAAGGCAATTTTGTATTCACAGTAAAACTATAAATTCCTGCTACAAAAAATCCTACTACAAGGAAAATAATAGCTATTTTGTTAAATTTGCTTCTAGTCGCTCTAAGAACTCCGTTTGATGTTGAATAGTCATTTTTACTTATAGAGTCAAAAAGAGCCACGTTTGATGCAAGCGTAAACCCCCCTTCTAAGATAAGAAGAACATTTATTATTTGATTTGCTGTAGAATTCAGTCCATTAAAATCAGATCCAAATTTATCAATAACCAATTTTGTTACTATAATACCAAATAGGCCATTTACTAATGTTAACAAAATAGCTGATAGAGCATTCAAAAAGCTATTTCTAGTTCTACTTGATCCTTCCATTACTAGCTTCCTTTATTATTGTAAATTCAATCATTATATATCCTATTTTTATATTCTTCTTTTGGCGCAAAATCTGAAAGATATTCCTCTTTTTGACATCTGCCATTTAATAAATACATAAAAAAAGGAAAACAATACAAATGTTGATTGTGCCAGCTGATTATTGCATGGTACAAATATCCCGATTAAAAACATATAAAATACTATCAGTTTTGCATAGGGGTTATTAAGTTCTATTGCATCATGTAGCGATTTATTGAATATATAGCCAAATAATAACATAACAAAAATAACACCAAAATATGACAGGTCATTCGCAAACCAACAATACATGGAATGCCAATTTATATAACTATCCCATCCAAATGACTCTATGCGTATTTGATATGAATTTTTCGATATATCAGGAATAAAATTTTTTAACAAATTCTGTAAGACCATACTATGACCGATACCAAACATTGGTTCCCACGGCACTCTCAGAGACAGCGACATACCATAATATCCGGAACACAAATATCGGGCGAGTGAAACTAATAACTGATGAAACTGAGATGGTATTATTTTAAAAAATATGGAATCTTTATTTATATGAATACCACCAACGTTGTACCAATCTGTTTGCCAATATGCAATTCCTCCCCTGGATTTCATAATTTTATCGAAAAGGACAACTGTGAATATGACTCCTACCAAAAATATAACTATCAGTTTCCATCTTGAGCGTTTCTTTTTCTCATTTTCTTTTTTTGATTGTAACTTTAAATATTTGATATAATAAAATATCAAAATAGCAAAAACGATTCTGAATACACCTATATTTGTTCCTCTTGCTACATAAGAGATGACTTCAAGCATGATCGTGCATAATGCGATCACTTTGTGATGAAATTTAAGTTTTGTAAAATACAAAATACTCAATAAAATAGCAGAAAAAGCCCACATCTCCCAAATATAATTAAATATTGTTATGAAGGTTCCTCCTAAGATATTTGCCCCTTCCAATGTTCCTATACTTTCCTGGAAACTATCATAGGAGCTTCCCATGTCTTTAATTCCACTAATTACTCTTGCAATCAAACCGACTATATCAAATTCCGAAAATAGAAAGATGCGAAACAAATTTATTATTTCATAAAACAGGTTAATATAAATCATAACATTTAATTTCTTTATTAAATCGTTATCATCTCTATCATCCCATTTCTTATGGCCGCCAATACTTACTTTCCTGCTAAATCGCCATCCCCCCAAAAAGGCTACTATATATAATATATTCAATGTCCAAAACAATATAGGTTTGTATGTTACCCAGTTAAATGGACCAAACGCATACAAAATTAGAGTAAAGGTCCAATATATCGAAAATATTTTTAGTGGTGATAATTTGCTCATATTTATCCTTCCCATATAGTTTTCCACATATGGACTATTCCTTTTGTCACTTCCATTGGATTTTTTTCATCGCAAATAAATTTTTTGGCTTTTTCCCCCATAGCCTTTCTTTCAGCAAATGACAGATTACATATCTCTACAAGTTTTTCTTTTAAAGCTTCATCACTTTCATCATATGGATAATTAATGTAAGCAGCATACTCTGGCGGATCACAAGGCAGTCTATGCGCCACATATGGAATACCTGATGCTAAAGAGTCTACTGCCTTACTGGGAAAGCTATATTTGACATATTCATAATTTGATTGTCTTGGACTTACCAATACGTGAGAGGATAACTGCTGTTTTAAAACTTCCTGCGGTGTGATAAATCCCAGAAATTTTATTCTTTTATCATTCCCTTCATAAAATTTTACTAGTTCTTCATCTGCTCCACCGCCTGCAATTACCAAACGATATTCTTGATCTTTAATCAGTGAAAAGGCTCTTAACAAATGATCAATGCCATACTCTTTTCTTATGGAACCTGCATAGAATATGATTTTTAGCTTTGAATCAATAATTTCCAAATTCTTTGCATAATTCGGCTCTGTATATACACATTCCACAACTGTATATGGCTTATGTTCAACTCCAAAAGCTTTTGCCATCTCCTTCGTAACAAAAACAAAACAATCAAAATTTTTCGCTAATTTCATAATACTATTTTCTACAATTATTTCTGTTAGTAATTGCTTGATGTTTTTTTTAAACTGCGATTGAAGCCCGTAATTACCTGGTACATCTCCTGTGTTTAGACATATCTTTACTTTGTATCCATACTTCTTTCTAATTTTCACAGCTGCCATCATTGAAGGCAAGTAGATATGGTGTATACAAATAATACAATTTCCTTCACACTTCTTTACCCACTTAGATAGATAGTGATATTGCCCCCAAAACTGAGAGATATATTTTATTCCAAACAAATTTATATATCCAATATGATAATCTCTATGATCACTTTGTTTTGAATGGTTCCAATCTTCTGTAAAAAAAATCAATTGGGGAAATTTCGGAAAATTAACTGTATTGATAATATTAAAAATATCTAAGGATTTTCCTAAATTTTCGTCAATCCCTTTAATCGTAGCCATAGATACTTTATGAATAGATATACCAGATAGTCTTTCTCTGGTACGCTCCGATAAATTTTTTTCTTCTGGCAACAGCAAGCTACAATACGCAACGTTCACAACTATTCTCCCTGATTCCTCATCAATTTGTTATTTTTTTAACATATTATTTTGCTGATGAATTATTTGTCCATTCTTCTATTTTATTACAAACTAGATGTGTAGCATTCCCAGACTCGCAACCGCCTAATAGTTCATAATGCCAGTCACAACATCTATTATATTCCTCACTATTAAAGGCTAATATATTATTTGCAAGCTGATCGTTCGTCTTTGCGATGGGAAAAGGCCATTCCGATATGGGCGTATACAAATCCGTTGTCTCAATATAATGATCTAAATCCTTTGCGAAGATAAAACAGGGTTTTTTAGTAAGCATATAATCCCACATTGACGATGAAAAATCATTAATCAAAACATCTGCTGCAATCAATAATTCCTGCATGTCATCATAATCTGTAAGATCGATTACATTCTCTTTCCTATCAATCCCTTCTTTATTGACAATGCATGGATGATAACGATAGGCAAATACCCAATTTCCTCCAAATCTGACTTTTAATGCATTACAAACCCTTGCTTCATCTATCCCATATGATATTGCAATAGAATCTTTGAAATAGTTATCCTCTATCTTACGGTAAGTTGGAGCAAATAGGACTAATTTTTTATCCTCACTAAGTCCTACTTTCTCTCTGATTCTCCTAATTATTTCTATATCTATATTTTTCAAACAATCATTTCTTGGCATCCCAATGTTCCAGAATTTATCTGGAGATTCAAGCATTGCCCTGCAATATGCCTGCTTAAATCTTTCACATGTAGTAAGAAAAACATCTATTTCCTTAGAGGCAAGTGCCATATCTTTTCTAAAAAGAGGAGTATCCTCAAACATGTCAATCCCCATCTTTTTATAGGCACCGCCGCCATGCCATGTATTAATAACATACTGATTTTTCTTTAAGGGTAGATAAGATACACCACCGCTATTAGTAACAAGAACCTTTGATGTCATGCCATATATGAAATATCTGAACGAGTTTAATTCAACTGGCTGTATCCCTTTCTCTACCAATAGATCCTTTTGCTTCAAAGAAGGCCCAGCATATATCAGTTCATAATTACTATCTCTTTTGCGTAATTCCTCTCCAACATATTTGGGGTTATCTGAGTAATTTGATGACATGTCATTTATCAAAAGAATCCTGTTCTGTTTTGTTGGAATAAGTTTTAATGGTGTTAAAACAATTCTTGTGATAACCTTTTTTAAATATCGATACAATTCCAATCGCATTGACTCTATCCGATGATTTATGCGGAAATCATCTCTTCCTTTCTACGAACTTGTCCTATCCAGGTAAAGTACGTATCCTGTTGGCTTAACGTTTATAGTCTACTTTATTTCCTAATCCTCTTTTCAAGCCCCAGCTTTTCATATAGCTTAATTCCCAAATTATATATTTTTTCCTGGCTTTTGAACTTTTCTGTACATTCCCGCATTTCGTGAAGCTCTGTCAATTCCTCTTCTGAAATCTCAAGTCTCCTAGCTATTTCACTGAATAGTTCCTTACTTTCTGCTTCGCTTAATGGCGGCTGTTCAAGAATCTCCAATGCCTTATCTCTTGTCATCTGCCCAGTTACAACTAAACTGGATAATTGGGCTCTCCTAATATCATGTCCAAATCTAGTTGGCTGCCACCAACCCTCCAGGAACTTTGTAATTAAGTCTTCAAAATGCTTCTGACCATATGGAATATACCCATACTCATCTCCAAGTATTTTTATCATAGACTCCCTTGTAAATTCCACATAATTTAACAGCTTAATTGTCTTAATCCCTTTTATATACGGGATCCAAAATTTATGTTTTAATCCGCTCGTAAACGTATAGTTTTTGATCGGAATTCTACAGTACTTCTTTACTACATCCTTCATATATGTTCCATCACCAGTAGGTCCTGAACCTTTTTCCCAAGATGCCGGGTCGGCCACAACCTCTGTACAGATGTTGTAACCATTTAAAATATACTTAACACCAAGCTGAGTGGAATACTTATCTATCAGAGAAATAAACGCATGATCTTGAGGTGCATCCAACATTTCCAGCCCAGTACGAAACCAGGCAAGTTGCATTTCCCGCATTTCATTCCAATCCATTTTCTTAATATGAAGTTTTACACCAAGTTTATCAGTAAGGCGTTTTATATTCTCCTCTGCTACAGGTAAATTCCAGCCAGCGTCAATATGAAATACAAACGGGCGAAGTCCCCACTCTTTCACAGCAAGATGGAGCATATAAGAACTGTCAAGTCCACCACTAAGTCCCAGAATACAGTCATATTTTTTATCTTTTCCTGATTCTTTGATCTGCATAATTAATGCCTGCAACTCCTTATCATGGCCTCTTCCATAATTCCACTCAGGAAGAATCCTTTTTTTATATTCATTGCAGCGCTCACAAACACCATTGGCATCGAATACAATCTCCTCATCACTTGTATCCATTACACAACACTTACAAATCTGATATGGTCTATTTGAATTTGATTTAATTATTGATTCCTTCATCTGATCTCCTCCAAGATATACTTGTCCATCTTATCCATCAGTATTTTTTTATCGAAATGCAATTCAAAATATATTCTTGCATTTTTACCCATTTTCGCACCATTTGCCTTCATAAGCTCCCGGATCCCCTTAGCTAAAGCCTCGGCATTTCCAATTTCTATACATACACCGCACAACGCCTCTTCTATAATTCTTTTTGTCTCACCAGACGCAGAGGCAATAATTGCTTTTCCACAAGCCATATAGGATTGAAGCTTTGCTGGAATTGTCATCTCCCAGAGAGATGTCTTATTAAAGCTAATAAATCCTGCATCACAAGCACTCAATATTTTGGGTATTTGTTCTGCCTGAACACGAGGAATTATTATAAACTTATTTCTCACGTCTAAGGCATCAATCAACTGTTCAAACTCTCGCTGATATCGGCCATCCCCTACGATGACAAACTTAACATTTTCATCTTTTAACAGCTTTGCTGTTTTGGGCAGAATATCCAGCCCTTGTGCCGTTCCAACATTCCCCGTAAATACAATCTTATAACTATTATCATTCTCATTTATACTCTCCACAACTTGTCTGGGAAGCGGCTTATAGAACTCTTCTGCGTATTGAGGCCAATAATGTACTTTCTTCCTGTCAACTGGAACCTTTCTGTTTACTATAGCTTCTACGAAACTGGGACTGGTTGTAAAGATCTTATCTGACTCTCTGTAAATCTTATCGACCATTTTGTTAATTGGTTCAATCATTACTTTGTTATGAATTCCAGTTATGATCTCAACATTCTCTGGCCATAGATCCTGAACATAAAGATAGGAGGGAACATGATATCGCTTTCCATACCAGACTCCGATCAGAGCCTGGGTCATTGGACTTACCTCCACAGTAAAAACAAGATCTGCCTTTACATCGGTTTTTTTTACCCATCGCCTGCCGGATGCTACAAAAGACAGATAGTTGGCTACCATTCCTCCAGCATTTAGGAGTTTATTACTACTATTGCCACGGGCAATTAATGGAATACGGATGATATTTACGCCATTCCACTGTTCCTTTCTTTTATGTTTATAATCATATCCGTCAAAGAACCTACCCATGGGATAATTGGGAATTCCAGTAAGTACTGTTACTTTATATCCCCGTTTCACCCATTCAACAGCCATATCATTTACGCGGAAGTTCTCAGGATAGAAGTATTGTGATATGAGTAAAATATGTTTCATTTATCCTTCGGACCTCTCAATACTTCGATATAAATCAACCACTTGATAGTCAAAATCATATTTGCTCATCGACTGATCGTAAGACAAATTACCAAAAGCCTTATTCGCTAAACTACTTATCTTTCCAGGCATCTTGCTCGCTAATCCTACAACCCAATTCCATACTCTTGATACATGAATCTTACGCTGGGATACTTCAGCAATCATCTTAACTATTTCACTTGTTTTGCTATATTCAGCGTTTTGCGGCCAGAATATACCACTTTCTCCTCTTATCATCACTTGGCACAAAAACTCACAAAGATTCTCTATATAAAGCATGGATCTCTCGTTCTGTACATCTGGAAAAACTGGTAACTTTCTAGCCATTTGAGCCAATGTCGGATAATTCCCCTTACTTCCTTTTCCATAAATCATAGGAGGTCTAAGAACAGTGACTATAAAAAAATTTGTGGCTAGCTCCCTAATCCCCTTGTCAGCCTGCCATTTGGAATCTCCATAAAAATTTGCAGGGGATGGTTCTGTATCTTTTGTTATTCTCTTTATTTTTCCATACGGAGCCGAATCCCCATATATAATAGCTGATGACATGAAAACAAACTGTTTTACACCTTCTGCTTTTGCCTTTCTTGCGCTCTCAATTGCAAGATCAGTATTGATTGCATAATACTTGGCCTTTATATCATCAGATACATTTCCAACATCGGCATGAGCTATACCTGCAACATGGTAAACGATGTCAAAAGACGAAAAGTCTTTTTCTCTCCAACTACCATCAACCATATCTATTGTAGTTATCAAGAGTTGATCTGCATAATATTTTGCAACATACTTCTCGAAGCTCATGCCTATATAGGAATTAGCTCCAGTAATAAGCACCTTTTTCATTTCATCCTACCCTCATGCTTCTTCATCTCGCCAGTACCACCTTCAATAATTCCATCTCCACGGACTACAGAAAAAATGGTTCCAAAGAAGCAGTGACAGTCAAACAGAAACCCTTTAAGCAAATTACCTTTTATCCTTTCACTGTATTTTCCATCAAGTTTTGCTTTTACAGTAAGCTCCAATTCATCCCTCCCATTAATCTGTGCCCATCCAGTTAGTCCTGGCTTAACATCATTCGCTCCCCATTTATCTCTCTCTGCTGTTAATACATCCTGATTCCAGAGTGCCGGACGTGGGCCTATGATGCTCATATTCCCTATAAATATGTCCCACACCTGAGGCAATTCATCAATACTGTGACGACGTATAAAATGCCCAACTTTTGTAATATATTGATCAGGATTGACTAGCATATGGGTGGGAACATCATGAGGTGTAGCCATCTTCATAGATCTAAATTTATGTAGTTTAAAATACTGCTTATTTTTTCCTATCCTTTTCTGAGTAAAGAGCACAGGGCCAGGGTCATCAATCATAATAGCAATCGCCACCCCAATATAAACAGGAGATAAAAGAACCAACGCTATAAACGAAAGAATTATATCTATAATGCGTTTGATATATTTTTCATAAAAAGTTTGATTATGCTTTACATCACCCACAGCCTCCAAATGTCCCCGAATACCATCTGCATTTTCTTTATCCCTATCATCTTTAACAAAGATTACCTTCTTATTTTCCATTGGATTCTTCTGATCTTCATCATTTCCATATATAGAACTTCTTTTCTTAACTACAGCCATAACTGCTAACATTCCAAAGGTAACACCAAATACAATTCCCCCACTTTTCATAACAGTAGAAAATCCTCCACTATGAAATAACAAAGTTATTTCTTAATCTTCTCTATTGATCAATCCATATAGAATAACTGTGTATCTCAAATTTTTGCACAAAAAAATGAGGCCGAAGCCTCAATTTAATTTCTATTCTTTTACTCCTTCCTCCCCACAATCTCCACCCCCACCTGCACCCTCTGCTCTCTCCCAAACAGCGTCAGATCCATATACGCCTTTCTCTTATGCCGATCAATTTTCCGGATATACCCCTCCAGCCCCTTCATAGGCCCTTCCAGGATCACTACCCGGTCATTCTCGATCACCCCGGTTGACATCTTCACCACCTGCTCTTCCCCGCCGAACCGGAGCAAAAAACTCTGCTCCTCCTCCGTCAAAGGAATCACCTGATCTCCGGTCCGCACCAGCTTGGTCAGTCCAATGACCCGTTTCAACCCCTGATACAGCCGATCCAGCTCCGGGCTCACCAGAAACACATATCCAGGAAACAGAAGTCTCTGCTTTGTATGCCAGTCTCCCTGATACCGCTTCATTTCCTCATAGCAAGGTAGAAAGCTGTCCTGCAATACTTCCTCGGATATCACGGCTTGGCACTGCTTGATGATTTCCCGCTCTGTCCCGCTGCGGACCTGTACTACATACCACATATGGCGAAGCTCCTCCTTTTTCCTTGCGCAAAAAAGGTAAGCTCCGCCATATCGCCGTCCCAGGGGACGCCAACATAAAAATCAGCATATAACCTCTTACCCTTTAAAACGCGACAAGGCGACGATTTTAAAGTGAAGATTTTTTATACAGTTCAGCCATTGGCGCCTTTCCTTACAAGACGCTGGGTCATGGGATTAGGCGTAGGCCAAACACAAACAATCCTTTTACAACATTTACAGAACCACTGTACCCAGCACCATGACTCCCCGGTTGGCTGCCAGGGTCCGCTCCTGGTGAATCAGCTGGGACACGGATTTTCCCTTTTTCTCCAGGAACAATACTGCGTCGCAGCTTCCCAGATCTTCCAGATCGGCTGCGCAGAATACCAGCTGCCGGTAGGTTGTGAACCTGACCTCCGGGATTTCCTTTCCCAGGCGGGCACATATAGCCTGTACATCGCTCTCAGCTATTGTACCAGCAAGCATGACATTTTTCAAGCCCCCATCTTTGGAAATCGCTGCCTTTACGTTGGCAGTAACGATTTTTTCCTGTTCCTCCTGGGGAATATTGGCGTATGCGCCCTCTTCCAGGCGGTGGATCCAGCTGTCCACAAAACCAAACCATCTCTTTTTCTCTACAGGCGTGCCCACACGGCCCAGCAGCACCATGCCGAACTCTTCCTGGAAAGACTCTGTGCTCTGAAGCCGGCCGCTCATAATATAGATCAGGATCAGTACAAAGCCGGCCAGGAATGCTCCCAGCACCAGGCCTACGATGGCGAATTTCACACTGCCGGTTGCTGCGCTTTCCAGTACCAGAGGTGTTTCCTCCTCCACTACGCCCTCTTCTCCCTCCAAAGGCAGATCTTTTCCCTTCAGAAGGGCTTCCAGCTCTGCACGCAGATTTATGAGATTTTTGAAGGATGATGTATAGGTACTGCGAATTTGAGCCTGGTAGGCCTGAATATCCGCATCTCTTTCTTCTGTCTGAGAGGAGGTAAGAAGTCTCAGCTCATGTCCTGGAAGACTGTCCTGCATAGTCTCCTGATAGCCCAAAAGCGCCTCTTCTATTGCACTCATATAATTCGAACAGCTTCTTTCATCCAGGGCTCTGATACGAACCTGGACCACATTCTGCTTGGGATAAACATTTGTTACTCCGTCTGCAATATAGGTGTACCGGTTGCTGTCGCCTCCGAATACGATCAGTTCCTGCAGCTCTGCCACGCTCATAGAGCTGTCTGCCTTTGCCAGCTCCTCTGCCAGCTCTCCTCCCGTCACATAGGTCCTATAGGCTGCTGTCAACACATCCAGGGCGTTGGCCTCGTTCTGGCCTCCATTGATGTCCAAGTGAAAGCTTAGAAGTCCGGTCTGCACTGCATTGGGGTCCATTTGCATAATCACAGAATTTTTCAGGTATTCCTCCTGATCCGCCACATCCTTTTCACTTTGGGCAATGGCTTTCTCGTAATACTTGATTCCCTGAACTGCCGCTTCCTCATGCATTTCCTTCAGGTCGTATTCTTTTTCCAGCTCGTCTTCCTCTTCTTCATCTGACGAGCTCTTCACCACTGTCTTCTCGGATTGCTTCTGCTCCTCGATCTTTGCCGCATTACTCTGCCGAATGGCCCGGAATTTGTACACGCCGGCCAGAACTGCAACCACCAGCATGGCTGCAACCACCCAGCGCCACTTCCGCAGGCAGTAAAACAACAGCTCCATCAAATTGATTTCCTTTTCATAGGTTCCCTGATTTTCGTTCATGCCTTATATTGCTCCTCCTATCCCTTGATCACATAAGTGGGCACAATTTCCTGCACCTTTTTCCGTATATTAATGGAATCCTCATTGGAAATCTTCTTCAGCTCATCAAGCTGCTTCAAAAACAACTCTTCGTTCAGCTCAATAGGCTTTCCAATATGGATCAGTTTATTTTCCGTCTCCTGCAGGCCTTCCTCACTCATCAGAAGCTCCTCGTAGAGCTTCTCGCCGGGACGCAGGCCTGTAAACTGAATGTCTATGTCCTCATAGGGGCGAAACCCGGACAGACGGATCAGATTCTTCGCCAGATCCACGATCCTTACCGGCTCTCCCATGTCCAGCACGAAAATCTCTCCGCCTTTAGCAAAGGCGCCTGCCTGCAGCACCAGGGACACAGCCTCCGGAATGGTCATAAAATAGCGGATAATATCCGGATGGGTTACGGTCACCGGGCCTCCCTGCTCGATCTGCTTTTTGAACAAAGGTATTACGCTGCCGTTGCTGCCCAGCACATTTCCAAAGCGTACCGCCACGAAATCCGTCCTGGAACGGCTGTTCATGGTCTGGATAATCATCTCACAGATCCGCTTGGAGGCTCCCATAATATTGGTGGGATTCACCGCCTTGTCCGTGGAGATGAGCACAAAACGGCGGGTTCCATACTTGTCCGCTGCTTTCGCCGTCTTGTAGGTGCCAAATACATTATTTTTGATAGCCTCGTTGGGGCTGTCCTCCATGAGAGGCACATGCTTGTGGGCTGCTGCATGGTAGACGATCTGAGGCCGGTAGGTAGCAAAGATACTCTCTATCCGGTGGGTATTGCGCACAGAGGCAATGAGCACCACCAGATCCATTCCCGGGTATTTCCGCTTCAGTTCCTGTTGAATATCATAAGCATTATTCTCATAAATATCCACAATAATCAACCGCTTCGGACTGTGGGCCGCAATCTGGCGGCACAGCTCGCTTCCGATAGATCCTCCGCCTCCCGTTACCAGCACCACCTGGTCTGAAACATATTCCATGATCTGATCCAGCTGGATACGAATGGGATCTCTGCCCAGCAGATCCTCTATTTCCACCTTGCGGAGCTTGGACATGCTGACCTCGCCCTTGATCATCTGATACAGGCCGGGCAGCACCTTCATGTTACAGTTGGTCTCTTTACAAATGTTTAAAATTTCCCGGATCTCCGACTGAGGCGTCGAGGGCATGGCCACAATGATTTCGTCAATGTGATACTCATGGGCCAGCCGGGGAATATCGTCCCGTCCTCCCATAATCTTGATACCCCGGATATATTTTCCCTGCTTTGCCACATTGTCGTCCACCACGCAGCACACACATTGATCCAGATAGCGGCTGTTCTGCAGCTCTTTAATAATCATAGCGCCCGCCTCGCCGCCGCCCACGATCATGGTACGCTTTCGGGCGTCGTTTCGTTCGCCGATCCGCCGCTCCTGCAGCATGCGCAGGATCCGGTAGGTAAAGCGCAGAATGCCCACCCCCATCATCAGCAGCACATATTTCATAAGATAATAACTGACGGGCATTCGCATTCGAAGGACGGACATGACAACAACCTGTATTACCATGCTGGTCGTACAGGCTCCTATTACATTTAACAGTTCTGTGGTACTGGCGAAACGCCACACGCTCCGGTACAGACGGAACAGCGCAAAAATCAGCAGCGTCACCGCCAGATTCAGCGGAAGACAGAAGATTTCGTAATCCACATACTGCATGTCCATATTGCTGAACCGAAAATCATACCGAATATACAAAGCCAGAAATCCGGACAGCGCAATTAAGATCACATCAATAACCACCAGCAGCGCAATTCTGTTTCTTGGTGCATTTTTTTCCACAAAGCTCTCCAGATTCATGCTTCATTCCCCATCTATCAGCACAGTTCCTGCGGGACTTTTTCTGTTTCCCGCAGGATCCGGGCTTTTCATTTTATCAACACACGTATAAAGTGCATTATATACTATTTTTCCTGGATTGGCAAATATTATTTTCCCGCCTTACCAGGCGCAGGAACTTCCGGTTTGTCACCCAGTAGCGTTTCCACAGTCTGCCCGGATCCTGCAGCAATCGATACACCCACTCCAGGCTGCATCGCTGCATCCACCCCGGCGCCCGTTTCAACGTCCCCGCATGATAATCAAAGCCGGCTCCCACGCCGATCATCAATCCCTGAATTTTTTTTCTATGTTCGGCCATCCACAGCTCCTGCTTAGGCGCTCCCAGCCCCACCCACACAAAATCCGCCTGCGCCCGGTTGATCTGTTCCACAACCCCCTGATCCTCGCCTTCGCTTAAGGGCCGAAAAGGCGGCGCGTACATTCCCGCAATCCGGATCCCCGGATACTTTTCCATAAGGCTCACCTCCAAGGCATCCAGGGTCTCCTGGGTGCTTCCATAAAAATAATGCCGGTATCCCTCCCTCACGGAGATCCTGAAAATTTCGCCCATCAAATCCGGCCCGGTTACCCGTTCCGCCTCCGGAAATCCCCTCTTTCTGCACACTGCAGACAGAGGAGCGCCGTCCGGTAAAGCCAGGACCGCGCTGTTTTGAATTTTCCTATATGCCGGATCTTCATAGCTCATTACAGTTGTGTGCACATTGGAAATGCAGATATAAGAGCCGGATAGCTTCTCCAGATGGTCCTTTAAGTAGTCAAGAGTCCTGCTCATGTTGGTAACCGCTATATTTACGCCTAAAATCCTGCAAACCGGAAAAGGCGGTTGTGTTTTGTTTGTACTCATGCTTTTGCCCTCTTCTTTTTTACTTCTTCATTGTTTATCTCTGCAAGATTTTTATCCTGCAATTTTCTCTCAATTCTAGCAAAGCTTCCCAAAAAAGTAAAGCGCGCAAAACAGAAGGATGTGCGCAAAACAAACAGATTCCTTACAAAGGAAGATGAGCCAGAGTGAATCCCTTCCTCTCTGGCCCATAGTTCTTTTACTCAGCTGCTTATTTCCCCGCCTTTGCAGGCATTTTTATTCCCTTATCATCCTATTTGCTACATACTAAGCTTTCCCGAAATTTCACAAATCTCTGCACTTCCTTTTGCTCCTCCTGAGGCAGCCTCTTATAACGGAGCAGCATCTTTGTCTCCGGACCGTCTACCGGAATCAAACTTCCCACTGGGGCCAATGCCTTGTTTTCTTTTCTGACCTGCCCGCTGATTCTTTTGGCCGGATCCTTGGCCAAAAGAAGGGCGTCCAGCGTCACCTGGTAAAATTCTGCAAGCTGAATACAAGCTGGCAGATCCGGCATTCGGGTTCCCCTTTCATAGTTAGAATAGGCTTGACGGGAAATGTGCAGCTGGTCGGCTATCTCTTTTTGTTGATAGCCATAAAAGGTCCTCAGTCTTTTCAGATTCTCTGCCATATAGTATCGTGACATGAAAATCCCTCCTCTCAATAATAATGATAACGAATGGAAAGAGGCCGTTACACCATTTTTATAAAATCTCTTCTAATCTGTCTTTTTAGCTCTTCCGGACATCTCATGGCAAAATCTATCCTGGCTTCTCTGCTTCGCTCCAATTCCCGAAGCTGCTCCTGGATTGCCGGAATGTCTGCATTTTTAATTTTATCAAATCCCGCATAAAAAAACAACCATCACCATTTGCCTTTTGTCTCACATTAGGATAAAATAAAACAAAAACCATAGGTTCACTTTTGATCCAGGAGGATTTTTATGTATACTCTGACTTTACTTCTGCTCGGCCTGTTTTCCTTTTTTATCGCAGCCTGGGGCTTTGTGCGCTGGGACGGAGCCTTTCTTCGGGAGGGCAATATTCCTGCCATTCACGCCCTCATTATCCTTATTGCCGTCCTTTTTCTCTTTTACGGGCTCTACCTGGCTTACCGACGTCTGCGAAAATGTAGCCCATCGGTACAGAGGGTTTTCCTTTTGTCTCTTCCGGTGTTGATCCTGGCAGGACAGCTGGCCTTCCTCCTGTATTTTCGTCCTGTTCTGCGCTATGACGCCCTGAAAACCTTTGACCAGGCGGTGGAAATGCTCTCCACAGGCACCATCTCGGAAACCTATGAGAACGGATATTTTGCCCGCTATACCAATAACTATCCCATTACCATTCTCACCTGCTGGATCCTGTCCCTGGCTTCCGGCCTGGGACTTGCGGCCCGTCATTATATGCTCCTGGTGCAGCTGTTAAACGTGGCTCTTCTGGACATTTCTCTGCTTCTGGGATGGCGGATCCTGTCGCATATCCGCAGGGATCAGGACTGCCAGCTCCTCTATCTGCTGCTCTGCGCTCTCTGTCCCGGCGTCTATGTGTGGGCTGGCTTCTACTACACCTCCACCTTATCCATGCCCTTTTTTATGGGAATCCTGCTGCTGTTTTTGAAAATGCGGGAGTCTGAAGGACGCTTTCTTCCCTTCTCCATGTTTTTGCTGGGAATTCTGGGGATTCTGGGCTATAAATTCCGGGCCACTACCCTTATTGCCCTTATTGCCGCCGGAATCGCCGCCTGTTATCCGAATACCGGAAAGCAGCGTCTTTCTCTTTTCCCATGGATTTCCCGGGAACGGAAAGCTTTGCTTACCGGAGGCGTTTCCTTCCTCCTGGCCTGCGCCCTTACCCTGGGTTTTTGGAGCGCAGCGGTGAACCGCTATGTGAGTTTTGACTACAAGAATACCGGCTTTCCCGCCATTCACTGGGTCATGATGGGCATGCGCTGGGAGGGAGCCTTTGACCAGTCTGACGAAAATTACACCTCCGGCTTCCCTACCAAAGAAGAGAAGACGGCTGGGGATCTGAAGCTTTTGAAGGAGCGGATTTTGGAAGCCGGTCCTGGGGGCATGGTTTCCCTTATAGGGCGCAAGCTTCTCAACACCTGGGTGGATGGCACGGATACGTATGAGGCGGAAAACAGCGCCTGCCGTTACGGGAAGGTCTATGAATATCTGCTGGGAAATAAAGACGGACTGCTGGTCATTTACGCCCAGGCCTTCCGGGTGCTGCAGATGCTGGTTTTAGGAATCGCCGCTTTGGGGCTGCTTCTTCGCCGGAGGCAAAATCCGGTTCCCACGCCCTCCTTTGTGCTATTGCTGTCCCTTCTGGGTGGTATGGCTTTTCATCTGATCTGGGAGACCAATCCCCTATACAGCATTGGCTTTCTCTTCCTCTGCCTGGTTCTCATGGCGGATCAGCTTTCTTTCCTTTGGGAGGAAATGGAGAACCTGTGGGTGATTCCGGGACGCTTTCTCTGCAGCGGCGCTTTCCTGTGCCTGTTGGTTCTGCTGGTCCTGGGGAAAAAGCAGCTGGTGGAAACCCCCATTGAGGAAAATCTGTACCGGGTGCGCCAGTACCAGGATAACGATATGGACCGCACTTATATCCAGGAATATGAGGAAGTCTACACCCAGACCTTTGTCACGGATCAGCCCTTTAACCGGCTTTCCATCCACGCCCTGAATCCCGTAGGCCAATACAACCAGTCCGCCTTCTCTGTGTCCATCAGGGACCAGCAGGGAACAGTGGTGTATGAAAACAGCCGCTTTCTTCCCGGTATGGTGGAGAAAAACAAATGGTATGCGTTTCCCTTTGATATGATCATACCCCAGGGAATGACCCGGTACACCGTTACCATTTCCCCAGGCTATATCCACGGGGAGGACAGCGTGCAGCTTCTGTATTATCACACAGGAAATGAGGACCTGTATCCCCAAGGCGCCCTTACCATTGCCGGAGAAGAGCAAAAAAATGGCGACCTGGCATTCGCCGTATACGAATATCAGGTCACCACATATTTTAATTGGAAGGTTTATCTCCTGCTTTCCCTGCTGCTGGTCATGGGCTGCGGCTGGATTACCTTCCGCATGTGGAGAATCCGCTCCCGGTAAATCCCTGCTATCTCCCCAGCACCACATAAGGGTACGCTTCGTCCAGATACAAAACCCGGCAGCCTGCCAGCTCCTCTTGGCGGGCTGCATAATTTTCCCTGTCAATGTAAAGCACGCTGTTTTCCGACTGTAGAAACTTGTCCACGCCTCCGTCCTGGCAGCGGAAGTTTCCGCTGATCTCCGCCAGAAACAGCCGGTTCTGATCCCAGTCTCCCAGCTGCTCCGGCTTCTCCCCCGGCACCTGGATATAGGCCTCCTGATCCGCGTAGGCGCAGTCCGGGCTTGCGCTTACCCTGAGGAAATCCTGGAAGGGATCTCCATGGACATTGCGGATTGCCGAGTCTAGGGTTACCTGCATGAAGTGCACCACCAGGATCACGCAGCCTGCCGCCAGGAGGAGCTGAGCGACGGCCAAAAGCTGATTCCCAAAAACCCTCTGTTTCAGCCCCTTCTCCTCGATCCTCCTGTTTCCATACAGGCTGTCACCCAGGCCCTCCCAGGAAACCGCCTTTCCCAACAACAGGGCTGCTCCCAGAAACAGCGGCACAAGAGCCGGGTAGCAATACCAGATCAATTTTGTCTTCATGAGAGAAAATCCCAGAAACACCACTCCGAACCACAGGAGGAGCCCCAGGGCGCAGTTTCTCCCATTTTCCCCGAAAATATTGGGTCTGTCCCCACCCTGCCTTCTAACAATCAGATATCCCAGAAGGGCCAGAAGCCCCAGGACGCAGACGCCGAATACCCAGGGATAGATGTAAGCCCCATTTCCCAGTACCATTTCCCAATAAAAGGAAACAGGGCCGCTGTGTCCCTCAAAATTGGAGGCGCTGGTCCGGGCCAGCAGGTCTACCTCCACCATTTGCCGCAGAAAGGAGAATCCATCAGCCTGATACCGCCATCCAAACCAGAAAATCAGGGGCAGAAATACGCTGAGCAGAAACTTTCCCCACTCTGCCAGGCGGATTTTGAAAAGTCCTCCTGTAAGTAGCAGATACAGTCCCCCCACGGCGGCGATCATTCCCGCGTGCCAGCTTTTCGTCAGGAAGGCCAGGGAAAAGCATAGGCCGCACACATACAAATATCCTCTGCGCCCAGGCCATTCCAGCATAGCCAGCATGGCTATGGTAAACAACAAGAGATACAGGCTGTCCGCATCCCCGGCTCTTGCCAGATGCGCATATAAGGGCAACGTGTTAGCACAGAAAAATCCCAGCGTCAGAATGCCCCCTGCCCGGCTTTTCTTTCCCACCCACAGTCCGGCCAGAATCCCGGTGAGAAGATAGCTGAGGGCCGCGTAAAAACGCAGGCCGAATACGGAGCATCCAAAAAGCTTAAAGCCCAGCAGGATCCCCCAGTAGCTCAGGGAGGGCTTCAGATTCCAGGTGTCCACCTCATAATTATAGGTATGCTGAATGTAATTTTCATTCTGCAGCATTTCATAGGCGTTGACTCCGTGGCGGGCCTCATCCCAGGAATCCACATATTTCACATCCAGATGATAAAAGCAGAACAGGGCCAGCACCAGGCAGGCTGCCCCAAAGAACAGAGGGTATCCCTTTTCCAGAATCCGAAATACCCCTCTGTGAATGGTACGAATCATAGAATCCCTCCTCCGTTTCTCACGGCAGCTGCAGCTTTAAGGTTCCGCAATACACACTGTACATACAGGCAGCAAACTGGTCATATCCCTCATCATTGGGATGCAGAGCCTCGTTTTCGTCAAAATTGTGGACGCTGTCATGCATCAGAGCCAGGGGAATAAAATTCACGTGGCTGTAGTTTCCAAGCTTCCGATCCAGCCCTTCCATGAGATGCAGGATCCTCCTGTCATAGCGCAGCTTATACTCTCCCTGAAACCAGGGATCCCCGTTGGGCAGCTCCATGCGTCCCAAATGGTCCTGGTCTCCCAGGTAGGGCGTATTCACAATATAAATGGGAATCTCCTGGTCGTATTTCCGTATGTTGTTCACCATCTGGGCGATAGCGTCAATATTATCCGTGGGATCATCCTTCAGACCATTGACCCCCAGAAAAATCTGGATCACATCCGGGTCAATCCCCGTATTTATCTTATAATAATTCCAGTCAAACATTTGCTGGACAGGGTCGTAAAAGGGGTGAACTCCCTCGTCCTCAAAGGGATACTCCGTCTCTGTCAGATAATCCTGGGGCGAAAAGCCGCTTCTTCCCTCATGGCTGTACTTGGTCCAGCCCCGGGTGCCCGTAAAGGTTACCTTCCCGTCTGAGAGATAAAACACATCCCGGTACCATTCCCTGCCGTTGGAAAGGCTGTCGCCAATGTTTAAGACAGAGTATTCCCGATCCAACCGGTTATCCACCACATGCAGGGTGCTGGTAAGCTTACGCACCAGATTTCCATTCCAGTCATAGATTTCCAGAATCAGGGGATAATCCCCTATCTGCTCCTCTTTTCCCTCCACATAGAAGCACTCTTTTAAATTCTGCCCGATCTGACAGTTCCAGTTCAGGATATAGGCGTCCTCCATACCGCAGATCACCACCTGGTTGTTGTACAGCTCTACGGCGCTGCCCACTGCCACGTACAGATCCTGGGGCAGATAAACCTCCATGTCAGGTTTTGTCTGACCAAGCTGCACCTGGAGCCTTACATTCCACAAAACCAACAGCAAAAACAACGCCAACAGGAAAATCCTTCCCCGGCTCCCGGCTCTCCATCTTAACCTTTTCTCTGTTCCTCTTTCACGTTCCAGCTCTTCTTCCATCCTGTCGTCCTTCCTTATGCCTCTCCTCATCATGTCTGACTGTATATTCCTCTCTTTCCCGGCATTCGCAAACAGAAAGCGTCCGCCTTTCAACCAAATGGCCCCCTCAGTTCATTTTTTCCACGCCCTCAATCACATACTGCTGCTTGGTAAACACCAGATCAATCAACACAGACAGATATTTAATCATAATGGCAAACATGGCAAACACCCCGAAAAAGGCCAGGGACAAAAAGAGCATGGTAGTCGTCCACCCTTCCACCGGCCGGGAGCTCACAAAAATCACCACCGTATACACCCCGATCAGCATTGCGACCAGCATCATGAGACCGGCCAGCACGCTGGACAAACGGTAGCCCAGGTTGGTAAACAAGATCAGGCTGTTAAAGGCCATATCCCTTCGGACCTCCCGCTCCTCCCTGGGCATGCTGCTTCTTTTCCCCTGCTCCTCATAGGTCAGGGTCTCTACGGGAAGCCCACAGCTGGCATAAACCGCCTTCCGGTAGGGAATGGACTGGCACAGGGAATGAACCCGGTTGATGGCCCGGCGGGACAGGATCCGAAACGCCTCTGTCCGCAGCATGACTCTCCGGCCTGCCGCCTGGTTGTACACCTGGTAAAACAGACGGGAGCTCCACCGCTCCGCCCGGGCAGGGGCAGCGCTGACAATGTCATAGCCGCCCAGGCAGGTCCGATACACCTCCATGAGCAGCTCTCCGGGAAACTCGCAGCTAATCTTGTCAAATTCAAAGACAAAATCCCCGATAGCCAGATCCATTCCCCCGTTCATGGACAATTCCACGCCCTGATAATAGCTCATATGGAGAACGCTGACGCTGGCTCCCTCAAGCTTTTGGGCAAATTCGGCAATGCGGCCCACACTCTGGTCCGTGCTGTAGTCGTCCACGCAGATGATCTCATAATGAGCAAAATTTTCCGCCAGAATCCCGTTGATCTTTTCCAAAAATCCGGTCAGCTGCGTCTCCTGATTGTGCACGTACACCACTGCCGACACGAAATTGTTTTCCTTCATATTATTAATACCTCATCTAAATCATACACTGTATTGATTTTCCCCGAAAGCACGCTGACAAGGGTTGGCTTTTCCGAAAAACGCCGCACCACCGTGGGCCTGGAATCATCCAGCTCCGAGTTTTTCAAAATAGGCTTCATGGAAAACAGCGAATGGGAATAGGAAAACTCATACTCCCTGCGCAGATATTTTTCTGCCATGTGGGACATGAAGGGCCATGCGCTGGCAGGCCGGGCCGGACAGGTATTGCAGTTTCCAAGCTGGGCCGGATTGCACCCTCCCCTGCTCTTTTCCTGACAGGGAAATGTGGGAAGCATGTCATAGCTTGTCTTATGGGGTGTAAAGGTCACGGAGGTCAGAGAATGGTATCCTGTCTTTCCAAAGGGCATAATGGAAAAAAACGGCCCGTCCATGACGGTAATCCCCACGGGTTCCAGAGTCTTGGAGGGATGGCATAAAATAATTTCACAGAGCTCATATTTGGTCCCAAAGGGCTCCGCCAATATCCCCTCCACCCGCCGCAGCACCTGGTTGGCAGAAGCATAGGTGGCATTTAACAGAAATCCTGTGCCAGATACCTCCCCGTCTTCCTCTTCTACCACAAATTGATTTCCGCTCTCATAGATCCGCCGGATCCTGGCTCCAAATCTTAGCTCCACCTTGGGGTATTCCGCAAGCTTCTCCAGAAAAAAATCCCGCAGAATCCGGGCGTCGTAAGTATATTCCGTGGTGAGAAAAGCGCCGTCGCACATTCCAGGCTGAAAATACCGTTCCGGCCCCACCTCCTCGCAGCGAATTTTGGCTGCCTGGCAGAACTGTCGGAATTGCGCCGCATCCGTCCAGGAAAATTTTGCTGAGGTGGCATAGACCTGTTCAAATTCCTGCAGGATGCAAAATCCATAATCTTCCAGAAATCGCTGAAAATAACCGGCGGATTTCATGGCCGTGGAAAGAGAACGGGGATAATGATATCCCATATGCACCCGGGCCTGATTCACATACGTGGCACGGCCAAAGGCCTCCGGATCATACTCCAGCACCAGCGCCCGCTGTCCCCTCTTTGCGCAAAACAGAGCTGCATAGAGGCCATAGAGGCCGGCTCCTAAAATAATCTTATCATATTCTTTCATCATTTTACTAGCATACCATTTTGAGGTTGAATATTCAACGGAAAAATGGTAGGATGTAGGGAAAAAGGAAAAGAGGCGCACCCATGAATTTATCTGTTTCCAATATTGCCTGGAGCTCTGAAATGGATGAGGCTGTCTATTCTCTTCTGCAGAAGCTTGGATTTACCGGGCTGGAGATCGCCCCTACACGGATTTTTCCGGAGCAGCCTTATGCCAGGATTAAGGAAGCCAAGGCTTTTGCCTGCTCTTTGTATGACACATATAGTCTTTCTGTCTGTTCCATGCAGTCTATCTGGTATGGACGAAAAGAGAGCCTTTTCGGAACCATGGAGGAGCGCCTGTCTTTGCTGGATTATACCCGACAGGCCATTGATTTTGCTGCTGCCATTGGCTGTCCCAATCTGGTTTTCGGCAGTCCCAGGAACAGGCAGCGGCCCCAGGGAGCTCCCCTGGAGCCGGTTTTGGACTTTTTCCGGGAACTGGGGGCCTATGGGGCAGAGCGGGGCGTCACTCTTTCCATGGAGCCTAATCCGCCTATCTATCACACCAATTTCATCAATACCACGGATCAGGCCTGCGATTTGGCCGCGCAAATTCGTTCCATTCTGGATGCATCCCACAAAGCCGGTTTTGCGGTCAACCTGGATCTGGGGACTATGATTGAAAATCAGGAATCCCTTTCCAGCTTCCCCCAGTGGCTTCCCTTTGTCAATCATATCCATATCAGCGAGCCCAACCTGATTCCTCTTAAGGAGTCCCACGAGAAGCTTCACCGGGAGCTTGCATCCCTGACGCAGGACGCCTGGGAGACCAAAGGCTGGAAAGGCTATGTTTCTGTTGAGATGGGCAGGCTTGATTCTCTGGAGGAGCTTTCCAAGATCCTGCATAGGACCCGCGCTCTGTTTGCCTAGGGAAGGGACACCATATTTTCCAACCATGTGTGTTCTGGTCAAATTTTCTCTATCAATAACGAGGTGTACCATGATCTATGAAAAACAACCAGGCGTTCCCCGCTTTCGAGCGGAGGAATACGCTCCCAAACAGCGGGATTACTGTGTGTGTATCCCCATTATAAACGAAAACAGCCGCATTCAGAAAGAACTGAAGCGGGCAAAAAAATACGGCGTTCACAAATTGGTGGACATCATTCTCTGCGACGGCGGTTCCACCGACGGATCCACCCAGGAGGATCTGCTCCGTTCCCTGGGGGTGAACACGCTCCTGGTAAAGGAGGACGTGGGAAAGCAGGGAGCCCAGCTCCGCATGGGATTTTGGTGGGCCCTGGAGAGGGGCTACAAGGGCGTGCTGACCGTGGACGGTAACAACAAGGACAGCATCGAGGATATCCCCCGTTTTCTTGAAAAACTGGAGCAGGGTTATGACTTTGTCCAGGGTTCCCGCTTTATCAAGGGAGGACGTGGCGTCCATACGCCGCCGGTGCGCTTTTTCTCCGTGGTGCTGCTCCACGCCCCGGTGATTTCCCTCACTGCCCGCCAGCGCTTCACGGATACCACCAACGCCTTCCGTGCCTATTCCCGGCGCTACCTGACCCATCCCCATGTGCAGCCCTTCCGGGAAATATTCATGGGCTATGAGCTTTTGGCCTATCTCTCTGTGCGCGCCTCCCAGCTGGGGCTTCGCGCCTGCGAGGTTCCCGTTACCCGTGTCTATCCCCGGGGACAGAAAACGCCAACCAAAATCAGTTTTTTCAGGGGAAATTCCGAGCTTCTGAAAATTCTGTTCCAAAATATGAGGGGCGCCTATCATCCATAGGCGTCCCTCATATTCTATCCTTTCGTACTTCCCAATATCCATTTTTGCTTGCCCCATGCCGGACTATTTTCCCATCCGCTTTCAGTTTCGACAAAATCCTCTCCACCTGTCTATCTGTCAGTCCCAGTGTGGAAGCCAGAGTTTTAGCGGTTAATCTGCTATCCTGCCTGAGCAGCGTCACCACCTTCTCCTCGTTTGTTCCGATCTTTATACCGACATTTTCTCCCACATTTATACCGACATTTATACCGACATTTTCTCCCACATCCGCCGGTTTGTTCTGACTTTCTACTATATCCCTCAGCGCATCCCGAATCACCTCAAGCATAAACGCAACAAAGATGGTAGATTCCCCTGCCCTGTTCGACGCGTTAAGGGCCTGATAATATCCTTCCTGCTTTGCATAAATCAGACTTTCCATGGGCATCCAGGCAAAGAATTCCTTCCATTTCTGCAGAATCAATGACTGCCACAGTCTTCCTGTGCGTCCGTTTCCATCTGCAAAAGGATGAATAAATTCAAATTCGTAATGGAAGACGCAGGACTTCACCAGGGGATGAAGCTTGGATTTCCTCAGCCAGTCAAAAAGCTGTCTCATCAGATCCGGCACATAGTTCGCCGGGGAACCTGCATGGATCAACTGCTTTCCCGCATACACTCCTACATTTTTGCTTCTGAATCTTCCTGCCTCTTTAACCAGCCCTTCCATCATGATCTTATGAGCCAATAGCAGATTTTTCACACTGTAAGGATCAAGCGACGATACTCTCTCGTATGCTTCATAAGCATTTTTTACTTCATGGATGTCCTGCGGTGGTCCCAGTACAGTATTTCCGTTTATCACATCCGTCACCTGTCCCAGGGTAAGCGTATTTTGTTCAATAGCAAGAGTTGCATGAATGGATCTGATTCTGTTCTCACGGCGCAGCTTGGGATTTGGCTGTAAGACACTGCAGGCTGCCACAGCCCCCACCTTCTCGCCAATCTCAATTACAAGATTCGTGATCTCCTCTGTCATTGTAAAGGGCGGCTTATATCCGTCACTCATGCCTGCTCTTCCCATGTTTGTTGTTTTCCTCCCTCACATACCGCTTGATGTCCTCCACCAGAAATTCTCGATCCAGCACATACCCCCCGGCGCCCCCAAGCCCTCCGGCATACCTGCTGCGGTAATCATATAAGGCCGGCGTCTGTGTCGTATGATTCACAAATTCCTCTCCAGTCAGCTCTTTGTAAAGCTCCCCCGCCTCCAAAGGCTCCGTAGCCAGATGCAAAAGCCGAAGATCCAGCGCAAGCGCCTTCTCGATATGTCCCCACAGCAAGGACAAGGGATAAAACTGAAACACGCTGCGGCTGTCCGTAAAATGCAAGGCGGAAAAATCCTGGCGCTTAAAATACTCCTTAAGCTTCTCCTCCTCACGGGCATCAAGCTTTCGACACTTATAGAACCCATTGTCCTGCTTCTCATAGCAGGGGAAGGGCAGCTTCTCACGAATTTCAAGCTCCTGGTATTTTTCCTCCCGCAGCATGGATGGAATCACATGGATCAAATCATAGATGAAATTCTTTTTCAGATTTTCCCCGTAAAGCCCCGGCAGCCGTACAATCAGAGCATCCGGATATTCCTCCCGCACCTGCTGCTCCAGCCTGTACCGATTGGCCCCATAAGGCTGCAGATTTTTTTCCTCCACGGGAGTTTCCTCATCCACCTCCACGGGCCTTTGGAATACGTCGATGGTGGAGATCAGCACCAGCTTTTGGGGCCGGATTCCCCGTATATTGGAAAACGCCTCCTGCACCGACGCCAGATCCCGCCCGGGCTCCTGGTTGGCCAGAAACTTTTCCGCCCGCACCCCTGCGTAAACCAGCAAATCAGGGGCCAAGCCCATGGCTTCCCTGATATTCTTTGAATTGTACAGCTTTGTAAATTCATGGGTCTTTGCCAGGTTGGAACCTACAAAGCCCGTATATCCCACTAATGCGGTTTGCATGCGTCTGCCTCCTTTGTCTTGTTTGCCATTGGCCTGCCAGCTTTTTGCAGCCGCGATTTGCTCTTCAGCGGTGTTCCGGATAATGATTATTCTTTATTATCTCCACTGTCTACATTGGTTTCTTTGCAGATAAAAATGGGCCGTCTTTTGGTCTCTAAATAAGTCTTCGCCAAATATTCTCCCACAATCCCGATGCAAAAAAGCTGGATCCCTCCAATAAATACCATAATACACACCATAGAAGGCCAACCTGACACCGGGTCCCCGTAAAGCATGGTTCGCACTATAATAAAACAAATGGCCAGAAAAGCCACCAGGCAGAAAAATACGCCCAAAAAGGCCGAAAAGGCCAGAGGCGCCGTAGAAAACCCCACGATTCCCTCAATACTGTACAAAAGCAGCTTCCAAAAAGACCACTTCGTCTCTCCTGCTACCCGCTCCACATTTTCATATTCCAGCCATTTTGTCTCAAAGCCCACCCAGCCAAACAGCCCCTTGGAAAACCGGTTGTATTCTCCCAGGCGCAGGATCTCTCCCACAAACTGACGGGTCATGAGCCGGTAGTCCCGGGCTCCATCCACGATCTCGGTGCTGGATATGCGGTGCATCATGCGGTAAAAGATTCGGGCAAACAGCGAGCGTATGGGCGGTTCCCCCTTGCGGCTCACCCGGCGGGTGGCTACACAGTCATAGCCTTCCTCCCGGATACTGCGCAGCATTTCTGGCAGCAAGGCAGGAGGATCCTGCAGATCCACATCCATAATAGCCGCATAATCCCCAGATGCATAGCTCATCCCCGCATACATACCAGCTTCTTTCCCGAAATTCCGGGATAAGCCCACGTATTTCACCCGGGTATCCTGGGACGCCAGCCCCTTTACCACCTTTAGGGTACCGTCCCGGGATCCGTCATTTACAAAGATCAGCTCCAATTCTATATCAGGGATCTCCTGAAATACCCTGCAGATCTCCCGATAAAACAGGGGAACAGCCTCCTCTTCATTATAGCAGGGCACAATAATTGATATCTTCTCCATAACCTCTCCTACCTGATTTCCTTCCTGCTTCCGTCCCATGGCCCCTCTTTGTTCTGCCTGAACAGCTTTTTCTCACTCTGCCTCATCCTGGGGAATGATCCGAATGCCTTTCGCCTGCCTCCACGCTGTGAGATCCGCGCCTTCTGGACACTGCACATATGCATAATCCCGGATATATTCATTGGAATAAATTTCCATGCCCGTGATTTCCATAGATTCCTGCCCCATCATAAGCCCTTTCGCCTGGGAAAGCTCCCACTCCAGAGCCGCAGTAGAGGGGAACACAAGCTCATTATCCTTTGCCGCCCGCAGATAATTCCAGTCCGGGCTGTCCGGCGCAATCACGGCAAATCCTCCCGTCTCTCTCTCCGGAGCAAAGCCTTTGGCCGTCACATCCTGCCGGATCCGTCCAAAGCCTGTGTATTCTCCCAGGTCGTATGCCGTCAGATTCTCCGAAAGCTTCCCGGCCAGCTGGTCAGCCAGCAAAGGATCATTGGTCACATAGAGCACTTGCTCCTCCATATCTCCGCCCTGGTACAGCTCCAGAATCATCTCCTCGCACCGCTCCTTGGCCGCCCCAAAATCTCCCCGGTTGGCAGGAAGTATATTGGATTTCTGGTGATGCTTCATCAAAAATGCCGCCAGGTTGTAGTCATGATGATAGTTCAGAAGCTCTGTCCGCTCATAGGCTCCCAGCACCTGCTGCCAATCCTCTGACTCATAAAACTCCGGGTGATAGCTTCCGGTTCCCGGATACTCCCCATCCATGGAGGCATGCTTCCAGGCAAAGGCCGGGGTCAGATCAAATAGCTGCAGGAGCAAAAGCACAGTCATTGCTCCCGGTATCATCCGTCTGATTGGCAACCGGCCTTTGAATCCGGAAACCTTTTCATTTCCCTCATGTCCAAGCCGCTTTTTCAGGACTCCCGGCAGGCGCACAGCCCCAAGGCAGGCAATGAGAAACAATAGCTCATAGACCGGCCAGAACATACGCCCGCTGGCGCGAAAAATGGAGCACAGCCCCTGCACAGTCTGGGGCAAAGGCAGGGTGAAAAGCTCCCGGCTCCCCCAGGTGATTACATGGCTCCAGGCAAATAAGGTACAGAAGGCGCAAAAGAGAAGCAGCCCCATATAGCGTTTACAAAAAGCTCCTAATTTCTTCTCTCCCACCAGTCTTCCCAGTTTTCCCAGAATGCCTGCTCCTGCAAACAACAGTACCCCTGCTCCCAGGTAGTTAAAGCCGTCATAATTGCCGTTGATCTGGGGAAGCGCCGGAAAAATCCCAGACCACTTCTCCATTCCCAAGCTAACCGGATTCCACAGGGCGTTGAGATTCATGGAATAATACCCGAATCCGCCCGCCGAACCAGACACACCGCTTCCGAATAACCCCAATACATACCCGGTAGCGGCCACAACCAGCAGATTCCCCAGGAAAAACAATCCGCAGGCTGCCTTACCGGCCAGCTTTTCCATCCCGGACACAGACTCTGTCTGTCCGGCCAGTCCCAAAGCCCTGCCGGCAGCTTCCTTCCTCCAGCCAGCCCCCGGCAGCATTCCCTCCAGAGTCCAGGCAGCCAGGATCCCGCACACCATGGGCACAAAATAGGGATGAATCCCCACGCAGAGCGCCTGAAGCGCCAGAAAGCCCCAGGGCAAACGCCCGCTTCTTCGCGCCCGGAAATACAGATACAGGGCAAACAAAATCAGCCACTGGGACGCAAGGGCCGTATGGCGGAATGCCCGTTCCAGCAGAATCGGTGAGCACGTAAACAGCAGGCTGGAACCATAGACGCCCCAGGGATTTTTCGTAAATAGCCGGACGAAAAGGCTGGAGGAAATTCCCTGCAGCACATAACAGCAAAGAATATACCAGCCGAAAAACTGAAAGGTTTCCGGCAAGATTCCGGAGATGCATTTAAAAAGAATGGAAATCAGGGGCAGGGAATCCGTAAAGGAGATGGCCGTGCCCGTGGGATATCCCAGATTCCCCGAAAGGCCCAGAGGAAAGCTCCAGGCGGAATCCCGAAAGGCCATCCAGCCTGTATAGTGCTGAATGATGTCCTCCTCCACATATCCTTTCAGAATCCACTTGTCACAGGTCACACAAAGCGTTTCTGTTCCAAAGAGCAGCAAAAACACAACCGCCCCCATACAGCCGCAGATAAAAGGATCCAGATATTTCCGACTGTCTATATTTTTTCCAAAACCTCTCATCTTCCCGGCCCTTTCCCTCCACCTGTTTTGATCCTTTCGTCCATCCTCAGACGCTTTCTTCCTTCCTTTTCCCGGCTTTCACACGCTCCATAAGCCATAGCGCCCAGCATTTCAGCTCCTGAGCCACGGAGGCAAAGCCCAGCATGGTAAAGGGCAGGCAGAAGATCACATAGTCAATATGCTGATGGTGCACCGCATGTCCCTTGGCCAGCACAAGCCATGACAAAGGACCCAGAAGGGACACTGCCATGACAGCCAAAAGTGCCAGCATCTTTCGCTCCCCGGCCTTCTCCCTTTGAGAAGCTTGGGTGGCCATGGCCGGATTTCCACGTGCTTTTTTTCGAAAATACAGGGTCAAAATCATGGCTGCTCCCAAAAGGAAAAACAAAGGCACCAGCACGCTTAGTCCCCAGGCCCCAAAGAGCACACAGGTAGGGTCTCCCCTCCAGTAAGACTGAATCACCTGGGAAAGAGGCACCTGAAAAGAGGCCAGCACATCTGCGTCAAAGCCCTCCAGAGTGGCATACCCGGTTCGCCGGGCGCTGACAAAAATCAGATAATCCAGCGCGCCCTTCCAGCCCTTCAATCCGGCCATAAGGGCCAAATTCACAAACAGAGCTACGGCGAAGCCTGCCAGGGCTCCCAGACCGGCCTTCCCTGCTCTTTGCAGATACTTTTTTATTCCCCATTCCTGTTTGATGGCATAATAGATCACCGGCAGCTCCAGGGCCACCATGACGCAGCTGATAAACTCATAACCGCAGGCGCTGCGCAGAAAGATCGTGAGAAAGGACAGGCCGAAAAGCCATCCGTCTCTTCGCGCTCCCTTATGCTCCTCCCACATAAGAAGCAAAAGCAAGGCTATCATGGGCAGCAGCATGGTCCAGGTCACCCAATAGAGATTCTTCACCGTAAATCCCATCCAGTGAGTGAAAAGCGTCGTTACATAAACCCCTCCGGCAGTCCAAAGGCCAAACTCCCGGTACAGCCAGTATAAGAATACAAAAAACAGCGCCGTAAACACCAGCACATTCAAGGCGCACATGAGATCCTTAGGAATGGGTTTCAGGAGATCCGCCTGGCGGTCCGCCAGCTTATCCACCACGGAAAACAGAATTCCTGCAAAGCCGATCTGCTGCTGGTAATCCAGCAGCATGCCATTGTAGTTGCCAATCCCATGGCTTCTGGCATCCATAATCTTGTCCATCACCAGCTGCTCGGAATCCAGCTGCCAGTTCCGGTAGCGGCTATCATAGGGATTCAGCTGCCAGCGATTATTAAAAAAATGACAGGCAAGGAATACAAATGCTCCGCAGGCCAAAAGGACCAGCAGCATGTTCCCTGCCCTTCTCTCTTTCTTCATTATTGATCCTCTTCTTTTTCAAATCCCCGGGTCTCGTCCACCAGAAACGGAGGCCGGTTCCGGGATGCGTCCAGGGCACGCCAGATGTACTCGCCCAACAGGCCCAGCATCACCATAATCACCCCGAAGGAAAACAGCATCAACACCATCATAGAGGTCCATCCTGCCACGTCCTCCACACCAATCATGCGCTGTACCATGAGAACAATGGCCCAAATCACACCCACCACCGCAAACAGCACTCCCAGTCCGGACATAAAGCGGATGGGAAAATAGGAAAAGCTCATCATGGAGTCCAGCACCAGCTTCACCTTTTTCGACAGAGTCCAGCGGGACTCTCCGATCTCCCTGGCCTTCCGGTGGAAATATACCTTGTCGCTCTTGAAGCCCACCCAAAGCACCTGCAGGGTCAGGGCGGAATTTTTCTCATCCAGCATCAGCAGCACCTGGATCACCTGCCGATCCAAAAGGTAGCAGTCAAAGCCCCCCTTAGGCATGTCCTTGATCACCAGCTTGCGCATAAGAGTATAATAGAGATTGGCAAAAAACTTCTGTACCGGCCCCTCGTCCCGGTCGGAGCGAACTGCCAGCACTACCTTATTTCCCTGCTTCCACTTCTCATACATCTCCAGAATCAGCTCTGAGTCCTCCTGAAGATCCGCCTGCTTGGTCACCGCACAGTCTCCTGTACACTGGGAAAGCCCTGCCAGAATGGCCGCATGCTCCCCAAAATTCCGGGAAAGCCTGACAAGCTTGACCCGGTTGTCCATCTCCCGGATCTGGTTCATGATTTCCCAGGAGTTATCTCCGGAACCGTCGTCCACAAAGACAATCTCGTAATCCCCAAGCTTGGGCAGAATTTTCTCCCTCATGTCCTCATAGAGAAGCATCAGGGTATCGGAATTCCAATATACAGGAACTACAATGGATATTTTGCTCATGGCTTCCTCGTTCCTCCCACTTCCCTCAGATACTCCTCATAATCCCGAATATACTCACTGCCGTCATAATGGGTGTTGGTCAACACCAGCAACACGGAATCCTCACTGAAATCATACATATCCTTCCACAGCATCGTGGGCAGATACAGACCCATGCGGGGCCGGTTCAGCTCAATAATGTCCTCCTCAAAGCCATTATCCACCCGTACCTTGCTGGTTCCGCTTACATTAATAAGCACGAACTCTGATTTCCGGTTGGCGTGCTGGCCCCGGATCACCTGAGAATCCGATCCATATATATAAAATACCCGCTGGATCTCAAAGGGAATGTCCTTCTCTCCCTCTACCACCACCAGCTGCCCCCGCTCGTCTCCCAGGTCGCCAAATTCCAGAATCTGATATTGTTTCTTGATATTCATACGAACTCCTGTTTCTCTTTGCATAATTAAAACCGGTTCAGCGCCTCAATCACATAGGACTGTTCCACCTCTGTCATGCCGTTGTACATGGGAATGGAAAGCACCTGCCGGGCATACTGCTCTGTGATGGGCAGAAATCCCTCTTTATGTCCCAGATATCCGTATGCCTGGGATAAATGAGGCGGAATCGGATAGTGGATAATGGTGCCGATCTCCCGCTCATTCAAATAAGCGATCAATTCCTCCCGGTCCTCACAGCGCAGGACAAACTGGTGCCACACGCTGGTAGCGCCTGGCCGTACCCGGGGCAGAATCAGACGGGGATTCTGGATTTCCTTAAGATAGCGCTCTGCGATCCTGCACCTCTCCTGTGTAATCTCCTCCAGATGGGACAGCCGCACCCTAAGAAGACCTGCCTGCAGCTCATCCAGCCGGGAATTGGTTCCCACCACCTTATTATAGTAGCGCTTTTCGCTTCCATAATTCCGGAAAATCCGGAATTCTTCCGCCAGCTTGTCATCCTCTACCAGCACGGCTCCTCCCTCTCCAAAGGCTCCCAGATTCTTGGAGGGATAAAAGGAGAAGCAGCCCACGTCCCCGAAGGTTCCCGTCATCTTTCCTTCAAAGCCTGCCAGATGGGACTGGGCGCAGTCCTCCACCAGACGAAGCCCATATTTTTTCGTCAGAGCCGTCACGTCGTCCATCTTGCTGGCCTGTCCGTAGAGATGCGTCACCAGTATGGCCTTGGTGCGCTTTGTGATCTTCTCCTCGATTTTGGCCGCGTCCATATTATAGTATTCATCCGGCTCTACAAATACAGGCGTAGCTCCGTTTATGGTAATCCCCATGACGCTGGCAATGTAGGTATTTCCCTGCACGATTACCTCATCCCCGGCTCCGATCCCCAGCACCCGGAAAGCAATCCACAGGGCGTCCAGACCGCTTGCCAGGCCCACGCAGTGCTTTGCTCCAAGCTTGGCCGCAAATTCCGTCTCAAAGCCCTGATCCTCCTGTCCCAGCACATACCAGCCCGAGCGCAGTACCTGAAGGGCCTTCTCCTCATATTCCTTTTGATGCATGGCAAACCCCCGGTCCATGCGGTTCGGCATGATTTTCATACACATTTCCTTTCTTCCTGCGGCAGAGTATCCTCCGCCTTCACATCTTTATAAAAAATCCTATCCAAACGACAGGCAATCGGGCTTTTCCCCCGCCTGATCGCCGTCTTCCAGGATATAAAATCTTCCGGCAACTACCGTACATCATAACACGATACAAAATATTCGTCAATCAAAGAAGGGTCATTTCTAAGCTCTGCCAGGGTTTTTGTAAGCTTCTCGGCTCCTGCTCCGTTCAGGTGATCCACATCCATATAATCCGCTGCCGAAAGCCCCAAATACTCCTCTTTGCACAGGTTGAAATCCAGATAGGGCACGCCATATTTTTCCGCAAGCTCCAAAATCCGCTCATGAGCCGGGTCATAGGGGCCCACCACATCCAAATACTGGTAATAACTGGGAGCCGTCACGAAAATCAGTTCAATGCCCTGCTCCTGGCAGAGCGCCGCAATCCGATCCAGATAAGAACAGATAAAAGTGTCGTCCCCGCTCAGGTCAATCTTGCCAAACTTCTCCCACCAGGTAATCTCCTCCGGCTTTAATTCGGTGGTGGAATAGACAAATCCTCTGCCCCCATAGTATTCCTCCTCATTGATCACCGGCTCATAGGCCCGGTAGGCCTCTGTCTGTTTCTTTCTCACATTCTCCCTTATATAGGACAAATCCCCCAGAAGCCGCCAGTTGCGGCGGAAGGGAAACACCGTGTTGGTATAATGCTCTGAACTGGACATGTGAAGCACAAAATCCAGCTTATTGAGGGAAGGACGCATATAATCGGAAATAATATTGGCCTGCACCAGATCCCTGCCGTCCCGCTGGCTGTACAAAAAGGCCCAGTACATATCCAGATACAAGGTTTTCACCGGTTGGCAGGAAACGGCCTCCCGCAGAAGATAGTAGGAGGTATCATAGTTTTGGGAGGAGGAGCCCAGATTCAGAGTCGATTCTCCTGTCAGTTCCTGATACAGGGTGGGGTCGTAGGCCCGAAAGCAATGGGAGCTTCCCAGAAAAATGGTCTCCACCGGCTCCTGGCAGGTGTACAGTTCATGGAGGGTGAGCCTGGTATAGGAATCCGCGTCATCCACCACCAGGAAATTGCACAGCTTCACCAGAGCCCCCAGCAAGAACAGGACTGCCAGTACCTGCAGGATCCCTTTTCCCGCCTGTATGAAATTCTTATTTCTATGCTGTTCCCTCATAGCTCTTTCCTTTCCCAAAATGAATTTCCCCGCAGCAACCGCCAAAAATCCAGGCATACGAAGCCCTTGGACTCCTTTGGCCGCTCAGAATTGAAAATAGAAAAACTGGCTGGTATCATAGGCCGCCCCGTAGACGCCGAACACCAAAATCACTCCGATTCCCGCCGCATAGAGGAAAACCCGCACCGGCGTCGCCAGACTCAACAACTTTTTCCGCAGAGAAATCCCTCTGGCATGAAAAAGATCCACTGCCAGCAGCACCAGCAGAGAAATGCCCAAAAGCGTCCATTCCACAGGCACCATCTCCATGCCCGCCGGATCCCGGAACCCGGGAAAGCTTACCATGGCTTTCAAGAGTCCCTGTACATCCCCCAGGGAATTGGCCCGAAACACCATCCAGGCCAGATCCGTCAGGACAAACGTGACCAGCACCCGAAGCGCCCCGGGAAGCCTTACGGGCTTATCCCTGCCCAGCCGCTGTCCCAGCCAGGCGCAGCATCCGTCCTTCCATTTTCCCAGCACCTGATAGGCTCCGTGAAGACCTCCCCAGAGGATAAAATGCCAGTTTGCCCCATGCCAGATGCCGCTGACCAAAAATACAAGCATGAGATTCATCCAGTGGCGAACCGGGGATACCCGGCTGCCTCCCAGGGGAATATACAGGTAATCCCGAAACCAGCTGCTCAGGGAAATATGCCACCGCCGCCAGAATTCCCCAATAGACCGGGAAAAATAGGGCTGGCGAAAATTTACCATAAGCCGGAACCCGCAGACTTCAGCCGCTCCTCTGGCAATATTGCTGTAGGCGTCAAAATCGCAATAAATCTGAAAGGCAAACAAGAGGGTGGCCAGCAGAATCTCTCCGCCTCCGAATACCTGATACTGACTATACACCGCATTCACCGCAATAGCAGCCCGGTCCGCAATCATCAGCTTCTGAAAAAATCCCCACAGCATCAGAAGCAGTCCGTCCCGGATCCGGCCGGGTTCCCACAGCTGCCACCGGTCCACCTGCTGTACCTGCCGCAAAAGATTTCCCGACCGCTCAATGGGCCCCGCCACCAGCTGCGGAAAAAAGGACACGAAAAGGGCGTAGCGCAGCAAATTTTTCTCCGCTGGAATCTCTCCCCGGTACACATCCATGGTATAGCCCAGCGCCTGAAAGGTGTAAAAGGAAATCCCCACCGGCAGCAACACGTCAAAGGGCTTTTCCAGTACGGTCATGTGCAGGGCCCCCAGAATCCGATTCACATTTTCCAGGGCAAAGTCAAAATATTTAAAGAAAAACAAAATTCCGATATTAATCAGAAAACTTAGAAACATCCACCATCTTCTGCCGCCTGTGCGCTCCCTGGGAATCCGTTCCAGAATAAGAGCACATCCATAAGTAGTCGCCGTAGAGATTCCGATTAAAATAGCGTATCTGGGATTCCAGCTCATATAGAAATAATAGCTGGCCGCCAAGAGCCACAGATAGCGGCACTTTGCAGGCACCAGCACATATGCCAGCACCACCACAGGAAAAAAGATAAGAAAATGAAGAGAATTAAACAGCATGAAAATTCCTCCAGAATTGTTCGTTCCTTTTATTTGCTCCCCCACCTGCCCCTTTTACTTTTCGGAATTCCTTTTCAGGCCTTCCCGGGTCTCTTTTTGCAATTCTTTCCGTGGACTCTTTCCATAGAGCAGCAGATCCAAAATCCACAGCTTCTTGGTCGCCCAGATCAGGGCCGCCGTAATCCCACACATGACCCCAAAGGAGGCCAGGGCAAACAAAACCCCCTGCCAGGTATACAGGTCATATGCGCCTCCCCGGTTCAGCAGGGTGGCAAAATGGAAGTGGAGGGCGTAAATCTCCAGGGTATAGCCTCCCAGCCAGGCAAAAAAGCCCTTGCTTTTCCCCACAGGCCACCGGCGGCACAACCAGAAGATCAGGTAGCAGCCTGTAAAGGAGGCCAGAGTCTGGCGCAGAAAGGCCTGGGGGCTGCCCAGATCCACCAGATCATAGCAGATCACAAGGGCTAGAAATACAACTGCGCAGACAACAGCCAGAAGGCTGCTCCACAGGGAATCTCTCTTACCTCCCCCAAGTCCCGGCCCATAAGCTGCGGCCGCATATCCAGCCGCATAGAACGGCAGGTACATGCGTGTGAGGGAAGGGCTTAAAAATTCCCAGCCTAGCAATGTCTCCAACAACACAAACACAGCCATTGCCCCCCAGACTCCCCAGAAAACCAGCTCTTTTAGAACTGTTCCTCCTTTTATCCGGCCAGCCGCCAGCTGCGCCGTACAAGCCATAGCTGTGAGCAAAAACAAGGTCATCAGAAACCACAGGCCATAATCCAGATGAAACAGGGTATCCAGGATAGCCCCTGGCAGCTCCAGGGGATACAGCACCCCAATCCACACAAAAAAGGGCACCAGATAGGAAATCGCCCGCCTTTTCATCACCCTTCCGTAATCCGCCAGGCTCTCCGCCTTTCTTCCCATGGCGCACAGATACCCGCTGACCACCATAAACAGCGGCATCTGAACCGCACGGATCATATCATAGAAATAGGGATCCTCCATATGATTCAAATTCAGTACATGTCCCACCATGACCAGAAGAATAGCCACGCCCTTTATGACATCCAGGGTTTGGTCACGCTTTTTTATATCCATAGGCTGTCTGTAATCCTTTCGCCTGCCTCGTTTTAAAAAAACTGCTCTTTCTGAGGCTATCTCTTACCAAATCTTTGGAAACGTTATGGACAGTCTAACATAAGTTGAAGGGATTGTCCATGCAAAGGCTTTTTTTCTAACACTACCCTCAGTGGACAAGGGTACACACGGTCCCTTGTCCACTGAGGGTATAGAATCTTTTAAAAATGCATGCTATAATAGATATATTATCCAGCTAAGTGCCCATCTATTTGATGTTTGCAAAAGGAGAACCCATGAAAAAATATATCCTTCCTCTCTATCTAACACTCCATCGCCTCTTTATCCGCCTGTGCTGGCAGCTGTTCACCCTCTTTCCTCTGGACCAAAAAAAGGTGGTTTTCAGCAATTTTAACGGCGGCGGCTACGGCGACAACCCCAAGTTTATTGCCCAGGAATTCCTGCGGCAAAAGCTGGACTTTAAGCTTTACTGGACCGCTGCCTCCCCAGACTACAGGTTTCCCCAGGGCATCCGCCCTGTGCGTCCCAATACGGCCTCCTTTGTGTACCACATGGCTACCGCCGGCTTCTGGGTGGACAATACCCGAAAGCTTTATTACCTGAAAAAGCGCCCAGGGCAATTCTATATCCAGACCTGGCATGGAGGACCAGGGCTTAAAAAGGTGGAGATGGACTGTGAAGCGGCCCTGAGCCAGGAGTATATCGCCTGGGCGAAACAGGATTCCCAGTATATCGATCTCTTCCTGTCCTGCTGCCGTTGGTGTTCGGATCTGTACCACCGCTCCTTCTGGTATCAGGGGGAGCTGCTGGAACAGGGAATCCCCAAAAATGATATGTTCTTTCAGGATCCGGCCCCCTACCGGAAACAGGTGCGGGAGTATTTTCACCTGCCTGATTCTACCCGGCTTGTCATGTATGCCCCCACCTACCGGGACAATCGCAAAACTGACATGTACAACCTGGACTATGAAATGCTGCTGGACGCCTTAAAGAAGCGCTTCGGTGGAACATGGGCGGTGCTGGTGCGCCTTCATCCCAATGTAAACTACAAGGATTATCCCCTTTCCTACAACGACCGTATTTTAAACGCCAGCCCCTATGAAAATATGCAGGAGCTGCTCTGCGCCGTGGATGTGATCATCAGCGATTACTCTGGCTGCGCCTTCGATTTCCTCATGCTGGGCCGGCCTGGCTTCCTCTACGCGGAGGATTATGAGGAGATCCGCCGCACCAAGGATTATTACTTTACCCTGGAGGAGCTTCCCTTTACCCTGGCTTTCTCCAATGAGGAGCTTATGGAGCATATTCTGGAGTTTGACCAGGACGCCTACCAGGAAAAATGCAAAAAATACCGGGAGGAAATCCAGTATTTCGATACCGGACATGCCTCCCGGGCGGTTGTTGCTGTGATTGTGAAGCGGGCGGAAAACAGGATGCCTTAGCATGGTCCATGCTTTTACACACCCGGACTAGTTTAGGAAGGTAAACACAGATCAGAGTAACTGCTCCTCTACCATCCCTACCAGCTCCCCCATGTTCTCCTCAGACATGCCATAAAATTCTAAATCCGTAAGACCATAGAGCTCCATGGCTTCCTGGCGGCTTACGGATAGCAGCTGTTCTCCTTTTTCATAGCCGTCAGGTCCTACGTACACCTCCAGCGCTCCCAGATTGTCAATGGACGCAAAGGCCAGGATGCTGACGGCACGAATATTCTCCAGATTCAGAAGCTCCCGGTCCGTATCCTGGAAAATCATCCGGTAGACATAGGGCTCCTGGCTGGTCTGCAGCTCCGTGCTGCAGGAATTCTCCGGCACAAGGCCAATGGCTTTCGTACAGGCTCCCACAATGCGGCCGCTGCCCACAGCGTCTCCCACATAGAGCAGGTGATGCTCTGTCAGATAAAAGGCAAGCTCCGCCTCTATTTCCCCATTCTCTGCGGAATCTGCGCCGGATCCTAGAGGCCGCAGATCCTGAACTTCCAGGCTTTTCCTGGTCGCCTCTTTCCGCAGCGTATCCCGCCAGCTGCCTGGATTCTCCATAGGACGGGTAAACGCCCCGGTAAAGACCAGATTCAGCAGCATGGCGTATCCCAGCACTGCCCAGCCGTTCAGCTTTGTACCCCGGGCAATCCAGTTCACCCGCTCTCTTAACTGCCTGGCTCCGGCTGTCATCCAGGTGCCGGTGCAAACGATTCCCCCCGCGCCCGGGGCTTTCCCCACAAAGGAAAGCAGAGTACGTCCATACGCAAAACGCTCCTCTATTCCCAGAAGCTTAATCGCCCCCTCGTCACAGGACAGTTCACAGTCCTGTCTGGAAAGCCAGCCGCCCATCCAGACCAGGGGCTGAAACCAATAGAGAGCCAAAAGCACACAGCGAACCTTATTCCAGAGCAAATCCCACTGCCGGTCATGACAGATCTCATGTGCCAGGGTATGACGCAGAATCTCTGGCTCCTCCAGAAGATGTTCCGGAAGGTAAATCCCCTTCTCCCCCTTAACGGAAATAAGACAGGGGGACGCCAGCTCCTTTACCAGATATACCGGCAGAGTCAACCATTTCCATCCCAGCGGCAGCCTGCTCTTCTCCTTCAGCGCCACCCGCTCTGCCAGCAGCTTTCGCTTTAACCGTCTGTTCACCAAAAACATCCAGCCGCCCACGGTCATAGCTCCCATAGCCCAGACGCCCCATAGCAGGGAAGTCCGGATCTCTTTGTCCCTTGCCGCAGCTTCTTCTGTTCCCCAGGCCTTCTGGGACGATTTCTCCTCCAGAGCAGTCAGACCATCCGCCGCTTCCTTACCACCCCAAGCCTCCGTCTGCTTTCCATGCTCCTGGTCTCCGGTTTCCAGGTCTTCCAGATCCCTTCCATCTCCGGCCATCCATCCCTCCAGGACATTTGCCACATTGAGAATACTGAACATGCTGGGAGGCATCTTGCTGGAAAAGGGCAACAGGCACAGCGTCACCACCGCCATCAGCCACAGAGTATACCGGTGCTTCATAGAGGTGCCCCGACTGCACAGCCGCCGGATCACACAGATTCCCAAAATCAAAAAACTGGAACTCCAGAAAAAATATCTCATTTCCATGTTTCCTCCTCCGCCTGCTGCAAAATCGCGTACAGCTCCTCCAATTCCTTTTGACTTACATGCTTCTGGCTCACCATGGAGTTAACCATAAGGCTTAGGCTTCCCTCATAGACTTTGTTGAGAAATCCCCTGGTCTCACTGGCTGCCGCCTCCTCCCGCTCGACAAGCGGATAGTAAAGCTTAGCCCGTGCTCCCTCCTCATAGCGGACTGCCCCCTTTTTCTCCATCCGGTTCAGCATGGTAATCACCGTGTGCTTGGTCCAGTCCGTCTCCTGCTGCAGATCCGCCGTCAGCTGCATAATGGTCCGGGGCGCCTGCTGCCATAAAAGCTGCATGATTTTCCATTCTCCATCTGATAAATGTACCATAAAACCCTCCTATCCTGTAAATCTGATGCTACCTGACTCTGCCGCCATCATCTGATTTAACTTCTGTCCCTCACAGGCAACGGCTGCATATTGGGTTTCCTATAAGGTAAGCACTTGTATACCTATATTATAGATTAAGAGGTAGACGTTTGTCAACCCAAAAAACGCATGCTGCTGTGCTCTACAAACTTTGATCCTGCCCAGGAACAGGTGTACATCAACATGGCCCGTCAGAAATTTCATTCGGTTGCTTCTGGGCGAGGCTCGAAGCCCGGAAAAAGCACAGGAGAGCGCAGCTTCCTGGCTCACCACAGCCAAATCCAGCTATGAAATTCTGGGGGAGGAAGCCATAACCGCAGGTGGACAGTCCTATACCCTGCTGACCTACAGCTGCACGGGGGAGGACAATCCCTATGCCCGGGGAATCTCTGCCTTTGGAGCCTTCGGGAATGTCTCTGCATGTATGGAGTTTACCTGTATAGAAGAATTTTCAGGGGATTTACGGGAGCTGTTTCTTGTTTTTTTGGAATGCTGTTCGTATCCTTCGCAATAAAAAAAGAGGCTGGTCCCCATCAGGTATCACTTCCAGCCTCTTTCATGTCTGCGGAAAAAGGGACTCGAACCCTCACGCCTCGCGGCACAGGAACCTAAATCCTGCACGTCTGCCAATTCCGTCATTTCCGCTTTTCTATAGGCCGCCGCCCACATGTTCCGGCTGCCTCCAGAGGTATTATAATCTGGTATCCCCCTTTCTGTCAAGCAATGATTTCCGACTCTCTCACCGCTGGCTCACCAGCCCGGCTGGCGCTGTAAAACCGGGATCTCCCTCTGTTTCGCCACAGCCCTTGCCTTCCCCATCAGTTCTCCCGTGATCCGCCGATAATAGCGTCCAGAATATCCTCTTTGGACTTAAAATGGTAGCACAGGGTTCCCCGGGCAATGCCGACCTCATTCTGAATATCCGTGATACTGGTATCGTCAAAGCCCTTTGCTGCAAACAGCCGGCCGGCCACATCCAGGATCTCATTTCTGCGCTCTTCCGCTGTTTTCACAATTCTCATAGGGCTCCACCGTCCTCTGTGTTCATGTTCCGACTCAGTATTTCTTCACCGAAATCTTTGTGCCATCCGAAATAAAGTCCACCCCGCGGATCTTCCCCTCGGAATAAAACACCTGCACCCGGGCGTCCCTCAGGCGCTCCGCCATCCTCGGGTCCGCAGAGCCCTCCTCCTTCTCCCGGTTGGCCGTCACGATTCCATAGGAGGGCTTCACCCGCTCCAAAAGCTCCTCCGAGGTGGCATCCATTTTTCCGTGATGGCCTAATTTCAGCACATCTGCCTCCAATTCCGCCCCGGAATCCATCAGTCTCTCCTCCGACGCCTCCTCGGTGTCCCCCATGAGGAGAAACGCTGTGTCTCCATAGACCACCCGCAGAATCAGAGAGTTATTGTTCTCATTCTCCTCATCCGGCTGTGCCGGGCCCAGAACCTCCACCTGCACCCCCTGGCCTTCTTCGCCCAGTGTCAGCACATCCCCCAGCTGCAGCTTTTCCACCGCCACTCCCTGTTCCTCCGCCACGGCCGCGGCATCAACCTTCTCAAAGGAGGCGTCCCTGTGAGCAGACAGATACACCCGCTCCACCGGATATTCCTCCAGAATCCGTTCCAGCCCTCCGGCATGATCCCTATGCCCGTGGCTGATAAAAATTCCCTGAAGCTCCGTAACGCCTTTCAGCTCCAGCACCTGCTGAATCTCCTCATAATCCTTTTTCTTTCCGGTATCCACCATGTAGTATCCGCCGTCCGGCACCTGGAGTAAAAGAGCGTCTCCCTTGCCCACATGGATGAAGGTCAGCACGGTTTCCCCCAGAGAGGGTGAATCGGAATTCTGACTTGTATTTGGAGTCGTATCCGGAGCTGTCTGCTCCATCCTGCTGCCGCAGCCTTCCATTCCTGTCAGAAAGAGGGCGCAGGAAAGCAGGATTAACCAAATCCTCTTATATTGAAACATTTTCTTTTCTGGCTTTCCTTTCTTATTTTGATACCTCAAATGTCCATACCCCTTATATTGACTTTGCAAGTATTTCCAAGTTCCTTTTATATAATACAAATGACAATCCTCCCAGGCGCTCGTGGCAGGGAGCCGTCCTACGATTTATATTTTACAAAAATACAGAAATAAATTCAACGATACTTTTTGTCAGTTGCACTCTGCCGCTGACAGGAAGCCTCCCCCTCCTTAAAGCAAGCTCATGGCATACACATCCAAAAACAGCCGGGCAGCTCTCACCGCCCGGCCTCTGTCACTCCACAGCCATTCTATTTTTACCTTTTACTCTCCCACCCCAAAAATCCGCGCGCTGTTTCCATAGAAAATATCATTGACATCTTCCCTGGACAGCTTCAGGGCCTGGCAGGCCCTCTTGCAGGAAAGAATCTCCTCATAGATAAAGAAGGTAATCTTCTCCGCCTCCGGATAGGAAATCTCCCGCATGTGGGGATCTTCTGACACATCTCCCAGCGAGCCCTGGGGAACCTCATTGATATAGAAGCCATGTTCCACCACCCGGCGGGCCTTCATACGAAAGATCGGAAAATCCGTGCCGTAAATGAGCCTCTTGGGGCCGAAATACTCCAGCACCTGCTGCATCACATGGGCATTGGTGTTGGCCGTAAAATCCCACACTGTTTTCTCCGTCCCCTTTAAATACTCCAGGGCGTCTCCCACATCCTCATCCGCATAGGCTCTGCCCAGATGGGCAATGCTCAGCTGCAGATCCGGATATTTCTGCTCAATCTCCAGCAGCTGCACATAGTTCACCGGATCTGCCAGACGTTTGGGCCGGGGAATATGCAGCTGCACTACCCAGTGATGCTTGTTGGCCAGGGCCAGATGCTCATGGGGCAGGAAATCATAGATGCGAATTTCCGGATTGGGGATATAGGAGGGCGCATACTCCAGGTAAACCTTCAACCCCTTAAAGCAGGGATTGGCCAGCACAGAGCGCTCCACAGACTCCGCGCTCTGAGTCGGACGGGAAATATAGAGAGCCGGATACTTGTATTTCTTTGCCGCCTCCGCCACATACGCATTGTCAAGCTTCAGATCCGTGGTGATATGGGTGTGGCCGTAAAGCACGGAAATCACCTTTTTATCCGGAAACAGCAGATGGTTGGTCTCCTCCAAATCCTCAATAGACTGATATTTGGCTACCATCCCCGGCCAGGCACAGGAGCGTTTGGCCTTGTCCACACAGTAATGGCTGTGCTCCTCCAGCCAGATATGGGTATGGCAGTCTATAAATGTATCCGGAAGAAAATCCTTTAGCTCTTCCTCATAGAACTGCTTATCATAGAGCTTCACTTCAAATAAGGACATCTTTCTACCTCACTCTGTCGTTTTCTTTTTACTTATCACATTTTTCGTTTTGCTTCCATAAAAAAGCTCAAATTTTTTCTATTCTATTTTTAAACCACAATTTATGTTACTTTTTTTGTTCACCCCTTCACTGCCCCGCTGGTAAGACCGGCAATCATATACTTTCGCATAAGAGCAAACAGCAAAACCGTGGGCAGGACCGAGATAATGGTTCCGGCCATCAGCTGTCCCCAGGCGATATCATATTTCTGAATGAGCCCGTTTAGGGCAATGGTAACGGTTTTCAGCTTATCCGAATCCAAAAACAGGGTGGCGCTGAACAGCTCGTTCCACAAATTTACAAAGTCAAAGATCAGCACCGAGATAATTCCCGGAAGCAAAAAAGTATGTGATCAAATGAAACCCGCAAACCATGCACCACTACGTTAGAGAGGAGCATCCCATGAAGCTATTAGTCACACAACCGTATCTTGTATTTCCTACCAGCAGCTATGCCGCTTTTACAACCAGCTTATGAATCATGTCTATCACCAATCTGAAACACGGGAGTCACAGCAAGGCCAAGCTCTATATAAGCATATAAATGCAGGGAATCGTCACCATAGACAGGGCGCTGCTGATCAAAATCATGCTGGCTCCCGGCCGGGTGTCCTGGCCATAAGCCGCCGGGTACACCACCGTATTCATCCCCGCCGGACACGCATAGACCAGGCAGGTCATGACGCAGAGCATATGAGGCGCGTGAAAAAGCCGCAACACCGCCAGATACAGGCAGGGAATGACCAGCAGACGGACAAAGCTTACCAAATAGGAGGTCTTTCCATTTATCATATCCTTTACCCGATAATCCCCCAGCACAAAGCCCACCAAGAGCATGGCCGAAACAGAATACGCGTTGCCAATGGTCTGCAGGGTGGAGGGCACCACCGAAGGCAGATAGCTGCCAACACCCGTAAGCCCCAAAACCGCTCCAATAGCCGTGGCCACAAACACCGGATTGCAAATGTGCTTCACATGGTCCGTCCATGTTCTAGCGGGAGGATTGGGAATCATCTGTGTAATTCCCCAGCCATAGGTGGCAATACTGTTCAACAGCTGGAAAAGCTGATACTGAAACAACCCCGCAGTTCCAAAAAGCGCCAGCACCACCGGAGTTCCCACACCCCCTGTGTTGGGGAAAGCCAGCACATATCGGTAAACCCCCTCCAGATACCGATTTTTTCCGGCCATAAACCTGGCCAAAAGGATGGCTAGGAGGATGGAAGCTCCCACAAACAGGGTTCCATATACGATCCAGGACCCATAGGTCCGAAGATTTTCCATCGTACACTCCTCCATAAAAGTGTAGATGGTCAGAGCAGGAAGGAACAGCTGGGTGACCAGTCTGGACAGTACCTCCTCGGTGTGCTCCGACAGCAGTCCAAGTCGGTTCATAGAGTATCCGATCAGCAGCAACGCAAACAGGCCCGTCATCTGGTTAAACATAGTCCAGAACGTAATTTCCATGATTATTTCATCCTCCGTGATGGTTTATCACTTTGTCTCATCGTATTCCGTTTTTCACTCCGCCCTTATCCTTCCGCAAAGGCCTCCGCCTTCAGCCAGGTCCGCATGGTCTTTCCCGCTTCCAGAGAAAGCACCTCCCCCTTCTCCAAAGCCGCCTCATAGCTTCCCGGCATAGACGACCAGGGCTCCACCCCCATGGTGTAGGCCCGGCCGTACCAGGGATATTCCTCATGGCCGCAGTACATGCCCCAGATCCAGAGATAGCGGAATACTGCCGGGTCCCAGGTCATGCGCATGCCAAGCCCCAGGTTTTGATTTACCAGCTCATAACTGCTCTCCTCCAGATCGCTGATGCAGTATTCCATGTATATGCGGTCCGCCGCGTCCCTGGCCCGGCTCATATCCACCATTTCCCCGTCCTTTCCGGGAAGCAATGGCCAGTTTCCTTCCGTCTCCCGGTCAAAAGGACAGCGGTTAGCAATGGTTTCCGCCGGCACCCGCACATGGGGCGTTCCCTTCAGGCGAAGCTTCACGCTCTCATCCAGAAAGGGATAGCCAAAAGCCGGATGATGTCCCCACATGAATTTCTGGATGGTGCTTCCCAGATTGGTACAGGACTGCTCCATCTGCAAAAGACCGCTGTGCTCCTGCAAGGTCATCGTTTTCTCCAGGAGGAACGGCGTGCGGATCGTCCGAAGGCTCAGCTTCACCCGGATACATTCCGGGGTGTCCAGAAGTACCTCATAGCTCCAGGGGTACAGGCAGGCCTCCCCGTGGACGCCGATCTGTCCTCCCCGGTACATGGTATTTCCGCCGTAAGTAGGAAACAGCTCCTGCCAGCCTCCCCCATAGGAGTCCAGGAAGTTTCCTCCCGCCGGCGCGATGGTAGACTGGTGCCTGCTGTTTTTCTGTTCGTTAAAGGAGTGCCACATGAAATCCACATCCCTGGACTTATAGAGAAATTCCACGATATCGGCGCCCTTCCCCAGGGACAGAACCACCTTAATCACATCATTTTCCAGGGACAGCATCTCAATATCCTTCCAGAAATACTGCCGGATGCGGCACCCATAGTTGCGGGTATGTAAATAAGCTTCCTTAGACTGCATGGTTATTCCCCCATTACCATGACCTGAACCGTACGCTTGCGGGCTCTGGTCTGATCAAAGTCTATAAAGTGTATAAATCCAAATTCTCCCAGATCCATCTGGCCATCGATGAGCACAATAGTCTCGCTGCGTCCGATAATGGAGGACCGAAGATGAGCGTCCGTATTGTGGCAGCCCCGGGCGTCCTCCCCATGCTCCTCGGCGAACACCAGAGCCTTGGGACCCGGGTGCAGGTACTGCCCCTCTCTCCGGCAGGTGGGAATGATGTCCTCCATCACGTCCACCAGATCCTGCTGTAAGGTTTCCAGCCCTGTCATGGACATATCAAAAGCACATTCCTGGGTGATCACACAGCAGGTGGTGTGATGAGAATACACTACCACAATGCCGTCCTTAATGCCGGAGCGCTTCACAATCTCCTTTGCCTGGGCCGTCACATCATGAAAGCTGCAGGCGTGATCCCGGGACTGAACCTGAAATTCTTCTCTGTAAATCATGTTGTCTTCCTTTCTTTTTTGTGCAAGCCCTGATCCCGGATTTCTTTTCAGGGCCCATGGGCTTGCATCTATCTCTGCTTCGGCAATTCTGCACACAGGCCTTCACAAAGACCTCCTCTCTGCACAGCGCCTGCTCCTGTCTTGGCTCCTGCGATTTCGCGCGCAAACCCTGTTTTCAATTTCCAGGATTTTAGCCTTCCCTGGCTTTCAAATCATCCGCCGCACGCCTGGTAGCCCCGATCATCTCGTCAATCATAGCAAGGGGGTCTGCCGCATTCATAATGCCCGAGGCCGCCCCCGCTGCCTCTGAGCCCGCCATAATAAAGGCATACACCTGGTCCCCATTGGTGATTCCGGCCGCCTGCTCCACCATGATATCCGGATCAATGGCCTTGATCTCCCGAATGGAATCCATGACAAAGCTCATGTCGCTGACCTTGCCGCCTGCGCCGCCGATGAGCTCTGAGGGCTCTGGATTGATGATATCCGGATGCAGCTGGGCAATGGCCTTTGCCTCGTCAATGGTGTCCGCACAGGCAAATACCAGGAAATCCAGCTCCCTGGCCCGGTCAATGGTAGCCTTCATGGCCGGCAGGCTCATGGGCTTCTCACAGTGATTGATGACCACGCCCTGGGCTCCCGCTGCCTTCAGGCCCTCGGGCAGAATATCCGCCATGCCCCTGCCGGGACGCAAGATATCCATGTAGGGAGCCAGCACAATCAAATGCTTCGTGTGAGATGTGATATTCCGAATCTCCGTGGCAGGCGCGATAAACAGTACGTCGATGTCATATTTTTCCGCCGCCCGATCTGCCGCCAGGGCATATTCCAATACCGTATCTCCATAGATATAATTTTTCACTCCAATTTCAAAGTACGGGGTGCGAATGGTTGGTTTCATGTCACATCTCCTTCTCTCCTCACAGAGGATTTTCCTATTCTGGACAGCCCTTTTAGGACTGTCCTTTCAATGATCGAGTTTTTCTATCCGCCCTCTCTAGGCTATGACCGACACCTCAAAGCCCATCATTCTTCCAAAGGCCTCCAGCTCCCTGATATCCGCATCATACACCATAGCAGAATGATGAGTTCCACCCAACAGGGAGAACTCCTTCAGGAATTCCTTCACCGGCTTACAGGGCTTCATCCATCCCTGCATAGCCCGGCGATAGGCGCCAAACTCCAGACCCTCGTTCAAGAGCTCCACCGGAGTGAGAATCAGGGTAAAGCCCTCTCCCATAGGCGCCAGATTCAGGTAAACCGCCTTGCCCGGGCGCATACACAGATAGGCTGCCGCCGTATCCCCGCAGGAATTGTAGTTAAAGGGCACATCCGCCAGCACCGGCTTCCACTGCGCCAGATTCAGATTTGCCTCCCCCATATGGTTCAGGAGAATCACATCCTCCTTCCAGTCCGGACAGAACATTTCCACAAAGGTGGTGTTGTAATATACGCCCCGGAGAGCACCCACCAATCCGGCCGTGAGCACGTCCCCCTCGCCGGCATAGCCCATGCCCCGGGCCAGCATCTTGGAGCACTCCGCAAAGGGCATCTTGGGAAGACCGCAGTCGTCCAGTGTCAGGAAGTTTACCGTGGCCGCTGTCAGCTTCTCATCCTCCGCCCATTTGCGCACCGCAAGGCCGGAGAGCACAGCCGCCCGGTAGCACTCTTCGTTTTTGATCTCCCAGGTAAATTTCTCCCGATCCCAGGCAATTTCCTTTTCAATGTCCTCCGGAGTAACAGCCGCCACATAGCGCTTAACTACCTCCGGGGTCATATAGCACACCTGAGCCCCGATTTTCTCCTGATAGTGCTCCGGAGTCACCAGGAAATCTCCCATACCTACAAAAGATCCTCCCACGGAGCCCACCCGGGCATTGTGGAACGCCTTGGCTGCGGCAGCCGCCCGGCACATTCCCACAGTCTCTGCGATCACCTCGCTGTACATGGCGTGTCCCGCACAGATGGTATACTTACGTCCCCTCTGCTTCAAAAGGTTGCACATATCCTGTACTCCGTGAATTCCATGGTTAGGAGTGATGCCGCTCCGGTACCCGGCTATAGAGATCAGCTCATAGTCCGGGGTAGTATCCAGCACGATAATCTCCGCCTTCAGCTTAAGCAGAGCGTCGATTGACTCCAGAGATGGGGAGTAGGCCAGATGCTGGGTGATTACCGCATCCACGTCAGCCTCGTTAAACATTCTGACAGCCTCCTCAAACTCCGGCTTAATCCGGCACACATCCGCCTTTACCACCTCCAGGCCATTTCCCTCCAGCATACCTACCAGGGTGTTCATATAGGCAACCATGGGATCGCGCATATGGGAATCACTGTCATCATACAATTTAATATAGAGGGGAAGATATCCCACTTTTATTTTTTTCATCGTTTCCTCCTGTTCTGTTTTCCATGTACAAAACGCTCATTTTGCACAGACTGTCAGCCTTTCCGCCCTCCCCTTTGGGAGAGGCGTGCGGATCTTCAAACACGCGCTAAGCCCCGTAAATATCCCGACGCGCTCCCTCGATCAGCCTCTTTGCATTGCCGCAGAAGACATCGTAGACATCCTCCTTTGTCAGTCCAAGCTTAACCGCCGCCCGCTTAAAGGCCAGAATCTCCTCATACATAAAGAAGGTGATTCTTTTTGCCTCCTCCGGCGAAACCTCCCGGAGATGCCGGTCCTGGGAAGGATCCCCATAAAGTCCGGGCGGAATCAGGTTGATGTAGGTTCCGTTCTCCTCGATCCGATGGGTGCGCATGCGCAGGATGGGCATATCGCTTCCGAACATAGCCCGCTTGGGACCCACGGACTCCAAAAGCTTTGTTATGGCAAATTCACAGCAGTTGGCGCAGAAATCAAACATGAGATCCGTACAGTCTGACAGCACCTCAAAGGCATTTCCCACATCGCTCTCCACATAGGCACGGCCAATATGGGCGATAATCAGGCGGATGTCCGGGAATTCCTGCTTCAGCTCCCGGATCTGGGCCAGATTTACCGGATCCTTCAGCCTCCCGTCCCGGGGAATATGCAGCATGATAATGGCCTTCATCTCATTCATTTTCCGCAGCTGATATTTTGGGAAAAAGTCAAAGATCCGAATTTCCTTTTCCGGCAGGTAGGCCGGGGACAGATCCAGGTAGGATTTCAATCCCAGGAATCCCCCTTCCCGGATCTTCTGCTCCAGCTCCTCCCCGCTCTGCTCCGGGCAGGAATAGTAAAGCGCCGGGTACCCGGTTTTGGCCGCACATTCCTTTACATAATTATTCAGTTCCGGAAAGGCTTCCCGCTCTCCGCTGGTAAACATCAGGGGCGTCACCCTTTTGTCCGGAAACATGAGCCGATAGGTCTCCTGCAGGTCCTCCACACTGTTGTCCTTTGCCACCAGGGACGGCCAGGTCACCGTGCGCTTCACCTCACCTGGCGCCAGAGGCTTGGGTCTTCGCATGTGATCCAGCCATATGTGCGTATGGATGTCGATCATCTCCTCCGGCAGGAAATCCTTAAGCTCCCTCTCATAGATTTCTCTGTCATACTCTGTTACTTCAAATAGTGCCATTTTTTCCAACACTCCTCTCTATGATTACAGCCTGTATGCAGGCCATAATTTCTCTCTTCTCTGTCTGCCAGGGCGCCAAATCCCCCTGATATCTGCCACGGGCTGCCATGGGCAGTCCAAAAGCGTCCTTACCCCTTCACAGCTCCTGCCACCAGACCCTTGATAAAATACTTCTGCAAAAACACAAACATGACCAATATGGGCAGGGACGCCAGAATAATCCCTGCAAAGGCATACCCGTACTCGCTCACATAGGCCCCGAAGAACTGCTGGATTCCCACCATCAGGGTGGGGGTCCTTGCGCTGTTCAACAGAGAATTGCTCACCAGGTAGTCGTTCCACATGCCGATGCCGCAGCGGATACAGCAGGTGGCTGTCACCGGCGCCTGCAAAGGCAGGAAAATCCGTGCAAACACCTGCACTGTGCTGCACCCGTCTATGTAGGCCGCCTCCTCCAGCTCCTTGGGAAGCCCTCCCATAAAGCCGGTGTAGAGGAACACCGCAAAGGGCATATTCCAGGCCGCCTGGATCAGCACACAGCCCCAAAGGCTGTTGTAAAGGTGCATTTTATTGGACAGCACCACCAGAGAAATCACACACCCGATAAAGGGCACCACCATCAGAGCCACAAGCAGAGAATAATACACTTGAAAGACCCGGCGCCTGATGCGGGCAATGGCAAACCCAGCCAGGGCGCTGCAGATAATCACGATTACCAGCGCCATTACGGTGATAAAAGCAGTATTTCCCAGGGTTTTCAGGAAATCCATTTTTTTCCACACATAAGAGAAATTCTCCACAGTAAACAAATCCGGCGATATCTCCAGGGGACGCTTTACGATGTCTTTTCGGTCCTTGAAAGCACCGATTACGAAATAGTAAATGGGGATCCAGCAAATTACAGTTAAAATCAAAAAAATGATTTCTTCCAGGAAGGTCCGGACTCTCTTTTTCTTCATCAGTAAATATCCTCCCTTCTCTTGAGCACCACCAGCTGCAGCAGGGATATGAGGGTGATAATAACAATCAATACCACCGACAGAGCCGAGGCCGTACCGGAATCCATGGCCTTAAAGCCGTAAAAATAAATTCTCTCCGTGAGCAGCCGTGTGGAATAGCCCGGCAGTCCGTTGGACACCAAATAGGGCAGCTCATAGGCCTTAAATGCAGCGATGGTTGTGGTAATCACGTTAATGGTGACGGAGGACGCCATCATGGGAATGATAATTTTGCGCAGCTGTTGAAAATAGCTGGCCCCATCAATCTTGGCCACCTCCAGAAGGTCCTCGGGAATACTCTGAAGGCCTGCCAGAAAGATAATGGTGCACATACCCACCTGGCACCACACTGACGCCACAATCACGGCTCCCATAGTCACGCCATAGGTTTCCAGCCAGTTTACCTTGGGCAGATTCAGATACCCGATCAGGGTATTGATCAGGCCGTTGTTGTAATTGTACATAATCCGCCACAGGATACCCACAATCGCGCCGCTGAGCAGGCAGGGCACAAACCACATGGCTCTGAGGAAGCTTCTGTTAATCCGCCCCTTTCCCCTTAAGTCCAGTACCAGTGCCAGCAAAAAGGCAACCACAATGACCAAAACGGTATCCCCTGCCACATAAATCACTGTTGCCTTGGCCATCTCCCAGAACCCTTCCGTGGAAGGCAGCCTGGAAAAATTGGCCAGCCCCACAAATTTCATGCTGCTGCCAACCCCATTCCACTCATATACACTGTACCGGAAAATATCAACGAGAGGCACAATAATAAAAATCAGGCATAAAATCGCTGAGGGGAGCAAAAAACAAGCGCCGGTAATGGTACGCTTTCTCTCAAAGGTAATCTTTTTTTTCATAGCACACCTCATTTCAAGTTTATCTAAAACAGAAGGGCGCCTCAAAAGGCTTTCCTTTGAGACGCCCTCATCCTCTCTCCTACTTTCTAAAATTTCTCATCATCCAGGTGCGCTAATTCAGATGACTTTCCTTTAAATTGGCTGCCATGCTGGCTACTGCATCCTCTGCCTTCGCATTTCCGGAATACACATCCTTCAGGGCCGTGCAGGAGCTGTCATAGAACTCGCTGGTCAACAGGTTAAAGCTCATCATTACATACTGGGCCTCATTCATGGCCGGAACAATCTTAGCCACTGCATCCGGCAGAACAATATGCTCGTCGGTCATGTTCGTCAGTACAGGCACAGTACCTCTTGCATTCTGAATAATCTTAAAGTTATCCGGCTGGAATACCCACTCATAGAAAATCCCGGCAGCCTCCGCAACCTTAGGATCATCCTGTACGGTGCACGCAAAGGCATCCTCAGGAGATACGGAAATCCAGGGATCCTTGCCCGCCTCATTAAAGGGCACCAACACAGCCGCTGCTGCAGCGGGATCGCCGGCTGCCTCGCCGATGGCGTCGCAGATATTAGCCGCCGTCCAGTTTCCGGCAATGGCCATAGCCACATTTCCGTCGGCAAACGCTGCTGTTACGTCATCCTCTGTCATGCTGGACGTGCCTGTCATCATGTGGCTGGCAATGGCTGCAAGCATTTCGGTAGCCTTGGAATTCTTGGTAAAATCAAAAGTTCCGTCCTTGATCTGCTCATCATATACGCCAAAGCCCAGCTCATCGCCGTATACATTTGCCAGGATGCCTTCCCATACCATCCAGCAGTTGGTGGTCTTGTTGGCAGCCACAGTGATGGCGGCCACGTCCGTCTTGGCTTCAATGTCCTCACAGCACTTGATCAGCTCGTCAAAATTGGTAGGCGGCGCTTCCCAGCCTGCCTGCTTTAAAATGTCCATGTTCAGGAACAGCACAGTAAAGGCTGCGCCCTGGGTAATTCCCATGAATACTCCGTCATGAGTATAGGCATCCTTGTAGGAATCCGGAACATTGGCGGATACGCCGAAGCTGCTGGCGTCCAAAATCTTTCCTTCCTCGCTCAGAGCCCACACATTGGGATTATTGTTAATCTGGGTAACAGCCGGCAGGTCATTGGCGGCCGCACGGGTTGTCAGAAATTCTCCCTGATTTTCCTGGACGCCTACGGAAACCACATCAATCCAGGGATACTCATCCTCAAATTTCTTTTCCATCTCATCCCATTCATCCGACCAGTCAGGCTGTACGATACATACCTCAAGAGTTACATTCTCCTGCTCTCCCCCTGCTGCAGGCGCTTCCTCGGTCTTCTGATCTGCTCCCCCGTCAGCAGGTGCAGGCGCCGCTGCCGGCTCCTCCTTGGAACCACAGGCTGCAAGCCCCAGAATCATCCCCACGCAAAGCAGCAATGCCAGCATTTTCCTCATTTTCTTCATACCTTTTCCTCCTTTTCTCGCGTCAATCTTTTCATTGACACCCCGTTTCTTTTTCCGCCTATGGCCAATGTTCCGCCTGTGGGGTTGGACGCTCCGAAAAGCATCCGGCCTGACTTCCACAGACACTAAACCTTATGCCATAGCGGATGACCTGAAAGCTTCCTTCCAGTTCCTGCTTCCCTCAATGCTTTGTTTTCTGACTATCTCCGCCCCGGCTTGCCCCCCAGACAAAATCAGGCCGCAGACCTGTCCCTCTCACTGCTGAAAGCTTTTATATAACATACCAAGCTGCTCCGCCCCCTTTTTATAGTTGGCAAATAGCTTTGTATATGTTCTCACATGCTCCGGATTCGGGAGAATCTCCCTCTCCTCTACCGCCAGACACCGATATCCCTCCTCCGGGTCTGCAAACACCCCGCTGCCAATGCCGGCCAGCACCGCTGCTCCCACACAGGCCAGATCCGCCACCGCAGGCACGCGTACCGGAAGCCCGGAAACATCCGCGATAATCTGGCACCACAGAGCACTTTTCGCGGCTCCGCCGGACAGCTTCAGGCTGGAGGTTGGGAATTTCTCCCGGAATTTCTCTAGGATCCATACAATCTGGTAGGCCACGCCCTCCAAAATGGCTCTGGCAATGTCCGACTGATTATGGGACAAATCCAATCCGATCAGGGACGCCTTGGATACCTGGTCGCTTAAGGGATAGCTGCCGCCGCTGAAGTAGGGATAGAACAGCAGCCCGCCTGCCCCGATTCCGCTTTTTTCGGCCATCTCGTTGATGCGTTCATAGGACAGGGGCTCTTCCCCCTCTCCCTGAGCCAGATTTTTACGAAACCATTCCAGACATACCCCGCCTGTGGTCATGGAAATCAGAGAGCCCCAAAGTCCCTTCACCGCTGCCGCAGACTGGGAAAATCCGCTGGTAAAATCCGGCTCCCGGGACAATGCAGTCACCACCCAGGCCGTTCCCGTACCGATAAGAATATCACCTGCCTGGCTGCAGCCGGCTCCCGCCGCCACCGCGTATTGGTCGTGGGCTCCCGCCACCAGCACCGTATGAGTGGTAAGGCCCAGTTCCTCTGCAGCCTCCTCCGTCAGGGGACCGATAACCTCCCCGGAGCGGACAATCCGTCCAAGCTTCTCCGGGCCGATGCCCACAAAATCCAGAATCGCCGGGTCATAGCTTCCCTTCACAATATCCGCCAGCTGATTAATCCCCGCATTGGACAGATCCAGAGCCGGAACCCCTGTCATCCTAGCCGCTATGTAATCCGGTACGGACAGAAAATACGCTGCCCGCGAAAAAACCTCAGGTCTATGTCTCCTAAGCCACAGAATTTCCATGGCATTGAGCCCATGGCCCAGGTTCCAGCCGCTCTTTTCATAGAGATAGCGGAAGCCGAACCGCTCCTGAAAAACCTGCGCTTCCTCCCCGCATCGGCTGTCGTTCCACACAATGGCCGGGTGCAGCGGACACAGCCTTTCATCTACCGGAACCATCGTTCCTCCCTGCAGAGAAAGGGAGATGGCTTCCACCTGCCCCGGATTCTCAAGGCCTTTGCATACGGTGCGGACCGTTTTCACCACGGCACGCCACCAGTCCTCGGCCTCCTGCTCACTGTATCCCACTGCAGGCGTCTGCAGCTCATAGGCCTGATAATCCGCCGCGATCATTCCCCGCGCCGCGGAAAACAAAATCGTCTTGGTTCCCGTGGTTCCCACGTCGATCCCCAAAAGATATTTTTCCATCTGTTTCCTCCACCCGTGCCGTTTTGGGCCCCTCTCTCCCAATGCATTTTCCAGGCATCTCTAAACGGAACCCCCGATGTAGTCCGGGGAATATTCCCCTGGAATTTTCTGCATCTTAAAATTTTCTGAAAATACAAAATTTTCCGTCAATAAAACGTTGCAAACTTTATAGATTATATAATACAATTTTTTCAGTCATTCGTCAATATGAAAATGATTGATTCAGTCATTTTTTCGTTTCAAAATGACTGAATCAAAAATTTGCAAATTCAACAGTCCCCAAAGTTTGCAAACTCAAATTCCTGTCCCAATCCCCTTTCTCTGGCCCGGAAATAGGCGATCCCGGCCACAGACACATCCATGGCTCCCGTTCCCACCGGAATGCAGATTACCCGCTTTCCGGAAATATCCTCCATGCTTTGTTTCCCTGCTGCCAGCTCTCCAATGGTATAGTCCATAGCTTCTATACTCATTTTCCCGGATTCTATAACCTTCGCCAGAGCTCCCCGATGGGAACACTGTCCCACATGGTCCACTACAATATGATCGGCGGCCAGCAAAAGCTCCTCCTCACATTCCTGATGGGAGCCCATGGGAAACACAATGGTTCCAGGCTTCACCCACTCCTTTTTCAAAAAGCTTTCCGTTGCCTGCGTTACACAGATTACAGCGTCTGCATCTGCCGCCTCCTCCGGCCTCTGGGCAATGCGGATTTCTCCCTTCACCACATCCTTCATGTCCCGTGCGTATCGGCTGGCAGCCTGTCCGCACACATCATACACCGTCACCTCCTCGATCTCAAACCACTGGGAAATCGCCAATGTCTGGGTATGCCCCTGACCGCCCGCTCCGTATAGTCCCAGGCGAAGCTTTTTCTTTCCCGGGAACAGGTATTTCAGCGCTACTGCCGTCTGGGCTCCGGTACGCAGGCTGGTAATGTAAGCGCCGTCCAAGACTGCCAAAAACATTCCAAGCCGGGGATCTGCCAGCAAAATCATCCCGTTGATATAAGGCAGTCCCAGCTGCTGGCGCTTCGGATTCATAAAACCGCCTACCCACTTGATTCCCGCCAGATCCAGCCACCCAATATAGGCAGGCATGGCATTAAAAAAACCGCCGTAGTGTGGATAATTTCCAGTCTCTCCCAGATCCAGCAGCACCTTCGTGGGATTCACCACGGTGCCCTCTCCCATTCCCTGAAAGGTTTTCTCACAGATCTCCACCGCATCCTTCATCCCAATCACGCTTTGCACATCCGCCTGGCTTAACAGCAAGGTCTTCATTCTGTCACCTCCGTCTTTCTTAAAAATCCTTATCTGCAATCTTTCCTGCAGACCATGCAGACGCTTTCCCTGAAAAGCTTTTTCCTAAGAGCAACACTTCTCAGTAAACGTCAGAATATGCTGCCCTGCAGAAACGAAAAAGCGAGAGGCATTTAAGTCTCCCGCTTCTGCCTGTCAAACACAGTATAGCATCTCCGCTGCAATGTGTCTGATTCTGTGCAATAATACTATATTTTTAATTTTTCTTGTGTTTTTTTGTGCGAATCACCCAATCCGGAAATATTTTGCACCTGATCCCGCATAAATATGTGTACATTTCCACCAACATTCTGTCCCACAGGAGGGCCAGATGTTCTGCCTCTCACCAAAAACGATTGCACATCTGATCAATGTCCTCCCAGATTTCCTGACGAGCCTGTGTAGAATTTCGATTCCGCAAAGCCTGGTAAATGGCATAGTGATAGGGATAAAGCTCTCCCAAAAGCTCCCGGGTCTCCTGGCGTGCTCCCGCATAATACCGATACCGGAGAAGCTTATTCTGCATCTGCCGGTAAAACCCCAGCAGCACCTCATTGTGGGAGGCCTCCACAATGAGTCCGTGAAACTGGGAATTTTCCTGACTATAACGGCTCTCGAAGCTATCCTGCTTCCACTCCCCCAGCATCTCCTTTAGCTGCGCCAGCTCCTGTACAGTAATCCGCTTTGCCGCCAGATAGGCTGCCTGGCCCTCTACTGCCTTGCGGGCCTCCATGAGCTGGAAGTACTCCTGCCGGCTCACCTGTGTAACCCGGGGCATTTTTCCCCCGTCCTTTTCCACAAACCCCTGCTCCCGCAGCCGGCCCACCGCAGCGCTCACCGGAGAGCGGCTCACCTGGAGGACTTTCGCAATAGCCGCCTCATTGATCCTGTCTCCGGCAGAAAGCTCCTGGCACACAATCTGGTGAACCAGCTCTTCATAAATCAGATCATTGAGAGAGGCAAAGGGGTTCTTCTTTTGCAATTCTTTAAAATGTGTATCCGTCATTTTCCTGTCTTCCTATGCATTTTCTCTTTTCCATTTTTCCATGTCCGCCAATCCCACGCGGATCTGGGCCATCTCAAGCCTTCTCTTGACGTCTGATCCCAGGCCACTGTCCGTCACCACCACATCCACATCCGCAAAGGAGGCGTATCCGATAGGCTCGCAATCCTTAAACTTGCTGGAATCGCACAAAATCACCGTCATATCCGAATTGCTGACGGCAATCTCCGCCAAACGTGCCGTGTCAAAATCCGTGGTGGTAAAATAGTTTTTCCCGTCATAGCCGTCGGTACCCAGAAAGCATTTGTTCATATGCATCCGTGAAAGGGCGATCTCCCCCAGATACCCGCAGAAATCCTTGCGGTGGGGACGATATTCCCCGCCCAGCATCACCACGGGCAGATAGGGCGACAGGACCTCCAGGATCGCCAGTGAATTGGTAAACACCTGAATTTTCAGCGGCTTCTCACGCATCCTGCGCACAATTTCCATGCAAAAGCAGAGCACGGTTGTACCCGAATCACAGAATATGGCATCTCCATCCCGCAGAAGCTCCACTGCAGCCGCGGCAATCGCCCGCTTTTCCTCAATATGCTGCTGAGCCACCCGCTCAAAGGAATACTCTGCCGGATGCTTGGCAGACAGCTGCACACCTCCGTAAACCCGGATGATCTTTCCCTCTTCCTCCAGCCGGGCAAACAGCCTCCGGACTGTAGATTCGGACACCTGCAGGAGCTCTACCGCCTCACTCAGTTCCAGCTTCCCCTTAATTCGCAGCTGATTCATCAGTTCCTGCTCCCGCCAATCCTTCATATTCCGTCTCCTTCTTCCGTTTTTTGAATTATCTGTAGTATAGCATATCCGAGCCGTTTTTGTATATACATTTTATTTTTTTACTTTCCGGTCAGCTCGCTTAAGGGACAGAACCGATACCCCATCTCCTCCCACTTGGTCAGCAGCTCATCCAGAATCTGCCCATTGGTGCTGGAGGTATTGTGAAGAAGCACCACGGCCCCCGGGTGAATCCTGCCCAGAAGCTTCTCGAAAGCCTCCTCCCTGGTGGGCTGCTTATCCTGGTTCCAGTCCACATAGGCCAGGCTCCAGAAAATGGTTTTATACCCCAGCTCCTGGGCCATTTTCAGATTGGACTCACTGTAAATGCCCTGAGGCGGCCGGTAGTAGGGGGCCATGGGCTGGCCGATGGTCTCTTCGTACAGCTCCTCCAGGCTCTTAAGCTCCTCAGAGAAATCCTCCTTGGTTCCCATTCTGGACATATCCGGGTGATGATAGGTGTGGTTGCCTACTGTGTGTCCCTCCTCCACCATGCGCTTCACCAGCTCCGGACTAGACTCCATGTAATTTCCCACAATAAAAAAGGTGGCCGGAGCCTTATGCTTTTTCAGGGCATCCAGAATCGCAGGCGTATTTCCGTTCTCAAATCCACAGTCAAAGGTCAGATAGAGCACCTTATCCTCTGTCTCGTTTATGTAGTAGGCGTCGAGCTTCTTCAGATCTGCTGCACTGGCATTGCCCACAGGCGCCTTCCCCTCCTCCTGGAAGCTTAAACCCCAGCTGCTTCCCGCACCGGCATTGGCGGGAAGGGACAGCCTGGTATCCACGAACTGAGCGGCCAGGCGGCCTCCGAAAAAGCACAGGACAAACAGCAGTGCTACGCCGATCCACTTTTTCCAGTCCTTTCCCTTCTGCAATGCAGGGTGATTTTTCCACTCGTGTAATTTTTTCATAGACATACGATCCGTTTTTTTACACTATATGAGAGGAAAATGGTTTTTATCCCTTTTGGCCGCAAAGCAGTTATTCCTGCTACCCGGATATGTTTCTTTCAATTCCACATTTTTTGATTCGCCGCTGCTAATCTGTTCAAGTGTCATCTCCATTGCATAAAAACCTTTTATCAGACAATAAAAAGAAGAGCACCACCGCAAAATCCACGGCATGCTCTTCTCCCGCTGTTCCTCGCTTCTTCGGGATACTTCCCTGCTGTTCTTACCTCCTTTGCAGGAACATTTCCCGGTCTTCCCTTACATATAACTAATATTCATATCCACGTTCCCGCTGACGCCGGACACCTTGCCCTTGGAAGTATACTGCCAGATGTCGTATCTGCCGCTGTAACCGCAGGCAGCCGCGTAATGAGCCACCCAGATCCGGTAGCTGCTAAGGGCCGATGCATTCAGGTGCTCCCCAAACCAGCTCTTGCTGGCGTATACCATAGGCGTATAACCGGAATTGGCAATGGTGTTGCAGAAGGCCCGGGTTATGGCTGTCCGCTCCGATTTGCTGAGACGGTCCGCACGGCCTGCGCCGCCTGCTGCATACTCGCTGTCAATGGCGATAGGCATATTGATTCCGCCTACTTTTTTCACCAGACTGATTGCCATACTGGCCTCTTCCACGGCCTCAGCCTCGTTAATAGCCTGACTGAAGAAGTAAACGCCTACCTTCAGGCCCGCGGCCTTTGCTCCAGAGATATGCGCCCGGAACATGGGATCTTCTACCAGCACACCGGTGCCATAGCCCCGGTATCCACAGCGCACAATGACAAAATCAATGCCCGCATTTTTCACCTGCTGCCAGTTAATGCTGCTCTGATACTTGGAAACATCGATTCCGATCACACCGGAACGGTCTCCGCTTGACTCAAAGGTATACTGTACGCCCTGAATTACCTGGGTACCCGTAACCCGGTTTCCGTCCTTATCATAAAAATACGTCTTGCCATCCATGGTCTGCCAGCCCGTATACTTGTAGCCCACAGGCTCCTGCTCCTCATAGACCGGCTCGCTGGAGGTGTCGTAAATAGGCGCGCTGTTGGTATCATACACAATCTTTTCCGAGTTGGGCGCCGCTGCCACCAGAAGCATCCGTCCGGAGAACAGATTGGCTGGCGCGGGAAGCTTCACAAGGGCTGCAGAAGGCTCTCCTGTATCAGAAGCCGGAGCATCCTTTCCTGTTGGAGCGCTGGCGTCCGGCGACCCAGCCGGATCCTCTGTGGTTACGGACTGATCCGGATTTGTGGGCTGCTCCGGCGTTGTAGGCTGCTCTGGTGTTGTGGGCGGCACATAATTGGGATCCGCCTCCCCGCAAATGGTGCACTTGCCATCTGTATATGTATGATTATGTTCCACTGCCCCACCGCAGCGGTCACATTTACCGTCCACCGGATTCTTGTCGTCATGACCCAATGCACTGATAGTCTCCGTGGCCGAAACATCGCCGCAGCCTGTACATTTCGTCTCTTTCTTTCCGTTTTCCGTACAGGTTGCCGGCGTCTCTGTAGTCACATACTCATGGGTATGGGTATCCAAATTCGCGCCGCAGCGGTCGCATATCTTGTCCCCATTTTCATCCTTGTGATACGCAGCCGGCTCAGACAAAATCTTGGCAAACATAGGAGTTCCGAATTCATCCAGCTTCTGCTTTGCATACACAGGCTGTCCGAAGCTATCTGTTTTCTGCTTCCGGTTGTTCTCATCATAGATGGGAGTCTTGGTGGACTCCACATACTCTACCGTATCCTGCAGCACTGTGGCTGTGGTGGAGGAGTCTGTGTTTCCACCGCCGTAAGCGCCGTCCTCCTTGGACACATTAATCTCGCTCTCTTTTTTGATCTCGTCTGTCACATCCACCACCGCGTACTCGATCTGCCCCTTTACGGTAGCTGTGATATCGCCGCCTGACTGGTAGCCCTGGGCGTCTTTCATGGCCACCTTATAGCTTCCCCCAGCGATATCTTTGATGTGGATGATGCCGTCTTTATCCTCATCTGCATAGGTCTTGGCCTTTTTATCCGGATCCGTCACCTCCACGGCAAAGGCTGTTCCTGTAATTACACGGCCGTTTTTCTCATTGACAAACTTAATCTTCAGGTCCTTGTCCACGGAGGTGGCCTTCATCACCACATGGACCTCCTTGGCTTCTACCCGGACCGCCTCGGTATTGTCGCCGTCCAACCGGGTAAGCTCAGACATGTAGGACATATTCATGTTCAGGCCCAGCACCTCCGCCACTGCTTCCGGCTCCTGTGCCTCCGGCTCATCCGCCACAGATGCCCCGGACTGCAGGTCCGTTACCGTGGGGATCATATCCTCTGTTACCTTTGCCCTGGAGCCGCATCCACTGATACTGCCTGTAGCCAGCACAAGGGCCAGAGCAAGGGCCAGTCGTCTCTTGTTCCTCATCCCGTTTCCTCTCTTTCCTCATGTTCGTCCTCTTGGCGCCATTCTCGTCTTTCCTGTAAACGCACGCCGCCAGAGCTTTTTTGTCTCACGCTTCGCTCCCTATGGAACTCTGGAAGGTTTTGTATCCCTCTGGTCAGGTTCCGTACAGCATCTGGCAGACATGCCTGTTTGGGGCGGTTTTCGTGTATTATATCATCCCCCCAGATAGAATTCAACCGTCTTCCCCCAATATTAAGAATTTAAAATGGGGAAAAAACTGGAAAAAGCGGCCATATCCGCTTTTCCATGACCGCTTTTTCCTCTCTCACTTAGCTAAAATTCTTTTCACTTTTATCTCGTATATCGCTCACTCTCTGCATACAATCCCCGATCCTATTCGCCCACCTTCAGGGTAATCTGCTGTCCAAAGGTCATCTGGGCCAGCACGTCTTCTTTTGTCTCAAAGGTATGCAAGGCTTTCAGTTCCTCATATTTCTCCGCAAACAGAGTATCCCTGCGCTGCCGCACGATGCTTTCCTTCTTGGCGTCTGTGGCATCCCGGTCCAGCAGACTGTCCATCTGCACAATGTAGAGGGCCTGGTCTGTCTCCACCACCGGGGTATATTCCCCCTCCGCCAGCTTGTCCGCCTGGGCCTTCACCTCATCCGGAAATGCCGCACTGTCTGCTCCATAGGTCTGACTATTGGTGGTCAGCTCCTGGGCTGTTGCCGCCGCGGAAAGATCCTTGCTGCTCTTGGCCTCATCCAGAATTCCCTGGGCCTTTTCCTTCAGAGCCTTCAGCTCCTCCTCCGTCATGGGAACAGGATTCCCATCTGCATCCACATTGTCCGTCTCCTTGGACATGTAGAGATAGGTCACCCGCTTCTGGGCTGCCTCCTCATCCGACACATTGGTGTCCACATCCGCGGTCAATACAGCCTGCATTTTGTGCTCCAGAGTCAGCAGGGTAAGAAGATGCTCCACCGTCCCCTGGCTCATGGTCAGCGCCGTCTGCACCTTGGTGTTTTTATTATCCGCCAAAAACTGCTGGGCAGCAGCCGTAATAGCGCTTTTTTCCTCCTCGCTGAGGGAAACGCCGTAATTCGCTGCTTCCGCCTCCAAAATATACAGCTGCTGAAAGCTGTCCATCAGCGCTGCCTTGGCCGTCTCCCCATAGGGAACGCCGGTACCGGACAGATCCTGCTGGTACACATTATTTCCCATAAAGCTGCTGTAATAAGTTTCCATCTGAGCCTGCTGATACCGCAGCATCAGATTCACCTCACCCAAGGGAACATGGGTCTGATCCATGACAGCCACGGTCTGGGTCCCGTCAAGTTTCTTCCCGCAGCCTCCCAGGCACAGGACGCACAGCATCACAGCCGCGATTATCATACAACTTTTCTTTTTCATGGTATTAACATCCTTCCTCAAATCTTCCAAAGTACTCTCAACTATTATAATCCGTTTTTGGGCCTCCGGCAATGCTTTTCTGCATTTGACACATATTTTTCACAAACCTCTTTGACGCTTTCAGGGCACAAACATCACCTGCTGCACCTCCACCTCATCCCAGACCTCCTGGTCTATGACAAACTTGGCAGCCGAAAGCCATCCCTCATAGATCTCCTGGCATTTCTGAGCCTTTTTCTGCTGTACCAGGGCCTCCTGGTGTTCTTTTGTGGCCTGCTGGTCCATCTGGCTTACATACTGGATCACATAGTAGCCATCCTCTGTGCTGATGGGGCCTGCAGATTGGCCCACCTCCATGGTGCGAACCTGGTTCGCAATCTTTTCATGGGCTCCGCCGTTGGTGTTCTCGTTGAAATACACATCAATGCAGGTTCTGCCTGCCTCCTCTGCCGCTGCCTGGATGTCCCCCAGCTCCTGAATCCGCTGGGCAAAGGCCTGGGCCTCTGCCTGGATCTCCCCCAGTTCCTCCTTGCTCACTGCCTGATGATTTCCGGCCCTGTCATAAGTTCCCATGGTGGAAAAAAGGCAGTAGGTCATCTTTCCCAGGGCTGCCTCCTCCTGGGAGACAGAAGGGGTATAATCTGCCACCATAGCTTCCGCCACCTTGTCCGACAGCATGCGCTCCTGCAGAAGCTTTTTCACCAGCTTCTGATCCGCTCCTGCCGCCTCCCGGACCTCCTGACTGTGACTGTCCATAAATTCCTTTACCCGTTCCTCCACCAAAGCCTCTTCCTCCCTGGTCAGGCTTACCCCGTATTCCTTGGCATGGGAGTTCATCAAATGAATCTGGCAGATGGTATCCATAACCTGACGCTTCAGCTCCTCCTCAAAGGTTCCCGTCTCCTCATTCAGCGTCTGCGTCCAGAAATCCGTTCCAAAGCTCTCGGCATAGGCCAATTCCCACTGCTGCTGATTGAGTCGGGTGTAAAAAACCGCCTCTTTCAGGGAAATCTTTTCCCCGTCCAGGGTTGCCACGGTCTTTCCCCCTTTCCCGCAGCCTGTGAGCAATGCCGCAGCACAGAAGATTACCACAAGCAGCGCCCATGGGCTCCCTTTTCTCACTTCCTTTTTTACTCTGATTTTCATATTCTCTCCTCTCTCAGACACGCCACTCACGCTATCCCAACGAACCGGAAAACCGGCTTTTCGATCTCATCTCTCACAAGCATATCCCCTCACGCTATTTCAGCAGACCGGAAAACCGGCTTCTTTCATAGCCTTACCCTGGCAGCATCCTTACAACAGCATCTGCATATGCTCCAGAATCTCCGTCACCAGAGAAACCACCTCTTTTTTCTCCTCCCGGGTATTTTTGCGGTACTCGTAGATAAGCTTGGGCGTCTCCCCCATGACCAGCCGCAGCCTGGCGCCGTAGGCCGCCGCAAATTCCGGAATCCGCTCTGGATGAAGCTTAGCCCTCTCATGGAGCACAAAACGGATTTCCGTCTCCTTTTGCGCAATCTCCTTCACGTATACCTGGTGAGCCAGCACCTTAATCTGGGCCACTGTGAGCAGATTCTGCACGGAAAGAGGCAAATCCCCGAAACGGTCCATAATCTCATCCTGCATATCCTCACATTCCTGCTCATTCTCGATTCCCGCGATCCGCTTATAGAGATCTAGGCGCTGAGCCTCGCTGCGCACATAGGTGTCCGGAATATAGGCGTCCAGATCTAATTCCACCATGGTGCCAAAGCTTTCCTCCACCGGAAGGCCTTTCTGCTCCTTTACCGCCTCATTGAGCATTTTGCAGTACAGGTCATAGCCCACGTCCTGCATATGGCCGTGTTGTCTGGCTCCCAAAAGGTTTCCGGCTCCCCGGATCTCCAGATCCCGCATAGCGATTTTAAAACCGCTGCCCAACTCTGTGAATTCCCGGATAGCGCTGAGGCGCTTCTCCGCCACCTCACGCAGAAGCTTATTGCGCTTGTACATGAGAAAGGCATAGGCCGTCCGGTTGGAGCGTCCCACCCGTCCCCGCAGCTGATAGAGCTGGGACAGTCCCATGTTGTCCGCGTCATGAATAATCATGGTATTCACATTAGAGATATCCAGCCCGGTCTCAATAATGGTAGTGGACACCAGCACATCAATCTCCCCGGATATAAAGTCATACATAATGCGCTCCAGCTCATGCTCCTTCATCTGCCCATGAGCAAAGGCCACATTGGCTTCCGGCACCAGCTGGGCCACATGATTGGTAATTTCCACTATGGTGTTTACCCGGTTATACACGTAATATACCTGGCCGCCCCGGGACAGCTCCCTGCTGATGGCTGCCCGGACCATCTCGTCGTCATACTCCATCACATAGGTCTGGATGGGCACCCGGTCCTGAGGCGCCTCCTCCAACACGCTCATGTCCCGGATACCAATGAGGCTCATATGCAAGGTCCGGGGAATGGGCGTGGCCGTCAGGGTCAGCACATCCACATTTTCCTTAAGCTTTTTGATCTTCTCCTTGTGGGCCACGCCAAATCGCTGTTCCTCATCAATAATCAGCAGGCCAAGATCCTTATATTCCACATCTGCGGACAGCACCCGGTGGGTGCCGATGATAATATCCACAAATCCCTTTTTCAGATCCTGTATGGTCTTTTTCTGCTCTCCAGGAGTCCGGAACCGGGACAGCAAATCCACCCGCACAGGAAACTCCTTCATACGCTGGGCAAAGGTGCTGTAGTGCTGCTGAGCCAGAATGGTAGTGGGAACCAGATACACCACCTGCTTATTTTCCTGAACCGCCTTAAAGGCAGCCCGGATCGCAATCTCTGTCTTTCCATAGCCCACGTCCCCGCAGACCAGCCGGTCCATAATCTTCGCGCTCTCCATGTCCTGTTTGACCGCCTCAATGGCCAAAAGCTGATCCTCTGTCTCCTCAAAGGGAAACAGTTCCTCAAACTCCCGCTGCCACACAGTATCCGGTCCGTAAACGAATCCGTTTTTCTGCTGTCTGGCCGCATACAACGCCACCAGATCCCGGGCAATGTCCTGGACGGCTCCCCGTACCCTGGATTTGGTCCGGTTCCACTCGGCTCCCCCCAGCTTGTTAAGCTTGGGGGAACGCCCCTCTGAGGCTCCCGCGTATTTCTGTATCATTTCCAGCTGGGTTGCCAGAATATACAGGTTTCCTCCGTTGGCATACTCAATCTTAATATAATCCTTGAGAACCTTATCCACCTCTACCTTTTCCAGCCCCCGGTAGATCCCCAGTCCATGATTCTCATGGACCACATAATCTCCCACATGAAGCTGGGAAAAGCTCTGGATCTTTTGTCCTTCGTAAACCTTCTGCTTCTTCCGCTTCTTCTTTTCTTTCCCAAAAATATCTGTCTCCGACAGCACTACAAAACGGATCAGAGGATATTCATAGCCCTGATGCAGGGTTCCCGGCACCACCATGATCTCGCCTCCGGTCACCACCCGGTCCATATCCTCCGTGTAAAAGCTGTTCAGCTCCTGTTCCTGCAGGTCTAAGGCCAGACGTCTGGCTCGGGTCCGGGAGGAACACAGGAGAATCACGCTGCATTTTTCCCGCTTCCACCGCTTCAAATCCTTTACCAGCAGCTCAAAGCTGTTGTGATAGGGGTTAATGGATTTTACTGCCACCTGGGCCTTTCGACACACATTCCAGCCGGCCTGTCTGGGCTCCATGGTACAAAGAGAAACGCAGATCCTGCCATTAAGCCTGGCCTGTACCTCCTCAAAGCCGCAGAAAAGCTGAGCCTCCGCCGGCAGCTCCTCTCCCTTCTCCGCCCGGTTGGCCATGCTCTCCCGAAATTCTGTTTCCACTCCCTGTCCCCACTCTACCAGCCGGTTGGGCTCATCCAGAATAATGAGGGAATCCTCCACAGGGAAATAATCCAAAAAGCCCACCAGCTTTTCCGGCTTCCTTCCCACAGCCAGCTCCGCCGCCGGATAAATCCAGATATCCTGCAGATTCTCCACGGACCGCTGACTTTCCACGTCAAAGCTGCGTATGGAATCCACCTCGTCATCCCACAGCTCAATCCGCACCGGTCCCTCCTCGGTCAGGGGGAAAATATCCAGAATTCCGCCCCGGACGGCAAACTGTCCGGGAGACTCCACCTGCCCTACCCGCTCATAGCCCAAAAAGACCAGCTTGGCCGCCCAGGCATCCAGCAGCAGGGTTTTGCCTATTTCCACATGCAAAAGCAGCCCCTGAATCTCTTCCAAGGGCAGAAGCCGGTCCATGCACCCGTCCATAGTGGTGATCACAGTCACCTGTTCCTGAGTCAAAAGCGCCTGCATGGCTCGGATCCGCTGCTGCACCAGCAAATTCCCCTGCAAATCCGCATGAAAAAAGAGAAAATCCTTGGCCGGATAGAGCAGGGCCTTGTTGTCAAAGAACCGATACTCCTCGTAGATTTCCTTTGCTTTTTTCTCACTGTAGGTCAGGATCAGTCTCCTCTTAAAGTCCGCCCCAAACCCGTAAGCCATATGCACTTTTTGCGATTCCACACACCCGCTCAGCTGGGTGACGCCTCTGTCCTTTTTCAGCTGTCCTCTAAGCTCTGAAAAGGCTCCCAGCTGCTCAAGCGGTTCCAGAAAGGCTCTCATATCAATGCTCTACCTTCTTATTATATAAGTTCATAGCCCTGTCTGTATTTCCCTGCACCATGTCTTCCACGGCAGCTGCCGCCTGATCCATGGCTTCCTCCACCAGGGCTCTGTCTTCCTTCCCAAAATGTCCCAGCACATAATCCACCAAATCAAAGTCCTCTGGCTTTCCTCCCACGCCTACGCGGATCCTGGCAAATTCCTGGGTTCCCAGATTGGCAATGAGATCTTTGATGCCGTTGTGGCCCCCAGCGCTTCCCTTTTTCCGGATCCGTATGCTTCCCGGCTCCAGGTTCACATCGTCGTAAATCACAATGAGAGCTTCCTCTGGATCCAATTTATAAAATTCCACGGCCTCCCTCACGCTGGTGCCGCTTAAATTCATAAACGTCTGGGGCTTCATGAGCAGCACCTTCTGTCCCCCGATATATCCGGTCCCGCAGACAGCCTTGTGCTTCTTTTGATTCATCTCTATATTATATTTCCCGGCAATGCGTTCCATCACATCAAACCCCACATTATGCCGGGTATGTTCGTACTTTTTGGTAGGATTTCCCAATCCCGCAATAATATACATGTTTACACCTTCGTCTCTTCATTATAGGAATTACATTCTATATAGTATCATACTTTTTTATGATTGGCATCAAAAAATTCAGCTATCATCTGCAAAACAGGCAAATCATGCGAAATTCCCCGGCAGGGTTCCGCAAATGAACCTCTCTTGCAGCTGACAGCTGAACAGATCGTTTCTTTCAATTACAACTTTTGGGCCTTTCCCACGGGACAGATTGCAGAGACAAAGGCTGTTATCGTCTGGCCGAATCGTAATCCCGGCACAGCACAGCCGACCGCTCAATATGCGCCCGCATGGTTTCTTCCGCGGCCTGGGGATCCTTCTCCCGCAAGCAGGCCAAAATCCGTCTGTGGAACTCAATTCCATCCTGATGTCCTACCTGCTGCGTCTGAATTCCTCCTACCAAAATGGTCTTCCATAAATCTGCCATGGATTTAATAAAGCATACCAGCAACGGATTATCTGTCCACTCCGCGATCTGCACATGGAACAATATATCATAGTCCGCCCGTCTGTCCCAGATGTCCTTTGCCTTTACCATTTCCTCAATATACTCTTCCAGCTTATCCAGGTCCGGAGTGGATTCCCGGGACGCCACCAGATGACAGGCATAGGGCTCCAGCAGGGAACGCATCTTAAAAATATCCGTATATCTGATGTCCTTCAGGCGCAGCATCCGGTTTAAAACCTCTGTGACGCTGTCCATCTCCGGCTTTGCAATATATGTACCGTCCCCGTTTCTCTGTACGATCAACTGGCGCTCCTTCAGCAATTTTAACGATTCCCTCATCATATTCCTGCTGATCCCGAACCTTGTAGCCAGCTCCTGCTCATTGGGGAGCCTTTCTCCCTGACGAAGGGAATTGTCTAATATCATGTCCTCAATCTGATCCGCGACTGTCTCATACAGATTTTTTTTCGTAACCCTTAAATCCTGCTCTACCATATCTTTCCCATCTTTTCCTGGCTGTTGTTTAACTTGCCTTTATGCACCTTCCCATTTTTCTACAAATACACGACAGCAAAAGCCGTTTTATTTTATTCTATTATAATTTTCCAAAAGATTCAAGGAATAGAATACTATTTTCTCTATTTCTCTACCTTTTCCCTTTATCTTCCAAACAACCGCGGCAGCCACATAATCACATCCGGAACAAAGGTGACAAGCAAAAGCACAATAATCATCACGACTACCATAGGCATAATCTCTCGTATAACCACCTTCATCTTTTCCCCGCTGATGCCTGTTACGATAAACAGCAGCATTCCAAAGGGCGGCGTACAAAGTCCAATCATGGTGTTCAGGGTAAATACCACGCCAAAATGCACCATATCAATTCCATAGGACTGGGCTATGGGACACAAAATCGGCAGCAATACCAACTGCAACACAGCAGAATCCAGCAGCATCCCAAGAATAAACAAGGCGATATTTACGAAAATCAAGAAGGTAATCCGGCTGGTTGCCACCGTGGTTATAAGATTTCCTGCCAGCTCCGGCAGCTTTTCAATGGCAATTATATAGGAAAACACATAGGCTGCTCCCAGCATGATGCCGATCTGGCCAGTGGAACGCACCGTATTTTTCAGCACTCCCAGGAAATCCCCCAGCGTCATGGAGCGATAGGCAAACACAGAAATAATCAGCGCATACAGGGCAGCTACGGCTCCTGCTTCTGTGGCGGTCATAATTCCCGTGTAGATGCCCATTAGCAAAATGATTGGGGTCAGCAGAGCCGGAATGGCGCTAAAGGTCATGCGCAGGAACTGATGTATGGTATAGCGAACGCCCACAGGATATTTCCGTTTATGGGCCACAACTGCCACATAGATCATCAGAGCTATTGCCAAAAGTACTCCCGGCACCATTCCGGCCAGAAACAGGTTTCCTATGGAGGCTCCTGCAATGACTCCGTAAATGACCAGCGGGATGCTGGGCGGAAATATGGGGCCGATTACCGCGGAGCTGGCCGTGATCGCTGCACTGAAGCCATCGTCATAGCCCTCCTTGCCCATGGCCTCAATCTCCATAATCCCAAGACCAGAGGCGTCTGCCACAGCAGAGCCAGTCATGCCGGAAAAAATCAAAGACGCAAAGACGTTTACATGGCCCAGCCCTCCTTTCCATCTGCCCACAAGTACTTTGGCAAAATCAAAAATTTTGTCTGTCACCTTACTGGAATTCATGATATTGGCCGCAAAGATAAATAAGGGCACTGCCAGCAAAATAAAATTGTTGTACATTTTACTGGAAAAAATTTCCGCCACAAGGCTTACATCCGCTCCGGTCAAAATCAGATACAGTCCGGAGGATATCAACATACCGATGGCAATAGGCAAGCGTATGATAAAGCATACGATCAAAAGTACGATTGCCGCAGTCATTGCATGACTCATTTCCCTTCACCTCCTTCTTCCCTGTCACACGCCGGCTTTTGCCTCCACTCCTGGATACAGCAGACAAAATCCCGGCCGTAGCGGCAGATGGTAATAATCTGGAAGATAAAAAATCCCAGATATACAAAACCAAGAGGCATCTTAAAAACGGCGCTGTACCTGGTAAAATAAAATTTGTAAAAATTCAGCACTGCCGGTATCATATAGGCAAGCAACCCCACGATCAATATATCCTGCAGCATCCGGAATACCCGCCGCGTCTTTTCTCCTACCATCTCATAGACAATGGAAAATACAATATTGTCATCCGTTCTCTGTGCGTAACAACACCCCAGAGTAATCACCCACACATAGGAAATCTGAGCGAGCTCATAAGGCCACACCAGAGGATTATTGAAAAGGTATCTTGAAATAATCTGCAGGATGAATGCGACAAACAAAAGGATAAACCAGCAAGCCGGAATATACAGTTCTATTACATCCATTACAATTCGAAATCCCTTTTTTAATCTTGTCACTCTGTCACCTCTACTTTAAATTTTGCAAGAGCTGTCTCTTGCTTTTAGATGCCCCAGACAGCTCTTACTGTTTGCTTAGTATTCTAAGGTTTTGATCTGCTCATACAGGTCCATGTCCCAATCCTTCGTCATTTCCCCGTCATTCAGATAATAATTCTCGGAATATTCCATAAACGCATCCAAATCCGGCTCGGTAATGGTCAATCCCTGCTCCTTCAAGAAGCTTATGGCCTCCTGCTCCTGCTGTATATTCGCCTCATCACACCAGAGCGTAGCGGTTCTTATGGCTTCCATCAAAATATCCTGGTATTCCTTGGGCAGAGACTGCCATTTCTCTTCATTGATCGCAATACACATGGGCTCAATGACATGACCGGTCAATACGATCTGATCCGTTACCTCATACCACTTCTGAGCAATGGTTGTGGGCAGCGGATTCTCCTGTCCCTCAATAGCTCCCGTCTGCAGTCCCTGATAGATTTCCGCAAAGGCCATGGGTGTGGGATTTGCCCCCAGGGCTTTTCCCATAAACAGCCAGGCAGAGGAATTGGGCATCCGCAGGTTTACTCCGTTTAAGTCCTCAGGCTTTTTTACCTCTTTCCCCAGATCCACCAAATCCAGGTGTCTTGCTCCGCAGTACAATGCGGACAGCCAGCGCACATTCAGCTTTTCCGCCACATCGTCTGAGACCTTCTGGCCAATCTCCCCGTCCATGACGGCTCTCATATGAGGCTCGTCCTTGAAAATATAGGCAGCCGTAAACATGGTCAAATACGGCAGCTGATCGGAAATCAGGAACGGAGAACTGAACATCATATCCAGGGTGCCTCTGGCAACGGCGTCCACCTCACCCTCCTGGGTCATCAGACTGCCATTTTCGTGAATCTCCATGGTAAAGTTTCCATTGGTCTTTTCGGAAATCTCATCGGCAATCTTGTGCATGGCCTTTACATAATTGACATCGCCTGACGCCTGTGTGGAAAATACCAGCTTTACCTGTTCCATCTCAGATGAAGGGCTCTCCTCCGGCGTGGATTCCTCCTTTTCCTCCCCGCCTGCCTGATCCGCTTGTTCCGTTTCATTTCCCGCTGTGGAAGCGTTTCCTGCATCCTTATTTCCACAAGCCGCCAGCCCCATAGTCATGGCCATAGCCAACAGCATGGCAATCATTCTCTTTTTCATACCCGTTCCTCCTTTGGTTCTCCCGTAATTTTTATTCCCCGGCACACTGGATTTCCCGTATGGTTTTCAGCTCTCTTTGTGCGCCTTCCATAATATGTACATAGTCTGATCCTGCTGATATTACATTGATTCCCTTTTCGTGCCAATAGGTGAGCACTTCCGGATCACTGCTTCCGGTGGAAATTCCTATGGATTTTCCTGCCTCCTTAAGGATTGACACAGCCTCATCAATCAGGCTGCTTGTGTGTTCCTGAAATACCTGATTCAGCTCCCCAATGGAACCAGATAAATCACAGGGGCCAAAGATAAAGCAGTCCACATAGGGATTCTTGGCCATGTCCCTAAGATTTTCCACCGCCTGTTTTGACTCAATCTGCACGCAGCGCACCATATCCTCCCGGGAGGCTTCAATATAAGTATTCGCATCCTCCAATCCGTACCGCACTGCCCGTATGGGGCCAAATCCGCGGATTCCATAGGGCGGATACAGCGTTGCCCTCATGGCTGCATCCAACTCCTCCGCTGTGTTCACCGTAGGAATAATAATCCCATCAGGTCCCATTTCCAGCACGCGCTTTGCCATAATGGGATCGTTCCAGGGAATGCGCACCAAGGTTTCCGTCCCTCCAGCCTTCGCTCCCATTAAATGATAGAGCAGGGTTTGATAATCTATCGCTGTATGCTCTGTGTCAATCCATAGAAAATCATATCCCAGCCCTCCGCACATTTCACTGATACTTGGCTCTGTCAGACAAACATGCATCCCGCATATCCGTTCTCTGTCTCTAAGCTTCTGTTTTAGCTTTTTCATACGTTCCTCCTTTCCGCTGTCTTTAAATCTATCCAGCTATACTACTATTGTACTATTGTATTGATTTTTGTCAACGCTTTTTTCTATCTTTGTTTATCCTGTCCATTTTTTTCAACAATATTTGTATATTTTCCACAAAAAAAAGAAGCTCTGCGGTCCTACCACAGAGCTTCTTTTTTGATACATACATCACCCCGAAAGTACTTTCTTACATGAACACCCAGACTGCAAAAGTCCGCCTAGGCTTCCTCACCCGATTCAAGCAGAGCTGCTTCATATTTGTCCAGAATAATACCCTGGATCAGCTCTCGGGTTCCCGAATTAATCGGATGTGCAATATCCCGATATTCTCCATCTGAAGCCTTTCTGCTCGGCATAGCAATGAACAGGCCTTTTTCGCCCTCAATCACCTTAATGTCATGAACCACAAACTCATCGTCGATGGTGATGGATACGACTGCCTTCATTTTTCCTTCCTTTGCTACCTTCCGCACTCGTACATCTGTAATCTGCATGTAACACTTCTCCCTTCTGCCTTCTCTTGACGTAAAATCGGACACCCTTTTTGTCCGTATGCACTGTCCTTTTTACCTTGGCAAATCCACCTGCCGGAATGTAAATACGACACCACATCTGTGCACTAGATCACGTACCTCTCATTTTTTTCCAGTACGATTTTGATTCCGTCCTCACCCACATACCGTGAGTTGGCACGGATCGTGTCACGGCTTTCCACGATGCAGTTTTCAATGTACGTGTTATCTCCCAGATAAACATCATTCATAATAATGGAGTTCTTAATCACACAATTGTTGCCCACGAATACCTTCTTAAAGATTACAGAATTCTCCACTGTACCATTGATAATGCATCCGCTGGATACCAGTGAATTCTTCACATTTGCCCCAAGATTATATTTCGCCGGCGGTAGATCCAGGACCTTGGAATAAATATCCGGATACTGCCTGGTGAAATAATCGCGCACCTCCCGTCTCAGAAAATCCATATTGGTCTGATAATAGGATTCCACGGAGGAAATATTACTCCAGTAATCCTTCATCACATAACCATAAATGCGCTTCAGATTCCTGTAGCGGATCAGGATATCCTGTACAAAATCGTAGCGCTCTTCCTGGGCACATTTTTCAATCAGCTCAATAAGCTGTCTTCTGCGGATCACATAAATTCCGCAGGAAATCATGGTCTTGTCAGTAGCGATAGGTTTCTCCTCAAAGTCCTCCAGACGTCCGTCCTCCGCCAGCCGCACCACGCCGAAACGGCTCACATCTGTTCCCGGAGCCATTTCCTTGCAGACTATTGTAATGTCTGCCTTTTTGTCAATATGATATTCCAGAATCTGGTTGTAATCCATCTTGTAGACGCCGTCGCCGGAGGCCAACACCACATAGGGCTCATGGCTCTGTTTCAACCAGTCCAGATTCTGATAAATGGAATCCGCCGTACCCCGGTACCACACGCTGTTGTCTGCGGTGATGGTGGGCGTCAGAATATATAATCCTCCCTGTTTTCTTCCGAAATCCCACCATTTAGCGGAATTCAGATGCTCATTTAGGGAACGGGCATTGTACTGGGTCAGTACCGCCACCTTCTGGATGTGTGAATTTGACATATTGCTGAGAGCAAAGTCAATGCTGCGGTAACTTCCAGCCACGGGCATGGCCGCTACAGCTCTTTTCTGTGACAGCTCCCGCATCCTGTGGTTACTTCCTCCTGCCAGTATAATTCCAATCGCTCTCATTCTCTGTCACCTGCCTTTATCAAAGATTCACCGCTGCCCAGAACGCCGCCTGGATAATCCTCCGGCGTGGTATTTCCTGTGATCGCCGTGTTCTTGCCGATCCGCACATTAGGCGGAATATAGGAATCTTCCCCTATGGTCACCAGACCAAAGGAATAGATCTTGGGCTGCACCCGATTGGGAACCTCCTCTCCCTCTCCCATGACAACGCCGTCGGAAATCTCCACTTCCTCCGCGATAATTGCTTTATTGATCATGCAGTGATTGCCGATCTCTGTATTTTTCATGATGATGGAATCCCGCACCACAGTGCCGGACCCAATGGTCACTCCGGATCCAATGACAGAATTGTACACCTCTCCATAAATATTGGAGCCGCCGCTGATGATGCTGCGCTCGATTTTGGATTCCGATGAAATATACTGAGGAGGCACCGCGTCGCTTTTGGTATAAATCTTCCAGAATTCCTCATACAGATTGAACTCGGGAATAATATCAATGAGCTCCATATTTGCTTCCCAGTAGGAGCCAAGGGTTCCCACATCTTTCCAGTAGCCATTGTATTCGTAGGCAAACAGCCTGTTTCCGTTTTCATGGCAGTAGGGAATAATATGCTTTCCGAAATCACAGCTCTGCTGATCCGACATCTCCACCAATGCATTGCGAAGGATGGGCCAGCTGAATATGTAAATACCCATGGACGCCAGATTACTCCTGGGATGCTCCGGCTTCTCTTCAAACTCCTGGATCTGACCGTTTTCATCTGTAATCACTATGCCGAAGCGGCTGGCCTCCTCCAGGGGAACCGGCATGGCCGCGATGGTCACATCCGCCTGATTCTCCTTATGGAAATCCAACATGACCTCATAATCCATCTTGTAGATATGGTCGCCGGAAAGAATCAATACATAGTCCGGATTATAGGTCTCAATATAATCCAGATTTTGATAAATCGCATTGGCAGTTCCCGTATACCATTCACTGTTGGTACTTTTCTCATAAGGGGGCAAAACCGTTACGCCGCCATTATTTCGATCCAGATCCCATGGCATACCGATCCCGATATGCGTATTAAGCCGAAGTGGCTGGTACTGGGTCAGCACTCCTACCGTATCAATTCCAGAATTGATACAATTACTGAGGGGAAAGTCGATAATCCGGTACTTTCCACCGAACGCCACAGCCGGCTTTGCCACCT
>JAAWJI010000014.1 GCA_022796795.1 Lachnospiraceae bacterium | reverse complement strand
ATATGCTCCATCATAGTCTGGAACATTTCCTCAATCTCTGTTTTACTGAAAACTGCAAAATCCATTTTGTTTTCTCCTTTCAGGATGTCGTCAATGCTGGCGATCAGGCGTTCCATACGCTCTTTTTTTGCTGCCAGCATTTTCCGCTGCATTTGTAAAATCTGGTTCCTGTCAAGATCCGGGTTCGCCATAATCGCTCTGATTTCCTTCAAGGGAATATCAAACTCACGGAAGAACAACACTTGCTGTAATGTTTCCAATGCTTTATCGTCATAAAGCCGGTATCCCGCTTCACTTTTTCCAGTCGGCTTTAACAGCCCGATTTCATCATAATAGTGGAGCGTGCGCACGCTGATACCTGTTAAATTTGATACTTCCTTTACTGTCCTCATAGCTATCGGCCTCCTGTTCTTGATATATCCACTCTAACCCATGACGTTCCGTGAGGGTCAATAGGTAATTTCAAATATTTATGAATATACCACATTTCAAAAATGGCGAAAAGAATTTCAGACAGACTTTCAAAACTTGCCAGACAGAAATAGCTGGCAGCACAAGAAGGCTCCGGGCGGCAAGTCCATAAAGGGGTAGCTGGTAAAGCTAGCGCAGGGGAAGGGCAGTTTCCCCTGTGATGATTGGAGCAGATTGAAAATCTGTGGAAATCATCTGCTGTCCGCAGGACGCTCCCGTCACGGCGCAATGCACCACTTTCCTAAGTGGTGTATAATTTTGCCCTCTTTCAGAGGAGGATTTTCCGGGTTTCCGTTTTTCTGTCATTTTTAACGTTCCTGCTGTCTGGGCTTCTTGTCAGGATAGAGCTTCCCGGCAACAACGGCGGCATGGCTTTTTATTTTGATTTCCCTCTCCTGTTCGCTGACTTTGCGTTTCGGTAGCCTTCATCAGAGAGGTAGAAGCGGAACCAGAGCCGGAGTGCAGCCAGTTTGTCGCCGCCACAAAAGCGAGGTTCCTTGCAGAACGTGACAATTCCATCTGCCAGCGTTTTGCGGAGGCAAAGACACAGGAGCCGATTATGCAGGGGCATGACCTGTCAGGAAAGGAATGCTTCCACCCGGAAACCCGTCATACGATTACGCTGGAAGTTGTTCATGTTTTAAGCCATGAAACCGTGGATAGCGATCAACACGTCTTTATCACTGGGGAACTGATCAAAAAATACGCCCCTGCCGGGAACTATTCCATCTTCCTGTGCGGTCCTCAGGCAATGTATCCGTTTGCTGACAGTGAGATTGAAAAATTATTTGTCAGCAAAATCTGATGGGTGCCCGGCGCACTGCTCAATTCAATCATTTTACTGTTTTAAGATATGTGAAGATATATGAAAGATATATGAAGATATATGAAGATATATGAAGTCCGGAATTCTGATTGAAGCGTTCTGTGGTATGTGGTATACTATATCCTAGCAATATAGATTCCCCACGAAAGGAGCCCTGAAATGGAATTTAAAGAACTGGTTTCTCCTTCTCTGACTGATCTTTTTATACAGGAACTGCAGCGGATGATCCTCTCCGGAGAATTAAAAGTCGGCCAACGGCTACCCACAGAACGGGAACTCAGTGAAAATATGAAAGTAAGCAGAGCTGTAGTGAACGGAGGGTTGAACCAGCTTGCAAATATGGGATTTATACGGATTGCGCCAAGAAAAGGCGCCTTTGTCAATGATTATGTGGCGGGAGGGAATATCCAGGTCCTGACAGCAATCATGGAATATAACGGGTGGAAATTCACTCCGGAATATCTGGAACCCATGCTGCAGATACGAAAAAGCATAGAACCATATTTTATGGAACTTGCAGCGCAGCATACGGATTCACTCTACCTTTCAAAAATGCCGGAGATCATTGCGGCATTAAAAGAATCTCCACCTCTTCTGTCTGCCGGAGAACTGATTTTTCATTTCTATCATACAGCCGCCTTGGCAAGTAGCAATATTATACTTCCTTTACTGCTTCGGACATTTATGCCCGTGTACCAGTCCATGGGAAGCGTGATTGCACAGCTCGGTTACCTGGACGACCAGATCAAAGAATTTGAATCGATCTATCAGGCAATTATCCACGGGCAGTCACAGGCTGCGAGAGACTGCGACATACAGTCTATTGAAAACTGCAAGAAATGGATTGGCTCACACTACAAACCGGGAGAACGTTTTCATGCCCCAAAATTGGCATCTGCAGACACACTTTCAAGGAAGTAACCGCAAATAGCTGCTTCCCTGAGTCTTTAAAAACAGTTTCAACAGACACATTCCAAATACTTAAACGCATCCGTAAGCCGGTGTATCACCTTGTAATCCGAACATTGTACTTTTGCCTTTCTAAATGTTCCAGCCATTCCACCCACAAGGCTCCACTGGCGTTGCATATAGGATTTCAGATTTACCGTTCATGAAAGGGATGACATGCTAACGATTCCTGCTATCGCTTTCAAATTTTTTTTATAAATCTCCAATTCATAAGTTGTTCCACTGCGCTGATCTGTCTTCTGCTCTGAACACTGATAAGTCAATCCACAGGAAACTGCCAGCGCCTTTGAAGCTAGGTTCCCTGACCGTGTAGAATAATAAAATTCTTTCCCACCTAACGAAATACAGTATTCCATCAATAAACGCAGGATTTGTTTCCCATACCCCCTTCCCACATACTCTGGTCCCAGGGCAATCCCTGTCTCATGATAAATATACGGTTCTGTTTCCTCCACTCCGGCAAAACCGATTGCCAGCCCGCTTCCCTTCTCATAGACCAGCCATGCATCATGGGTCTCCTGCCATGCGATCGTTCTTCGTATCCTTTCCCTGGCTTCCTCCTCGTCAGCCGTTACCTTCCATACCATATATTCCGATGTTTCCGGCCTTGACCAGACATTACGGTATATGGATCTCCAGTCCTCATATTTTGCTTTTCCAAGAATAATATCTTCTGTCTCCATCCTGCCTTTGTCCCTTATAAACACATTTTGTCACAGCCAGACTGCCCCGTCTTTGTAATCAAAAGTCCCACTCCCATGGTGCAGTTTTCCGCTTTCTTTCAATTCCCAGAAACCGTCCCCCATCTGGATAATGATCCCCGGCCCCGCCCGAAGAGCCGCCGCATCTGTCAGTATCTATTTTCTTATTTTGCAGATCATTTTTTTCGGCTCCCTGCTTGAGTGTCTTTGCAGGATATCTTTTCCGATTTCCTGCTCGGTGATATCGTTGGTGGACGGCGGATTATTTAGTTTTTTGAAAGGCTGTCAGTTCGACAATGGAAATTAAGCAATGAGATTGCAGAAACCAAAATCAATCCAACCAAACACAACCAACAATGTCACGGCCAACTTTAACAAATTTTTAATAATAAATTGTTTTGCATTTTTCCTCCCTATTTTGATAACGTTTATGATCCGTCAAAATCATTCAAGAAATCCCAATTTGTTGTTGGCTCCATGATACGCTATCCTATCAAATAAATATAGCCGGATTTCAGAAAAACAAATCAAAAAGCGTCATCTGACATTCTTTACATGAAGTTACTTTTCGTTCCTTTATCACATCATCCGCTTCAATCTCCCCAAAAAGAAGGGGGGATGTTGGATTATGAATCTGTGTATTTTTCATAACAGTTTTATGATTATAATTTGCATAACAATACAAACATCCGTTTTTACAGGTATTATAGGTTCCAATATCTATGCTGGCAATACAGCCACATGCTGTTCGCTGATTTGTATCTTTGCCTATAGTTAATTTACATTTTCCAATCCGCTCAAATCTTTCCCTATCGATACAGTGAGCATGAGAAATTCCTAATTTATCAAATTCTATGGCTTCCGCACAAGTGTCTATATAGAAACCATATTCCTTTGCAATATTAGAGAATCTCTGCATCATTTCAAACTGCTGCTCACTTGTCTCCCGTTGTATATTTAAAGATTGCGTGTTTCGAATGGTATTTCGATATAAATCAAGAAAACTTACCGTACATTTTTCAGTATAATCACCAAGTTTTGCTGCTAATACCTTAAAATATTTACAGTGATATTCCATGGTATATCTATCATTGAAAAAAATAGGATCGTACCTCCAGATTACCTTTTCACGCCCAATTACTTGAGATAACCTTTGAAATGCTGGAATCATAACCTTGTTTTTTGATGGAAGATTTGGCTCCACGTCTCTGTCATATGCATTTAAAGTAAACTGAAAATAGTAATTATATCTATCCAATTCAGAAAGGCGATTCAGCATCGGTATCGGATTTTTAGTCCAAAAGACGATTCCATCAACAACATCAGGGGATAAATTTATTCTGCTAATTTGATGAATATTCATGGGATTTCTTACCAGAACATATTCTTCTTTGAGCCTTTGAAACAGCCATTCAGAATAGTATGTGGGAATATCTGTCCTTCGACTTGCACTAATTATCATTCTTCCGATACCTTTTATTATCACCTGTGCACTTGCTGCATTTTGCATAGTTCTGATTCCGTTTTCAGGTATACACAAATGAGAAATGCATAATGTCATTTTAGTTTGGTGCCATCTGGCAGAATAATATCTCCATTATATTCACTCACATCAAAAAATCCCACATCATGTTTTATAGCCAAGCTTTTGGTCAAATGATAGGCTTCTTGTGCAGTAGACCATGAAAAGGCGGCATAGATTATTTCCCTACCGATACTATAATCCGTAACATGTCTATCCAAATCTTCATTCTCAGCAAGAAGCTGGAAATCTGGAGCATATTCTCCGTTCATTGGTGGAAAAGTTTCTTTCATTTCCAAAAACCAATTCTGTAAAGCGGGGGATGATACATGAATTGTTTGATAATCATGGTCCTCTCCCCATTCTGTTTGCTTCTCATACCACTCAAGAAACTCTTTTCTCGTTTTTGGTGCTTTTGTCTTTTCAAAAACCATTAAATCGTAACTCATATTCTTTTCTCCACATTTATATTTTTTCTTTCCATTTCTGATTTTCCCGTATTACAAACAGAGATTTTTAAATCCTGCCACAGCGACAAATACCACAAATGTTACATCCATACCAGTCGCCTGCGCCTGACAAGCACAAATGCTCTCTTGCAAATCTATGATAATAGCTACTCTCTAAATCAAAGTATCCTAAACGATATGTTCTTTGTGATATTGTATAAAATCCTCTTTTGAAAAATCTGGAAGCTCCCCATACTCATCAAGCAAAAGCCTGATCATTGCAACGGCTCTCGCCTGGGTATTGATACTTTTCTCAGGATTAAACTCAATATCGGTAAAGTAATTATAACTTGAGATTTCTTTGATTTCATCCGCTGCCAATGAATCTTTTACCGCAGCAATATAGATGAAATCATAGAATACCGTTTTAGGGATTAAAGGAAACTCCTCATTTTGATAACGAAAAGCTATTAAGTTTCCGGAATTATGCAGCCGTTCATCCCGTTTGGCCGCTTTCGGAGGAACCTTGAGTAAATCAGGATAAGGGCCGCCGTTTGTAAAAACTTTAGCACTCTGGAAAATATTCTCAAGAGTATCGCTATTTAACCTGAGATTAAATGCACTTAGGTTTATTCCGATAGCTTCTTTGCTTTTCGTGCTGATTTCCAATGGTCTTGCGCCTGCATCTGCTTTTCGGATTGCATCATGCAGACTCTCTATAGACTTTTGCTTTTGAGATATCGAAAAACCAGGAAACCATTCAAATGAAAATAAATCCTGTACAACTTTATTCTGACTGATAAAAAATGCCGGTCGTTTTGCCATAAGATCCCTCCTTGTATATTGGTAGATATTTTTCTGCTAAAGTATAGCACATTCTTATACCACTGTCCATCTCCTCACCTTTTGGACAAAATGAGGGTAAAATGAGGCTACTGAAAAAACTAACAAATATGACTTTCAGAAAAATTATATATGAATCGTATCTATCTCTTAAAAATTTTGAGAGAAAGTTCATCCAGACCACAGACGGCTGGCAAATCGAGCTAGCTCGTATTTGACAGGTGCTCTGGGGTCTGAGGGAGCGCCCTGTAATGAGCAAAAAGAGCTGCGATAGCAGCAAGGAGCGCTGGAAGCGCGGTTTTGCGAATGGGTGCGGGATGAATGGACGGTGAGCGATAACTATTGTGAGCAAAAACCTTGCATTTTCGTGTTCTTGATAAAAGCGAATCATATATCAGCTACCACAAGCTGAGGGGATTCAGCACAAAACAGAGGGAACAGGTAAGAAAGATGATGATTGCAAAGAATATGACGAAGGGAGTTTAAGCAAATTTTAATGGAATTGTGTGTGCGTTTGTGGTAAGATAATGACATTGAACCATTCAACAAATGGGAGTTTTGTGGGGAAGCATAAATGGATATCGCTTTATATTATCAAGAAAAAGGGAATAAAGAGCCTTTTATCCTTTTGCATGGCAACGGAGAGAATGGTTCCTATTTCAAGAATCAAATGGATTATTTTAGCAATAGATACCGGGTGATTGCTTTAGACACCCGGGGACATGGCAGATCGCCAAGAGGTACGAAACCTTTTACGATTGAGCAGTTTTCCTGTGACTTATACGATTTTATGGAAGAGCTTGAAATTTCAGAGGCAGTTATTTTGGGATTTTCAGACGGAGCAAATATAGCAATGAAATTTGCAATGAAATATCCCAACAGGGTAAAGGCATTGATATTAAACGGGGGAAATCTGGAGCCGAGAGGGGTAAAAATAACGACACAACTGCCAATCGAAATAGGATACAAAATAGCAAAATGGTTTGCTTCAAAATCGCCCAAAGCAAAAAAGAATGCAGAAATGCTTGGATTAATGGTCAATGATCCGAATATTGAGCGAAAGGAATTGGCAAAAATAACAGCCCCTACGCTTGTGATTTGCGGCAGTAATGATATGATTCGGGAATCCCATACAAAAGAGATTGCAAAAAATATACCGAATGCGAAATTAGCGATTATAAAAGGAAATCACTTTATTGCAAATAGGAAATACCTTACATTCAATAAAGAAGTCGAAGACTTTTTACAAAACGTTCAGTAAAATCCCATTTGTCGGGGAAACCACATTAAGACAGCATCTTATCAGATCGGTTTTCTGGATTGCTTTCGTTATTTTTATTTATCGTCTGCAAAGTAATCAATTATCACCTTTTTACAGCTATCGCATTTATAAGCATATACTGCACTTGAACTGATTGCAGCGCCATTGGCAAGTGAAACGCAGCCCTTTCCCCAAGATGATAAAGCTGCAATAAATTGTTTCTTTTTTGTCCAATAAACGCCGTCTCGACATTGAATAAAACCACGTTCCATTTCTTTCCCACAATAGGGACATTCTGACAATTTCATCTCCCTCCTTTAAAGCAGCTTTTTATCGTTTCCCATTTTAAATTTATGTGATTCTGAATATCGGGAATGCCTATCTACAGTTTCATTATACACACTCCCTGGATAATGTCAAGGTCTTGGACTGCAGCGCTATTGTCTCTTCAAATCTTCAAATCAAATAAACGTATCAACACTTTTCAATGATTTTATCAATGATCCCAAAATCCACTGCTTCTGTTGCCCACATATAATGATCCCGTTCTGTTGCAAGGGTAATTTCTTCTATGCTTTTTCCGGTATTCTTCGCTAAAATAGAGTTTAAGCGTTCTTTACTTTTTAGTATATGGTCGGATGTGATTTTTATATCTGTTGCCTGTCCCTGAATACCATTTCCGTGTATTGCTGGTTGGTGTATCATGATTTCTGCATTTGGCAAAGCCATACGCTTTCCTTTCGTGCCACCGGCTAATAAAAAAGCCCCAAAGCTGGCGGCAAGGCCAATACAAATCGTTGAAACATCACATTTTATATATTGCATGGTATCATAAATGGCAAAACCAGATGACACAGAACCGCCAGGACTATTGATGTACAACCGAATATCTTTTTGGGGATCCTGTGATTCTAAAAACAACATTTGAGCAATAATCAGACTGGCTGACATATCACTTACTTCTTCCCCCAGAAAAATAATTCTGTCAGATAGCAACCTGGAAAAAATGTCGTAACTTCTTTCTCCGCGGCTTGTTTGTTCTACAACGTAAGGAATCGTACTCATGCAGCAATCTCCTTCATTTTCATATTTGTAATAAATTTGTACCTGGAGATATAAGAATAGCACATAGAAATTTTATTTTGTTTTGGCATAAAGATTCCTATATTCCTATAGACATTAGGCGGATATAGATATATTCTTTTAAAAGCTAATGAAAATGATTGTTGTGAATCATATCCGGCTTCATACGCAATTTGTATTATTGGCTGATCTGTTTTAACCAGCTTTTCAGCGGCAACAGTAAGTCTGCGGTTTTGTAAATATTTATACATGGTAATTCCTGTATACTCTGAAAAAATACGGTTAAGGTAGAATTTGGAATAACCAATATTTTTTGATATATGATCTAAGTTAATTTCTTTCTCTAAATTTTTCTCGATATAGTCTATGACTTTTTTTACAACTTCTTTTTGACCTTTCATTAGAAACCTCCTTGCCTCTTTCTTATTATAGCAAGTTTAACCATACGCGTCTTAATAAAAAATGCTATTTCCCAAGTAAAATTTTGAAATCTGCAAATAAAATTCCTGTTATGTGAAGTGAGAAAAATACGCCATGCAGATTTTTCAGACTGCATGGCGTATTCCTTAATCAAGTAATTTTTCGATATACTGCATCCACTGACAAGACAGCGGCGGCAAGCATTTCATATGCGCTTCTATGTACAAAGTCCTTTCTTTTACTTAGACCTTCTGGTATTTCATGGCGCTTGTGTCAATTTCCTCCCGTTACAATAAAGGGTTGAATTGCATTGGCCACGCCGGAGATGGGCATGGTCTGGAGCCAGATTTTTCCCGGTCCGGTCAAGACAGTATTGAAAAAGCCTTCGCCGCCCAGAAACTTATTCTTCAGTCCCTTTACCTGCTGGATGTCAATGGAAACTCCGCTTTCAAAGCCCAGTACATTACCCGTATCCACGATTATTTTCTCTCCGGCTCCCAGGGTATACTCCACCATCTCACCGTCTACCTCGACGAACACCATGCCGTGGCCGGAAAGCTTCTGCATAATAAAGCCTTCGCCGCCGAAGAAACCAGCGCCCGCTTTTTTATTGAAGTGAACGGATAACTGTACGCCAGCCTCTGAGGCCAAAAAGGCCGTCTTTTGCAGGATGTATTCTTTCCCCCCAGTTATCTCCAAGGGCATAATCTTTCCGGGAAAGCTGGATCCGAATGCAATCATGCCGGGGCCGTTGGCCGTGTAGATATTCTGGAACATACTCTCACCAGAAATAGCTTTGGAAAACATTTTTCCCAAACCGCCCCCAGAGGTTTCCATCTCCATATTGGGGCTCATCCAGACCATAGAACCTTTTTCGGTAATCATTTTCTCCTGGTTCTGCAACTGGCAAACAACGACTGGGAAGTTGCCGCCTTTCAGTTCATACTGCATGAAAATCAATCCTTTCTGTTTTGAAATTACATGGGGGTATCCCCTTATTTATTTTAGCACGATTTTGTATCAATGAAAAGTAGCTATTCCCCCACCAGCACAACCCGGTTTTTCTCCGGAAAATGAATATTCAGTCCCAGCTTCCATAGGTCAAAATAGCCCTGAAAGGGATTTTCCTGCTCTGTATCAAACATGGGCCACTGAAGGTAATAGGACAGATTGTAATCACAGCTGATGTGATACAGCGCCTCAGACATCAATCCTATATCTTGGCACCCCTTTCGGTATGGCAGGTCAAGACACCATTCTCCCATGTCTACATCTGGAACATCTTCTCCCAGATCTCCATGAATCCACGCCTGACGTACCTTTTCCTCAAAATCCCTGCCCTCCTGCCCAAAGAGAAACTCAATTTCAGCGTCTTCCTCCAGAGGGGCATCCTCCTCAAACTCTTCCACAAAAATACGGTTGATGTCCCGGATATAGGCCCGGGCGGCATCCATGGCAGCCTGCTTGTTTTCATCTGAAAATTGGGCGAAAAAATATGCCGCGTAACCCGTCTGGCCGTTGGGCAGCTGAACCTTTGCAGTATCCCTGCTGGCCTCGTCGATCTCCAACAAGCCCTGGAGCATATGCTGCCCAGACTGACCGTACAGGGCAAAAATGGGACTCAGGCGTTCCAGGTCGCCTCCCCGCAGATCCTGAAACAAGAAGGGGGGAACCGCTTCCTGCTCCAGATCGTATTCATGTTCTTCAAAAATGTCCAGCAGTACCTGGTCCTGTTCTATAATCTCTGTCCAACTTTGGGGCAGGTATTTTTGGCATTCACTTATGGTCACAGTTGTATCCTCCTATCTATTTTTCCATATCCTGTAAAGAATTCCTAGACTCTTTTTCCTCTTCATTACATAGGGGCCGTCCAAAAGTATATAGGATCCTACATAAATTGTCAAGCGTCAATCCCTCTTACTTAAAAATCTGACAGGATAAAATCACCGGGTTAAATCCTGCACCCACTTATATTTTCGAAACCGGGCCATAACCCAGGGGATTTTCCCCACCTCATCCAGACAGGTACAGGCATACACTGCCAGAGGCGACCAGTGCAGGACAAAGGCTCCCGTCAGGGCCAGGGGAATGGCGATCACCCACATACAGACAATCAGGCTGTACATATCAAACAGAGTGTCTCCGCCTCCGTCCAGCACCCCGTTTATGGTGACCGTATTTACACAACGTCCGATCATGTAAATGGACATAATCACCATCATTCCTGTCAGGTAGCTCTGGGCCTGCTCCGTGAGAATGACCATTTTCACCACAAAGGGCGTCACCGCCAGCACCAGGGCCGTAGATAAAAATCCAATGGCATAGGAAATATTCTTAAGCTTGATTCCATATGCCTTTCCCTTTTCCAGGCGTCCTGCTCCCAGCTCATTCCCCACCAGGATTCCCGCAGCGCTGCCGATGCCATTACACATGCAGCAAATCAGATCCCGGGCGACTGCAGCCACAGAATTTGCCGCTGCCGCATCGTTTCCCATGTTTCCCATAATCGCTGTGTAGGAGGTAAATCCCACTCCCCAGCACAGTGAACCGCCCATGAGAGGCAGACACTGTCTGATAAAATCCCCCTTCAGCTGCCGGGGAAGACGAAAGAACCTGGGAAACGCCGGACGGATGTAGGAGGACTGAGCGGATACAATTATGCAGAGAACCAGCTCTACAACGCGGGAAAGGGTGGTGGCAAGGGCCGCCCCTCTCGCCTGCATCCGGTGGGCGCCTAACAGCCCGAAAATAAAAATCAGATTCAGACATATATTCAGGATCACGGCTCCGGAGCTGATAATAGCCCCGGGTTTTACGTGATCCGACACCTTCATCATAGTCAGATAGCATTGGGAAACTCCCGTAAGCAAATAGGACCAGCCTGCTATGCGCAGATATGCGCTTCCCAGAGCGATGAGTGTGGAATCCTGGGTAAAGATATGCATGAGAAGCTCCGGCAGGAACTCGCATGCCAGAAAAAACAGGACTGATATGATTCCACAGAACCGTAGCATCATGTTAAAGATATCTTCCAGGGTATGCCGGTCGCCTTTTCCCCAATACTGGGCTCCCAGAATGGCTCCCGCTGCCGTAATGGCTGCCAGGAACATGTTTTGAACAAACTGGATCTGTGTAGCCAGAGACACGGCTGTCATCTCATCCTGGGCAACCTTTCCCAGCATCAGGGCATCAGCTGCCGCCACAGCTGCCAGCATCAGGCTTTGGAGGGCAATGGGAAGCGCCAGTCTGGCCAGATTTCTGTAGAAAACCTTGTTGTCAATTTGTACACTCTGTTTCTTTTCATCCATAGCAAACTCCCTGGTTATTCTCTGCGGATATTTATACGGCGGAACACATCCTCATACAGTTGTCCCAGATCTTCCAGATCAATCACTCTTTTTACTCTTCGGCAATGTTTTCTTCTGCACATCATTTTTCAGAAGCTGATACACAGTTGCCGTAACAGGTACTCCCAGCAGCATGCCCCCGACTCCGGCTACGCCGCCGCCAACTGTCACGGCAGCCAGCACCCAGATGCCAGGCAGTCCAATGGAGGAGCCCACCACCCGGGGATAAATCAGGTTTCCTTCCAGCTGCTGCAGAGCCACCAGGAAAATAAGGAAGAACACCGCCTTAATAGGGTCTACTGTGAAAATCATAAAAAATCCCACGGCTCCGCCGATATAGGCTCCGGCAACGGGAATCAGGGCCGTCACTCCAACCAGAGAGCCAAGCATGGCCGCATAGGGCAGTCTCAAAAGCAACATGCCAGCCACGCAGAGTAGGCCCAGAATCACTGCTTCCACACACTGTCCCACAATAAAATGGTGAAACGAGGAATCCAAAACCTGCAAAACATACCCAATCCCCCCAGAAATCCGCCGGGGCAAATAGACGCCCATAAGCTTTCCGATCTGTTCTCCGATTTTCTCCTTACCCGCTAAAAGATAAATGGAAAATACAGCTGCAACGGCAACATTAACGGTTTTGGATACTGCAGAGGAAATCACGTCCACTGCAATGCCCATAATATTGCCTGCGCCGGAGACCAGAGTGCCGGCCAGCTTTCCAAGCAGCTCCTGCCATTCTGCCTCGCTGCCCGGCAGGGTAACTGCCTGATTCTGCAGCATGGACGTAATCTCAAAATTTTCCTCCAGCCATGCGGCTCCCTGCTCGAAAGCGCCCGGAAGCCGGGAGAAAAGGAGCTGCAGACAGGAAATCAACTCTGGTATTACCATCTGCACCACCAGAAACAGAATAAAAATAATTGAGGCAAAGGCCAACAGGATGCACACAGGCCGGCGAAGCTTCATCACCCTGGGGCCCATCTCTTTAGAAAACAGCTTTGTCTCAAAAAAGCTCATTAAAATATTCAGCACATAGGCAAACACGCAGCCCAGAAGCAGGGGGAATGCCGCCTTCCAGGCAATGTGCAAAAGCTTGCTCCATGCGTCCCAATAATGATAAATCAAAAATAAGATAGTGCCTGTAATGCCTATTTTCAGGCAGGTTTTCCACTCGATTTGCATAAAACGTCCTTTCAGAAGCCTTTATACCTGCGGTACAAAATGAAAACATTTGATTCATTTCAGCTCAACCAATTCATCACATTCTGTGGCAGTAAGTCCCGAAAACACCTGAGAAGCTTCTTGCCATAAACGGTTATTTCCTTCTATCTTACCATATTCTGGAGGAAAAGCATACGATTTTATTTCATGGAATCCACGTTTATTTGAAGCTGTTCTCTTAGTTTCTCCCGCAGATACTCATACCTCTGGCGCTTCTCTTCCTTTGCGAAGTGTACCTCCCGAAACTGCTGTGGATTCTCCCTATAGTCCAGCGCCTCTTCTCCAAACTGCTCGCTGGTCAGGTCAAACACACAGTCGTCCACCACATTATAGCAGTGATAGTTTCCGCCATTCCTTAAAATTCCATACACCTTGCCGCCGAAAATATCCTGGGCCAGAAAGGCTGTGATGGAACACTGGCCCAGAGTCCTGTTTTCCAGACTCCAGCCATTCCGAAGTCTGGGGGCGCAAGTGTACTCGCACCAGATTTCGGAAAGAACATCATATAAATCCCTGGGTGTGTGGATTCCCCTGTATTCTGTTGTAATTGCCGGCACATCCGCCTGCTCCCAGCCGTAAAAGTTGTAGCTCATTTTTATACATCCTCCCTGGTTCTGGCTGTCTGTCAGGAAGCAATTCCCCAAGCTTGCCCTTCCCCATTCCTTCCCCTTAGTCGTCTCCCCAGGTTCCGTCCCAGTTAAACTCAGTCATAAGCGCCCTCTTTCTCTCCACATAATTGTCCATCCATCTCTTTGCAGTCTTTCGAGTCTCCTCATCAGAGCTATCCATAGCGATGCGCAGATAATCTACGTAATTATCCACGTCATCCTTTATGTTATAAGTATCATGCTCTTGCTCAGCCACACAGGCAGCACACAGAAGCGCAGCCCTTGGATGGCCCAGGCTCATGGCCTCGCTGGCCCAGCTTTCCGCCTGCACATAGTTGATCTCGCAGCCATTGCCAAAGAAATATCTGAGGGCACAGCGATACTGGGATTTCCTGTCCCCGTTGTCCGCAGCCCGCTCATACCACATAAGGGCCTTTTTAGGATCCGGCTTTTCGTCGTAATATTCTGCCATTTCAATTTGGGCTGACACCTCTCCCCATTCTGCTGCTTTAGCCAGAGCCTGGAGAGCCTCCAGAATCTTTCCCTCTGAAATAAGCTTCCCTCTTCCCTTCAGCAGAACCTTAGCCTCCAGAAGCAGTTTCTCCTTTGCATATTTATAATCCTGGGCGGCTGACTTCTCCAGCCAGTAGATGGCCTTTTCATGATCCATCTCCACGCCCTCGCCAATCCTGTATTTTTCACCACATTTAAACTGAGCCATGGCGTCTCCCTGCCTGGCTGCCTTTTCATACCAGGAAAAAGCTTTTTTACAGTCCTGTTCTACTACGATTCCTTTATCATATAGATTGGCGTACCAGCACTGAGATTTTATATGCCCCTGCTCCGCCGCTTTTTCCACCCAGTACAAAGCCCGCTGCTTATCCTCCTTTGTACCTCTTCCTATCATGTAGAATTCGGCACAGGTATACTGTGCTTCTGCATGCCCCTGTATTGCCGCCTTTTCCACCCAGTAGAGAGCCCTGGTGAAATCGCAGTGTTCCTGATCTATATAGTAATCATAGCAGTTTAGCTGGGCCTCCAGATGCCCCTGCTCCGCGGCTTTCTCCATCCAGAAACGGCTTTCCTCTTTCTTTGTACTCCAGGTTGCATATTCTCTGGCCTTCTCATAACAGGCATCCGGCGAATTTTCTGCCATCCGCTCCCTCCAGTATTTCTCCTTCTGGACATTTCCTGCCTGAGCAAACAGCCTGGCACAGATATTCTGCGCCTCCGGGTGTCCCCAGTCAGCGGCCAGGAGAAAGGCCTCCAGAGCAGCCTCCGGGTTTCCGGAAGCCTCCAGGGCAGTTCCCCTCTCAAAGGCCTCATTTCGCTGAGCCATAATCTCCTGCAATCGCTGGATTGCCTTTTCGCTTCCTTGTCTGGCAGCTTGCTCATACCACCATATAGCCTTCTCCAAATCCTTCTCTGTGCCTTTTCCCGTCTCACACCGCTGCGCGCACAGCAGCTGAGCCTTCATAAATCCCTGTTCTGCAGCCTTCTCATACCAATAAAAAGCCAGCGCCTGATCCTCTCTGGCGCCAAAACCTCTATTGTAACATATGGCCAAATTCGTCATGGACTCTACATGCTCTTTTTTTGCACCCATCTCATAATATTTAAAGGCCTTTTTGGGATTCACAGATGTGCCCCTGCCATATTCATAGAAAACACCGCAGTAAAAGCAGGCGGCTCCGATTTCCCTGGACGCCTTTTTATAATAATACAGCGCCTTTTTCGCATCCACTGCCGTTCCCTTCCCGGTCCGGTAGGCCTCTCCACATTCATAGCGGGCATCGCAATCCCCAAACTTTGCGGCATACTCATACCAATACAGGGCCTGCACCGGATCCTCCTCCGTTCCCAGACCCAGCTCATACATGAGGGCGCAGTTATACATGGCTTGTTTGTGCTGTACTTTGGCCGCCTGCAAAAACAAAGGCAGAGCTTTTTCATATTCTTTCTTTTGATAGCAGTTCATTCCTCTGCGAAAGCAGTCTTCTTTATTTATATAATAAGCCATAGAAATCTCCTCTCCCTCATGGATTTGCCCCTCCGGCTTCTGTTAGAGGAGGGGCGGACAAAATCTAAAACACATAATTATTCAGACAATAGATCAAGGCCAGGAACAAAGCCACTGCCAGAACCGTAAGCCCTACCTTCACCCAGGAAATCGGCGTGCGGCCGCCTACCTGTCCGGTCTGACCGTTAACCATAAACTGATAGACCTTTCCCTGATAGGTAAAGGAGGATATCCACACTGGCAGCAACAGATATTTGTAGGTAATCTGGGAAAATTCTGTCTGCATTCGAAGCTGAGCCACCTGATCCGCCTGCTTCTCCCGTATGATTTTTGACTCCACATTGCGGCGAAGCCGCAAAGAAATAGCCTCCTTGGCACGCTCCCAAGCGTCTTTTAATCCCACGGAATACCGCTCCGCTGCAAAACCTGCCACATATTCCGGCTTGTATTCCACGTTGTGGGCTGTGTCAAAGGGCTGGATCTGAGACAGAAGCGCTGGGTCGTAACGCTGGCTTCCAAATACCAGCTGATCGTCAATCAATTCCCGGTATGTACCGCTGGTATGGTGCCAGTCTGTCTGGATTCGGGTACCCTCCTTTGTCTTTATGGTGCGGTTTATGCCGTAATCCGCCCGGTAGCTGGAGCTGGTCTGGGAATCAAAGGTCCAGGCCGGCAGATAGACGCCCTGAAAGGCCTCCGGCTTGGCCATCTCCTTGGCCTCCCTGGGACAGAACCATTTATGCTTAAGCCAGGTCTTAAACCGGATTCCCGCCTGCTTTTTATCAATGGAAAAGGGGCAGACTCCGCCGGGCGCCAGAGTATCCTTTCCCTTTTCCTCCATGACCTGATTGGAACCGCAGTAGGGACACTCGCTGGCAATCTCCAGAGCGTCATACACAGACTCCGCACCGCAGGATTTGCAGATGACCACCTTCTTTTGCACCCCCCAGTTGCAGTTTCCTGTCTGCTCTGCCTGGGAGAAATCCAGCTCCTTTGCCGAACGCTCCTGCTGTTCTTCCACAATCTGCTCCGTATGCCCGCAATAGGGACAGGCAAGCCCGCCTGTCCCCGGATCAAAATCCATGGTTCCGCCGCAGTCCGGACACTTCCGGTCTGTTTCTTCTTTTGTCTTTACCATCTCCGGCTCCATGGCTTCCGAAGATGTAGTCCACGTGTCGCTCATCTTCCCTCTCCGCCTATCCTACAATGTCCTCATTATTAAAGGGATCTCCGCAGTTGGGGCAGAACTTAGGCGGTTTCGTCTTATCCTCCGGCTCCCAGCCACATTTGTCACAGCGGTAGGTCTTGGCCCCGGCCGGCTTTGGCTGGCCGCATTCCATGCAGAATTTCCCCTTGTTGAAGACGCCGCAGCTGCAGGTCCACCCATAGACAGGGGGCTGAGCGTCTGTTGACCGTCCTCCTGGCTGTGCCGGAGGCTGCTGGCTGTATCCTGCCTGCTGCTGGGTCGCCGGCTGGCTGTATCCCGCCTGTTGCTGTGCCGGCTGACCATATCCTGCCTGTTGCTGGGTGGGCTGCATCCCCTGCTGAGCCCCCATTTGGAACAGGCTCTGGGCGCTAGCCCCTCCTGCCTGGGCTGCCATATTCATTCCCATAAAGCCCATCATGGCCCCAGAGCTGTTGGATGCCGCCATCTTCATGGCGTCTGCCTGGGCGCCTACCAGCTGGGCTGCCGCCATATTGGGATTCCTGTAAACGGCAGTTCTCTGCAGCTCTTTCAGCATGGCCTCATCTTCTTCCGAGGCCTTTACGGAGTTGATGCCGAAAGAGACAATGGAGATTCCACGAAGACCGCTCCACTTCTGAGAAAGCACCTGATTCAGAATATTCGCCATTTCCATGGTGTGTCCCGGCAGGGCGCTGTAGCGGATGCCCATGGAGGAAATCTGGGCAAAGGCCGGCTGCAGGGCTGTGAGAAGCTCTGTTTTCAACTGACTGTCCAGCTCTCCCCGCTCAAAGGAAGACGGTACGTTACCGCAGACATTGGTGTAGAACAGCACCGGGTCCGTGATCCGGTAGGAATATTCCCCGTGACAGCGGATCGCAATGTCAATGTCGATTCCCACATTCTGATCCACCACCCGGAAGGGCACCGCATTGGAGGTGCCGTATTTATTTCCCATGATTTCCTTCAAATTGACAAAATAGATCCTTTGATCCTTGGCCGTGTCCCCGCCAAAGGTAAAACGCCGTCCCAGGGCCTGGAAGCTCTGCATCACACTGTCTCCCAGATTTCCATAGAAAATACTGGGCTCCGTGGAGATATCATAGATAAACTCTCCTGCTTCCGCGCAGACCTCAGCCACTCGGCCCTGGTCTACAATGAGCATACACTGCCCTTCATTAATGGCAATGACAGATCCGTTGGTAATAATATTATCCGAACCCTTTTTGTTGGAGCTTCTGCCGGATACCCGTTTCTGGCCCTTGACCACCAGGGTATCCCCGTCCAGCGCATCACAGTAAAAATATTCCCGCCACTGATCCCCCAGCATGCTGCTGGCTGCGGCTCCCAAAGCACGAATCAATCCCATGTTTCTTTCCTCCCGGTTTCTGATATTATTTATCCGCAGCCGCTCAAAAGCAGAACAGCTGCGGATTCTAAATTAGTGATGGAACAGACGGATTCCCGTAAATGCCATAACCATTCCATATTTGTTGCAGGTCTCAATCACATTGTCGTCCCGAATGGAACCGCCAGGCTGGGCAATATATTTCACGCCGCTCTTATGCGCCCGCTCAATGTTATCGCCAAAGGGGAAGAAGGCGTCGGAACCCAGGGCCACTCCATCCATTTGCTTCAGCCAGGCGCGCTTCTCCTCACGGGTAAATACCGGAGGCTTTACCTGGAACAGACGCTGCCAGGTTCCTTCCGCCAGCACATCTTCATACTCCTCGCCAATATAAACATCAATGGCATTGTCCCGGTCTGCCCGGCTGATGCCCTCCACAAAGGGAAGTCCCAGTACCTGGGCAGACTGGCGCAAAAACCAGTTGTCCGCCTTGGTGCCTGCCAGCCGGGTACAGTGAATCCGGGACTGCTGCCCGGCTCCGATGCCAATGGCCTGACCATCCTTCACATAGCACACGGAATTGGACTGGGTATACTTTAAGGTAATCAGGGCCACTGCCAGGTCTATGCGGGCTGCCTCCGGCAGATCCTTGTTTTCCGTTACAATATTGGAAAACAGGGCTTCATCCACCACCAGCTCATTTCTGCCCTGCTCAAAGGTGATGCCGAACACATCCTTGCACTCCACCGGAGCAGGCACATAGTTTTCGTCAATCTGAATCACATTGTAATTCCCCTTTTTCTTTTGCCTCAGAATCTCCAGAGCCTCCGGCGTATAGCCCGGAGCAATAACGCCGTCAGAGACCTCCCGTTTAATCAGGGCTGCCGTGGAAGCGTCGCACACATCGGACAGGGAGATAAAGTCTCCAAAGGAGGACATGCGGTCCGCGCCTCTGGCTCTGGCATAGGCGCAGGCCAAGGGAGACAGCTCTCCTGCATCCTCCACCCAGTAAATCTTTTTCAGGGTATCAGAAAGCGGCAGGCCCACAGCGGCTCCCGCCGGAGATACATGCTTAAAAGAAGTAGCCGCCGGAAGGCCTGTGGCCTTTTTCAGCTCCTTCACCAGCTGCCAGCCGTTAAAGGCATCCATAAAATTAATATACCCCGGCTTTCCCATTAAAACCTGAATGGGAAGCTCCCCCTCCTTCCTGAAAATCCGGGACGGTTTTTGGTTGGGATTGCATCCATATTTCAGTTCCAATTCTTTCATTCCTACTTGTCCTCCAATTTTTACATTTCAGATTCTTATATTTCTGTGTATGGGTTAAAAATTCTGTGATTCCCCTCAGCCAACAAGGGGGCCATCTGTGCAGTCTCTTAGAAGCCTGTTTTCTTCTTTCTTAATTCAGGGTCTTGGGGCCTTTTTACTGATTTTTATTTACAATCCGGCTCTCCCAGGTCCCGTCCGCCAGATCTATATAGCGCACAAACAGAGAAACCTTATTGTCCTCATTCAGACTCTCCCACAGCAGGCTGGTGAACGCGTCAATCTCTCCCACTATGCGGATTTTCTTAGGCTCTCCCTGAAAGCTTGGCAGAGGATTGCCGTCGCACTGGTAGGTGTGAATAAAATGTCCCTCTCCCGCCTTAGGATTCTCATAGGCAAAGGTATAGCGGCGGCAGGAAGCCGGATCCCCGTCATTACTCTTTAAAATGGACAAGGCATAATTGTAGCTTCCCCCTTCTATATGCATAATTCCGGAAATCCGCGGCGTATAATTGGGCGCATCCGGCTCAAACTCCCGGGTGCGAAGAGCCTGCTCAAAGGTCTGCTGGCGATCCATAAGCTCATAGATGGTGTCCGTCTGATCCCCATTGGTCACAATGGTCTTATTTCCCAGCACCCGCACCGGCGCATAGATAATCAGGCTGGGATCCGTAAGCTTAGACGGATCAAAAGCCTGGGTGCGGATTCCATCCCCGTCCTCCACAAAAATCCGGTTGCGGCTGTTCTCGCTTCTGCCCATAATAAAATAGGCAGTAACTGCTTTCCTTCCGTCCGCGGTCCTGCCCAAAATAATCCCTCTGCCAGGGTATGCATTTTCTCTCAGCTCTTGTTCAATCGCTCTTAATTCCATTCCATCATCCTCCGTGAACTATGCTTTTTCCTTACGCCATTATACCATTCTAACCCATGTTTGGCAACTATTATTGCCTGAAGAACTCTCCGGAACCCTCATCTGTTTTCCTTCGGTTTTCCTTCCCCACTCTGGATCCCATTCTTTTTCCGCACAACAAATCCGTGCAGTTTTTGCATTTGAGAGCCTCATTGGTTCCCTCAAAAAAGCGTTCCGAATCATGGAAAACCCGATACTCCCACACAGCCAGCACAAAGACGGCTCCAACCACCAGACTCCTGCAGTAAAAACTGTTGATACAGACAAGAGGCGTTACCATCATCAGATGATCCCAGTTAAAAATCCGGCAGGTGGTACAGCAGCGATTTTTCAAAAACCAACTGCGGAACGGACACCAGAACAGCACGCAAAAAAGATCACATACATAGAAAAAGACGGCAATCAGCAGGAGTCCTTGGTTTCCCAGGAACCCCTGCCCCCATAAAAAAGCAATGGCCGCCCCTAATACAGTCCAGGCTCCAAACACCTGAAGAGCTCTCCTGTTTTGATCCGCAAAGTACGCCCTGATCTCCTCTTTTCCGGGCGGACTTTTGGCGGGCACATAAAACGGCCCCAACTGCTTTGCCGCTCCCAGCGCTAAGGTGCCCGGAACCGGAAACAGTTTCAAAACCATGTCCCCGATCCAGATCACCCACAAAACATGCAGCAGAGAAAATCTGCTGAAAAACCCGCCCGGCTCCATGACCCCAAAAGCCTCCGGATCAAAAACAGCCAGGGCGCCCACGGCCAAAAACACCGCCACCCGAAAGATAAACCGTCCCACATATTTCCGTCTCATTCGTCACACTCCAAATTCAAAACCACAGGGTCCTACCGAAATATTCCAAATCTTACAGGATGCTTCGGACACTCTGGGAACAGTCTATCATTTCTCAATCGCCTTGTCAAAAAAAACAGGAGTCTCCCAGCCGCTATTTAACCATGTCAATGACCGAGAACAAAATCTCCACTTTGAACAGATCCCCGTCAATTTCAATGCGGAAACTTCCCCCCTGCAGCTCCACAAAGCTTCTGGCAATGGCAAGCCCCAATCCACTGCCCTCTGTATTCCGGGACAGATCTCCACGAACAAACCGCTCGGTGATCTCCTCCGGATCAAAATTCAGCTCTGTGGCGGACATATTTTTCAGAAGCACCCGCACATGACCCTGATCCTGAATAAGGTCAATATAAACCCGGGAGCCCTCCATGGAATATTTCAGAATATTAACCATGAGATTCTCAAACACCCGATAGGTGCGCTGACCGTCCAGCATACAGAGTACCTTCTCCTCCGGCAGATTCCAGCGAAAAGACAGATTGCTGGTCATTATTTTGTCCTCCAATTCCAGACGGACCTGCTTGATGAGATTCACCAGATCCACCTCCTCCAGATGAAGGGTCATGTTCTGGCTTTCCGCCTTGCTGACCTCAAAGAGATCTTCAATAAGCACTTTGAGCCGGTCAGACTTTTTCTCCAGCGTCTGAATATAGGAGTCCCGCTCCTCCTCCGTGATGTTCTCCTCCTTTAACAGGTTTACGTAGGTGATAATGGCTGTGAGAGGCGTCTTCAGGTCATGGGACACATTGGTGATCAGCTCTGTCTTCATGCGCTGGCTCTTCACCTCTTCTAGCACCGCCTGCTTGAAGCCGTTCTGGATCCGCAGTATTTCAATTTTCAGCGGGTTAAAGACTCCCAGATCCTGAGGCAGGGTAATATTCAGATCTCCCTCCGCCATCTGTCTGGCGGAATGCAGCAGGGTCAGGTAATGGTCTTGCAGCTGCCCGTACTGTTTGCGCAGCAACAGGTAGAGACCGATGGAATACAAAATGAGACCAGCAATACCGAAAATCCACATGCAGCAGAGTACTGTCAGGACCGCCAGGTTGATAAGCACCCATTTAATCACAGTTTTATTGGCGGACTCGGTAATATCTATCTGGGTGATGTAGCTACAAAATTTCTGCTTCCACTTTGGCAGAGTGCCTAATAGGAGGCTTCTCTCCTTCAGATAAGTCCAAAGTCCCCCTTTGGTCCTGGGCCAGAGAATCAGGATACTCCACATGACTACCAGCACCTCACCAAGCCACACCAGGCCGTTGTACCCATAGACAAGGATATGGGCTGCCGTATCCAAAAAGCCCATGTCTACAAGTCCCTGGACAAATATCCCAAGGCCTGTGCCGATCAGGGCGTCGGTACACAGGATATAGAGTCCCGTAAAGGCCAGAAAGCCCAGCCAGAAAAATTCCATGGGAATCGCCAGCAGTCCTCCCCTTAAAAGCTCTCTGCGCCTTGCGTATTCTGCGAAAAACACGGCGCCTAAAACGCTAAGAAACGCAACGCCGAAATACAGCAGATCCCCGCCATAGCTGTGATAGATTCCATAGGTTCCCCAATAGGTCTCCATGGGATGAACTTCCTCCCACATATTTTGGGTATTACCGTAAAACACCTGCATATTTCTGGGCCGTACAGGCTCTGGAAGGGAGTTTCCATTGGCGTCGTAATAATCGGTGAGTATATTTTCATACCGCTGGGTCTGCATAGACCGATACACGCTCTCCGAATTCAGATTTGAATAGCTGCCCAGACGGATTTCACCGTCTTCCCCATACTCCAAAACGATCCAGCCTTTATAATAGGGGCCCAGATTTCGATTTCCCGATACCCCGCAGGCCTCGTTTTGAATCCACTCCAATACGGTCTCATCCGCCACATTGGTAATGGTCTTTCCGCTTTTGGTGTCCCTGGCATAATAATCCACGCCCCACTCTGTCTGCCACTGGTAGAACTGCTGCTCCCAATCCAAAACCGCGTTAGAAAGGGCGTCTACGGCGCTCTGATAAATAGAAGTATTCAAGTCCCTTGTGTTTATAACCCCAAGCTGTTCCGCCAGATCTGGCAGCAGAATTTCTTCTGTCCGCAGAAATTCTTCGGAATTCATCTTCTGAAAATCTGTGTAAAAGAGATATCCGTTTTGGAGCATGCACTGCGTCTGCCCATGCTCCTCCGGTTCCCAGAGCCTGAGCTCTTTTTGGGACTGCTCATAGGCCTCCACCATATCTTTCTGTTCCCGCGCTACGGCGTCCTGAATGGGTCCATAGCATAGAACAGCGCCTACAGCCACCAGAATCGCGAATAACAGCATCATTCCATACAGACCTCTACGCCTGCTTTTCAATTTTGTATCCAACTCCCCACACCACCTTCAAATATTTGGGCTCCCGGGGGTTTAGTTCAATTTTTCCGCGGATATTTCGGATGTGCACCATAATGGTATCCGTGCCCACGGGGCTTTCATTCCAGACCCGTTCATAGATTTCTTCCGCAGAAAAGACCCTGCCGGGACTTTTCATCAATAGCTGCAAAATTTTAAATTCCATAGGCGTGAGCCGCACAGGCTGCTCGTCCACATGGACCTCCTTGGTCTCATCATTGAGTTCCAGACCGCCGATCACATAGACATGTTCGTTTTTCTTTTGATCCTGCTCTCCCAGCGCCTGCAAAAACCGGGTGTATCTGCGCAGATGAGAATTTACCCGGGCCAGAAGCTCCAGGGGCGTAAAGGGCTTGGTCACATAGTCGTCGGCCCCCATGTTGAGCCCCATGATCTTATCCACCTCCTCGGACTTGGCCGAGAGCATAATCACGGGAAATTCATATTTTTGCCGAAGTCTGATCACCATTTTAATCCCGTCCATCCGAGGCATCATTACATCCACAATGGCCAGATGAGGCGGATTTTGCTCTATGGCCTTGAGCCCCTCAATTCCGTCCGCCGCCTGCTCCACCAGATAGCCCTGGCTGCGCAGATATATGGCAATACCCTCCCGAATTTCCTTATCATCCTCCACTACCAAAATCCGATACTGTTCCATGTCTAACACTCCTCTGTCTTTTTCTCTGTGCAAACTTCATGCCTGTTATTGTAGCACAGAGATCCTGTGCCTGTGAAGCTTTTCCATATTGCAAAATCCATCGGTTACTGTTCTCTTCATACACAGCAACATCCATCTCTCCTTTCTGTCGTGTAAAACCTGAATTCTGCTGTTATCATATCGGGGAAATCCAAAGAGCATCGACAGAAAAAACAAAAGAAATTCTAAATATGTTTTATCCTGTAAAGAAAACCAAAAAGAGTACGGTCTCACGCCGTACCCTCCGTTAAGGTATGTAATAATTCTTTTAAATCCTCCATGGTTTCCGCCTGGTAGGCAGCCCCGGCTTTCTCCAATTCTCCGGGCTTGGCAAAGCCGAATCCCACGCCTACGCAGGGAAGCCCGCATTCCCGGGCGCCTTCCACATCATACTTTCGGTCGCCCACCATAAGAATTCCTTCCGTATCCCCTTCCCCTTTTCCCAGACGCCTCATGGCCTCCCGGACCACGACCGCCTTGGACACATGATTTCCCTCCAGATCTGCTCCGGAAATCACGTCAAAATATGGACTCAGCTGAAACCGATCCAGAATCTTCCGGGAATAAAACTCCGGCTTGGAGGTGGCAACACCCAGGACGATCCCCTTCTTCTGAAGCCCGGCCAAAAGCTCTTTTATTCCCTCATAGGGCTTATTCTCAAACATTCCCACATCCGCAAACCGCTCCCGATATTTGATTCTGGCCTTCAGGGCCTGTTCCGGTGTGAAATCATAGAGCTCCATAAACATTTCATCCAGGGGAGGCCCAATAAAAAGCTTAAGCTTCTCCTCATCCGTCTCCTGGATTCCCATATACTCCAGGGCGTATTTGACGCAGTTTACAATGCCTTCCTGGGAATCGGTCAGCGTGCCGTCCAGATCAAACAAAATGGTGTGAAATTTCATTAGATAATCTCCTTTATTCTCTTTCTCTGATTGTTTTTTCCAAATTCCTTTCTGATATCATAGGGAAAGATTACGTAGGCCCCGCCAGGCTTTCCCGCATCGTAGAGCAGAGATTCATATTCATACATTGTTTGGTTCATGGTCTGCACTCCAGTTCCTTTCCTTCGCATAGTATACCATGGATTTCGTCAGGTGAAAAGGGGCATTTACGCCTTGATTTTTTTTCCATATCCATTATAATAGGTACAGATTAAAGACAAGGGAACAGGAAAGAATACTGAGGAATTTTTATGATTTTAGCATGCCAGAATATTGATAAATCCTTCGGTGAACGACCGATTTTAAAACATGCCTCCTTTCATGTGGAGGAACGGGAAAAGACTGCCATTGTGGGCATTAACGGAGCGGGGAAATCCACCCTTCTGAAAATTATAGTGGGAGAACTGCCTGCAGACCAGGGGGAGGTCATCCTCTCCCGTGGAAAGACCCTGGGCTATCTGGCCCAGCACCAGGACATTTCCGGCGGTCGGACGATTTATGAGGAGCTTTTGGACGCCAAGAGGGATCTTATTGCTATGGAAGAGCGTATCCGGGTCCTGGAGCAGGAAATGAAGCATTTGCAGGGGGAAGCTCTGCAGGACATGCTGGAAACCTACTCCCGTCTGAATCATGAATTCGAGCTGCAAAACGGCTACGCCTACAAGAGCGAGGTGGTGGGAGTCTTAAAGGGGTTGGGATTTTCGAAGGAGGATTTCTCCAAACCTGTATCCACCCTCTCCGGCGGACAGAAAACCCGGGTTTCTCTGGGAAAGCTTCTGCTCACAAAGCCGGATATTGTTCTGCTGGACGAGCCTACCAACCACCTGGATATGTCCTCTATTGCCTGGCTGGAGGGGTATTTGTCCAATTACGACGGGGCTGTGATGATCGTGGCTCATGACCGGTATTTTCTGAATAAAATCGTAACCAAAATCGTAGAGATTGACAATGGCCAGGTCCAGACCTTCCTGGGAAATTATTCTGATTACTCCCAGAAAAAAGCCCAGCTTCGAGAGGCAAAGCTTCATGCCTGGCTCAACCAGCAGAGGGAAATCCGTCACCAGGAAGAGGTCATTGAGAAGCTTCGCTCCTTTAACCGGGAAAAATCCATTCGCAGGGCTGAGAGCCGGGAAAAGATGCTGGATAAAATACAGCGGGTGGAAAAGCCTGTGGAGCTGAACACTGACATGAACCTGACCCTGGAGCCGGAAATCCTCAGCGGTAACGATGTGCTGACCATTGCCGGGCTGTCCAAGGCTTTTGGCGCCCTCTCCCTCTTCTCCCATCTGGATCTGGAAATCAAGCGAGGAGAACGGGTGGCACTAATCGGCAATAACGGCACGGGAAAGACGACTATTTTAAAAATGATTAACGGCCTTCTCCCCCCGGACGCCGGAACCATCCGCCTGGGTTCCCGGGTGAAAATCGGCTACTACGACCAGGAACACCAGGTTCTGCATATGGAGAAAACCCTCTTTGAGGAAATCTCCGACGCCTATCCGGGGCTTACCAACACCAAAATCCGCAGCACCCTGGCCGCCTTCTTGTTTACTGGGGACGACGTGTTCAAACGGATTGGAGACTTGAGCGGCGGGGAGAGGGGCCGTGTGTCCCTGGCAAAGCTTATGCTGTCCGAGGCTAATTTTCTCATTCTAGATGAGCCTACCAACCATCTGGATATTGTTTCCAAGGAGATTCTGGAAAACGCGTTAAACCATTATACGGGAACCGTGCTCTATGTGTCACACGACCGGTATTTTATCAACACCACCTGCACCCGCATCCTGGATCTCACGGGACAGAGACTGGTACAATACCTGGGAGATTACGACTATTATCTGGAGAAAAAGGAGCAGGCCTCTCTTGTTGCCCAGGATTCCAAAGACGCTGTCGAAAACAGCCCTTCCACGGAATCCGAGAGCAAGCTGGACTGGAAACAGCAAAAGGAGGAGCTGGCCCGCCAGAGAAAACGGGAAAATGACTTGAAAAAAACCGAGGAGCGCATTATGGAGCTGGAAAGCCAGGATCAGGAAATTGATAAGCTTCTGACTCAGGAGGAAGTTTACACCAACGTGGCACGCTGTATGGAATTGCAAGAGGAAAAAAATACGATTACAGCCTCTTTGGAGGAACTATACGAAAAATGGGAAGCGCTGGCTCAATGATTGGCCAGCGCTTCTAAAAATTCTTTCTGATTGTCCTTTGTTACATACATTCCAAAGCCCTGGCTTTCCAGAGCTTCATCGGTTTTCCCATAAAAGATCCGGTCGATAATCATATCTCCCACTTCCATGGTATAATGACTGCTTTCAATATAGTTTGCCTTGTCTCTGGTAATCACATTGATCCCGCTAAAATTGTAAAAGGAAACCTCCTCCGGCAGCCAGCTAAGCCACTCGGCATAGCCGTACAATTCGGAATACTGGTAGGTCCGGTAATAGAGAGGATTGGTAAATATAATCAGGTTAATATCATATTCCTGACAGAGATCCCGGATATAAACCAGATCGTAAAGAGCGTTGAACAGCTCGTTTCCGTAGTAATCCTCCCAGTAGGGCGCATCTGCGCTCCAGTCATTCTCCACATGCAGGTCCCGGCTGTTTCCTCCGGTGCGGTAATACCGATCCACATAGTCCGGATCCGTGATCCTGTGGCCCGAGGTGACCTTCTGGGACATGATCACCCCGCGGATGCTGAAATAATTGGCATAAAAGGACAGGGGATTTCCCCTTGGATAGGGAATCCGGTAAAACTGTTTTCCGTGAAGTACAGGATTCACAAAGCAGGAAATATTGTCCACGCCGATCATGACATTCTTGGGAATAATCCCATGGGCAATGAGCTCTTTTAAGTTCTCCAGATGCTCGTCTGGCAGACCCTCGGAATAGGACATATTGTACCACTTTCCATCAGGAATCCGCTCCACATCCACGAACCCAGTCCGAGAGGAGCCAAAGAGGAAGGAGTCAAATTTATCGGGATTTTCCAGGATATATTTCATCTTAATAAAATTGCTGTTGGGTTCCACCCCATTATCCCGGATTCTGGACCAGTGAAATACATTGTAGGGATCCACTATCATGGGAATGGCAATCTCCAGAATCAGGATAAACGCCGCAAAAGGCGCTAATTTCTTTAAAAACCGCTTCATACATCTCTCCTTGCTTGAAACCGGACCATGCAAAGGGAACAATGAAAACTCTTCTGGCCCCCTGTCAGGCATTCAAAACTCTAAAACTGGAAGTACACAAATTCATACTCTCCCAGCTGTCTGCTGTACAAAATCACAAACAGGAGGGCAAAATACAACAGGTAACGCAGGGGAAGCCAAAGCTTTCCAAGGCTGCTCCACACGTCCCTTTTCAAAGACGCAAAGTCATACCAAAGCAGCAGCAGAATTCCCAGAAGGGCCTGAAGCAGGGTGGCCATACCGGAACCGGTTGCCGCTCCAGAGCCCCGAAAAGCCAAAATCCCATCCCGGATATAGGCAAAAGGGGCCTGGATTCCCGTAAACATATGGGTCAAAACATACCAGGCATCTCCTACTGTGTTGGCCCTGAAAAAGATCCAGGCAAAGCACACAAAAGTAAAGGTGAGAAGAACTCCATACCAGGTACGCTTTCTTGACCGTTTCTTTTCCCCTCTGAGAAAAAGATCCTCCACAATCTGACCCAAACCATGGATTCCTCCCCACAGCACATAGGTCCAGTTGGCTCCGTGCCAAAGACCGCTGGCCAGAAACGTCAGCATCAGATTCAGACGATGCCGCCAGGGCTTTGTCCTGTTTCCTCCCAGGGGAATATACACATAGTCCCGGAACCAGGTGGACAGAGAAATATGCCAGCGGCTCCAGAATTCCCGAATACTGGAGGCCCAGTAGGGGCTGGAAAAATTGGTCATAAGATCAATGTCCAAAAGCTTAGCTACGCCCACAGCAATATCCGAGTACCCAGAAAAGTCACAGTAAATCTGAAAGGCAAAGAACACCGTGGCAATAACCAGGGAAAAGCCTTGACGCTCCGGCAGCTGATCATAGATGAGATTCACATAAGCGGAAATGGTGTCTGCAATGGCAATCTTTTTAAAAAATCCCCAGGCAATCAGCTTGGCCCCGGCAATCGCCTTCTCGCAGTTAAAGGTATGCTCTCCCTCAATCTGGGGCAGCAAATTTCGGGTCCGCTCAATGGGACCTGCCACCAGCTGGGGAAAGAAGGAAATAAAGGTAGCGTATTTGCCAAAGTGTCGGGTGGCCTTTACCTCTCCCCGGTACACATCAATGACATAACTGAGTGTCTGAAAGGTATAAAAGGAAATCCCCACTGGCAGCATAAGCTCCAGGGTATGGGGCTGCACAGGGATAGCCAAACGCTGCAGCAATTCTGTTACAGAATTGCTGAGGAAATTATAATATTTAAAGAAAAACAGCACTCCCAGGCTGATAAGCAGAGCCCCTGTAAGGTAGAGCTTTCGCAGGCTTTTTCTCTTTGTGCGCTCCATCAGCAGGGCTGTCACGTAGGAAACTACTGTGGTGAGCAAAATCAGCGCCACATATTTCACATTCCAGCTCATATAAAAATAGTAGCTGGCCACGAAAAGAACGCCCCAGCGGTATTTCCGGGGCGCTGTCCAATACACAAGAAAAACAATAGGTAAAAACACATAAAATGCGTTGGAATTAAACAACATAAAGTAACTCGATCCTTTCAGAGCGCAAGACTCCTACAGTATGGCCTCCAATGTCTTTCGAACCTCAACAATAAAGCCTTGGCTTGACAAAACCACGGGATTTTCCACGGTGGTGATCAAAGCCAGGTCCTTCGTCATCTTCCCCTCCTCAATGGTACTTATGGCAGCCTGCTCAAGCTTATCGGCAAAAGACATAAGCTGCTGGTTTTGATCCAACTCTCCTCGCTTGCGCAGCGCACCAGTCCAGGCAAAAATCGTGGCCATGGAGTTGGTGGAGGTCTCCTCCCCATTCAGGTGCTTATAGTAATGACGCTGCACGGTTCCATGAGCCGCCTCATACTCATAATATCCATGGGGGGATACCAGCACAGAGGTCATCATAGCCAGAGATCCAAATGCCGTGGCAATGAGATCGCTCATGACATCCCCGTCATAATTCTTGCAGGCCCAGATATATCCGCCCTCTGATTTCACCACCCGGGCTACCGCGTCGTCAATGAGAGTGTAAAAATAGGTAAGGCCCAGCGCCTCAAACTTTGTCTGATATTCCTTCTCATATACTTCCTGAAACACATCCTTAAAGTGGTGATCATATTTTTTGGAAATGGTATCCTTGGCCGCAAACCACAGATCAAGCTTCTGATCCAGGGCATAGGAAAAGCAGCTGTGGGCAAAGCTGTAGATGGAATCGTCCAGATTGTGCATGCCCTGTACAATGCCAGGTCCGGCAAACTGATGAATAGTCTCTCTCTGTACGCTGCCGTCCTCCCCGGTAAACACCAGCTCACAGGTGCCAGGGCCCATAATCCGCATCTCCGATGCCTTGTACACATCCCCGTAGGCATGTCTTGCCATGACAATGGGCTTTTTCCAGGTTTTTACATAGGGCTCAATGCCCTTTACAAGAATGGGAGCCCGAAACACCGTGCCGTCCAGCATGGCCCGAATGGTTCCGTTGGGGCTCTTCCACATTTCCTTCAGATTATATTCCTTCACCCGGGCGGCATTAGGGGTAATGGTGGCGCACTTCACCGCAACCCCATACTTCTTGGTGGCATTGGCCGCATCCACCGTCACCTGGTCGTTTGTGGCATTGCGGTGTTCCAGACCCAGGTCATAGTATTCCGTTTGAAGCTCTATAAAAGGAAGCAAAAGCTCCTCCTTAATCATCTGCCACAAAATCCTGGTCATCTCATCCCCATCCATCTCTACCAGGGGAATGGTCATCTTTATCTTTTCCATACTGTATCTCCTCTCAAACCAGCATTTCACCAAAACTTTGCTACTATTATAGTGCATATCCCAGAGACTGTGCAAGAGTTTTTATCAAAAAGTTCAGCCAGACCCCAGATGGCTGAATGGACGGCGTACAGGAACTATTTGTAACAACTTATATTCTTTGGCATATGCTGTTAGGAAAACATATACATAGAGGGAAATCGTATGCCAGAAAATTGCAGAGAACGAATCGTGTCGGAGGATTATGTGGATTTTATCTGGAAATCCAGCTGGAATACCCGGGAGCTGGCCCAGATCTTTCCCAATGTTTGTATTCAAATTATTAATGACTTTTATGCTACCTTTTATGTAAATGCAGAATACCTTCAGAACAGCTCACGGGTACAGTATGAATATGATGTGTTTCCCTCTTTGTATACTCTGCAGGAAAATGCGGACCTGGAAGCCAGCAATATCATCTACATACAGAATCAGCCGGTTTTAAATCTTCGGGGTGAAGGGGTGATTATGGGATTTGTGGATACAGGCATTGATTATACCAACGCCTGTTTTCGCGACGCATCGGGAAACAGCAGGGTGGTAGAGATCTGGGATCAGACCATACAGACTGGCCAAACTCCCAAGAATATCGGGTATGGCAGCGTTTATACCAGGGAGGAAATTAACCAGGCCCTGCAGAGTGAGGATCCTTTTTCCATGGTGCCAAGCCGGGATGAACTGGGACACGGGACCCAGATTGCCAGCATCGCTGCTGGAAGCCGCAATGAGGCCACCGGCTGGATTGGCGCAGCCCCCCAGTGTGATATTGCAGTGGTAAAGCTTAAACCAGCCAAAAAATATTTGAAGGAATATTTTGCGGTCCGACCAGATGCGATTGCGTTTCAAGAAAATGATATCATGCTGGCTGTGCGATATCTGCTTGATCTGGCATTGCGGCAGGGAAAGCCTCTGGTAATCTGCATGAGCCTGGGAAGCAATATGGGAGGGCATGAGGGGAATTCTCCCTTATCCTCCTATCTGAATACCGTTGGCTCGCGAACCGGGTGCTGCGTTGTTTCCGCTGCAGGCAATGAGGCCAATCAAGGCCACCATTTTTACGGAATGCTTCGGGATGATCAGGAGTTTGAAACCGTGGAACTTCGGGTGGCGGAAAATGAATACGGACTCATGATGGAACTGTGGGGCAGCACGCCGGATCTTCTGTCCGTTTCTCTTACCTCTCCTACCGGAGAAGAGATTCCCAGGATCTCCTTTCAAAACAGAAATCAGCGCTTCACCTTTCTCTTTGAACGTGCTGTAGTGTATGTGGATTTTCAACCCCTGGAGGCTCGCAGCGGCGATCAGCTGATTGTGATCCGCATGTTTGCCCCTACTCCTGGAATCTGGCGGCTGCATGTATACGGAACTCATGTGGTGGCTGGCTGTTTTAATATCTGGCTTCCGGTGACGGGATTTATCTCAGAAGAAACCAGGTTCTTAAACTCGAATCCAGATATTACTCTGACAGAACCTGCCAATGCGGATATTCCCATTACCGTAGGCGCTTATCAGTCTGATAACAACAGTATTTATATCAATTCCAGCAGGGGCTATACAAGAAAAGGGCGGATCAAACCTGATATTGCCGCTCCAGGTGTGGATATTCCAAGCTTTGCACCTGGAGACCGGGCAACAGTTACCACGGGCACCAGCGCGGCAGCAGCGGTGGCGGCTGGTGCCGCGGCTCTTATGATGGAATGGGGCATTGTGAGAGGAAACCGAATGGGAATGGGAACTGTGGAGATCAAGCAGCTGTTTATCCGTGGAGCCCGCAGAACCACTTCCACCTTGTATCCCAATCGCTCCTGGGGCTATGGAATGCTGGATTTGTATGCCAGCTTTGTGTCCCTGGGGAGGTTTTAAATCCAAAAAATAACCCGTCCATTCAGGGATAGTCATGACGGATTTTCGTCACAGCTATCCCTGTTTCAAGGCCTCTGTTCTCTCACAGCTCTTAAAGCAGACGTATGATATACAATCCATGATTACCGATCCGATGGACATGTTATCATGGGAAAACGCTCCGGCATCCGGATCCCGGCCCGGCTGCGAATGCTCTGGGCCCGAAGCTTTGCCTCCTGAATTAAAGCATCCTCGTCCAGGGTCAGAAGCTTCCGCTCCCGCATAAGCCATTTTCCATTGCAGATGGTACTCTCCACATTGGTAGAATGCATGGAGGTGACCAGATTGGCTATGGGGTCATGCATGGGCTGCATCCCTACGGAATCCGGATTGACAATGATAAGATCCGCCTTCTTTCCCGGCTCCAGGCTTCCGTACTGGTCCTCCTGCAGGAGAGCCCTGGCTCCATTCCAGGTAGCCATGCGCAGAATTTCCTGAGCCTTTACCACCGTTGGGTCCAGCCGCCAGCCCTTGTGAATCAGGGAAGTCACCCACATCTCATCCACCATATCCATACGGTTGTTCGTGGGAGCTCCGTCCGTGCCAATGGCTACACAGACTCCCTCCCGCAGCATCCGGGGCACCTTGGCAAAGCCCAATACCCGCATGGCAGAGGCTGGATTGTGGGAGGATTTCACTCCGTAATCCCGAAACATCTCCACCTCCTCATTGGTGAGCCACACAGTGTGGGCTGCCAACAGGTTAGGCCCCAGAAAGCCCAGATCCCGAAGATGGGTGACGGTCTGCACCCCATAGCGCTCCTTGGCATAGTCCACCTCGGCCTTTGCCTCCGCCACATGCATATGAATTCCCACCTTGTACTTGTCCGCCAGCTCCTTAGTCTGCTGCAGCAGCTGGTCTGTGGCATTGAAAATAGTTCGCACCCCAAACCAGACCTGAATCCTGCCATCTGCAGTTCCATGGAACCGCTTAATATCCTCCACCTGCCGGTCCAGCTCTTCTTTTGTGCTCCTCTGCCAGTTTTGGGGCAGGCCTTCCCCACAGTCCATGACAGAGTTTGCCAGCTCCGCCCGAATTCCTGCTTTTTCAATGGCCCGGGCCATCCCGGATACAAACTGCCCGCCCGGCTCCGCAATGGCCGTAACCCCCGCCCGGATCTGCTCTGCAGCGCAGAACAGGGTGGAAATATAGGAATCTTCCTCTGTCATATGGCTCTCATAGGGCCAGATCCGGTCCCTCAGCCAAGTGAGAAGATCCACGTCATCCGCCAGTCCTCTGGCCAGCTGCTGGGAGGTATGTACATGGGTATTCACAAGACCCGGCATCACAAGCTTTCCCGTCAGATCCAGGACCTGATCACAGGCTCTCTCCTCCACAGGATCATTCCCTACCTGGAGGATTCTGTCCTCCTCAAAAAGCAGGTTTCCTTTTGTGAAAACCTGTCCGTCTTTGTTCATGGTTACAATCATGGCATTTTTCAGCAATGTTTTCATATCTTCCTCATTCCTTTCACAGTTCTTTCAGAGTTCTCTCATATTCCCTCCCGCTTCATCTGTCCCAGAAACAAGGACTGATTGTCCACCGCCCGCATGGTAGCTAAAATTCCGTCCAGATGATCATACTCATGCTGCAGAAGCTCCGAGAGATCTCCCTCCAGCTCCATCCTTTGAGGGGAAAACGTTTCATCCAGATATTCTATGACCGACCGCCGGTAGCGCTCCACCCGCACCATAAGCCCCGGAAAAGACATGCAGTCATCCATCAAACTATACCGCTCTTCATCGGGAAAGGTGAGGGTGGGATTCACAAACACATAGGGCTTGTCCGTATACATGTAGAGAAGCCGTTTGGGAATCCCGATCTGGGGCGCGGCCACGGCCCGGCCTGCCCCGTAGGTTTTGCGGTAGTCCATCAGGGTATCGTGAAGATCCTCCACCCATTCCCGTAAAGCGGGCTGCTCCTTTTTGGAAACAGCCTCGCTGATTTCATAGAGCCTGGGATCCCCAAGCTTTAAAATTTCTCTTACCATACCATTTCCTTTCTTTCCTCAACCCATGTTCCAGTATTCTTCCCCGGCCTTTCGGGCTTTTGCCAGAGCCTCCTCCATAATCTCCTGGGCCTGTTCCGGAACCATATCTATGCCCTCCGCGCAGACAGAGTCAAATTTGGGAATTCCAAACATGGCGCACAAAGCTTCCAGATAGCGGACTCCCTGCTCCAGGGGCCCATTACCGTAAAATCCGCCCCGGGTAGTAAAGAAAAGCAGATCCCTGGCCCGGCACATGCCGTACATCCCTTTTTCATTGCAGCCAAAGGTGATTCCGTCCAGGGAAATATTTTCAATATACAGCTTCACCACCGCCGGCACGCTCAGATCCCAAAAAGGGGCCGCTACCAAAATCCGGTCTGCCTGTGCAAACTCATGGGCATAAGCAAACCGGGGATGCTGCCGGTTATTTTCCTCCAGCAGGCGCTGCCGCTGCCAAAAGAATTCTCCCATCAAGGGCTTCAAATCAAGCTTATCCAAATCCAGTTGCCGATACTTATAGGAAATGTCCTTGGGCGCCGATTGCCTCATGGCTTCCAGAAACGCTTCTGCCAGTTTCCAGGTCCGGGATTCCTCTCCCCGGATACACCCGTTGATCATCAATATATTCATATTCCTAGTCTCCTTTTTCTCCAGCCATACAGCGCCTGCCCTTGGCAAATGCCCTGCATGCTTAACGAAAATAAAGCACCTTGGCCTGTCCCTGTCCCCGCTCCAGTACACGCCTCTGGGCCTCCAGGCCTTCCTCCATAAGTGCATCTTCATCCAGAACAAGTCTTCCATGGTCCTTTAAAATTACGCCGTCCACCAACTTTTTCTTTTTTCATTTCCACACCCACTTTCTTTTTTGTATCACATATGGTAAGATAAAATCGCTGTTTTTCAGGACGCTTAAGTCTTTGCATCTTTTCCGCCATGCAGGAGGTCAGATGCAAAATCTCTTCCTGTCTCAGCTAAATTATACTATGGAGATAACCTTTATGAAACAAGTATTAGTCATTGGCTCCACCGTGGTGGATGTCATCATTCAGCTGCCCCATCTTCCCACCACCAGCGAGGACGTTCATGTACGCACCCAATCCATGTCCCTGGGAGGCTGCGCCTACAACACCTCGGACATGATCCGTCATTTTCAGGTGCCCTATACCCTGTTTTCCCCGGTAGGCACAGGCACCTACGGCCACTTTGTCCGGGAAGAATTAAAAAAACGGGGCATCCAGAGCCCCATTCCTACTCCACTCCAGGAAAACGGCTGCTGCTATTGTTTTGTGGAGGATTCCGGCGAGCGGACCTTTGCCTCCTACCATGGAGCGGAATACCGGTTTTACCCGGAATGGTTTGACCTGCTGGACCCTGATTCTATTGGCAGCGTATATATCTGCGGACTGGAAATCGAGGAAGCCACAGGCGTTCATATTGTAGAATACCTGGAGCAGCATCCCTCCTACCAAATCTTCTTTGCCCCCGGTCCCCGGATCCAGGTAATCTCCCAGAATCTGTTGGACAGGCTCTTTGCCCTCTCCCCGGTACTCCATCTCAATGAGACTGAAGTACTGGATTATACAGGAGAGACCTGTGTGGAACAAGGCGCCCAGGCGCTGTACCAGAAGACGGGCAACACGGTGATTGTCACCTTGGGCGAAAAAGGCGCCTACTACGATATGGGGGAAGAGCAGGCCTTTGTTCCCGGCGTAAAGGCAAAGCAAATCGATACCATCGGAGCCGGCGATTCTCATATTGGGGCGGTTATAGCCCGCCTGCACCAGGGAGCTTCCATGAAAGAGGCTGTTGCTGACGCCAACCGCATCGCCGCCGCGGTGGTGGAAACCAGAGGCGCTCTGCTTTCTGAGGATGCGTTTCAGGCCGCTTTGAAAGCCTAGTATTTCCTCTATTCTACGGTTATACTGTCACATCTCCGTCATGTTCCACAAGTGACGCAGATGTGACGCCATCCATTTCCATTAATCCGTCAATCAGGGCGCTCCTGTCCTTTACCCGCACCTCAATGGCAAGATTCAAATTTGTTTTTGTAACATTGCATGCCCTGGTTCGCACGTAAGAACAGGTTTCCTTCACAAATTCCATGATTGTCTCTTCCTTTTTATGGGAAACCGCGTTGACCACCAGGATCAGGGTACCCTTAGACTCCGGCATCATGGAAAAGATTACGATGACAACAGTCAGGGCAAGAGAGGCTATGGCCGCAATCAGCGCAAATCCTGCGCCGCAGATAATTCCCACACTGATAGACCAGAATAAAAATACCAGGTCCATAGGATCCTTGATGGCTGTCCGAAAACGGATGATGGACAAAGCGCCTACCATTCCCAGAGATACGACAATATTCGACTGAATTGTGAGAATAATGGCCGCTGTAATAATCGCCATTCCCATCAGGGACAAATTAAAATTTCGGTTGTAGAAGGAATTTTTATTGATATTTTTGTAGATTACAAAAATATAGGCTCCTATAAACGCTGTACACAAAATACAGACGAAGATGGTGCTTACCCCAATATCGCTGGTGGCATATCCCTGCAAAAATGTTTTCCTGAGTATATCCATAATTTCCATGTTTCTCCCTCCGTTTACTATAGAATGTAACCGTCTGGCCCGCGTCATTCTCTCATACTTTTGAAGATCGCAAAACCGTCGCTTACAAATGATATCTCCTGCACATATAATATTTAGAGAATGCCGTCCATTCCAGCAGTTCCATTTCCATGGCCTCTTTTACATGAAGAGGAAGCAGCTCATCCCATTTGACTTCCAGAATACTTCGGCCAGGGGGAAATATGGGACGTTCCCCATAGACGCCTGTCAGAAAATGCTCCGTGTCAAAGGATGAAGAAATATTCCGGTCAAAGGTCACCCTGACGTTTCCTGTGGGATAAATAAAAGGAACTCTCTCATAGGTTACGATTACCTTGGGCAGCAGATTGCGCAGCTGCATCTCTAAAAGAAGCTCTTTCTTTTGTTTCGGCATTCCTTCACTGAGCTGGGGCATATGGCCTAAGATCAGCGATCTATATTCCTCCTCTTCCAGAAGACAGGCTTCCTTTTGGGTCATGCCCCGGTATTTGCTCTTTTTTTCCAACTGTATCCGGGAGCTGTCGTCATTATAATATCGAATCCGAAACTTTGTCCGGCAATCTGTGCCGCTCTCATTCTCAAAGAGACAGGTATCCTCATAATCGTCAAAATAAAGGCTTCGAACCACATAAGTTCCATCCTCCCGGACATGGGAATCCTGTTCCAAAAGCCCAAAAGCCCGCAGCCTTAAGACACACTCCTGGGAACTGTTCAGTAAATATTTATATTCGTGCCGATATCTATTCATCCTGGAGACACTCCTCTTGAATATACAAAGCTCCCTCTGCTTCCAGGTCCGCAAAAATTCCTTTGGCAAGCATGAGGCATTCTCTCACACAGAGATCTCCCTGGGCATGTACTGCATATTCACCGGAAATCATGGTCACATTTCCATCCAGAATCTCTATATTTCCCCTTCCGGCCTTTCCAGATTTTGTGGTATGCAGACCTGTGCCCTCGCTCTCTATTTCCAACGCTCCTCCGCCAATGAGAATTCCATCATTTCCCCGAATTCCATCCCGTTTTGCCTGGATATAGAGTTCTCCCCCCAGAATCTTTACCACATCCCGGGAGTGTATTCCATCCTTGTAATAGCCGTGAATGTTCAAAGCGCCGCTTCCGTTGACTGTAAAATCGCACATACTGTAAATGCAGGCGTTTTCCTCTCCCATCACCTGATAAGTTCCGGAATCCTGCAGGGTATTTACCGTATCCTCCGCCAAGGTGAGAACTACCTTTCCCGCCGAATTCACCTGAATGGCAGGTCCTGAGCCGGAGTAGACGGAAGCGTTATCCAGGATCAAATGCACGATCTGCTCCTCTGCCTCAATACAGATCCTTCCATAGAGAGAGCCCGTGAGCCGGTATGTGCCCCCATCCTGGATTTTATAAGGATTGGGCATATCCGACAGATCCACCAGGATCTCTTTCTCATTCTCTGTCCTTTCATCTGCCCGGGTCACAGCAAACACGGTCTCATACTCTTCCCCGAGCTTCTCACTGGAAACGGCCTCTTCCGTCTGTGCCCCCTGCTCTTCCAAAGATCCCTCATGGTTCGTGCAGCCCGCCAGAAGGCATACGCACAGCAGTAATCCCACACTATTCCACACGTTCGAACACCGCATGCAGTTTCATTCCTCCTTCCTTCACTGGCACCTCCACACAAGCTTCCCCGGACCTGGCATCTCCTTCCCATCCCAGAAATACATAACCGGATCCTGCAACCGCCGTGGCTGTCACCGGATAATCCGTATAATACGCTCCGCTCCAGGTACCGTTTTCTGAGAAATCCGGCCGAATAGTATTCAGCTGAATATATCCGCCCTCCACATCATTTACGGAAAGCGTCACATCCTCCAGAGTACCGGACAGCCCAAACTCCTCTGCCATATAGGGCACTATATAGGAGGCTCTGTTCCGGAAAAAGCTGTCGTAATATCCCATATCCTGGGTGCCGCCATAGCCTACCTGAAAGTCTTCCAGATCATAGCTCCAGCTGTCCATAACCTCCTTCACGCGTTCATATCGAAAGTTCTGATTCACCAGATCCATAAAAGTCAAGACATACTGCCTGCGAAAAGCAGGATTTTCCTTCAGCTCCCGGTAAATGGGAAGCTCACGTAAGGCGTATCCCCCTGCATATTTCTGTGTCAGAACAAAAGAATTTTTCTCCTCCTGGGCTTCCAGGTTCCAATCTGCAGCGTCCCTCCATTCCATAGCGTCCAGATCATAGAGACTCCATCGCCAGCGTCCATCCTCATAACCATTGGACGTCTTTTCCCGGGAACGCCACATAATCACATTTTTGGTCTCGCTGATATCCATGTTATCAATATAAGTGTTGATGCACATGTAATCAATATAGCTTTGGACATCTATCATATCCATAAAGGTCTCATAATGGGAGGTATCCGCCAGGCTGTGGGAATTCAAAAAATCATAGAGCTCCTGAATCAGCGCTCCATCCTCTTCTGTTCCCTCATTGACGCCGCCATTGTTCATAACAACCAGATTATCCCGTCCCATTCCATAGTATTCTTCAAAATATCGGGCGTCATATTTTTCAAAAATATTCGTGTGATACCAGAACTCCCCATTCAAAAACACAGATACCTGTACGCTTCTCTGTACGGCTACATCCCGGTCTTCAACCAATTTCTGACAGAGGGCGTTTGCAAACCCGCCCCGCAGGGAAAGCTTATGGCTGCTCACATTTCCAAAGAGATTTTCCTCAAAAATTCTGCTTCCGTTGTATTCCTTCCGGGCAAACAGGGAGAAGCGCTTGAGGGGTAGTTCCCTGGATGAGGACCCGCTGATCCGCATGCCCACTGTCTGGGCGAAAGAAAGATCTTCTGAAAAATATTCTATATAGGCGGGAATCTCATATTTTCTGCCCCGTTTGTAGAAAAACGGAGTAGGCGCATCCCCATTCTGCCCTCCCAGATACCAGTCATCGTAGGTGGCTCCTGTGACGTAAATCCCTTCGTCGCCAAATAAATCCTTCTCATCTGCAACAATGGATAATACCGGGTTTTGCCGATATTTTTCAAGATCTATAAAATAAGTGGCTGTCACCACATCGCTGCGGCGGCCGTCCTCTCCCACAGCCACAGCCCGAAGAAAGAAAGCCTTATCCACCGGCTCCTTCTCCAGAACAATGCCCACCCAAAAAGGCGTCACATGCTCATTGGCGCGGTGCACATTTTCCTCCGGGCTTCGATCGTATACAGGAATGGGAGTCTCATAGAGAATAGATTCCTCTGTAGGAATACTCCCGTCCAGGGTATAATAAACCCGTGTTCCCGGATCGGAAGAAATTACCAGATCAAAGGCGTCCTCATAAAATCCGCTTTTATGAGAAAGTACCGGCTCTCCCGGAAGCTGAAAGGCAAAGGAATTGGAAAATCCAGGGGTACAACTCTGCTGCTCCCACACTGGACAGCCGTCCTCACTTCTGGCATAAGCAAAGTCTTCCTCTGTGGCTTTTGTATGAACCTGATCCAAAATCCTGCCGGAAGCAGACAAAAGAATATGATCGCTTCCCTGTCTGCTAACAGAAAAGGCTCCATGATTCAGTTTTACCAGTACATGGCCTCCCGCAGGCACTACACAGAAGGGAACCTGTTCTTTGTTAAGGTCCTCTTCATCATCCGACAAATACATGTTCTGAAGCTCACAAGGCAAACTGCCTGTATTATAAAGCTCTACATAATCGGACAGGGTTCCTTCTGCATCAAGATAATAGGTCTGATTGCTTCCGCAGACCTCATTGATCACCATACTCCTCACACCTGAAAAACTAAAGGAGTAACAGCCAATCATAACAAAACAGCTGAGAGAAAAAATAAGAAAAAGATAGGACTTTCTCTTTCGTCCCAAACAAAATCTACAAGCTTTCCCTTCCAAAAGATTCCAAAAACCCCGGAGGAGCATTCCCAGGAGCACCGCAAAAAACAGACATATAAAAAACGAATGGGGAAGATAGCAGATATCCTGATAGCTGAACTGCATTTGTAAAATTCTTTGAGCCGTATCAAGAATACGCTCCTGGGGCCTGAAAAAAGAATGTACATAAAAATACACTATGAAATTGATTCCTCCGCTTCCTGCAATCAGAAACGGAAGAATCCATCCATGGAGCTTCCCGTGCTCTTGCGCACAGGGTTTATTACAGAAAATAAGCAACGTTATAATTTCCGGCAAAACACGGAAGATAAGGATGCACACCAAAATCAGTTCCATTCTTGTCTACCCTCAGCATAGATTCCGGCGTCGGCAGAACAGCAAAATTTTCCGCTGCTCACCACCTCGTTCCGGTAAGCTTCTCCATCCAGAATTCCTGCACCCGTTCCGCCTCCACGTCAAGCAGCACAGTCACCGGATAGTCTCCTTCCGCGCTCGTGCGGAAATCACAGACCGTCATTCCACGATTTTTCCCCTCTGAGCAATCTACTTCCACATGTATAGCTCTGCCCTCAAACCATTCCGGATGCAGCAGATAGGTGATGGTCACCGCATCATGAATGGCTGCCTGGGACTTGTTCTGGTATGCCGGACTTTTCAAATAAAAGGAAACCATTTCCCCCAGGGCTTTCTGCACCGGACTTTTGCTCTCCAGCAGCTGTTTTGCATGCTCCCGGTTCAGGCCGCAGCGGCCGGTCACGTCCAGCCCGCACATGACAAGAGGAATTCCACTGGAAAACACCACCTGGGCCGCTTCCGGATCTTCCCAGATGTTGAATTCTCCTGTGGCTGTCACATTCCCGCCTACGGCTGCTCCGCCCATGAGACAGATTCCCTCAATTTTTTCCCGCACCTCAGGAAAGGTCCGAAACAGCAAAGCAATATTCGTTAAGGGGCCGATAGGAACCAGTGTGGCCTGCTCTCCCTCAGGAAGGGACAACAGAGCTTTTGCCAGATACAGAATTCCATTTTCCGAAACCACCTTTTTTTCCGTTTCCGGCAGACTGCAATCTCCCAGGCCTGTGCTTCCGTGTACATGGGCGGCGGAAATCATTTCCCGCACCAAGGGGCAGGCTGAGCCCTGCGCTACCGGTACCTGGGGAATTCCCAGAAATGCCGTAAGCTTCCGGGCGTTTTCTGTGACCCGTTCAATGCTCTGATTCCCGGCTACTGTGCTGATTCCCAGAATTTCCAGCTGATCCTGGCAGGCTGCAGCCAGGGAAATGGCAAAAGCATCATCAATGCCCGGATCACAGTCGATCCAAATCTTCCGTTTCTTCATCAGAGACCATCCCTTCTTTTTGTTTTTAAGAAACGCCGAATCTGGAGACATCCATGGACGCCACGTTCGGTGCTTTTCACAATTTTACAATACGGAGATCTCTTCTTTCAGCCAAGGCCCAAGCAGCCTCGCCCAAAAGAGAATCCCCGTTTTCATACTTTTAAGCTTTAGAAAATATGGATTTCCACAGGACTCTTGCTTATTTTCCAGCCAGTTTCTCCTTACGCTTCTTGACAGAATAGCTGTAGATGCCAAGTCCTATGAGGGTGGTCAAATAGGGCACCATCTGAATCAGCTCGTGAGGAATCTCCGTAAGCTGCATCATATTGCCCAGAGCCTGGGCCGCTCCAAAGAGGAGGGATACCAGGGCGGCTCCAATGGGGGTATTTCCACCCATAGCGCTGGCAGCCAGAGCAATATAGCCCCGGCCTGCGGACATGTCCTTCGTAAACATGTTCATATAGCCGCCGGACATAAAGAATCCACCCATACTGGCCAGCACACCGCTTAATATCAGGGCAATATACTGGATCTTGCGGGAACTGATTCCCACAGATTCCGCCGCATTCTTATTCTCTCCCACCGCGCGAATCTTTAGTCCCAGCGGCGTCTTATACATAAAGAGATGCATGATGATTACTGCCAGGATAGCCAGATAGGTCATGAGATTCTGTCCAGAGATAATCTCTCCCAGAAACGGAATCTTATCAATGAGTGGGATCGCAATCCGCGGAGCCGAAAAGCTGGCTATGGACGTGGAGGAGCCCCGGTCTCCGGATACGGCCAGCATCAGAAGTACGGTTCCTCCTGTGGCTATCAGGTTAATGGCCACAGCAGCCAGAATCTCATCCGTCTTTAAGTTCAGTACAAAGAAGGCCAGAAACCAGCCGATCACGCCGCCGATTACCATGGTCAGAATCAATCCTGTGAAAAAGTTTCCGGTCATGGCGGAGAAAATCACTCCAAAAAGGGCGGAAAACAGCATAATTCCTTCCAGAGCCATGTTTGTAATACCAGCCTTGGAAGCCACAGAGGCCGCCAGGGCGGCAAATAAAATGGGTGTGGTTGCACGCAGTATGGCGTTAAAGAACTCAGGAGACAGTAAACTCTCTAACATTTAGGCCACCTCCTCTTCTTTTAAGGAAGCCCGGGCTTCCTTTGCAATCATGCGATGCTTCATGCCGCTTAAGAACTGTTCTGCCACCACCAGCATAATGATAATGCCTTGGGTGATCTGTACGATCTCCAGCGTTACATCCGTATAGCGGGCCATGATGGAAGCGCCGGTACGAAGATACGCCAAAAACAGAGCTGCCAGAGGGGTGTACAGAGGATTCTTCTTGGCCAGGGTACAGATGATAATGGCATCCCATCCATAGCCCAAAAGGGATAACCAGGAAAACCTAGGATAAATGGGGCCTAAAAGCTCCACGCCGCCGCCAAGTCCTGCCACGATACCGCCCACCATCTGAGAAACCAGGATTACCTTTACAATATTGATGCCGGAATAGCGGGCAAAAGCCTCGTTTTCACCCGTGAGGCGCAGCTCATAGCCGGTCTTTGTCTTATACAGGAACACATAGCCCAAAACCGCTACCACAAGAGCAATTATAAGTCCGATGTGAATATTGGTTCCCCCCACAATAACAGGCAGGGCAGCGCTCTCCGGCAGCTTGTGGGATGCGGAGCCCACGCTTGGATCCTGCAGGAAACGCATGAGAATAAAGGTACACAGCCACTGGGATATGTAATTCAGCATCAGGGAGGACACCAGCTCCGGGGAGCTTGTCTTTACCTTCATCAGAGCAGGAATGGTGCAGAACACGGCGCCTGCCATAGCTGCCAGAAACAGAGCCACCACAGGGCTGAGGCCTGCAGGCAGTCCAAATTTTAGCACTACAAAAGCAGCCACCAGGCCGCCCAGATGGAATCCGCCGTCTGTTGCCAGGTTGATCTGGTTTGCAGAAAACATAATACAAACGCCTGTGCCCGTAAAGATCAGGGGAATCATGGACTCCACCACATTTCCCAGATTTCTCTTGCTTCGGAAAGGCCCTGTTATCAAGGTAAAGATGGCTGTCAGCGGCTCTTCACTGATAAAGAAAATAATTACAAAGGAGATCAGCAGCGCCACCAGTATGGCAAAAAGCATACGCAGCAGATCAAAACGTTTTGCATTATTCATAGATCATGCCCTCCTGTTCTTCCTGGTGCTTTAATCCCAGCATGTACTGACCCAGCTCTTCCTCGGTCACAGCAGATACATCCGTAAACATACCGGCAAATTTTCCCTTGTACATGGCAGCCAGACGGTCGCTCAGGGAAAAGACTTCGTTTAAGTCTGCGGAAATCAGCAGCACGGCGCAGCCTGCATCCCGGAACTCCAGCAGTCGTTTCCGGATAAATTCTGCAGCTCCCACGTCCACGCCCCGGGTAGGCTGGTTGGCAATGATAATATCCGGATCTGTGGAAAATTCCCTGGCCACAATCACCTTTTGGATATTTCCGCCGGAAAGCATGCCCACATTCTGGCGGAAGGATTTGCACTTCACCAGATATTCTTTGATCAGCTCGTTAGAGCGCTCCTGAATCCTTTTGGTCTTCAACAGCATTTTTCCGGAATATTCCGGATTTTCATACTGGTTGGAAAAGAGATTTTCCAGAATCCCCAAATTTCCCGCACAGCCGCTTGTCATGCGGTCCTCGGGAATATGCCCTAGCTTCAGATCGCGGATCTCCTTGATGCTGCTCTTCTCGATATCCGTATCCTTAATAAAGATTTTTCCTCTATAGTTCTTATTCAATCCGGTCAGGGAATCTATAAGCTCTGTCTGTCCATTCCCCTCAACGCCTGCGATTCCTAGGATTTCCCCTCCCCGCAGGTCAAAGGATAAGTCATCCACCTTCAGTACGCCCTGTCCGTTATTCACAGACAGATTCCGTACTTTTAAGAGTACCTTGGAAGGCTTGGCCGGTTCTTTTTCAAATGTCAGGATTACATCCCTGCCCACCATGAGACGGGACATGTCCTCTGTGGTAATATCCTTTACCTCATAGGTTCCCATGCTCTTTCCGCTTCGCATAATGGTGGCCCGGTCGCAGATCTTCTTGATCTCGTCCAGTTTATGGGAAATAAAAATAATGGTGTGCCCGTTTTCCTTAAGCTTTTCCAGCTGCACAAACAGCTCGTCCGTCTCCTGGGGCGTCAGCACGGCGGTAGGCTCATCCAGGATGAGAATATCCGCGCCTCTGTAGAGAGCCTTTAAAATCTCCACCTTTTGTTTGATTCCTACCGGAATCTCTTCTACCTTTTCTTTTACGTCAATGTCAAAGTTATACTTTTTTGCAATCTCCTCTGCCACGGAAACTGCCTTGTCCATATCGATAAATACGCCTTTTTTCTTCGGCTCCACGCCCAGAATAATATTTTCCGCAACTGTCAGGGACGGCACCAGCATAAAATGCTGATGTACCATACCGATCCCCTTGCTGATGGCATCCTGGGGCGACTTGATGGTGGTCTCCTGTCCGTTTAAGACGATCTGCCCTTCATCCGGGCTCTCGATTCCAAACAGAACCTTCATCAACGTACTTTTTCCAGCGCCGTTTTCGCCTAACAGAGCATGAATCTCACCTTTTTCCAGCTCAATGCTCACGTCCTCATTGGCGACCACGCCGTTGGAATAGATTTTCATAATGTGATTCATCTGCAATATAATATTTTTTCCCAAGCAAGTCACCTGTCCTTCTCCCAGTCTTTCTCCCCCATGAAAGGTCTTTGAAGACAGATATCCTGCCAAACGGCAGGATATCTATCCCTTCAGCATTTCATTTCTTTTTTATCTTTCGATAGCTGTATCTACAATGATCTTTCCATCGATGATATCCTTTTCCAGCTCGTCAAGCTTGGTGCGGATATTCTCAGGAAGCATCTCCTCATAGTGAGCGTCTTTTACAAGCTCCACGCCGCCCTCGGCAAAACCAAGCACCTCTGTGGTACCGTAGGTCAGCTGGCCTTCCAGATCAAGCTTGATCGCGCGGTACAGGGAGTTTCCTACGTTCTTCAGTGCAGAGGTGGGAATTCTGTCTGCATACTGGGGAAGCAGAGCAGCCTGGTCAGAGTCCACGCCAAATGCATAAAGACCCGTGTCGCCGGCCGCCTCAATCTGTCCGAGGCCTGCGTTTCCTGCTACGTTGTATCCAACGTCAACACCATTCTGATACTGTGCCAGAGCCAGCTCCTTGCCCTGTGCGGAGTTTACAAAGTCGCCAACCCATGCAACGACAACCTCTATCTCAGGATCAATGTCGTGAGCGCCCTGCTCGTATCCCTTTAAGAAATCGTTGATAACTGCATTGTCCATGCCGCCCAGGAAACCGATCTTCTTGGTTGCGGGATCAACGCCCTCAAAGGAAGCGTCTGTGGTCATCATAGCTGCTGCAGCGCCAACCAGGTAGGATACCTCATTCTGCTTGTACAGAATATTGTAGATATTCTGAGGATCCCCATTTCCTGCAAAGTCAAACTGCTCGTCGAAGAACATAAACTTCTGATCCGGATACTCAACGGCTGCTTTTGCAAGAGGATCTGCCATCTGCCAGGTTCCCATGATGATAACATCATATTCGCCGGAATCGCAGTAATCCAGAAGCGTGGGCTCCCATTTAGGCTGATCTGCATCTGTTCCGCCCATCTGCTCTACCTTGAAGTCAAACACATCTGCACCCAGCTCGTCCCGCAGTCTGGTCAAGCCTTCGTTTGCGGAATCGTAGAAGGACTTGTCGCCCAGGTTTCCGTTTAACAAAAGAGCTGCCTTGTAGGTCTCTCCGGAAGCAGCCGGCTCTCCCTCAGCAGGTGTCTCTGCAGGAGCCTCCGCATCACTGCTCCCCTCTGTGGCGGGTGCAGGATTCTCCTCTTTTTTGCCGCAGGCAATCATGGAACAAGCCATGGAAAATACCAGCAGCATTGCTAATACCTTTTTCATATTAGTCTCCTCCTTGTTTTTTTGCATGTAAAATGCTATTTAAAGTATCGTCTACCAATTCTTCCAGCCCGATCCTTCGCATCCCTCGCATATACGTGATCAGCTGGGAAAATGCCGGATGAATCAGTTTTTTTGGAATGATACCCATTCCCTGTTGAATTGCCAGTATCGGCATAATCATACCTGCGTTGCAGTCCACATCCACGCCGCACATGGTCACGATGTGGAGGGTTTTTGTATAATCGCCGTTCCCATAGTAAAGCGCAATCACTTCACAGCAGGCGTTGGGATAGGCGTGAATCCAGTTATAGGTCTTATACTGTTCCTGGCAGTCCGCCAGGGCCAGATGCCAATCCTCATATTTCTCACAGCAGTCCCAGGCAAAGGAAACCACGGCGTAGTATTCACTGTCCGCCGGGATCAGGTCTATTGCACGGCGCACAAGATGGCGCACATCCTGCTCTGTGAAAGCCAGAGAAGTCAGCACCGCATTGAAGACCTCGCCCAAAATTCCGTTATTGGCATGAGCCACTTCCCCGTCAGCCCAGGCAAGCCTGGCCGCAAGCTTGGCGTCTCCCGGAGCGGCCAGGCCGCAGATACCGCCCTTCATCTGAGCGCCGATCCACTCATTAAAAGGATTTCGGTACGTACCGCTCTCGGGAGGCAGAATTCCATTTTTGATATTGCGTAGAGCAATCTCCTCCGCAGACCAGCCGCAGGGAATAAGCCCTGCCCAGGCCAGGGCAATCTCCCTGGAGGTTAGGTTATATCCATATTTGGAAAAAGCGTCCAAAAAGGCCAGCTCGTAAGTGATATCGTCGTTGTAGGTGTTGGGCTCCCGCAGATACTCGTACACCTCTCCAAAGGCTTCGTAAAGGTTTTGGGAGGTATACCCCTCCACCATAGTACCCATAGCCGCGCCGATGAGCTGAGACAGCCAGGCGCCTTTCAGCTGCTCCCGAAACCGGGGCGCCTCCAGGTCCACAGGCCGGGCCTCTGGAAAGCTTACGGCTTTCTCATAAGCGGCAAAGGAATCGTACTGCCCATAGCTCCAATAGGTGGAAGACTCGTCTTTCTCCGCCCTGGCAAGCTCATAGCGAAGCTCTGCGGAAACCTGCTGGAGCCGGATAAAATCTTCCGCCTTTCGGGCCGCCAGCCCTTCCTCCAGAAGCTCATAGGCCCGCTCCGAGGCCCGATACCCCCGATTTTCCAAGGCCTGTATGGCGGCCGTCATAATACATTCCGGCGCTCCGGAGCCAGGCACATTGCTGCCCCAGTCTAAGCTTAGGATCTGGTCATAAAACCGCTGCGTCTCCAGATTGGCCGTCCAAGTCTGCTCCTCCTCAGAACGGATTACCGGCTTTGCATTCCAATACAGATCTCCCGCTAATTCCCACGCTCTCTTCATACCTTTGCGGCCACTCCCAGAGCCACCTTCATCATATTGGTAAAGCCAGTCTGACGCTCCTGGGCGGACATTTCCTCATGGGATACCATGGAATCGGATACCGTAAAGATGGCCAGCGCATGGACTCCTGCCCGGGCTGCATTGCAGTACAGGGCAAAGCTTTCCATTTCCGCTGCCAGTACGCCCATTTTCGCCCAGATCTTCCACTCCTCGGTCTCCCCGTAAAATACGTCGGAGGAAACCACATTTCCCACCACGTAGGGGAACTGGTTTTTCTCGGCTTCCTCCACAGCCTTGCTGAGAAGTCCATAGGAGGCAACGGCCGAAAAGGTGCCCGGAAGCTGATACTGATGGGCGTAATTGGTGTCTGTGCTGGCGCCGGCCGCCATAACAATATCACCAAGCTTTACCTCCTCCTTCATGGCTCCGCAGGAACCAATGCGGATAAGATTTTTTACCCCATACATATGAATCAGCTCATAACTGTAGATTCCGATAGACGCGCAGCCCATGCCTGTCCCCATGACAGATACCTTTTTCCCCTCATAGGTTCCGGTATAGCCAAACATATTACGCACGGAATTGAACTGAACCGGATCTGTAAGGAAATTCTCTGCAATAAATTTTGCCCTCAGCGGATCCCCGGGCAGTAAAACTGTCTCGGCAATATCTCCCATTTTCGCCGCATTATGTGGTGTTGACATAAACCCTCCTTTTCCGGCGTCTCAGGCCTTTCCAGCCTTTTCCTAAAAGAAAAATCTCAAAAAAAGCGTTTTTTCCGGACGCCATTCATAATAGAATAAGTATACCATAAACTTCTACGAATTTCTACAATCTTTTCCGCAGAAATGCGTGTATTTTCGAATTTTTAGCTACGATTCACTCTGTTCCCCATAACATTGGCAAATCACGTTCTTGTTCTGCTGCCGGATTTTATGGAAAATCGCCATTATTTATCAATATGAGATTTCTCACAGATTTTCACTTTCTGCCCGGAAATTCTTGACGATCTCCTGCTTTTTCGATAAAGTAAGGCAAAGCCAAACACAAAAGCAAATGCAAGGAGGTTTCCCATGCTGTATTCCCTTCTGGTCCTTCTGGCCGGCATGCTGCAGTCTGCCATGCTAAGCTTCAACGGCCTTTTATCGGATTTTATCGGATTGTTCGGAGTCACCCTGGTGGTCCATGTAACCGGCGGCATGCTGCTGGCTCTCTATATCGCTCTGTTTGTACGCAAAAGGATTACCCTGCGGGGCATGCCCTGGTATCTGTATTCCGCCGGATTCTTCGGGGTTTTTCTGGTATCCGTCAGCAGCTACTGCGTGGGAATCCTGGGAGCCGCAGCCACCACCTGTCTGTCTGTGGCCGGACAGCTTTTTATCTCTGCGGTTATTGACCATTACGGCATGTTCCAGGTTCCCAAAGTGGCCTTTTCCACCAAACGGATCCCCTGCTTTCTCATTATCCTGGCCGGAATCATCCTGTTAAATCTGTCCTGATCCATTATCCTTGTGTCCGCCGCCATGGTCCAGCCTGCTCCGCTTCCTGGCGACTATGGAACCTGATTCCTGACAGGCGGCTGTCCCGTACAGAGAGGAGTTTTCTCATGATTTTAGTCGTATTTATCGCCTTTTTATATGGCTGTGCCACTGTGATCTCTAAAATGATCAACTACCGGGCCACCCAGGAGCTGGGCACCTGGAACGGCTCTCTTGTCAACTATGTAGTGGCAAGCCTTCTGGCCCTGGTCATGCTTCTGGCTGCCACTTCGTTCCGTCCGGATCTCCATGTCTTTCAGGACGCCCCCTTTTACCTGTACGCTGGAGGCGCCTTTGGGGTCATTGCCTTTGTCTTAAGTCTGGTCTGCCTTTCCCGCATGAAAGTGTTCCAGTCCACCATCCTTCTGCTGGTGGGCCAGCTTTTGGCAGGAATTCTTTTTGATGTAATCGTGTTTCAGAACTTTACACCCCTGAAAGCCGCCGGGATCCTGCTGGTAACCGTTGGCATCTTCTGGGATAAACGGATAACCACTGCTAAGAGCGAAGCTTTAGAGGCACCGAAGGATCAAAGCGCCTGACGCCCCAGACTTACTCTTTCCCGTCTTCTTCTCCCAAAAGCATGGGCAGATCCACCTGCCCCCACCCCTGCTGATTTCGGGGAAGGCCTAAATTCCGGCAGGCCTTTGACAGGTGCAGCTTCACCTCCTTATTGGTCATATGGGGGCGTTGCTCCAAAAGAAGGGCCAGGGCTCCGCTGACTGCAGGCGTTGCCATGGAGGTGCCTGATTTGGTACAGTAATGCCATTCTCCCTTTCTTCTCCAGAGGCCGTTGCAGGAAATCACATGGGAGCCCGGGGCCACTACATCCGGTTTGCATATACAGGCTGCCGTGGGGCCTCTTCCTGAGTAATTCACCTTCTTTTCCCCAAACATACGCACCGGCTCCTGATCGTCGCTGGAGCCCACGGTAATGATTTTCCGGCTGGTGCCGGGGATGGTAATGCTCTGCCGTTCCGGTCCCTGATTGCCCGCCGCCGCGCAGACGATAAATCCCTGATTCCAGGCCAGCTCCACAGCCCGCAAAAGCTCCTCTGCCTCCGTTCCCTCCATAACGCCTCCCATGGATATATTCACAATCCGCACCTGGTAGGATGCGCCGTAATCCATAAGCCAGTACAGTGCCTCCGCTAAGTCCCGGGCGCTTCCGTTTCCCTTTGTATCCAGTACCTTTAAAGAAATAAAATGGCACCCTGGTGCAAGACCCTGATATCTCCCACCGGATGCCGCTCCGCTTCCTCCTATAATCCCGCTGATATGGGTGCCGTGCCCGCATAGATCCCGGGGATCCGTCTGCTTTCCAAAGCATCGCTCCAACTCTACTCTGCCTCTAAGATCTGGATGTGTACCTGCAATGCCGGAATCCAGCACCGCCACGCCAATGCCGGCCCCAGACAGGCCACGCTCATAAGCCCAGGCTGCCCGAAGCCGTTCTCTCACACGGTTCATATCCCATATTTCACCACTTACTCTTTTCCTTTACTATATGCGGTCCGCTCCTTTGCTGCCAATCGAAAGAGGAAAAAGCCCAGCAAAAACATAACGCCCAGCATGGCCACCCCGGCCCGGGAGGTGTTGAAAAGCTGGGTGGAAATACCCATGAGCAGGGTTCCGAAAAAGGCCGCTCCCTTGCCGAAAATGTCAAAAAAGCCGAAATATTCTGTGGAGCGGTCCTTGGGAATAATCAGAGAATAATAGGACCGGGACAGGGACTGAATCCCGCCCTGGAACACCGCCACGCACACAGCCAGAAACCAGAATTCCCAGGTTTTATCCAGCTGCAGGGCAAAGAGCACAATGGCAAAATACCCTAAAATAGAAATCTCAATGAGCCGCACATTGGTAAGCTTCCTGGACAAATGTCCGAAAAGCACAGAACAGGGAAAGGCTATCACCTGAGTCAAAAGCAGAGCCAGCAATAGATTGGTGTCGCTGATTCCCACATCCTTGCCATAGGAGGTGGCCATGTCAATAATAGTATAAACGCCGTCAATGTAAAAGAAAAAGGCCAAAAGGAAATAGAAAATCTCCTTCTGTCCCCGGATCTCCCCAAACACCTGAGCAAGACGTCCAAAGCTGTCCTTTACCGGATGGGCGGAAAGCTCTACATAATATTTCTGTTCATAGCTGCGCAACAAAGGAATCGTCACCAAAAGCCACCACAGGGCATTGATGAGAAAAGCCAGAGTCATGGCAAGGCCCATGGAAATTCCCAGAGAATTGGAAAACAGCACAAATACCAGGCTGAAGATAAAAGGAATACAGCTGCCGATATATCCCCAGGCATAGCCCTGAGCCGACACCTGATCCATGCGATCATCTGTGGTCACATCATTGAGCATGGCGTCATAGAAGATCAGGCTGGCATTTAACCCCACTTTTGCAAGGACAAAAACAGCCAGAAAGGCCAGCCAGGTTTTAGGAACCGCAAGGCCTGCGCAGCCCAGCACGCCCATCATCAAAAAGAAGGTGAACACCGGCTTTTTAAAGCCCCTGGTATCTGCCAGGGTCCCCAGGATAGGCCCCAGCACCGCCACGATAATGGTTACCAGAGAGGTGGCGTAGCTGAGATAAGCCGTGGAATCCGCCCCGGAAATACCAGCGGAGGATGCCAGATTTTTATAGTATATGGGAATAATGGTGGATGCCAGCAGCACAAAGGCTGAATTTCCCACATCATACAGCACCCATTTCTTTTCCATTGCAGTTAGATTCTTCATATTCCCTCCTTCTGAAAAGCTTTTAAAGTCTCCTCCCTTTAAATCTTTCCTCTCTACTCAAAATCCCGGTGAAACCGGGCAGACAGCGGTTCCGCTGTGGAGATCTTTCCAGCATATTCGCAGATCAGAGCCACTGCCGTCTCCACCGAATCCTCCAGGCGCTGGGCAAGAAACAGACGGCTTCCCTGGCACCTTTGGTTTTCCCGTCCGGTCATAAGCATCCCCCCGAAATAATCCTTTTGCCCGATCAGGCAAAACAGGGCGCGCAGCACAAGCTCCTTTCCTCTTTTCGGACATTGAAGCAGACGGATACACCAGCGAAATTCCCGGATACTCTCATCCACCTGACCTACAGAGACTCCCTCCAGCACAGAGGCAATGGCACGCTCCGTGCTTTTCTTCCTGCATAGATGGGCCGTACAGTTGTGCGTGGTGGGATTTAACCTTGCCTCCTCCATCAGCGCCCGGTCCAGTTCCGTCTCAATCTCCGTATGACTTACTCTGTAATCCTCCATATAGCGCCTGATGTAGGGATGACATTCACTGTCCAGGGTAAAATGACAGAGAAACCCGGTAAGATAGGAGAAAAGCTCCAAATCTCCCGTCTCCTGATAAACCTTACGTCCCATCTCAAAAAAGTCCGAAGCCAGCTCATGATGCATACGGCTTCCCCTCTGATTCACCCGGTTCTTCCCCAGAGGACGATAATAAAACAGCAGGTCCGGTCCGTGAAGCCCAAGGAGATAGGCCTTGGGATGCTCCCTGATAAGCTTTCCGATGCCGGCCGGAAGCTGCTGGTAAACTTTTTTTCCAAATACATAATGCGCATAAGTTGCAGGCATATCATTCCCTCCCTCTCCATGTAAAATCATTCTTCCCAAATTTTCAAAAACATTTCACACAACACGGGAATCCACATAGTATGAAGTGTATAAAAAATAAATGGAGGCATTTCTCATGAGTGATTTAACTGCTACAAACTGTGGATGTGGATGCAACGACAACAACGTAGGGTTCGGCGGAGGCGGAAGCTGCTGCTCCTCTCTGATCTGGATTCTTCTGCTGATGTGCTTCTGCGGCAATGGCGGCGGATGCGGCGACTGCGGCGGCGGACACAGCGGTTTCGGCGGCGACTGCTGCTGGATCATCCTGCTCCTGCTCTTCTGCGGCGGCGGATGCGGCGGTGGATTTGGCGGCGGATGCTGCTAATCGCTCACATGCCGGGGATCACAGTCTCCGGAAGGGGGCCGGCTCAAAAGAGCCGGCTCCTTTTTGGTTCACAGGCTCATGCTGGAACAAATCTTTTCAGATCTTAGAGTTCCTTCCCTATTTATTGGAAATCCTTTTCTTTGTCTCTTTCATCCCTATTCCTTTCCCGTTTCTGTACTTTTTCCTCCTGAGCTTCCTTTCTCATCATACACTCCTCGTCAATCTCATAGACCGTATCCTCCTCGATCACAAGCCGTACCATAGGCCACCTCCTTTTGCTATTAGCAGCTTCTTTTGTCCTGCCATTACAGCATATGCATATTTTCCGGCTGTGCACATATATTTTACAAATATGTGAAAGGGATGCTGTCATGCTCAAGGAAGAACCCTTCCAGATTCTCTATGAGGTTCAGGCCCGGTGCGGCGAAATCAACCAGAAAATTGATTCCATCCTGCAAATGCTCCAGGTCCTGGAAACCTATATGACTTATTCCAATATCATGCGGGATATGGCGCCTTCCGGCGATTCCCAGGCTCCTCATCCCCCAAACTCCCCGAAAGGAAATGATGCTATGAACCCACAGGAATTTCAAAAAATTCTCTCCGCTATGCGAAAGGACGACAAACCCATGACTCAGGATGAGTTCGATACTATTTTTGAAACCCTCAAGCAGGGAAAATCCAAGGAGGAAATCGCCCGCATGGAGCAGATGGTCCAGATGGCAAAAAGCTTTATGAAATAGCCATCCTATTCCTTCGTCTTCTGATTAATAAACCTTGTCTTATCCTTGGCATATACAATCCGCTGGCTGTGATAAAGCCCATAGTACCCGGACTGCATATAGCTGATAGAGATCACCAGAGCGAAAAACAGGGCTCCCTGAAACCCGAACATTTCCAGGCTGATAAGCAGAGAGGAAATGGGACAGTTGGTCACTCCGCAGAACACGGCCGCCATGCCGCAGGCTGCCGAGAGACCGCAGGGGAGCCCTAAAACACTGCCCATCAAACTGCCAAAGGCAGCCCCTACAAAAAAGGTGGGAACAATTTCTCCTCCCTTGAATCCTCCTCCCAAGGTAACGGCCGTAAAAAGGATTTTAAGCAGGAAGGCCTCTGCCACCACCTCACCGGCAATATACCTGCCCGCCACATCCATGCCGGCGCCCAGGTAATCTGTGGTCCCACACAAAAAGGTCATAAGGGCCAGCACCGCCCCGGCTGCCCCAATGCGCAGATAGGGATTGGGAAAAATCCGTTCCAGCTCATGCTCTGTCCGGTGGATCACCACACAGAAAAGAATACTGACCGCCGCGCAGAGCACTCCCAGCACCACCACCCGGGCCCCGATTCCGGCAGTGAGAGCCGGCAGTTCCCCCAGCACAAAGGCCTCTGCCTCCACACCCAGGCTGGCTGCTACCGCCGAAGCAATGAGAGCCGCCACCACACAGGGAACCAGGGCTGCATAGTGCATGATTCCCACGCTGACCACCTCCATGGGAAAAATAGCTGCTGCCAGAGGCGTTCCAAAGAGAGCCGAAAAGGCGGCGCTCATGCCGCACATAATAGTCACCCGCTGATCCGCCTGATCCATGTGGAACAGCTTCCCTAACTGCTCCCCAATACTGCCGCCCAGCTGCAAGGCCGCGCCCTCCCTTCCGGCAGAACCTCCGAACAGGTGGGTAATAATGGTGCTGGCAAAGATCAGAGGAGCTGTGCGGAAGGGAATATGCCGCTCCGCGTGAATGGCGTCCAGAACCAGGTTGGTGCTGCTTTTCTCGTCTTTCCGCTCAAAATGATAGAAAAACACAATCAGCAGTCCGGCCAGAGGAAGCCCTGCCAGAATCATGGGATTGGCTTTCCGGTAGACTGTCACCCAGGCAATGCTTTTTGCAAAGGCCGCTCCCACCACTCCCAATACAAGACCGGTGACGATGGAGATCACAAGCCAGCGAGCCAGGAGCAGAAGCCGGTTCCAGATTGTGCGCAAAAACCATTCCTTTATCCTACCCATAGCTTTAAGTGCTCCTGTAAAATATTGATTCCGGTCTGGTTCTCTCCTCCCCTGGGGATAATAATATCTGCATACTTCTTGGAGGGCTCCACAAACTGCTCATGCATGGGCTTCACAGTCTGGGCATACTGACTCAGCACCGATTCCACGCTCCGGGCCCGCTGAGCCATATCCCGTTTCAGCCGACGCATGAGGCGTTCGTCTGCATCTGTATCCACATACACCTTAATATCCATAAGCTCCCGAAGCTTCAAGGAATCCAGAATCAGGATTCCCTCCACAATGATCACCCGCTTCGGTTCTACCCGCAGAGTCTCATGCACCCGGTTATAAATGGAAAAATCGTATACCGGGATTTCCACCGTCCTTCCACTCTTGAGCCGCTTCACATCCTCCACCATCCGGTCTGTGTCAAAGGCATCGGGGTGATCGTAATTCAGCTTGCAGCGCTCCTCATAGGGCAGCTCATCATGGGCTTTATAATAGCTGTCGTGACTGATCACCACAATGTCGTTCCCGAAAAACTCCTTGATTTTCTGGACAATAGTAGTCTTTCCGGAGGCAGAGCCTCCCGCGATCCCTACAACACAAATCTCCTCCATGTCTTTTCTCCCTCATTTCCTCTGTACGCTTTTCCTAGAACTGCCTGTCAAATCCCGCTACTTTCAGACTGCCGTTTACTCTCTGGCCGCCTCCACCGCAACAATCACCTGGTTGGGCATACAGACAATGGCCTCTCCAATCTGAGAAACCTCTCCTTGCCCCACACAGATCTTATCCGGACAGCTGGCCCAGGTCACAAAAGCCTTTCCCTCCTGAATCACCAGAAGGTTTGTCCCTCCGCCTTCTCCCGGAATCTCAAGAGTCAGCTCCTGATCCAGACCAAAGCGGCCGTACTCCTCATCTCCCACATAGACCACCGCCTGCTTTTCGCTGCTGCCATCCGTAAATATGCGGGACACAGCAAGAATGCCAAAGCCTGCGAAAAAACAGATTCCAAGAAAAACCAGATCCTTTTTTTCCAGGAAATCCCGGTTTTTCTTCCGCAGGACTTCCTGTTCTCCCTCTATCGGAACAGGTCCTCCTCTTCCCACTTCCGCCTCCGTCTTTTCGTATCCTGCAGCCTTGGTAGATGAAGTGGTGTACCCGGCCTGCCCGGGAATCCGCCGGATCACCAGAGCTCCCAACATGCCAATCACAGCCCCGGACAGGGTTCCAAACAGCAGTAGAATGGGAAAATAGTACAAAAGATTTGTATTTTGCACCGCTGCCGCCGCCACCAGAAGCTGGCCCAGGTTATGGGAGATCCCCCCGGCCACACTAACCCCAGTCTTGCCAAGGCGGATCCTTTGTTTACAAAAGCACATGACCCAGAAGCTTAAGAGCCCTCCCCCCAGACTGTAGAACAACATGGAAAGATTGCCAAAGGTAAAGCCGGTCAACAACACCCGCACCAGGGAAATCCAAAACGCGTCCCAGGGTCCCATAACATAAAGGGCTGTCAGGGTCACCAGGTTGGCAAGTCCAAGCTTTGCCCCGGGGATCCCAAAAGAAAAGGGAATCCATGTCTCGATATAGCTAAACAGAAAGGAAAGTGCTATAAACATTCCATAGCCTGCCGTCCGCTTTGACATCAATTCCCTCCTATTTTACTCTTCTGTCCTTCTGGCAAGTCTTCTGCGAATAATGCCTGACGGACAATTCTCCGCACATTTTCCACAGTTTATACACTTGGAATAATCGATCTTTGCCACAAAATTCTCCACGGTAACAGCTCCCTGTTCGCAGGTCCTCACACACTTGGAGCAGCCGATACAGCCGGCGTCGCAGGCTTCTTTGGTGTATTTTCCTTTATCTGCAGAACTGCACTGCACAAAATACTGAGCCTTAAAGGGCACCAGCTCAATAAGCTTATTGGGGCATACAGCCACGCATTTTCCGCAGGCCTTGCATTTTGCCTTGTCTACCACAGCCACCCCGTCAATCAGATGGATAGCGTCAAAAGGACACTCTTTCACACAGGTACCATAGCCTAGGCAGCCAAAGGTACATTTCTTGGCCGATTTTCCTGGTACAATGGCTGCGCTGCGGCAGTCCTGGATTCCGTAATACTTGCTCTTTACCTTTGCTTTCTCACAGGTACCGGCGCATTTTACAAAAGCCACCATGTGCTCCGTCTCCCCTGCCTCCACGCCCATGACCTCACTAATGGCTGCCGCTACAGAGGCGCCGCCTACCGGACAAGCCCCAGCCGGAGCCTCCCCCTTGGCGATGGCTGCCGCCAGGGCGTCACAGCCGGCAAATCCACAGCCTCCGCAGTTATTTCCGGGAAGCAGGCCGCGAACCGCCGCTTCCTTTTCGTCCACCTCTACCTCAAATTTTCCGCCAACCCAGACCAACAGAAGTCCCACCAGGAGGCCCACTGCGCCGATGGCCAGGGTTGCCATTACAATACTCATTCCATCCATGCTTTCTTCCTCCTGTCAGATTAATCCTGAGAATCCAAAGAACGCGATGGCCATCAGGCATGCGGTCAGCAGCACAATCGGCGCTCCCTGGAAAGGCTTGGGGATATCATTGTAGGCAATCCGCTCCCGGATTCCGGCCAGAAGCACAATGGCAATAGTAAAGCCCACCGCCGTGGCAAAGCCGTTCACCACGCTGGTCACAAAGCCCATGGCTCCCATTTTGGCCGCCACGTACTCATTCTTTACATTGTTCAGGGCCACGCCCAGCACTGCGCAGTTGGTGGTAATCAGAGGCAGATACACGCCCAGAGCTTGATATAAGCCAGGACTGGTCTTTTTCAAAAACATTTCCACCGTCTGCACCAGAGCCGCAATCACCAGAATAAACACAATGGTCTGGGAGAACTCCAGATTTAAGGGAACCAGGACAAAATCATAGATCAGGCTGGTCACCGCCGAGGCAATGGTGATAACAAAGATTACGGCGCCGCCCATGCTGGCAGCTGTCTTCACCTGCTTGGATACGCCCAGGAAAGGACAAAGTCCCAGAAACTGGCTCAGCACCACATTGTTCACCAGGGCTGAACCTACTAATACCAATAACAATTCCTTCATCTTTTTTCCCTCCCCCTAGTTCTGATCTCTGGATGCACAATCCGCCAAACCGGAGCAGCTGCAACAGTTTCCATCGCAGCCCTCTACCTTTTTCTTTCCGTTATTCTGAATATGTAAGGCATTTAAAAACGCATTGATCAGGGCCAGCACCAGAAATGCGCCGGGGGCCAGCACAAAGATGGTAACCGGCTCATAGAATTCCGGCAGGCTCATGGCCAGAGGCGTGCCAGAGAGAATCGTTCCCTCTCCGATCAGCTCACGGAAAAAACCAATGCAGGTCAGGGCAATGGAAAAGCCCAGGCCCATGCCCACGCCATCCAGTGCGGACAGAACAGGCGGATTTTTGGAAGCATAAGACTCTGCCCGTCCCAGGATAATACAGTTTACCACAATCAGAGGAATATAGAGACCCAGAGCGTCGTATAGGCTGGGGATAAAGGCCTTAATCAGCATCTCCACCACGGTAACCAGGGTGGCTACCACCACAATGTATGCCGGGATCCGCACTTTGTCCGGAATGATCTTCCGCAGCATGGATATGAGCAGGTTGGAGGCCACTAGCACCACCATGGTGGACAATCCCATACCCAGTCCGTTAAAGGCCGAGGTGGTAACCGCCAGGGTGGGGCACATGCCCAGCATCAGGATAAAGGTGGGGTTTTCCTTTGCCACACCGTTGTATATTCGTTCCACATATTTATTCATGTTCTGGCACCTCCTACTGCTCCATGCAGGCGGACGCAAAGGTTAGGGCTGCGTTCACCGCATGAACTGTGGCTGACGACGTAAAGGTAGCGCCGCCGATGGCATCAATCTCGTTCTCCGCCGGCGCGCCGCTCTTGGTCAGCACCAGGGGACCGCCGGTACGGTTCTGGAATTGATCCTTAAAGGGAGCCTCAATGGCCTTCATGCCAAGTCCCTTGGTCTCACTGATGACAATAAAATCAATCCCCTGAAGGGTTCCGTCCAGAGAAACTCCCACCGCCAGGGTAATAGCCCCATTATAGCCGTCCTTGGAGGTGGACTTCACCACATAACCCACCAGATTGCCGGAGGCGTCCAGGGCCTCCACTGCATCTTCGATCTGCACATTGCCAAGCTCCACGCCGCTGTCTGCCAGCAAGGTCTCAGAATTTTCCAGAAGCGTCAGAATTTTTTCCGACTGCTCAAAGGACTGTGCGCCGGGACTTACCGCCTGATAGGCCCGGGCGATTCTTAAGGCCTCCTGCTCTGCGATAGGTTCCTTGGTCACCTCATTGACTCCTCCCAAAAGCAGGCCTGCCACGATAGTAATCACAAATAAAATCAGGGCGTCCTTTAATTTTGTCATGACTGTTTTCCCTCCCATCCAAAAGCTTTCGGCATTGTCACCTTCTCCAGCAGGGGCACAACCAGATTTCCCAGAATAATGGCATAGGAAACGCCTCCTGCGCTGCCTCCAAAAAGACGGAAAATACAAGTCAGGACTCCCAGAAGGATCCCAAAAAGGATTTTTCCGTTTCTGGTTATGGGACTGGTCACATAATCCGTAGCCATAAACCAGGCCCCCAGCATCAGGCCGCCGCCAAAGAGATGGCCCAGAAGGAAGGCGGGATCAAGGCCATGACCGCCAAACAAAATCAGACAGATGGCAAAGGATCCCAGATAGGACACAGGAATGATCCAGCTAATGACCCTTCTGGCAAGGAGGTAAACGGCTCCCAGCAAAATAGCAACCGTGGAAATCTCTCCGATGGAGCCTCCGGTAAAGCCCCAGAACAAATCGACTACATTCACGCTCTGGCCGCTCTTTAAAAGAGCCAGAGGCGTGGCGCCGGACACTCCGTCCACCGTAAAGTCCGTCATTTTCCCCGTAAAGGAAATAAGCAGAAAGCACCGGGCCGCCAGAGCCGGATTCATGAAATTCTGTCCCAGTCCGCCGAAAAGCTGCTTCACCACCACAATGGCAAAGACGCTTCCCAAAACCGGGATCCACAAGGAGATCTGCACCGGCATATTCAGGGCCAGCAAAAGTCCCGTCAGGGCCGCGCTTCCGTCTAAAATAGTCACGGGCCGTTTGGTGCCCTTCTCATACAAATATTCCGACAGCACTGCAGCCGCCACTGTCACCAAAACAACGGCCAGAGAACGAGGGCCGCAGCGGTAAATACCAAACACCGTGGCAGGAAGAAGGGCTATGAGCACATCATACATGATGGACCGGGTGGTCACCTTCCCTCTGACATGCGGTGAGGATGATACATGCAATAATCCGTTCATAATTCACTCCCCTCCCTTATTTCGCTGCCTGCTGTTTCCGGCGGTTGTCCGCCACTGCCTTGCGGGCCTGCTTAAAGGCCTGGGTCAGCGGCCTTCTGGCCGGACAGGTATATGTACAGGAGCCGCATTCATAGCACTCCATGCCGTAAAGCTTCTCAAACTGCTCCAGATCAAACCGCTGGCAGGCTTCCATCATCTTTTGAGGAACCAGATGGCTGGGACAGACTTCCGCGCAGCGTCCGCAGCGAATACAGGCAGTCTGGCTCTCCTCAGCCACAGGATCCTCCAAAAGGCACAACAGGGCCGAGGAGGTCTTGGTCACCGGAACCTCCAGGTTTGTCAGGGCAAAGCCCATCATAGGGCCGCCGGAAATAATCTTGGCCGGCTCTCCTGCAAAGCCTCCTGCCTCTTCGATAAGCTCCGCGTAGCAGGTGCCGGTGCGCACGTTAAAGTTCTGGGGATCCTGAATGGCATTCCCCGTTACCGTCACAATCCGCCGCATCAGAGGCGTAGTCTCACAGACAGCCATATAAATGGCAATGACCGAATCCGTGTTGCTGACCACACAGCCCACATCTGCAGGAAGCTTCCTGGAGGTAAGCTTTCTGCCGGACACGGCGTAGATCAGATTGCGTTCCGCACCCTGGGGGTATTTTACCTTCATGGGGCATACCTCCATGCGGGGCTCATCTTTTACCAGCTCAGAGAGCATTTCAATGGCCTCTGGCTTGTTTTTTTCAATGGCAATCACGCCCCTGGCATTCTCGAAGAGCTGCAGCATGGCCCGCAGGCCGCCGATGATCTTCTTTGGCTCCTCCATCATCATGCGGTAGTCACTGGTGAGATATGGCTCGCACTCCGCGCCGTTTACAATCACATAATCGATAGCGCTGTCGTCCTTGGGCGTAAGCTTCACATGGGTGGGGAAGCCTGCGCCTCCCATGCCCACGATTCCCGCATCCTTAATGGCCTGCCGGATCTCTTCTTTTGTCATTTTCATGCAGTCCCGCTTCTCCCCCATGCCCGGAACTGCCTGATATGCATGGTCATTTTCCACAATTATGGAGGTGGCTGTCATGCCGTTGGGCAAAAGCCTGGGCTCAATGGCCTTGACCTTTCCCGACACAGAGCTGATCACATTGGCTGACAAAAAGCCACTGGCCTCCCCGATCAGCTGACCAACCAGCACAGAATCCCCCTTTGCTACCACCGGTCTTGCCGGCGCTCCGATATGCTGAGACAGGGGATACACCAGATCCCCTTTGGGCAGCACAATCCGGACTGGCTTATCCTTTGACAGATCCTTTCCGTCATAGGGATGAACGCCGCCTCGAAATGTTGCATCACTCATACCTTCCCGCCTTTCTTTTGTTTTGATCCCTCTTGTAATTATTTAAAACTTCCGTTCTGGCTGAACTATTTTACTACCAGGTTTATGATCCTGCCCGGCACATAGATCTCCTTCACAATAGCGCCTTCCAGTCGGTCTGCAACCACAGCTTTGCCGGCCGCGATAGCCTCCTCCTTGGAACAGCTGGTGGGGATATTTACCACTGCCCGGGTCTTACCGTTGATCTGTACGGCGATTTCCTTCTCGTCGTCCTTCATGGCCGCCGCATCCGCCTGGGGCCATCCGTGTGCAAACACCGTATCCTCATGGCCCAGCTGCTCCCAAAGCTCTTCGGAAATGTGGGGCGCAAAGGGCGCCAGCAGTGTCACGGCAGTCTCCAGGGTCTCCTTGTCCATGCCTCCTTGCTTCTTTGCCAGGTCAATGAGCTTGTTGTTATTTTCCATAAATCCGGAAATGACCGTATTCAGACTAAAGGCATCCAGACGGGTGGTAATGTCGTGGATCATCTGATGGCGAAGCTTTACGCTCTCCTTCGTCTCTGCCAGTCCGCTGTCCTTGTTGTCCAGCACCAGGTTCCAGAACCGTTTCAGGAAGCGGGCCACACCCTCAATGCCTCTGTCGTCCCACTCCGCATCCAGCTCCGGCGGTCCCACAAAGAGCTCGTACATGCGGAGGGCGTCGCAGCCGTAATCCCGGATCAGATCGTCCGGGGACACCACATTGCCCTTGGACTTGCTCATTTTGATTCCGTTCTTACCCGTAATCATGCCCTGGTTGAACAGCTTGGTAAAGGGTTCGTCAAAGTCCACCGCTCCGATATCGTGGAGGAATTTGGTGTAAAAACGGGAGTACAGGAGATGAAGCACCGCATGCTCCACACCGCCAATGTACATATCCACCGGCAGGTATTTGTCCGCCTTCTCCTTGCTCACCAGCTGCTGGTCGTTGAGATTGTCCACATAGCGCAGGAAATACCAGGAAGAACCCGCCCATTGAGGCATGGTGTTCGTCTCTCTCTTGGCCGGGGCGCCGCAAACCGGGCAGGTGGTATTCACCCACTCATCGATGGCTGCCAGCGGGGATTCTCCCGTACCCGTAGGCTGATAGCTCTCTACCTCCGGAAGCTGCAGGGGAAGCTGATCCTCGGGAACCGGCACATTGCCGCAGTGGGGGCAGTGAATGATGGGAATAGGCTCTCCCCAGTAGCGCTGGCGGGAAAACACCCAGTCGCGAAGCTTGTAGTTTACGGTCTTGCGTCCCAAGCCTCTCTCCTCGATCATGGCAGGCGCCTCCTGCTTCAAAACTGCGCTCTCCATCCCATTCCACTCGCCGGAATTAATCATGATACCGCTGGCCTCTGTGTAGGCCTCTGTCATAGGTTCGATTTCTTTTCCGTCCTTTGCAATTACCTGTATAATGGGAATGTTAAATTTTGTGGCAAACTCAAAGTCCCGATCATCATGGGCCGGCACACACATGATCGCGCCGGTTCCGTAATCCGCCAGTACATAGTCAGAAAGCCAGATGGGCACTCTGGCTCCGTTCAGGGGATTGACGGCATAGGTTCCCGTAAACACGCCAGTCTTTTCCTTATCCTGGAGACGGTCCACATTGGACTTGACGGAGGCGTCAAAAATATACTGATCCACAGCAGCCCTGGTCTCCTCCGTGGCCAGGGAAGCCGCCAGCTTGTGTTCCGGGGCCAGCACCATGAAGGTCGCTCCGTACAGGGTATCGGGTCGAGTGGTATAGACTGTGATCTTCTCCTCTCTTCCTTCTATGGGGAAATCCACCTCTGCGCCGTAGGATTTGCCGATCCAGTCAGATTGCATCTTTTTAACCTTCTCCGGCCAGTCCAGCTTATCCAGATCATTCAGCAGGCGGTCTGCATAGGCTGTGATCTTCAGCATCCACTGGCGCAGATTCTTCTTGGTCACTGTGGCTCCGCAGCGCTCGCAGCAGCCGTTGACCACCTCTTCATTGGCAAGCCCTGTCTTGCAGGAGGGGCACCAGTTAATAGGGAATTCCTTCTCGTAGGCCAGCCCCTCCTTAAACATCTTCACAAAAATCCACTGGGTCCACTTGTAAAACTCCGGGTCCGTGGTATTGACCTCCATATCCCAGTCATACAAAGCCGCAATGTCGTTAATCTGCTTCTTAATATTGGCCACATTCTGCGCCGTAGACTTGGCAGGATGCACCCCCATCTTGATGGCGTAATTCTCCGCCGGAAGTCCAAAGGCATCCCACCCCATAGGATGAACGATATAATACCCCTGCATCAGCTTATAACGGCTCCACACGTCGCTGATCACATATCCTCTCCAGTGTCCTACATGCAGGCCGTTTCCCGACGGGTACGGAAACATGTCCAGACAATAGTACTTGGGCTTCTTCCCGTCATTTACATTCACCGGGTTCTTCTCCCAGTTCTTTCTCCATTTCTCCTCCACAGCTCTGTGGTTAAAAGGTGCTGCCATTCTTTTCCACTCCTCTTATTAATTTCTCATCCGAACTTACATATACCAATCCGGAAAATTTCTGCGTACTGACGCAGTACGCCAACACTAAATTTTATCATAACATATGAGGGCAATTTGTCAAGCAAATTGCCCTCATACTGTTAAAATTTTGTCGAAATACGACAAGACCAGCTTGCCCGTCCTCTGCGCCCTTCTACTTCCAGCCTTCCGGCAACAGCTCCCGGTCACAGCCTATGTCTACCGCATATTGACACAGACCATCCAACATCTCAGACAGGGTGCTGGGCTTCAGATCCCCGTAAAACCGGCCCTTGGAGCACATATCCCCTTGTCTATTGAGGATGGATTCGCCGTGGAAAAATCAGGATATACAACGCAAACCACCCTATGCAGTGAAAAACCAGAATACCAACATCTTTTACCGCCGTCCTCATATCCCCGGCAGACAGGGCCATAATGCCCTCAAAGGCGCTCTTTGAGGGAACGATATTGCAAATGACCGCCAGCGGCCCGCTTATCCCAAGCAGAACGCATACAATGGGCACTGCCATAAACACAAGCATGAGGATTTTGATATAGACCACACCAACCATCAAACCCTGGGAGAATTTACCGATAAACAGGCCCATCAGCGCCGCCACAAAAGACGACAGAAGGATCAGCGCCAGCAGTATTCCCAAGTTGTGCCAGGAAAATCGAAAACAGATCCAGGCTGTGGCCACGGAGGACAGGCTTCCAAAGAGAAATCCCACCGCCACCTTTTGCAGCATATACTGGCCTGGCGCCATGGGCAGGATTTCATTTACAAAAGCCACGCCGTCTTCCTTTTCGGAAATAATGTTCATGGCGTTGAACGTACAGCCCATAAACATAGCGACGATCAGCACAGCGGGGATAAACATATCTTGCAGACTTTCCAAAATGTCCCGGCGCTCCCATATCTGGACTTTTACCTGGGCTGCCTCTGCCCGCTGTTCGTAGAGAACCGGCAGCGTAGCCGCCGCCTGCTGAAAAATATCCAGCTCGTCCCCGCTGATGGCTGTTTTGATGCTGCCTTCGTCTGCTTGTACGCCAATGACATTGGTGGACGGCTCCTGGATGGCGGCTGTCAGTTCTTCCTGTGTCCCATAGGCTGTCACCGGGCCGTACCGCTCCAGCCATGTGATTGTTTCAGGGGATAATTCATGTTCCAATACCCCGAAATGCAATTCGCCCAGACTGGACATATCAACAGACCCCATAAAATTGAGCCCAAGGGCAACCAAGATGGGCAGCAAAAACGTCATCAGACAGAATTTATCCTGCAGAACACTCTTCATCTGATATTTCAAGCCTTTCACGTCTCACCCCTCCTTTCTGATTTCCCGGTAAAACGCAAGCTGTACCGCCAAAAACAACAGCGCGATTGCAGTCACAGACACAGCATAATAGACTGGTGAATTGGCAGATCCGAAATAGGCGTTTTTTAGTCCCATATACACGTGATAGAACGGTTGATAACCAATCCAGTCAAGCTTAATAGACGTATTGGCAGATAGAAATACAGGAGTCGCGGCAAAAATGGCGATAACTAAATATGCCAGCGTAAATTGCCGGAAATCTTTTAGCAGCAAGGCAAAAAGCAGGCCCGCCAAGGCCATCAGAAGGGATAAAATGGCCGTTTGAAGCAAAACGGCGGGAAGGATTGCCGCCCCGTCTGCAAGCCCCACATTCAGCAGTGTGAGCAGTACTCCAAAGACTAGATCAGAGAGCAGGAACACCGCCAGCTTAGACAGGAGAAATTTGCTTTTTCGAAGGGGGAGAATGGCGTGAACACGAATCACTCCCATGCCCTTTTCCTTGAATAATACGGCGGCAATCCCCAAAAATCCTACGGCGGTCAGTTCAAAAAACAACAATTCACAAGTGATATCTTTTCTCGCCTTTTGTTCCGGCGTATTTGTGCCAAGTACCTCCGGAGTGCGGCTAGTCCAGGGCCGAAGAAGGGACAGGGCGTAATCCGCCCGGTGACGGTCGATGCGCTCTGCTCCTGCGTAAAGCACTACCTGCACGTCCCCATCTCCTGCATAAATCCCCACGCCGTTGGCATCAGAAAGCAAAGCGGCGTCCATATCCTCCATGGAGGAAACCGTCTGTACCAGGGACGACTTTTCTGTTTGCGTCCCGGCTGGGTCATACAGATACACATTGTAAGGCTCCATATGCATAAAGCGGATATAGCCCAAGTTCACATAGGCTGTATAAAGGATTAGAAACCCTATTGCCATCAGGAAAAACTTTCCCGACGCCAGCATCCGGCAATCCTTTTTGAACAGGGTGAAGAAGTCTTTTCCCATTAGCTAAGCCCCCTTCCTGTGTATTGGATAAACATATCCTCCAAAGTCGGCTCCTGGGAATGGATGCTGATCATCTCGTCACAGGCAAAAGGGACGCCCGACGCCAGCTCTGTCGCCTCAATGGTTTTCCTCTCCCGTCGGCCTTGATACAGATAGTCGATCACGACCCCATGGTTGCTGTTTTTCTCTTTCAGACGTTTGGGCGTATCCAGGGCCACAAGGTTTCCTCCTACGATAAACGCCACCCGGTCGCACAGAAGATCCGCGTCCACCATATTGTGTGTGGTGACAAAAACCGTCGTTCCCTTTTTCCGCTCCTGCTCAATGATCTTTCGGAACAGCACTGCGCCGGAGGGGTCAAGGCCGCTGGTAGGTTCGTCCAGGAACAGCAGCCGGGGGCTGCTTACCAGCGCCCGTGCCATGCTCACCCGCTGGCGCATCCCTTTGGAGTAGGAGGACACTGGCTTTTTCAGAAAGTCCCGCTTGAATTCCAACATGTCCAGCAGCTCCCCCACATCCCGCCTCTGTTCTCTGGGATAGAATGAAGCAAAGTAGTTCAGATTATCCACGGCGCTTAAGCTGGCGTACAGATAGGGAAACTCAAAGAGAACGCCGATTTTTTGAAAGAATTCCGGACCCTGTGCAACAGAGATATCCTGCCCAAACAGGGAGACTTTCCCGCCGTGTCCCCTGAGTAACCCGGTGAGTATTTTTTGCGTAGTGGATTTCCCGGAACCGTTCGGCCCAAGGAAGCCGAAAATTTCCCCGTCCTTCACAGTAAAATCCAGGCCGTGAAGAGCCTGTTTGTCCTTACTATAGGAAAATGTCAGGTTCTTGACCTCGATCACTCCTCCTCACCCCACTTTCCCTCCTGGTTCTTCGCCTGCTGGCGCTTGTTCCACCACTTCATAAACTTAATCTTAAAGGGAATAGAGATGATCAGCGCCGCCGCAATCACCAGCCACCAGTACCACTGCAAACCTAAAAACATAAAAAAACCTCCTTATTTGTGATAAGGAGAGTTTAGAGGGCCGGCATGAAATCCGCGTGAGGTCTCTGTGAAATCCGCGTGAAATTATAGCCGGAGCATATTAGCGTAACCACATGTCCGCCCTTATCTCCAAGCCTTTACCTCAGCGCCCTGATTTGATCTTTATCAAGGTCTTTTTTGTGTTGAACATGTATGCCTATATGTCCGATCCCTAAAAGAAACACTGCGATTAACATACATATAACTTTTCCATACATTCCCAGCATAAAAAACGCCATAACCGGCAGAGTAGCCCCTGCAAGAGGAATACCGAAAAAGCTGCTGTAAAAGTCTGACAGCTTGCGTTCGCTTCGAAAGTAACGTACCCACCATGCTTCATACAAGATCATTAAAAGGAAAGCTCCAATCAACCAGAAAGACCCTGTCGTCCATTTCTGTATATTAAAATTAGAAAACACCAATGCAAAGCAACAAGTCAATGCTTTTCCTGTTACTTTTCAGCTCTCAGGAACAATCCTTTTTCTTTTCTATAAATCCGCACTGTTTTAAATCCCCCATTATAAAAAATCCTCTCCAGCTCTTTTTTGCTGTATACTCTTACATCACCAGTCCGGGAAAGAGGAAACAAGAACCAGTTTGCAAAAAAGCGCACTACCACCCCAAAGTTAGGATCAGCGATATACACGGCACCCTTTTTCTTTAAAACTCTTTTACATTCATTTACAAATCTCTGGGGATTATCAAAATGATGAAATGCGCAACATACTGTGACAATGTCAATGCTTTCATCATTCCATGCAAGCGGGTAACATGGCTTTACCTCAAAACGCATATCCGGATAACGCGTTTTTGCCGCATGGATCATATTCTCTGCTATGTCGATTCCAAATGCCTGAATCTTTGCTTTTTTCCGCAATTCCCTTAACAGAGTACCGTTTCCACACGCCACGTCAAGAACCACATCTCCTTCATGCAACTCTATGGTATTAGACAATTCCTTTATATGAAATCTGGTATACTGTCCTTCTCTCGACAGATCATATTCTGATGCTTTTTTATTGTAGGCAATTCGGGATTCTTCTGTTTTCTTCCCCCATTCATGTTCTGTTTTCACATCTGCTCCCATTCGTTTCTCTCCCACCAGGGCTCCTGCTCCATTCTCGCCTTTGTCAGCTCCACACTTCTGGCATTGCGCACAAAAAATGTCACGTCTCGTTGTCTCCTATACCATATCCTCTCGGATGTGCAAAATCAGGCGTCATCCCCATCCTCCCGGATGCGCAGTAACAGTCTCTGGCAGGCCTCCAGGCTATACTCACACAAAATTCGAAGATCCTCCTGGTCTGCCTGCTCCACATGAATCCCCACAGTCACCGCTACCACCTGGGATAACGCTCTGGCAAGCATATCCGCAGCCTTTCGGGCTAACACATCATCCTTATGCCCGGGAACACAAAAAGAACTCAAGGACACGGTAGGCCTGTCCGGATTCCCGTGGATCAAAGTGGGAATCCCACAGGCGACTGCGCCAATGTGATCCCGTTCACCGCCAAAAATCGCCACATTCCAGTCCGTGCCGCAAGCCACTGCATGCAGGGAAATTTTGTGGCGTCCCTGGCCAATTTTTAAACAATAGTTTTTCATATTGCGCCCCACTTTTAAATTATCTTGCAAAACCTTCCTGTATTCTACAACATCCGTCCTGCAAAACCTTCTGCCTCCCATAACAAACCTGCCGTCAGGCAGAAAAGAATGAGGGAGCATTAACTGCTCCCTCTGATTTTCAAATCTCCCACTATCTGACAAGGATTCTCCTGGGTTTAACCCTCCCGCTGCCGGGCTGGTTTTCCGCTGCCTACTCAGACTCGGCGGCTCTGGAAGCCACCTCCTGCTCCTGCACGTCAGAAGGAGCCTGCTCATAGCGGGCAAATTCATACTCAAATACGCCGCTTCCTCCTGTCATAGAACGAAGCACCGTGGAATATCCAAAGATTTCCTTCATGGGCACATCAGCGATCACCTCCTGCTTGCCGCCGGTCACCGGATTCATACCCAGCACACGGCCCCGCCGTTTGTTCAGATCGCCCATAACGTCGCCGGTATACTTATCGGGCACAGTCACCTTCATGGATACAATGGGCTCCAGAAGCACCGGACCTGCATCCATGAAGCCTTTTTTGAAAGCCTGGATGGTGGCCATCTTGAAAGCCATCTCCGAAGAGTCTACAGGATGATAGGATCCATCATAGAGCACGGCCTTTACACCCACTACCGGATATCCGGCCAGAGGTCCCTTGCCCACAGATTCCTGCAGTCCCTTTTCCACAGCTGGGAAATAGTTCTTGGGAACTGCGCCGCCTACTACCATCTGCTCGAAGACAAAGGCTGTCTCCAGATCGCCGGAGGGTTCAAAGGTCATCTTTACATGTCCATACTGTCCATGTCCTCCGGTCTGTTTCTTATATTTGGAATCCACATCGGATTTCTTGCGCAAAGTCTCACGGAAGGCTACCTTGGGCTTGCCAAGCTCTACGCCTACCTTAAACTTCTCTTCCAGCTTGCTGACTACCACGTCCAGATGCTGATCGCCCATTCCGTACAGCAGGGTCTGACGGTTCTCAGAGTCATTGACCATTTTCAGGGTCAGATCCTCCTCCATCATCTTAGACAGAGCCTGGGAAATCTTATCCTCATCTCCCTTGTTCTTGGCCTTGTAGCTCATATATGTATAGGGCTTGGACACTTCCGTCCGTCCATACATTACAGGAGCAGCCTTGGTGGACAGCGTATCGCCGGTCTTGGTATTGGTAAGCTTTCCGATGGCTCCGATATCGCCTGCGTGCAGCTCCGATACCTCCAGTGGCTTGTTGCCTTGCATCACATACAGCTTGTTCAGCTTTTCCTCCACATCCTTGTCGCTGTTGTACAGCACATCATCGGATTTGATGACGCCGGAACATACCTTGATGAGGGAGTATTTACCGATAAAGGGATCTACAATGGTCTTAAACACATAGGCGGTTTTAGACTTGGCAAAGGAATAATTGGCCTCAAAAATCTCATTGGTCTTGGAGTTAAAGCCTGCGCACTCCTTCTTATCCGGACTGGGGAACAGCTCCACAATGTCGTTTAACAGATTGTGGATGTTGCGCAGCTCTGCGCTGGAGCCCATAGAAATAGGGATAATGCTTCCGTCGCACACATTGAACTTCATGGCTGCACGGATCTCACCTACGGTAAACTCCTCGCCGTTAAAGTAGCGCTCCATGAATTCCTCGGAGGTCTCTGCCACAGCGTCCATGAGAGCTTCCCGGCAGATGGACAGGTTTTCCTTACAATACTCGGGAATCTCACAGGGCTCTCTTTTGCCAATATCTGTAAACCTACGTCCCTCCATCTTGCACACGTTTACATAGCCCACAAACTTCTCATTCTCCCGGATGGGTTGATAGAAGGGAGCGATCTTCTTCCCATATAAATCCGTCAGATCCTCCACTACCTGACGGAAAGACGCATGGTCCACATCCATCTCCGTCACGAAGAACATACGGGGCAGCTTATATTTCTCACATAACTCCCAGGCCTTCTGGGTTCCCACCTCTACGCCGGCCTTTCCCGATACCACGATAATGGCCGCGTCGGCAGCTGCCACAGCTTCCTCCGCCTCACCCACAAAATCGAAGTAACCTGGCGCATCCAGAATATTAATCTTGCTGTCATTCCAGATAATAGGCACTACAGCTGTGCTGATAGAAAATTTTCTTTTGATTTCTTCTTTATCATAATCACTGATGGTATTACCGTCTGTCACCTTGCCCATGCGGGTAGTAAGACCGGACACATATGCCATGGCCTCCACCAGGCTGGTCTTGCCACAGCCGCCGTGACCCAACAGGACTACGTTGCGAATGTTGTCTGTCGTAAAAACGTTCATGCCTCTTCCTCCGATACTATTTAATAGTGCGAAAACACCCCAGTTTTCGCCAAATTTCAGGTGCTCTGACACCCATGTATATATTCTACTAAAATATAGCTTGTATTTCAAGCCTTTTATACAGTTTTAACAATTTGTTTTCAGAATGTTGTTACTGTACACTCCGTTCTCAATAACATTCGCAAATCATCACGAAACCTTCTGATGTTCTTCAATCACACAGGTATGGCCTTTTTTCTCGTCATAACTGACTCCTACAAGAAGAATCTGCCCTGTATATCCCTCCAACCAATGCGTATACTGTCTGTCCTTAATCTGCTCAATAGCTCCTTCTGCTGATTGATTCCACTTTAATTCCACTACCAGGGCCGGTCTGTCACACTCTCTTTTAGGCAAATACACCACATCCGCAAAGCCTTTCCCCGATGGAAATTCCATGAGAGGATTCATATAATAGGTCTTTGCACTGTAATATGCCATCAAAACCGTGCAGGTAAGTGAATTCTCATCGTTGTATTTAAGCATGGACGCCGTCTCGTCATGTATTGCAGCTATGCCAGCGGCTACAGCTCTCCCATCCAGCTCCCAGGTTTTTTGGAGCAAATCATCCGAACGTTCCAGGGCCTGGATCAGTCCATCCCAGCCTCCTGTCTTTATAGATCTCATAAACTCCTGGGCAATCTCCTGATTCGGAATAAATACCTCTGAGGTTTTTTCATCAAAGGACAGATATCCCAGATGAATCAACAGGGTGAGCACATCATCCCGGCTTTTAAAGGTTGTCATATCGTTTGGGCTGGTAGACGGATCAATCTCACTGCGTGCACCGCTTAACATGCCAATCACGGTTTCCTTTAATCCGTTAAAATTCATATCAATATAGATTTTTAGAGCTTCATACGTTTCAGTACCAGTCCAATAGCTTCGAAAGGCCCGATTGTCCATCAATTCTGTTACCGCCTGGGGATTATAGATGTGGAAATCGCCTACCAGATAACCATCATACCATTCCCTGGTCTCCTCATAATCGATATCATACCTCTCACAGAGCCCTTGTATCTCATTTTCTGTAAAACCAAAATACTCTGCCAATGGCCCAGGATTCAGCATGGAAAATTCTTTAAAAATATTAATAGCAGAATGTTCTCCATACTTTTTAATGGGAAGTATCCCTGTCATATACGCCAGCTCCACGTATTCCGCACCTTTAAAAAGCCCTCTGAGAAAATCCAGATAAGCCTTCTGTACATCCTGCCTCTCCTTTGCAAACCGAAATACACAGTCCCATTCATCAATGATAAAAACAAATCCTTTTTTTGTCTGTGCGTAGATTTGCCCCAATACACCTGGCAGCCCATATTGATCTGCAACAAAACAGGCCCCATATTCCACTTCCAGCTCCCGGATCACTGCTTCCTGCATTTTTTCAATGAAGATATCCAGGTGTAATTCATCAAAAAGGAAACGCTGCATATCCAGCCGTATCACACAATGCTGATTTAAATGGATTCCAAAGGACTCTTCTTTTTCGATATCCTTGCCTGCAAACAGCTCTTTGGAATCACAGCCCTTACCATAATAGGCTGCAAGCATATCTGCTGCCATGGATTTTCCAAAACGGCGCGGCCGGCTAACACAGACATATTTTACCCGAGACCGATTGAGCCGCTGGTTCATAAGAGCAATCAGGTTTGTCTTATCCACATAAATATCATCCGTCACTGCCTGTCGGAAAGCTTCGTTTCCCGGATTCAGATACAGTCCCATAGAGCCTACCTCCTGAATCTGGCACCCTAAGGTGCTAAATTCTTCCTGCCAATTCTTCCATAAGTAAAACATTTCATCTCACGATTTGTTATTTCATATGATTTTATCTTATCACAAGACCTATGTTTATGGCAAGATGCGGTATCAGGTCATTCATGATTTTATAGACAAGGGCTACCTGTCTCAGGACAAGCTTATCTACACCATTTTGGATGAAGAAACCCTGGCTGCTCTGTCTCAGGAGCTGGATAGTTCTTCCTTATGGTAATTTCTAATCAGAAAAACTCCGGATTCATAAAGGGCACCACCAGGCAGACAATCCCGCCTTCCTCATCCAGTCCCCAATATCCGCTGAAGATCCCGTCTCCCATTCCGCTGGAGAACAGCACCGTCCTCTGTCCGCTCTCTGGAAGCCCCCACTCCAGGAAGCTGCCGCTCTGGTTTTGAAGCCCCGGATGCTTCTCATAGCTTTTTTGAAAGAGCGGTGCAAAATAGTCTGCATATCTGTTCTTTCCCGGATTTTCCTTCTCCCACTTTTCAAAAAACAGCCGGTATTCCCGGGAAATCTCACTGTCCGCAAAGCAGGCCAGTCCCGCGTCCACGCCGAAAAAGGTGAAAACTCCCGGCTTTCCCAGGTCCCCGGGTTCCTTCCCCTTTGGCATGGCAATCTCGTAGCGCACCGCAGGCTTATCACGGATTACCAGTCTTGCGGCCGCAATCCGCAAACCGACCAGGGAAGAACGCAGCACCGAAAGGTCCACCCCATAGCTCCCAGCCGGAAGCTTCCGCTCCAGCACAGTCTCGTATTTGCTTCCCAGATAGACCAGGGGATCTGCAAGCACCACCTCCCCGGTGGGAAAATCAGCCTCCCCTGCCCGGATGACCTGTAGCTTTTCGCTTTCTTTAAAGAGCATCTGGAAAAACGCTTCCGGGTACGTCTCCTGGTTGAGGAATTTCAAATTTTTCTCAAAAGCGATCTGACCCGGATGCTTCACCGGCTCCCGAATCTCTTTCCCGGTTCTCGTATCCACAAAGTATTTTCCTGTCTGATCCCAGCGAAATTCCAGATCGCTGCCCATGGGCATATAAAACACATTTAAAACTGCGGGCTCAATATTAGCCAACGTGTTAAAATCCACAACCGCCATATTGTTTGCGTCGTTCACATATTCCTGGCTGTCTGTGTCCCCAAAGGCCACCCAGCCATTTCCCGGTCCCCCTTCCTGCCTAAACAGCCATTTCAGCTTTGAGGTGCCGTTTAAAATGGATTTGCTCACAATGCTTCCGCCGGCTCCCCGGATATACTCCTTCCTCTCCTGGTTCTTTTCCTGCGGTTTTTGTTCCTTCCTTTTTTCTTCTTTCTTTTTGCTAAATAGTCCCATTCATTTCCTCCTCCATATGATGCTTACAGACAGCCTAATTATATCACAATCTGTTTCATTTCACGAGAATAGAAATTGTTAATTTTCCAGAAACCCTGGCTGTTATAAATAGAAAATAATCCTGCGGCATCTTTAAAAATGCCGCAGGATATGTACGGTGTAACAAAAGGAAACGTAACCGCTTTCCGCTTTCTGAGTATTCAGCACCTCAACAATTCCAGGGTGCACGTCTTGGCAATAGACTGACGGATTTTGGCCCGCAGCGGCAGTACCGAAGCAGGTGATACGGACAGCTCGTCAATTCCAATAGCCAGAAAAGTTTCCAGCAATGACAGATCCGCCCCCAATTCCCCGCAGATGCCGATCCAAATGCCTGCCTTATGTGCAGCGTCCGCGGCAATCTTCAACGCCCGCAGAACCGCCGGGTGATGGGGATCAAAAAACTTGCCCAGGTCATTTGCCTGCCGGTCGCATGCCAGTGTATACTGCGTAAGATCATTCGTTCCAACAGAGAAAAAATCAACCTCTTTTGCCAGCTCCTCCGCAACCAAAATGGAAGCCGGCGTCTCGATCATAATACCAATCTCCGTATCTTTCCGGTAAGAAACTCCCTCCCCATCCAATTCAGTCATTACCTTCTGGCATGCCCGTTTACATTCTTTTACTTCCCACACAGAAGTAATCATCGGGAACATAATTGCAATTTTCCCATAGGCGGAAGCCCGGTACAGGGCACGCAGCTGGGTGCGGAATACTTCCGGACGGTTCAGACAGATGCGGATCGCACGTACACCCAGCGCAGGATTTTCTTCCTTCTGAAGTCCGAAATAGCCTACCTGCTTATCAGCGCCAATGTCCAGTGTACGGATAACCACTCTCCTGCCCTCCATAGCAGTAGCCGCTTCCTTGTATGCCTGGAACTGATTCTCCTCAGAAGGATAGTCGTCAGAAGCAAGATACAAAAATTCCGAACGGAACAGTCCGATTCCCTGTCCGTCATTGGACAAAACAGCCGTGATATCCTCAGGGGAACCAATGTTGCAGTAAACCATCATCTTCCTGCCGTCCAAGGTCACATCTTCCTGCCCCTTCATGGTCTGCATCAGCTCTTTTATCTCCTGCTGTTTCTCGTATTTTGCCTGAAAGGCAGCCAGAGTAATATCATCCGGCTCAACCGCCACCTGTCCTGTTTCCCCGTCTATGTAGGCTGTCCGTCCTCCAAGTTCCGGTTTCAGCGCATCACCCAGCCCTGAAATAGCCGGGATGCCCATAGTTCGTGCCAGAATAGCTGTATGGCTGTTACCCGATCCGCCCTGGGTAATAAACCCAAGGATTTTGCTTTTGTCAAGCTGGATTGTCTCGGATGGCGCCAGATCATCAGCAGCCAATATTACCGGTATCTCCGAATCAATCCCGTCCTCAACAACCCCCATGAGGTTATTGAGGATACGCCTGGTCACATCCTTGATATCCGCAGCTCTCACCTGCATATAAGCATCATCCATGGCGGCAAGCATGGCCGCAAATTTCTCACCGGCAACTTCCAACGCCCGTTCTGCGGTACACTGTTCCTCTGCCAGCGTGTCCATCATGCACTCCACATAATCCTCGTCCTCCACAAACATGGCATGCGTCTCAAAGAGAAGCGCTGTTTCATCTCCCGTCTCCTGCCGCACCTTTTCAGCCAGAGCATTCAGCTGGACCATGGATTTTTCCTGGGCAGCTATAATTCGTTCCCTCTCCGTTTCGATATCGGATACGGAGGCATCTGTAATCGTAATTCCCGGACGCTGAAAGAAATAGATCGGACCGTTTGCAACACCCTTTGAAACACCCTTTCCCTGTATTAAGATCATATTTCCCTCCTTATGTCACCTACAGATTATCTTTAAAGAACTGTTCCATGACATCTGCGTTAGCCTCTTCGTCCCCTCCCTCAATGATGACGGATACCGTATCACCTTGCTTAATGCCCAGCCCCATGAGAGCCATAAGTTTAGAGGCCGTGGCTGACCTGCCATCCGCCGCGGTGATCGTGACCGTGCTGCCCAATGTCTTGGCCTTCTTTGCCAGCAGGCCGGCAGGACGTGCATGGATACCTACAGGATCATTGATGGTGTACTCAAATTT